>NZ_JBIUXR010000026.1:0-96247 GCF_044744085.1 Streptomyces sp. NPDC087428
TCCAACGTCAGGTCATCGGCGAAATGCCGGTCACCGGTCGCGTCGGGCACGTACTTCACACAGACAACGATCCTCAAGCTCACGCCGGCTCTCCTCACTGATGCGGTTCGTGTGCCGACCCTATGGCACTCAGTACCCTGAGTAAAGGTACCAAGTGCCGGATATCCGCTTCTGGTGCTACGTTTCCGCCATGACTGAGGACCGCGGACCAGCCAAGAAGCCGCCCATGCGTGACGTGCTTGCCGAGGCGGCCTTCGGGCTCTTCATGGAGCGCGGGTTCGAGCGGACCACGGTGGACGACATCGTCGCCAGGGCGGGGGTGGGGCGGCGTTCGTTCTTCCGCTACTTCCCGTCGAAGGAGGACGCGGTCTTCCCCGATCACGAGCGTTGCCTCGCGGACATGACCGCGTTCCTGGAAGCCGCCGGTGACGGCGATCCGGTGGACACGGTGTGCGACGCGGCTCGCCTCGTGCTCCGGATGTACGCCGTCAACCCGGAGTTCTCCGTGCAGCGTTACCGGCTCACCCGGGAGGTGCCCGGTCTGCGCACCTATGAGCTCTCCGTCGTGCGCCGCTACGAGCGGACCCTCGCCGGCTACCTGGAGCGGCGCGGCGCCGACACCCGGGACGCCGCGCTCCGCGCGGAGGTGATCGCCGCCTCGGTGGTCGCGGCGCACAACAACGGCCTCCGGTCCTGGCTGCGTTCGGGCGGTGAGGGGGATGCCGGGGCCGAGGTGGACCGGGCGCTCGAACTCGTCCGCACGGTGTGGGGCCGGGCTGCCGGGCTGCCCGCCGTGAGCGCCCGCGAGGACGAGGTGATCGTGATGGTCGCGGCGAAGGGCGCCCCCATGTGGCGCGTGGTGCAGCGCATCGAATCGGCTCTCGGCAAGGACTGAGCCATCGGCCGGGGGCGCTTCCAAGGCGCTTCAGGGGTCGGTTCGTGAGCAGTTCGAGGGCGCTTCGAGGACCCTTTCAGGGTGCTTCCCGAACTTTTCGGCACTCAGTACCTTTACGTGCTGGCACTAAGTGCCATACGGTGCCGGTGTGCCGTCGCCGGAGGTGCGGCGCACCG
Source organism: Streptomyces sp. NPDC087428 (assembly GCF_044744085.1). Lineage (NCBI taxonomy): Bacteria > Bacillati > Actinomycetota > Actinomycetes > Kitasatosporales > Streptomycetaceae > Streptomyces > Streptomyces sp. NPDC087428. The sequence continues at coordinate 1,072 of NZ_JBIUXR010000026.1, forward strand.
AGTCGAGCGCGGGAGGCCGAGACGTGTTCAGTACCGGAACCGATGTGGGGCGGACGGCCGGCGACGCGGCGGAGCCGCACACCGAGGCGGGACTGGTCTACCAGGTGTGCCGATGGTGCGGCACCGCCTCCTTCCGTAAACTCCTCTGCCCCGTCTGCGCGTCGAGCGACCTCGAACCGGAACGCAGCGACGGTCACGGCGTCGTCGTGCGGTCCAGTGTGGTGAACCGCTATTCGCGGGTCATGCGGAACGAGTCCCTGGTCCGCTTCCCCGAAGGCTTCGTGTACCGGTGCCGGATCGTGGGCGCGGCGCCCCATCTCGTGAGCGTCGGGGACCGGGTCCGTCCCGTCGACGGCGTGACCTCCGAGGCGGGCGAGGTGGTCCTCGAACTGTGCGACCCGCCCCTCACGGCCAACTGGTACTGACGCGAACCGGGCCGCGCCGAGGGCCGGCCGCGGAGCGGACACTGCTGGGGCCAACAGTGTCCGGAGCGGAGCCGCCCCCTCCGGCCCGCCGGGCCGGGGCCTCAGCCGGCCGGCGGCGGCAGCGTCCGGCCCGTCGGCGCGATCCGGATGACGTGCTTGCCCCGCACGCCGCCGTCCTCAAGTGCCCGGTGCGCGGCCGCGACGTCCGCGAGGGGGTGGACCGTGTCCACGACAGGGCGGATCTCGCCGTCCTCCGCGTACCGGGCCAGCCGGGCGAGCAGCTCGGTGTGCGGGTTGCCGCTGAAGATGCGCACCCGCCGGGAGCCGTGGACGGCCGACGCGAGGAGGTAGGAGAGGGACGGGAGCAGGTGGTCCACGTCGAAGGCCACGGCCACCATGCGCCCGCCCGGGGCCAGCAGCCGCCGGTACGCGCGGTGCTCGGTGCCGACCGTGTCCAGGACGACATCGAACGCGCCCAGTCCGGCGGGGCCGGTCGTCCGGTAGTCGAAGGCCTCGTCGGCGCCCAGGCCACGGACGAAGTCGAGGTTCCTCGCACCCGCGAGCGCGGTGACATGGGCGCCGAGCACCTTGCCGACCTGTACCGCGACGCTGCCGACCCCGCCGCTCCCGCCGCGCACCAGAAGCCGTTCACCGGGCCTGAGGCCCGACTTGACGGTCAGGGCGGTCAGGCTCGTCGTCCCGCCGGCCAGCAGGGAGACGGCCTGTTCGGGCGTCAGGTTCTCCGGGGCGGGTGAGATGTTCCGCCGGGGAACGGCGACGTACTCCGCCGCACTGCCCAGCCGTCGCGGCAGAACGCCCCACACCCGCTCGCCCACCCGCACCCCGGCCACCGACGGGCCCAGGGCGGCGATCTCGCCCGCGAAGTCGACCCCGGTGCGCTGGGGGAAGCGGCGCCCCGTCACCAGCCGTACCTTCCCGGCCCGGCCGTGCAGCTCACCGCCGTTGACCCCGACCGCGTGGACGCGGACCAGTACCTCGTCGGGCTTGGTGTCCGGCACGGGTACCCGGCCCACGTACAGGACCTCCGGGGGGCCGTACCGGTCGTAGAGGGCCGCGCGCATCTCGTCCACGTTCTCGTCCTGCTCTGTCTCGGGAGCCGTGAGCGGAACAGCTTCTCCGCTTCCTCCTCCTCAAGCTAACAGCCTAAGTGGATGACACCTTCCACTTACCGTAAAGTGAGAGGCATGCCTGCTCAATCCTCTCGGAAGCGCCCCGCACCGGCCGCCGAACCGATGCCGTCCACATCGTCGGCCGGGCTGCGGGCCGACGCCCGGCACAACCGTGACCGCATCCTCGAAGCCGCCCGGGAGGCCTACGCCGCCCACGGCATCGACGTGCCCGTCACCACGATCGCCCGCCGGGCCGGCGTCGGGGTCGCCACCCTCTACCGGCGCTTCCCCACCCGGGACGCACTCGTCACGGAGGCGTTCTCCGAGCAGCTCGCCCTGTGCGTCGCGGTCCTCGACGAGGCGCTGCGGGATCCCGATCCCTGGCGCGGTTTCTGCTCCCTCATCGAGAAGGTGTGCGCGATGCAGGCCACCGACCGGGGCTTCACGGCCGCGTTCCTCTCCCGGTTCCCCGACGCCGTCGACTTCGGCGGCCAACGCGCCTGCGCCGAGGAGGGCATCGCCCAACTGGTCCGCCGCGCCCAGGACTCGGGGCAGCTCCGCGCCGACTTCGACCCCACCGACATCACGCTCCTGCTGCTGGCGAACAGCGGTGTCGCCGGAGAGTCCCCGGAGGTCTCCGCGGTCGCGTCCCGGCGGCTGACCGGCTATCTGCTCCAGTCCTTCAGGGCCGGCCGGGCGGCACCCCTGCCGCCGCCGGCTCCGCTGGAGCTGCGCCGCGTCCACCAGCTCCCTCAGGGTCCGTGAGACCGGACGTCAGCACGCCTCGATCACGCCAAGGGCCGCCGCGCTGCCAAGTCGTCCGATGGGTCCGCGCACCACCCTTCTCCCGACGGGTTCGCGCCGCTACCATCAGGACGCCAATGGGAGCGCTCCCACATCCGTACCCGCCCTGTACCGCCGCTGTCGGCGGTCTCGTTCGGAGAGGACGTTTCCGTGCGCTCAAGCGCCAGACCCCTGGCCGCCCTGTTGGCGGCACTCACGCTCACCGCCGGGTTGTTCGCCGCCGGCGCTCCGGCATCGGCACGCCCGGCCGATGTCGCCCGCACCGCCGAAGCATCCGATGTGTCCCTGGCCGCGGACACATATGACTGGAAGAACGTGCGCATCGACGGTGGCGGCTTCGTGCCCGGCATCGTCTTCAACCGGTCGGAGAAGAACCTCGCCTACGCGCGCACCGACATCGGCGGCGCCTACCGCTGGGACCAGTCCGGCAAGCGGTGGACGCCGCTGCTCGACTGGGTGGACTGGGAACGCTGGGGCTGGTCCGGGGTGGCGAGCCTGGCCTCGGACTCGGCCGACCCGGACAACGTGTACGCGGCCGTGGGGACGTACACCAACAGCTGGGACCCGACCGACGGCGCGGTCCTGCGCTCCTCGGACCGGGGCGCCAGCTGGAAGGCGAGCACGCTCCCGTTCAAGCTCGGCGGCAACATGCCGGGGCGCGGCATGGGGGAACGCCTCGCCGTCGATCCGAACAGGAACTCCGTGCTGTACCTGGGGGCTCCCAGCGGCAACGGCCTGTGGCTGTCCACCGATTCGGGCGTGACCTGGTCGGAGGTGACGGCCTTCCCGAACCCCGGCAACTACTCCCAGGACCCGTCCGACACCAGCGGATACGGCAACGACAACCAGGGCATCGTCTGGGTGACCTTCGACGAGCGCACCGGCAGCGCGGGCAGCGCGACCCAGGACATCTACGTCGGGGTGGCCGACAAGGACAACACCGTCTACCGCTCCACCGACGGCGGGGCCACCTGGTCGCGCATCGCCGGACAGCCGACCGGATACCTGGCCCACAAAGGAGTGCTCGACTCCTCCGGCGGCTATCTGTATCTGACGCTCAGCGACACCGGCGGCCCCTACGACGGGGGCAAGGGCCGGATCTGGCGGTACGCCACGGCGACCGGTGAGTGGAAGGACGTCAGTCCGGTCGCCGAGGCCGACACGTACTACGGATTCAGCGGGCTGTCCGTGGACCGGCAGCAGCCAGGCACTCTGATGGCGACCGCGTACAGCTCCTGGTGGCCGGACACCCAGATCTTCCGCTCCACGGACAGCGGGGCGACCTGGACACAGGCCTGGGACTACAGCAGCTACCCGGACCGCACCAACCGCTTCACCCAGGACGTCTCCTCCGTGCCCTGGCTCACCTGGGGAGCCAGTCCGGCGCCGCCGGAGACCACGCCCAAGCTGGGCTGGATGACGGAGGCGCTGGAGATCGACCCGTTCGACTCCAACCGGATGATGTATGGAACCGGCGCGACGATCTACGGCACCGAGAACCTCAGGAACTGGGACTCCGGAAGTCGGTTCAGGATCACCCCGATGGTGAGGGGACTGGAGGAGACGGCCGTCAACGACCTGGCGAGCCCGCCCTCGGGAGCCCCGCTGCTCAGCGCGCTCGGTGACGTCGGAGGCTTCCGGCACACCGATCTCGACACGGTGCCGGACATGATGTTCACCTCGCCGAACCTCACCTCGACCACCAGTCTGGACTTCGCGGAGACGAGCCCCGGCACCGTCGTACGGGTCGGGAACGCGGACGCCGCCCCGCACATCGGCTTCTCCACGGACAACGGGGCCAACTGGTTCCAGGGCTCGGAGCCCTCCGGGGTGACCGGCGGTGGCACGGTGGCCGCGGCGGCCGACGCGAGCGGCTTCGTGTGGAGCCCGGAGGGCGCGGGCGTGCAGCACACCACCGGGTACGGGAGTTCGTGGTCGGCGTCCACCGGGATACCGGCGGGGGCGACGGTCGAGTCCGACCGGAAGAACCCGAAGAAGTTCTACGGGTACGCGGCCGGCACCTTCTACGTCTCGACGGACGGCGGCGCCACGTTCACCGCGAAGACGTCGAGCGGCCTGCCGCGGAGGGCAACGTCCGCTTCAAGGCGGTACCGGGCACCGAGGGCGATGTGTGGCTCGCGGGCGGCAGCACGGCAGGGACGTACGGGCTGTGGCACTCCACCGACTCGGGGGCGACGTTCAGCAAGCTGTCCGGGGTCGATCAGGCGGACTCCGTCGGCTTCGGCAAGGCGGCCGCGGGCGCCTCGTACCAGACGCTGTTCATCACCGCGAAGATCGGCGGGGTGCGCGGCGTCTTCCGTTCCACGGACGCCGGCACCAGCTGGACCCGGATCAACGACGACGCCCACCAGTGGGGTTGGACCGGCGCGGCCATCACCGGCGACCCGAGGGTCTACGGGCGGGTGTACGTCTCGACCAACGGGCGCGGAATCATGTACGGGGACTCCTCGGACGGCGACGGCGGCGGCACGGACCCCGGTACCGACCCCGGTACGGATCCGGGGAATCCGCCGGAGGGCGCGGCCTGCTCGGTGACGTACAAGGTCACCAACCAGTGGGCCGGCGGCTTCCAGGCCGACGTGACCCTCACCAACACCGGGAGCACGGCCCTGGACGGCTGGCAGCTCGGCTGGACCTTCCCGGACGGCCAGCGGATCACCCAGATGTGGAACGCGGTCTCCGGGCAGGACGGGGCGAGGGCGACGGCCGCCAACGTCTCCTGGAACGGAAAGGTGGCGGCCGGTGCGTCGGCGGGCTTCGGCTTCACCGGCAGCCTGTCGGGCGGCAACGGCAGACCGACCGCCTTCGCTCTGGGGGGCGAGGCCTGCACCGGCGGTTGACGCCTGACGCCCCACGGCTGACGGGCCGTGGGCGGTGGCGGGGCGGACCGGGCCGACGGATCCGCTGCACCACCGCCCACAGCCCCGTTCCGATCCACCGCGTCCGGGTCCGCGGGCACGAGCGGGGCCGGGTGAACACGGGCTCACTGGCCCCGTACAGGTTCGTCGGCCATACTGCCCGCCGTGGAGCAGCGCATAGATCCGAAGACTCAGCCCGCGTACGCCGCAGGGACAGACCCGGCGTACATCCCTGGTCTCACGGCCCCCCGAGCCACCGGAAAGGCGGACGAGGAGCCGGAGCGGACCGAGGAGCCGGCACCCGAGGACATCGCGTCCGACGGTGCCGGGCCCAACGATGCCGTGCCCGACGATGCCGCAGCGGAGGCCGTGTCCGAGGGCGCGGAGCCCGACGGCGAGGCCGTCGCCGAGGCGGCGGACGACGAGGAGGAGGACGAGAAGGGGAGCAAGGACGGGGACGGTCCCGCGTTCGCGGTGAGCGACCGCCGCGGTTCGATCACCGCGGACCGCGAGGGCATCCGGTTCACGCTCGACGACCAGGAGGCCGACTTCCGCTGGGACGAGATCGGCGCGGTGGAACTGAAGCCGGCCCGGTTCGGCCGCCGGTTCACGATCACGGTCCACATGTCGACCATGCGTTGGTTCAACGCGGAGGTCGAGGCGGCGGCCAGGAGCAGCCTCAAGGAGTGGACGGAAGGCTTCGACGCGGTCCTGGACGCCTACTTCGAGGAGTCCTGACCGCTGGGTCCCTCGTTTGGATCATGCCGCGCTCGCGGGGTCCGGACGAAGGGCCCTGGCCCACCTTGCCGTGTCCGCGCCGTGAAGGGCGTCGAGCACGTGCCCCCGACGCCGCTGCCGTACCCGGGCGCCGGTGCGGAAGCCCGTCCAGGCATCCGCGCCGGCACCCGGTCAGGTGTGCGCGCCGCTCGCGACGGTGTCCGGCTCGGGCTCAGGCGTCGGCCAGCACCACGGAACGGGTCAGGTGGCGCGGGCTGTCCGGGTCCAGGCCGCGGGCGGCGGCGCGGGCGATGGCCAGGCGCTGGACACGGACCAGCTCGGCCAGCGGGTCGAGCCCGCTCTCGACCCAGCGGGCGCCGGTCGCCAGGACCTGCTCCCGCAGGCCCTCGGGGGCGGTGCCGAACATCCAGGTCGCGGTGCCCGTGGTGGCGATGCTGATGGGGCCGTGGCGGTACTCCATCGCGGCGTACGCCTCCGTCCAGGACAGCGAGGCCTCCTTCATCTTCAACGCGGCCTCGTTGGCGAGACCGGCCGTCCAGCCGCGGCCGAGGAAGGTGAACTGGGTGCAGTCCAGAAGCCCTTCGGGCAGCGGCTCGGACAGCGCGGTCTCCGCGTCGCGGACGACGGCGTCGGTGTGCAGACCGAGGTGGGCGCGGAGCAGTGTCAGCAGCGTGGTGGCGAACCGGGTCTGCACGACGGACTGCTCGTCGGCGAAGTCGAGGACCACGACCGCGTCCGCGGAGGTCATCACCGGGGTCTGCGGATCGGCGGTGACGGCCACCGTCGGGGTCACCCCGCGCAGCCGGTCGAGGAGTGCGAGCACCTCGGTCGTGGTGCCGGAGCGGGTGAGGGCGACGACCCGGTCGTAGCGGCGGCCGAACGGGAACTCCGAGGCGGCGAAGGCATCGGACTCGCCCTGTCCGGACTCCTCGCGGAGCGCGGCGTATGCCTGAGCCATGTAGAACGAGGTGCCGCAGCCGACGACGGCGATGCGCTCGCCGGTCGCGGGCAGTGCGTCCGCCTGACTCTGCGCCAGCTCCGCGGCACGGCGCCAGCAGTCCGGCTGACTGGCTGTCTCGATCTCGACAAATGACACTTTTGCACTCCGTACTGGTGATGGGATGCTCGTTAACGCACGATATACGGGATGTGCAAGCATTATCAAGCATTCTCCTTGCAGGTGACTTGACTCGCCGGAGCCTTGTGCGACGCTTGCGCGAGCCCGGTGACCGCGCCCAAGGGGATGGGTGTCCGCAGCCCGGACTGTAAGGAGAGTTCACGTGTCCAGGGATTCCCGGTGGAACGCACTGCTGGAGCTCGTCGGTAAGCATGGCCGGGTGGACGTCGAGGACGCCGCCAGGACGCTGGATGTCTCGGCCGCGACCATCCGCCGCGATCTGGACCAGCTCGCCGAGCAGCAGTTGCTCACCCGCACGCGGGGCGGCGCGGTCGCGCACGGTGTCAGCTACGAGCTGGCGCTGCGCTACAAGACGGGGCGCAACGCCCCGGAGAAGCAGGCCATCGGCCGAGCCGTCGCCGAACTGGTCGCGGTCGGCGAGGTGGTGGGGCTGACCGGCGGCACCACCATCACCGAGGTGGCCCGCTCGCTCGCCGTACGCTCCGACCTCGTGGGGGACGGCGCCGCGGGGGTGGCCGGCCAGCCGACCCTGACGGTGGTCACCAACGCCCTCAACATCGCCAACGAGCTGGTGATCCGGCCGCAGATCAAGATCGTGGTGACCGGCGGGGTGGCCAGGCCGCAGTCGTACGAGCTGACGGGCCCGCTGGCCAGCGGTGTACTGGGCGAGATCACGCTGGATGTCGCCGTGCTGGGCGTCAACGCCATCGACACCGAACGCGGTGCGTACGTCCACCACGAGGGCGAGGCCAGCATCAACCGGCTGCTCGCCCAGCAGGCCCAGCGGGTGGTGGTGGCGGCCGACTCCTCGAAGATCGGCAAGCGTGCCTTCGCCCGGGTCTTCGACCTGGGGCTGGTCGACTTCCTGGTCACCGACAAGGGCATCACGCCCGAGGTGACGGCCCGCTTCACCGAGGCCGGCGTCACGGTCATCGCGGTCTGAGCGGTCTGAGCGGTCTGAGCGGTCTGGGCCGTCTGGGCCGTGCTCTGACGTGCTCTGATGTGCTCTGACGTGCCGGAATGTGCACAGATACATGCATGATCAATCACCCCCGAGCATCCAATGGCCGGATCTGACGGGTTTACGACGGTGTCGGTGGTCACCGCACGCCCGTTCTGGGATGCTTCCGCGGGCAATTCGCACCCTCGCGTACCCGGTAACGCCGCTGGCAGCCGTTCGCCCTGCCACTAAATGTTCGTTAGATCTGCGAAATGAACAACTCTTGCCATCCCGGTGCGCTGTCGTGAACTATGTGCCTGTGCCTGTGCCTGTGCCTGCGCCTGCGTCTGTGGCTGCGAAGGAGTAGGGGGCGCATCTCTTCCGGGAGGAACCGGATGCGGCGGCCGGCAGCACGCCCGCACGACCTGCACCACCTGCGTCACCCGTACAGACAGAGAAGGGACCCCCGTGTCAGACCTGCGACTCGGCGTCATCGGACTCGGCCTGCGCCGTTCCATCGCGATGTCCGCCCACCACCCCGGACAGGGTTCGGCGATCACCGCTGTCTGCGACCTCGACCCCGAGGTGCGCCGCCGCGAGGCCGAGCTGTTCGACACGGACGTCGCGGTCGAGGACTACAAGCTGCTCCTGGGCCGGGACGACCTCGACGCGGTGATCATCGCGACGCCGGACGACACCCATGAGGCCATCGCCATCGACGCGCTGCGGGCCGGCAAGGCCGTCTTCGTCGAGAAGCCGCTCGGGATCACCGTCGAGAGCTGCGACAACGTCCTGCGCGCCGCGTACGAGACCGGGACCCGGCTCTATGTCGGCCACAACATGCGGCACATGGGTGTCGTACGGCTGATGCGCGACATCATCGCCCGCGGCGACATCGGCGAGCCCAAGGCCGTGTGGGTGCGGCACTTCGTCGGCTACGGCGGCGACTACTACTTCAAGGACTGGCACGCGGACCGGACCCGGACCACGGGGCTGCTCCTCCAGAAGGCCGCGCACGACATCGATGTGCTGCACTGGCTGGCCGGCGGCTACACCCGGCGCGTCAACGCGCTGGGCGACCTGCTCGTCTACGGTGACCTGCCGCGGCGCGAGCCGGACACCCCGCGCCCCGGCAACTGGCTGCGTGAATTCGACTGGCCGCCGACAGCCCGCAAGGACCTGCACCACATCGTGGACGTCGAGGACGTCTCGGTGATGAACATGCAGCTCGACAACGGGGTCGTGGCCGCCTACCAGCAGTGCCACTTCACCCCGGACTACTGGCGCAACTACACCGTCATCGGCACCGAGGGCCGACTGGAGAACTTCGGCGACAGCCCCGGTGACGAGGTCAAGGTCTGGAACACCGGCCCCAGCGGATACCGCGCCGACGCCGACATCACCTACCGGGTCCCGGAGGCCGGCGGCACGCACGGCGGCGGGGACACCCGGATCATGGAGGAGTTCTGCCGCTTCGTGCGCGACGGGGGCGTCACCGACACCTCGCCGGTCGCCGCCCGGATGAGCGTCGCCGCCGGTGTGCTCGCCACCCGCTCCCTGCGTGAGGGCGGTGTCCCGTACGACGTCCCCGCCCTCGACCCCGAGCTGGTGGCGTACTTCGAACGCGGTCAGGTCCGCACCTGAGGAGCTGACCGGGAAAGGCCGGACGGGGCCCCGGCCCTGTCCGGCGGGTTTCACCGCAAGAGATGCGCCGACCCCGCGCATGTACGGCAATGATCCCCGTTCCCCCCACCAGAAGCAGGTGCAACGCATGACCCTGCGCCACTTGTCGGGCACCGTCACCGCCACCGTCGCAGCAGCCGCTCTGGCCCTGCTCGGCACGGCGGCCCCCACCCAGGCCGCGGACCTCGGAACCACTCCCGGCACCTACACCAACTACTCCTTCTCCGGCGCGCCGAAGCTGACGGACGTCACCTGGTCCACCACCGTCCTTCACGATCCCGGATACCGGGCGAACATCTTCTGGAGCCACCAGTTCGGCTTCGACCAGGGCAGCGGCGCGTACTTCGGGATGCAGTCCAACGGAGGGTCGAGCCGATTGCTCCTCTTCTCCGTCTGGGACGTCTCCGAGGCCAGGGCCGGCTCGGCCGGGAGCTGGTGCCAGAACTTCGGCGGCGAGGGCGAGGGCATGAGCTGCCGGATGAACCTCGACTGGACGGCCGGCCACCGCTACACCTTCAAGGTGGCGGCCGAGGGCGACGGCTGGTTCGGCGCCACCGTCGCGGACACCGGCACGGGCGCCTCGTACAAGCTCGGCAGCATCAAGACCCCGGCCACCGCCATCTCCCCGTCGGGAATGGTCGACTGGACCGAGTACTTCGAGTGGAACAGCCCCCGCTCGAACTGCTACGACCAGCCCTTCAGCGACGCCCGCTTCGGGGTGCCCACCGGCAACGGCGGCACGGTCACCGGCACGGTCTCGGCCACCTCCAGCAGCGACAACGCCTGCGCGTCCATGACCCGGACCGATGTCACCGCCGACTCCACGGTGCAGAACCTCGCCGTGGGCAACTCGGTGCGCGGCGCGGTGACGGGACAGGGCGGAAAGTGCGTGGACGCCTTCGGGGGAGTGTCGGACGGTGTCGTCGCCGACCTCTACACCTGCTCGGGCGGCGCCAACCAGGCCTGGGTGAAGGCGGCCGACGGCACACTGCGCCTGCCGTCCGACTACTGCCTCACCGCGGAGGGCACCGGCAACGGCGCCGCCGTGCGGGTGCGTGACTGCGCCGGTACGGGTGCGGGCGGCGCGGTCACCGATCAGGCCAGGCAGTGGACGTACAACAGCTCCACGCACGCGCTCGTCAACAAGGCCTCCGGCCGCTGTCTCGATGTCCCGGGCGGCGACACCACGAACGGGACCGCGCTCAACGTGTGGGACTGCGGAGGCGGCGCCAACCAGCAGTGGAACGTGCCCGCGACCTTCTAGGGCCTGTACGGGGCTGTCCCGCCGGACAGCCCCTGGGGCACCGCACGCCACAAGGCCCCCGGCAGGCCGTTTCCAACGGTCACGGCGGGGGCCTTGTGGCGTCTGTTTTCAGCCATGCTCGGTGGGTAATCGGCCTCTCCCGGTTTGACGTCAGCCCGTTCCGCGAGGGTGACCGGGTGGCGGGCGATCGGGCGGAATTCACCGGACTGTCCGGATAGTTCCGTAAGGCAAGCGGCTCCGGCGCTCTCGTACGGTCACCGGTCCGCCGCCCCGGACGCCACAGGGAGGCGATTTCAAGCCAACAAGACCCCTTTGTGGCCGAGTTCGAACGCACGACCGGAAAGTGGTCGGCATAATCGCGTCCATGTCGATCACGGGTGGAGACGTCGTTGACCTGGGCCGGAACCTGCACGCGTGGCTCCCGCCGAAACGGGGCTGGGGGCTGGCCAACTGCGGCCTCCTCGTCTCGCCCCGCGGCGCGCTCTGGATCGACACCCCGTACGACCCGGTGCTGGCGGGGCAGTTCCTGGCCGAGAGCACGAGGCTGCTGCCCGACGGTGTCTCCATCGACCGGGTGATCGTCACGCACGCCAACGGCGACCACTTCTGGGGCGCGGGCGTGCTGCCGGACGCGGAGATCATCGCGACCCGCGAGGCCCGGGACCACATTCACTACGAGCCCACCCCGAAACAGCAGCACGCGCTCGTCAACGGCAGCGATCCGGCCGGACCGCTCGGCGCCTACCTCGGCCGCCACTTCGGCCCGTTCGACTGGTCGCAGACCGAACCGGTCCAGCCGACCACCTACTTCACCGGGGAGCTCGAACTGACCCTGGGGGAGTACCCCGTCCAGATCTCCGCGCTGCCGTCCGCGCACACCACGGGTGACCTGATGGTCCACCTGCCCGCCCAGAGCGCCGTGTTCAGCGGCGACATCATCTTCTCCTCGACCCTCCGGCAGCCGGGGGACCACCCGATCCACTGGGCGGGACCGCTGAGCAATGTGATCGCCGCCTGCGAACAGGTGCTGGCCACCGGAGCCGAGACCGTCGTGCCGGGCCACGGGCCGGTTCTGGACCGGGCCGGGGTACGCGACCACATCGTCTACCTGGAGTACGTACGGGAGCGTGCACACGCCTTCCACTCCGCCGGGGTGCCCGCCCTGGAGGCTGCCCGCCGGGTGATCGGTGAGGGCCGCCACCCCGAACTGGGACTCCCCGAACGGCTGGTGGTGACGATCGGCAGCGAGTACCGGCAGCTCGACGGTTCCGCACTGCCGGGTGTACTCCAGGTGATGACCGAGGTGGCCGTACTGGCACAGGAAGTGGAGCAGGCCCGTGAGACCGCGGGCGCGGCGGAGTGACCGCCCGGCCCGCCGCACCGGCCGGGCCGTCCGCCTGATCCTCCGCCGCCGCCCCGGCCGGAGGACCGACCCGACGACAGAAATGCGGTAACGGCATGGGATGGATCGTGGCGGTGATCGCCGTCATGGCCGCCGTGGCGGCGGCGATGCGCTCGTACGGGTCCGCCCGTTCGGAACAGCTCGCCGTGGCCCACGCCGAGCTGACCGAACGGCAGATGAAGGCCGCGGAGGCCCGCACCGCCGCACTCGTCGACGAGATCCGGCAACTGGCCCACAAGCGGATACCGGCCGCCGCGACCGCCCTCTCCCACCCCAGCGCCCAGGTCCCGGGACTGCGCGAGGCGGCCGAGGTGGACGGCGACGCCGCCCGGCTGCTCACCGAAGCCGTACAGGCCGCACGCACCGCCGTCATCGAGGAGCGGCAGCGCGTCGACGCGGCCGCCCGCGCGGCGATGCGCGGCACCTCGGCCAAGATCCAGTCGCTGCTCAACCAGTCCCAGCAACTGCTGCACGAGCTCCAGCACGAGTACGACGACCCGCGCATCCTCCAACTGGACTTCCGCAACGAACTGGCTCTGCGCCGCACCCAGTCCACCGCCGTGCTGTGCGACGCCTGGCCCGGTCTCGCCCGGCAGAACTCACCGCTCGTCGAGATCGTCCTCGGAGCCCAGTCCCGCGTCGCCGGCTACGAGCGGATCAAGGTGGCCAACCATCTGCGCGAGGAACGGCTCGCGCTCGCCGCCAGGGCCGCCGAACCCCTCGCGATCGCCCTCGCCGAACTGCTGGCGAACGCCACCGCGTACTCGCACCCCGACACCGATGTGACGGTGACGCTCCAGCAGAGCGGCGGACGGGGCGCGTTCCTGGTCGTCGACGACGCGGGCATCGGCATGGACGAGGACGCGCTCGACCGGGCCCGCGCCCTCCTGGCAGGCCCCTCGGAGGTGCTCCTCACCGAGCTGGGCGACCCACCGCAGACCGGCTTCGCGGTCGTCGGCCGGCTCGTGGTGCAGTACGGCTTCCACTGCCACATCGAGGCCTCGCCGTTCGGCGGCATGCGGACGATCCTGCGTGTCCCCGCCCATCTGCTGACGGTGCTGAAGGAGGACCGGACCCTCTCCGCCCTGGCACCGACGCCCGTATCGGCGCACCCCGCCCCGGCGGAGCCGGAGGCCCCCGCGCCGCCCGCGCAGGACCCGCCGCAGCCCGCCGCCGCGGAGCCGGCCGGCCTGCCCAGCAGGCGCCGGCGCGCACCCAAACCGGCGGCGGTCGCGTCCACCGCACCCGCCGCCGCCTCGTCCGCCGGACAGATGCCCCGTACACCGGAGCAGGCCGAGTCTTCCTGGGCGGCGCTCCAGCAGGGCACTCTCAACGGCAGGAGCGTCGCCGGGCGGGCCCCCGCACCGGATTCGGACGGCCACGACCACCTGGGCGACCAGGACGACCAAGGAGACGACGAGACGTGAGCGCCCCCAGCCCCACCACCGGTGACCTCGCATGGGTGCTGAGCCCGCTGCTGGAACTGCCCGGAGTCCAGCATGCCGTGGTCGCCACCGGTGACGGCCTCATCGAGGGCGCCTCACCCGGCCTCGACCGGGCGTCCGGCGAACGGGTCGCCGCGATGACGGCGACCCTGCACGCCGCGGCCCGCGCCTTCACCACGGCGTTCACCGACGTCGAGGGCCCGAAACTGGCCCAGACGGTCGTCGAGTCCGATCTGGGCTTCGCCGTCGTCGTACCGGCCGGGAACAACACCACACTCGCCCTGTTCGCCGAACCCGGCGCCAAACTCGGCGACATCGCCTACCAGATGCAGGTGCAGGTCACCGCGCTGACCCGGGCGATGCACGCGCCCGCCCGCCAACCGGACACCGCCGCCCGACCATGAGCTCCGGACCGGGACGCCGTCTGATCCCCGCCTATCTGGTCACCGGCGGCCGGTCCCGGCCCGCCGGCCCCGCGCTCGACCGGCTCGCCGTGCTCGTACGCACCGACACGGCCCCGCCCCCCGACTCCGGCTCGGAACAGCGCAGGCTGTGCGAACTGCTGGAACCGGGCGCACTCACCGTCGTCGAGTGCGCGGCCCACCTGGACCTGCCGGTCAGCGCCACCGTGTTCCTGGCCACGGATCTCGCGGCCGCCGGACTTCTGCTCACCCGACCGCCGATACCCAGTGCCGGGGAGATCGACCGGTCACTCGTCGAGAGGCTGCTCGTTGGACTCCGCTCCCTCCACTGACCGGACCGGCGTCGGCTATCTGCCGACTGCCGCCCGGACCCTGATGAAGCTCGTCGTCACGGGTCCCTTCGGCGTGGGCAAGACGACCCTGATCCGTACGCTCTCGGAAATACCCACACTCCACACCGAGGAGGCGATGACCCAGTCCAGCACCCTGCTCGACGACACCGCCGGGCTCCCCGACAAGACGACGACCACGGTCGCCATCGACTTCGGACGTCTCACCGTCCTGGACGACCTGGTGCTGTACATGTTCGGCACGCCCGGCCAGCAGCGGTTCCTGCCGCTGTGGGAGGACATCGCGCGCGGGGCGCTGGGCGCGCTTGTCCTGGTGGACACCCGACGGCTCGGCGACTCCTTCGCGGTCATGGACATGGTGGAGGAGCAGGGGCTGCCGTACGCCGTCGCGGTCAACCGCTTCCCCGACGCGCCCGCCCACAGCGACGAGGTCCTGCGCAAACACCTCGACCTCGCCCCCGGGACCCCGCTGATCCAGTGCGATGCCCGGGAACGCCGCGGCAGCATCGACGCCCTGATCGCGCTGGCCGAACACGTGCTGACCCGACTGCCGCAACCCGAGGACCCGTCATGACCCTGTTCGTACAGCCGCCGCAGCCCCTCGCGCTGTACGGCCCCGACTTCGCGGCCGACCCGCACGGCCACTACCGCAGGCTGCGCGAACACGGGCCCGTGGTACCGGTCCGGATCGCCCCCGGCGTCGAGGCGATGCTCGTCACCGACTACCAGGCGGCCGTCGATCTGCTGCGCGACACCCACACCTTCAGCAAGGACCCCCGCGCCTGGCAGGCGACGGTCCCGCCGGACTCGCCGGTGCTGCCCGTGCTCGGGCACCGCCCCACCGCGCTGTTCAGCGACGGCGACGAGCACGCCCGCTACCGCGACGCCATCAACGACACCCTGGCGCTGATCGAACCGCACATCCTGCGGGCGGAGGTGGCCAGGGTCGCCCAGCAGCTCATCGGCGAGTTCGCCGCAACCGGCACCGGCGATCTCATCGCCCAGTACGCCCGACGGCTCCCGCTGCACGTCTTCATCACCTGGTTCGGCGTGGCCCCCGACGACGCCGAACGGATCGTCGACGGCATCGGCGGCATGATGAACTCGGCGCAGGGCGCCGCCGCCGCGTACGCCGACCTCGTCGACGTCGTCACCCGACTCGTCGCCGACCGGCGCGCCCGCCCGCGCCGCGACCTCACCTCCTACTTCCTCGCCCACCCGGCCCGTCTCGACAACGACGAGACGGTGCGCCAGATCACCCTGGTGATGAGCGCCGGGCACGACCCCACCACCAACCTGATCGGCAACGCCACCCTGCACATGCTCACCGACGAGCGGTACGCGGGCTCGCTGCACGGGGGAGCGATGACCGCGCACGAGGCGATCAACGAGGTCCTTTGGCAGGACCCGCCGCTGGCCAACCTGGCCGCGCACTACCCGCGCCACGACACCGAGTTCCACGGCGTCCGGCTGCGCGCCGGACAACTGGTGCTGGTCTCCTTCGGGGCCGCCAACACCCAGTCCGCACCGGCCGCCCCGGACGCGGGGGCCCGTTCCGGGGCCAGCGCCCACCTCGCCTGGTCGGCGGGACCGCACCGCTGCCCCGCGAAGCAGCCCGCGCTGCTCATCGCGATGACCGCGATCGAGCAGCTCACCAGCCAGCTGTGTGACGCGGAACTGGCTGTTCCGGTGAGCGAACTGCTGTGGCGACCCGGCCCGTTCCACCGGGCCCTGGCACATCTTCCGGTACGTTTCACCCCCCTCGACATCAGGGCGACCGCCGTCCCCGACGAGCGCTCCGCGACCGCGCCCGGCAGCACTTCCACGGTGTCGATCGGGTCCTGAGCCGTGTCGCTGGTAGGCCGAACGGGTGAGGGGCGAGAGAATTGCCCGATGAACAGTGAGCGCAGCCGGCGCAACGCCAACCGATGCACAGACGGGGTGGTCCGGTGAGCAGGTACGACAGGTATGACGTCACCGATGAGCAGTGGGAGGGACTGGCCCAGGTCGTACCCCTGCGCAGCCGCAACGAGTGGCCCTCCCGAGTGGACCACCGGACGGTTCCGGAGGAGCGGGAGAGCGCGGAACAGCGGCGCATGGTGGTGCTGCGGGTCCAGATCTTCGCGGACGCACGCGAGGTCGCCGAGTACCTGGTCGCGCAGATTCCGGTGCTGCTCGATCTGACCAGCGCCGAGACCGATGTGGCCAAGCGGATCCTGGACTTCACCAGCGGGGTCGTCTTCGGGCTGGGCAGCGGAATGCACCGGGTGGACCGGAACGTCTTCCTGCTGTCACCCATCGGCATGGAGGTCGAGGGCGTGACGGCGGCGGGCTTGCCAGGGGCCTAGAAGGGCTGCCGCGAGGGCATTGCGGGGCGGTCGCGCCTCCGGGCTACCCAGATCGGTGGCGCGGTATGCGGGCGGGCGACGGCTTACTTCGATCGAAGGACGGCCGATCCGGCGGAACGGTTCGCCGGGAAGGCGCCTGCGTACGGTCCGGGGCATGACCGCACCCCGCCCAGGCGCCCTTGCGCCCGATCCCGTCCGATCCGGGCTGCCGGACCGATCCGGGCTGCCGGACCGGACCGATTCCGGCTCCGATTCCGGCCCCTGCCCTTGCCCTTGCCCTTGCCCCGGCCCCGTCCCTGGGCCTTGGGGCGACTCCGATTCCGCGACCGGCCTCGCTGTCACCCCAAGGAACGGGCGTCGGGCCGGGCCTGTCGTGACCGAACTGCGGCTCTCCGCCTTCGCCGCGCACCGGGGCACGGTCGTGCCGCTGGCCCCGCTCACCCTCCTCGCCGGTCCCTCGGGCTGCGGGGCGTCGAGTGTGCTGCGCGCGTACGAGGCGCTGTCCCGGCTGGCAGCCGGGGCGTCGCTCGCCGAGGTGTTCCCCGATCCGGCGGGGTGCGTGCCCGAAGGGGCCGCACCCGACCGGCAGGGGCGGCGCGGGTTCCGGATCGGGTGCACGGCGGACGGCCCGGCCGGGCCGGTCCGGCTCGAACTCGCCGTCCAGGCCGAGCCCACCCTCCGGATCGTCGGCGAGCGGCTGACCAGGGCCGGGCAGACTCTGCTGAGCACCGCGCTCCGTGATCCGGGGCGGCCGACGCTCCAGGCTGCCTGGCACACCGCGGACGAGCTCCCGGTGAGGCGGGAACAACTGCCGGACGACCGGCTGGGCACGGCGCTGCTGCCGCTGCGGGTCGCGGGCCGGACACCGGGCCAACTGCAAGTGCTGGCCGCCGCCGAACAGATGGTGGTGGCCCTGCGCCCGGCCTTCGCCTGCGAACCGCGGCCCCATCGGATGCGGACACCGGTGCCGACGGACGAGGGCCGGCTGCGCCGCGACTGCGGGAACCTCGCGGCGGTACTGCATGCCGCGCGCAACGGGCAGGGACAGGGGCAGGACCAGAGACTGGGACAGGGCCAGGGCCAGGGACTGGGACTGGGGCAGGGCCAGCGACAGGTTTACCGATACGGGCACGGGCGCCGCCATGCCCGGCTGGTCGCGCTGGCGAACGCCGGATGCGCGCGAGCGGTGACCGGGATCGACGTCGAGCGGCCGGCGGACGGGCTGGTCCGCGCGGTCGTGGCCCGGGGCGACGGACCCGGCACCCCGCTGGAAAGGCTCGGGGACGGCGAACTCCGGTATCTGGCACTGGCCGTGGCCCTGATCATGGGGCCGGGGACGGACCCGGCGGAAGGCGATTCAGAGGTGCCGCAGGCTCTGCAAACCCTGACCGTGCTGGCCGACGGGCTCGACCGTGACCTGGACGGACAGCAGACGCGGGAACTGCTGACCGCGGCGGCCTCGGCAGCGGCCGCCGGCCACGTCCGGCTGCTCGGCACGGTGACGGAGGCGGGAGCGGCACGGGCCCGCAGGACGGCCGGAGCGGCGGTGGTAGACCTGGGGATGTGACAGAACTCGACGTACCCGCTCTGCAACGACGGCTCGCCGCATTCGCGGCCGCACGCGACTGGGAGCAGTACCACACCCCCAAGAATCTGGCGTCGGCGCTGAGCGTCGAGGCATCCGAACTCATGGAGATCTTCCAGTGGCTGACGCCGGAGCAGTCGGCGCGCGTGATGGATGATCCCGCGACCGCGCACCGGGTGTCGGACGAGGTCGCCGATGTCCTCGCGTATCTGCTGCAGTTCTGCGAGGTGCTGGGCATCGACGCGACGGCGGCCCTCGCGGCCAAGATCGAGCGGAATGAGGTGCGCTTCCCTGTCACAAAGGGTAGTGATACCCCCGATCGTCACTCTTTGGAGTGATCAACTTATTCACATTCGACAGGGTGTCCACAGATTTCCGAATTCCCCTGGCC
The DNA here is from genome assembly GCF_044744085.1 of Streptomyces sp. NPDC087428. Lineage (NCBI taxonomy): Bacteria > Bacillati > Actinomycetota > Actinomycetes > Kitasatosporales > Streptomycetaceae > Streptomyces > Streptomyces sp. NPDC087428. Next base: position 20,016 of record NZ_JBIUXR010000026.1, read on the forward strand.
TTTCGGTACCACCGCCCTCACTGTGGGTAATGGAAGAGGTGAGCGGGTTTTCGTATCGAACGGGGGCAACACATGGAAGCGGAGCGGCTGGTAAGGGTCATTAGGCGGGCGCTGTCCCAGAGCAGGGGCACGCCGGACATCATCGCGGAGGCCTGGCAGGCCCAGGCCCTGGCCCAGGCGGTCGGCAGCCGGCTGGCGGCGAGCGGCCCCAAGGAGTTACGGGGCGAGGCGGGAGGTCTCAGCGAGATCGGCGGCAGAAGCAACGGGGCACTTGACCACCCGGCGGCGCGGGCCGGGGTGGCCAGGGCGACACAGCTCTCCGAAGTCGCCGATCCGCGCGCCGCGCTGACGGGGCTGGGCGCGCTGCTCGGGGAAGTGGGGATAGCCCTGGTCGGGGTGGCGTGCGAGACCGATGAACAGAGCCTGTACTGGCAGTGCATGGAGGCGATCGACGCCGCCGACGAGTCGACGGACCGGGTCCACGGAATGCTCCGGCTGCTCGACGAACGGGACCGGGAGCGCCAGCAGGATCTGGAGCGCGGCAGGGAGCGGGACGGACCCCACGGCGTGCTCCACGGACCGGCGGGACCGGGCGCCGGGCGGCCCTGAGAGCCCGGCGCCCCGGATGCCCGGGATGCCCCGGGACACTGCGGCGGTGAAAGGCGGCAGGAGAAGGACGCGCGGTGCCCGGGGGTGCAGGATGGACGCATGGATCTTCGAATCTTCACCGAGCCCCAGCAAGGGGCGAGCTACGACACTCTGCTCACCGTCGCCAAGGCGACCGAGGACCTCGGCTTCGATGCCTTCTACCGTTCCGACCACTATCTGCACATGGGAGGGGGAAACGGTCTTCCCGGCCCGACTGACGCCTGGATCACGCTGGCCGGGCTGGCGCGGGAGACGAAGCGGATCCGTCTCGGCACGCTGATGACAGCGGGGACCTTCCGGCTCCCCGGTGTGCTCGCCATCCAGGTGGCACAGGTCGACCAGATGTCCGGCGGCCGTGTCGAACTGGGCCTGGGCGCAGGCTGGTTCGAGGACGAGCACAAGGCATACGGCATCCCGTTCCCCCAGGAGAAGTTCGGCCGCCTGGAGGAGCAGCTCGCGATCATCACCGGGCTGTGGTCGACCGAGGTCGGCAAGACGTTCAGCTATGACGGCACGTACTACCAGCTCACGGACTCGCCCGCGCTGCCCAAGCCGGCGCAGGCAAAGGTGCCGGTACTGATCGGCGGGCACGGCGCGAAGCGCACACCGCGGCTGGCCGCCAAGTACGCGGACGAGTTCAACATCCCGTTCGCCTCGCTGGAGGACAGTGAGCAGCAGTTCGGCCGGGTCAGGGAAGCGGCTGAGGCGGCGGGCCGGGGACCGGACGACCTGGTGTACTCCAACGCCCTGGTCGTCTGTGTCGGAAAGGACGACGCCGAGGTGGCGCGCCGTGCCGCCGTCATCGGGCGGGACGTGGCGGAGCTCAAGGCGAACGGCCTGGCGGGCTCGCCCGCCGAAGTGGTCGACAAGATCGGCCGGTTCGAAGCCATCGGGGCTTCGAGGATCTACCTCCAGGTGCTGGATCTCGACGACCTGGCACACCTGGAGCTGATCTCGTCTCAGGTCCAGTCCCAGCTGACCTGAGAGGTCCAGGCCCCTCTGACCTGACCTGACCTGACCTGACCTGACCTGAGAGGAGAGGAGCACCTGTGCAGCCCGCCCGCGATTCCGCCCGCGATTCCGCCCGCGATTCCGCCCGCGAGTCCGTCGGCGAGTCCGTCGGCGAGTCCGTCGGCGATTCCGGCCGCGAGTCCGCCCGAGACTTCCGCGACTCCGGCCGGCCCTTCGCCGGGACGCCGTCCCGGTCCCTCGCGGCTGCCCTTGCGGCGAGGACGGTCCTGCTCGACGGCGGACTCGCCTGCCAACTGGAGGCGCAGGGCTGCGATCTGTCCGACGCGCTGTGGTCCGCCCGGCTGCTCGTCGACGGGCCCGAGCAGATCGAGGCGGCGCACACGGCGTATGTGCGGGCGGGGGCGCAGGTGCTCATCACCGCCAGTTATCAGGCGAGTTTCGAAGGGTTCGGGCGGCGTGGCATCGGGAGGGCGGGGGCGGCCGCGCTGTTCGCCCGGAGTGTGGAGCTGGCCCGGCGGGCGGCCGGTTCGGTGGCGCGGGACGTGTGGGTCGCCGCCTCGGTCGGCCCGTACGGGGCGGTGACGGCGGACGGCGCGGAGTACCGGGGCCGGTACGGGCTCTCGGTCCGGGAGCTGGAACGCTTCCACCGGCCCCGGATCGAGGCGCTGGCCGCCGCCCGCCCCGACGTGCTGGCACTGGAGACGGTGCCGGACAGCGATGAGGCGGAGGCGCTGCTGCGGGTCGCGGGGGAGTGCGGGCTGCCGGTCTGGCTCTCCTGCACCGTGGCGGACGGGGAGACCCGGGCGGGACAGCCCCTGGAGGAGGCGTTCGGCCTCGCGACGGGGCAGGACCAGGTGGTGGCGGTCGGGGTGAACTGCTGCGATCCGGCCGACGCGGACCGGGCCGTCCGGACGGCGGCGGAGGTGACCGGCAAGCCGGTCGTCGTCTATCCGAACAGCGGTGAACGCTGGGATGCCGGGCGACGGCGATGGGCCGGGGACGCCGCGTTCGATCCCCGGCGGGTCCGGGCCTGGCGGGCGGCCGGTGCGCGGCTGGTCGGCGGCTGCTGCCGGGTCGGTCCGGACACCATCGCGGAACTGGCCGCGCTGCTCGGAGCACCGGCGGCGAACCACACGGAAGGAGGGACGGAAGATCCGGCGACGGGCTGAAATTGCCTGGTGAGAGGGAGTGAACCCGACCATAATCGGACGGGTGTTCCTGACGATCAGTACAACCGGCACCCCGGAGCGTCCCGCCACCGATCTCGGATTCCTGCTGCACAAGCATCCCGAGAAGGCGCAGACGTTCTCCACTTCCCATGGCACCGCGCACGTCTTCTATCCCGAGGCGTCCGTGGAGCGCTGTACGGCGGCGCTGCTGCTGGAGGTGGATCCCGTGGCGCTGGTGCGGCGGGGCAAGGGCAAGGGCCGGGGCGGTGCTCCTGACGCGGCACTCGCCCAGTACGTCAACGACCGCCCGTACGCGGCCTCCTCGCTGCTGTCCGTCGCGATGAGCACCGTCTTCAAGTCCGCGCTGAGCGGCGCCTGCCGGGCGATGCCCGAGCGGGCCGAGGAGACGCTGCCGTTGCGGATCGAGGTGCCCGCCCTCCCGGCCCGTGGTGGTGCCGAGCTGGTGCGCAAGCTCTTCGGCCCGCTCGGCTGGTCGCGGGTGGACGCGGTGGCCGTACCGCTGGACGAGCAGTTCCCCGAGTGGGGGGACTCCCGGTACGTACGGCTCGTGCTGGAAGGCGAGCTGCGACTGGCGGACGCGCTGCGGCAGCTGTACGTCCTGCTGCCGGTGCTCGACGACGCCAAGCACTACTGGGTGTCGCCCGACGAGGTGGACAAGCTGCTGCGCGCCGGTGAGGGCTGGCTGGCCGATCACCCCGAGCAGAAGCTGATCACCAGCCGGTATCTGGCCCGCCGCTGGGGGCTGACCAGGCAGGCGATGGAGCGGCTGGAGCTGGTCCGGCTGGCCGAGTCGGACGACCTCGATGTCGAGAGCATCGACAACGCGGTCGACGAGACGGCCGACACCGAGGAGCGGCCGGTGCCGCTCGCAGAGCAGCGGCGGACCGCGATCCTGGCCGCGCTGAGCGGTGCCGGGGCGAGCCGGGTGCTCGACCTGGGCTGCGGACAGGGCCAGTTGGTGCAGGCGCTGCTGAAGGACGTGCGCTTCACGGAGATCGTCGGGGTCGACGTCTCGATGCGCGCCCTCACCATCGCCTCGCGCCGGCTGAAGCTGGACCGGATGGGAGAGCGGCAGGCCGCCCGCGTGACGCTTCAGCAGGGCTCGCTCACGTACACCGACAAGCGGCTCAAGGGCTACGACGCGGCGGTGCTCAGTGAGGTCATCGAGCACCTCGACCTGCCGCGGCTGCCCGCGCTGGAGTACGCGGTGTTCGGCTCGGCCCGGCCCCGCACCGTGCTGGTGACCACGCCGAACGTCGAGTACAACGTCCGCTGGGAGACGCTCTCGGCCGGGCACGTCCGGCACGGTGACCACCGGTTCGAATGGACCCGGGCCGAGTTCCGGGACTGGGCGGGCGGGGTGGCCCGCCGGCACGGGTACGCGGTGGAGTACGTCGCCGTGGGCCCCGACGACCCCGAGGTGGGGCCGCCCACCCAGATGGCAGTTTTCACCATGACCGTGGCCGACGAGACCGAGAAGGGGGCGAAAGCCGCATGAGCGGTACCAGTGACAGCACCGACGCAGACACCAGCGCAAGCACCGGTCACAGCACCAACGACAGCGACAGAGGCAGAGACAGCGAAAGCCGCAGCAACAACGGCAACAACAGCGACAGCAGTAACAGCAGCAGCAACAGCGAAAGCAACACGCGCACCCTGCCGGTGACCGACCTCTCCCTCGTGGTGCTCATCGGGGCGAGCGGCTCGGGCAAGTCCACCTTCGCCCGCCGGCACTTCGAGCCGACCGAGATCATCTCCTCGGACTTCTGCCGGGGCCTCGTCGCCGACGACGAGAACGACCAGAGCGCGAGCCGGGACGCCTTCGACGTCCTGCACTACATCGCGGGCAAGCGCCTGGCCGCCGGACGGCTGACCGTCGTCGACGCCACGAACGTCCAGCCCGAGAGCCGTCGTCAGCTGGTCAAGCTGGCCCGGGAACACGACGTGCTGCCCATCGCCATCGTGCTCGACCTGCCCGAGGAGGTCTGCCTCGCACGCAACGCGGCCCGCCCGGACCGCGCCGACATGCCCCGCCACGTCGTCCAGCGCCACCGCCGCGAGCTGCGTCGCTCGCTGCGCGGCCTGGAGCGCGAGGGCTTCCGCAAGGTCCACATCCTGCGCACCGAGGACGAGGCCGGGCGTGCGGAAGTGGTGCGTGAGCGCCGCTACAACGACCTCCGCCACCTCACCGGCCCCTTCGACATCGTCGGCGACATCCACGGTTGCAGCTCCGAGCTGGAGACCCTGCTCGGCAAGCTCGGCTACGTGGACGGCGCGCACCCCGAAGGGCGTACGGCGGTCTTCGTCGGCGACCTCGTCGACCGCGGCCCCGACAGCCCCGGCGTGCTGCGCCGTGTGATGTCGATGGTGGCGGGAGGCAACGCGCTCTGCGTGCCCGGAAACCACGAGAACAAGCTCGGCCGCTACCTCAAGGGCCGCAAGGTCCAGCCGACCCACGGACTCGCGGAGACCATCGAGCAGTTGGAGCGGGAGGACGCCAGGGGCCCGGAATTCCGGGAGCAGGTCACGGAGTTCATCGACGGGCTCGTCAGCCACTACGTACTGGACGGCGGCAGGCTGGTCGTCTGCCACGCCGGGCTGCCCGAGAAGTACCACGGGCGCACCTCCGGCCGGGTCCGCTCGCACGCCCTGTACGGCGACACCACCGGCGAGACCGACGAGTTCGGTCTGCCGGTGCGCTACCCGTGGGCGGAGGAGTACCGGGGCCGCGCCGCCGTCGTCTACGGCCACACGCCCGTACCCACCACCTCCTGGGTCAACAACACCATCTGCCTCGACACCGGCGCCGTCTTCGGCGGGAAGATGACCGCGCTGCGCTGGCCGGAGCGCGAGCTCGTCGACGTACCGGCCGAGCAGGTCTGGTACGAGCCGGCGAAGCCGCTGACCACCGAGGCGCCGGGCGGCCGTGAGGGCCGTCCGCTGGACCTCGCCGATGTGCAGGGCCGCCGGATCGTGGAGACCCGGCACATGGGCCGGATCGCGGTGCGCGAGGAGAACGCGGCGGCCGCGCTGGAGGTCATGAGCCGGTTCGCCGTCGACCCCAGGCTGCTCACCTACCTCCCGCCGACCATGGCGCCGACGGCCACCTCGAAGGAAGAGGGCTATCTGGAGCACCCGGCCGAGGCGTTCGCGCAGTACCGGGCGGACGGCGTGGCCAGGGTCGTGTGCGAGGAGAAGCACATGGGCTCCCGGGCGGTGGCCCTGGTCTGCCGGGACGCGGACGTGGCACGGGAACGCTTCGGCACGGGGGACGCCGGCGGCGGGGACAGCCCGACGGGCGCCCTGCACACCCGCACCGGACGCCCGTTCCTGGACGATGCCGCGCTGACCGAGGCCGTCCTCGGACGGCTGCGCGCGGCGGTCACCGCCGCCGGGCTGTGGGAGGAGTGGGACACCGACTGGGTGCTGCTCGACGCCGAGTTGATGCCCTGGTCCCTCAAGGCGGCCGGGCTGCTCCGCTCGCAGTACGCGGCGGTCGGCGCCGCCTCGGGCGCCGTCTTCCCCGCGGCGGAGGCCGCCCTCGCGGCAGCGGTGGAGCGTGGCATCGACGTCGGCGCGCTCGCGGACCGGCAGCACGGCCGGGCCGAGGACGCGGCGGCGTTCACCGAGGCCTACCGCCGGTACTGCTGGAGCACCGAGGGGCTCGACGGGGTCCGGCTGGCACCCTTCCAGATCCTCGCCGTGCAGGGCCGCTCGCTCGCCGCCGTGCCCCATGACGAGCAGCTGGCCTGGCTGGACCGGCTGGTGGAGCACGACCCCACGGGCCTGCTCCAGGTCACCCGGCGGCTCGTCGTCGAGACCACCGACGAGGCGTCGGTCCGCTCCGGCATCGACTGGTGGCGGGAGATGACCGGCCGTGGCGGCGAGGGCATGGTGGTCAAGCCGCTCGGCGCGTTCGTCAGGGACGGCAAGGGCCGGCTGGTCCAGCCCGGCATCAAGGTGCGCGGCCGGGAGTACCTGCGGATCATCTACGGCCCCGAGTACACCCGCCCGGAGAACCTGGACCGGCTGCGCGGCCGCTTCCTCGGCCACAAGCGGTCGCTCGCCCTGCGTGAGTACGCACTGGGTCTCGAAGCCCTGGACCGGCTGGCCGGGGGCGAGCCGCTGTGGCGGGTGCACGAGGCGGTCTTCGCGGTGCTGGCGCTGGAGTCGGAGCCGGTCGACCCCCGGTTGTAGGGCGCGTCCGGCGGGCCGGGAGGCAGTGGGATCCCGGCCCGCCGGAAGAACCGGCAGGCGATTCGCCGGGTGAACGGCGCTCCGCGCGGTGAGGATGGGTGCATGGGATTCCATGTCGACTCCGAGGCCGGGCGGCTGCGCCGCGTCATCCTGCACCGCCCCGATCTGGAACTGAAACGGCTCACCCCGAGCAACAAGGACGCGCTGCTCTTCGACGACGTGCTCTGGGTGCGCCGGGCGAGCCAGGAGCACGACGGCTTCGCGGACGTGCTGCGCGACCGAGGCGTCGAGGTGCACCTCTTCGGGGACCTGCTCCGCGAGTCGCTGGAGATCCCGGTGGCCCGGCGGCTCGTGCTGGACCGGGTCTTCGAGGAGAAGGAGTACGGCCCGCTCGCCACCGAGCATCTGCGGGCCGCCTTCGAGGAGCTGACCGCCACCGAACTCTGCGAGGCGCTGGTCGGCGGGATGACCAAACGGGAGTTCCTGGAGCGGCACCGCGAGCCGACCTCGGTGCGCTTCCACGTCATGGACCTGGACGACTTCCTGCTCGGGCCGCTGCCGAACCACCTCTTCACCCGTGACACCTCGGCCTGGATCTACGACGGGGTCTCCATCAACGCCATGCGCTGGCCGGCCCGGCAGCGCGAGACCGTCCACTTCGAGGCGATCTACGGGCACCATCCGCTCTTCACCGGCCCCGACGCGGGCGCCTTCCACCGCTGGTCGGAGGGGCAGGCCGCCTACCCCTCCACCATCGAGGGCGGTGACGTCCTGGTCATCGGCCGGGGAGCCGTCCTCATCGGAATGAGCGAGCGCACGACCCCGCAGGCGGTGGAGATGCTGGCCCGCGGACTCTTCGACGCCGGGTCCGCCCGCACGATCGTGGCGCTCGACATGCCCAAGAGCCGGGCGTTCATGCACCTGGACACGGTGATGACGATGGTCGACGGGGACACCTTCACCAAGTACGCGGGCCTGGGGATGCTCCGCTCGTACACCATCGAGCCGGGCGACGGCCCGCGTGACCTCAAGGTCACCGACCATCCGCCCGAGCACATGCACCGCGCCATCGCCGAGGCGCTGGGCCTGGACTCGATCCGGGTCCTCACCGCCACCCAGGACGTGCACGCCGCCGAGCGCGAGCAGTGGGACGACGGCTGCAACGTCCTGGCCGTCGAACCGGGCGTCGTCGTCGCCTACGAGCGCAATGCCACCACCAACAGCCACCTGCGCAAGGAGGGGATCGAGGTCATCGAGATCCGCGGCAGCGAACTGGGCCGGGGCCGGGGCGGACCCCGCTGCATGAGCTGCCCGGTGGTCCGCGATCCGGTGTGAGCGGTGTGAGCGGTGTGAGCGGTGTGACCCGTGCGGGTGCGGGGCATCGAAACCACTCTGTATAGCGATGCATTGCATCGTATAGACTTCCAGGGTTACCGTATGCGTCCCCCCGCCCGACCCAGGAGCAGTCACCATGGCCATAGACCTCGCAGGCCGCCACTTCATCAAGGAGCTGGACTTCACGGCCGAGGAGTTCCGCGGCCTGATCGACCTGGCCGCGGAACTGAAGGCCGCGAAGAAGGCGGGGACCGAGGTGCAGCGGCTGCGCGGCCGGAACATCGCGCTGATCTTCGAGAAGACCTCGACCCGTACCCGGTGCGCGTTCGAGGTGGCCGCCGCCGATCAGGGCGCGGCGACGACGTACCTCGATCCGTCCGGCTCCCAGATGGGTCACAAGGAGTCAGTGAAGGACACCGCACGCGTCCTCGGCCGGATGTTCGACGGGATCGAGTACCGCGGCGACAGCCAGGCGGCCGTCGAGGAGCTGGCGGCCTACGGCGGGGTGCCTGTCTTCAACGGGCTCTCCGACGACTGGCACCCCACCCAGATGCTCGCCGACTACCTCACCATGACCGAGCACAGCGCGAAGCCGCTGGAGCGGATCGCCTTCGCCTACCTCGGTGACGCCCGGTTCAACATGGGCAACTCCTACCTGGTCACCGGCGCCCTGCTCGGCATGGACGTGCGGATCGTCGCGCCGAAGGCCTACTGGCCCGCTGACGGGATCGTCGCGGAGGCCCGCAGGCTCGCCGAGGGCAGCGGGGCGACCGTCACGCTCACCGAGGACATCGCCGAGGGTGTGCGCGGCGCCGACTTCGTCGCCACCGACGTGTGGGTCTCGATGGGGGAGCCCAAGGAGGTCTGGGACGAGCGGATCGCCGCCCTCGCGCCCTATGCCGTCACCATGGACGTCCTGCGGGCCACCGCGAACCCCGACGTGAAGTTCCTGCACTGCCTCCCGGCCTACCACGACCTCGGCACCAAGGTGGGCCGGGAGATCCACGCCCGGCACGGTCTGACCGAGCTGGAGGTCAGCGACGAGGTCTTCGAGTCCGCCCACTCGGTCGTCTTCGACGAGGCGGAGAACCGGATGCACACGATCAAGGCGGTGCTGGTCGCGACGTTGGCCGGGTCCTGACCCGGGCGGTCCCGACCGGGACAAACCGCATGTTCATGCGCTCAATTGGGTGAATGTGTGCATGGGTGCCTATTGTGGTCCCCGTTGGTGGGGTTCGAGCTCGCACGCTCGAACCCCATTTTTCGTGCGCCCCACCGGCCCCCACGTCGCGGACGCATCCCCCCACATGTGCCACCGGAGATGCCGGAGATGAGAACAACACCGTGAGCCCCCTGCGCCTGCCCGGCCCACCGCGCCGCGTCAAGGACCCCCACCAGCTGATCGCCGAATCAGGGGCCGACCTTGAGGGGAACGGCCTCAAGCGCACCATGGGTCTCTTCCAGCTGGTGTGCTTCGGAGTCGGCGCCGTGGTCGGCACCGGCATCTTCGTCGGCCTCTCCGACAGCGTCGCCGAGGCCGGCCCCGCCGTCGTGCTGTCCTTCGTGCTCGCCGCGGTCACCTGCATCTTCACCGCGTTCTCCTTCGCCGAGCTGGGCAGCGCCGTCCCGGTCTCCGGCAGCTCGTACTCCTTCGCCTACGCCACCCTCGGAGAACGCGTCGCCTTCCTTGTCGGCTGGTGTCTGCTCCTGGAGTACGGGGTATCCGTCTCCGCGGTGGCGGTGGGCTGGAGCCAGTACGTGAACGAGCTGCTCAACAGCCTCTTCGGAGGGCAGCTGCCCGCCGCGCTCTCCTCGGGGCCCGGCGACGGCGGCGTGATCAACCTGCCCGCGGTCATCGTGGTCATGATGGCCGCGACCCTGCTGGTGCGGGGCATCCGCGAGAGCGCCGGGGCCACGGCCGCGATGGCCGTCCTCAAGATCACCGTCCTGGTCATGTTCTGCGCCATCGCCTTCACCGCCTTCGAGCACGGCAACCTCACCCCGTTCGCGGCCCACGGCGCGGGCGGTGTCACCGCGGGGGCGTCGCTGGCGTTCTTCTCGTACATCGGGTTCGACGCCATCACCACCGCGGGCGAGGAGGTCAAGAACCCCCGGCGCGACATTCCGCTGGCGATCATGATCTGCATCGGCCTGGTCACGCTGCTCTACTGCGCGGTCGCCCTCGCCGCGATCGGGGCCCTCGGCCCGGACGCCGTCTCCGACAAGCCGGCCGCGCTCTCGCTGATCGTCAACCGGGTCACCGGCTCGACGGTCGGCGGCGGGATCATCGCCTTCGGGGCGATCGCCGCCATCGCCTCGGTCGTCCTCGCGGTGATGTACGGGCAGACCCGCATCCTCATGTCGATGTCGCGCGACGGCCTGGTCCCGCGGGTCTTCGAACGGGTCTCGCCGCGGACCTCGACACCGGTCGCCAACACCTGGATCGTGGCCACCGTCTTCGCCGTACCGGCGGCCTTCTCGTCACTCGACGTGGTGGTGAACCTGACGACCATCGGGACGCTCGCCACCATGGTCGCGGTCAACCTCGCGGTGATCGTGCTGCGCCACCGCAACCCCGAGGTGAGGGGCTCCTTCCGGATTCCGCTCCACCCCGTCGGCCCGGTCCTCGGCGTCGGTTTCTGCGTCTACCTCATGTACGGGACCGGCTGGACGACCTGGGTGCAGTTCGCGGTGTTCCTCGCGGCCGGCGCGGTGCTGTACGCCCGCTACGGCAGGAGCCGGTCGCGGCTGGCCGGCCGGAACGCGGGCTGACCGCACCGCCTTCCGCGGCCCGGTCAGATCACCGGACGGGCGGGTGACGGCAGGGTGAACCACACGGCCTTGCCGCGTTCCGTCGTGCGGTGACCGCACGACGAGCTGAGGGTGCGGATCAGCAGCAGACCCCTGCCGTGCTCCTGCCAGGGGTCCGGTTCGCTGCCCGGTGCGGGACGGGAGAGATCGCCCGGCGGGGCGGGGTCGTGGTCGTGCACCTCCACCTGGCAGCCGGTCGGCAGCAGCTCCACCACCAGCTCGATGGGCCCGTCGCCGGGGGTGTGCTCCACCGCGTTGGCGACCAGTTCGGCGGTGAGCAGTTCGGCGGTGTCGCTGTCGGCCGGGGCCTCGATGTCCGCCAGCGCCGTACGGATCAGGGCGCGGGCCATCGGCACGGCCGCAGCTGTGTGCGGCAGTGCGATCCGCCAGGAGGCGGGGGCAGGGACATCGGACGGCACAGCGGGGGTTCCATTCAAGGGGTGAGACGTTCATGGAACGCATTACTTCTTGGTTTCAACCATACGAAGCCCCGCGGCCCGGACAAGGGGCTGTCGACCGGTACGAAGGGGACTTTCGTCACAACGGTCTCACGCTCTGCATATTGCGTACTCGTGACGGGAGTCACATACGAGTGATAAATTCGACGCAAGCAGCAGCCCGACGGCTGAAGGGGATCACCCTCCATGAGCCCGTTTCCCAGCTCCGCACCACGTACGGAGAACTGGCGCCACCTCCGGGTCACGACGCGCGACGGTGTCGCCACCGTCACCCTCGCCCGCCCCGAGAAACTCAACGCGCTGACCTTCGGCGCCTATGCCGACCTGCGCGATCTGCTGGCCGAGCTGTCCAGGGAGCGCACCGTGCGGGCCCTGGTCCTGGCCGGCGAGGGGCGCGGCTTCTGCTCCGGCGGCGACGTGGACGAGATCATCGGCGCCACCCTCGCGATGGACACCGCGCAGCTGCTGGACTTCAACCGGATGACCGGTCAGGTCGTACGGGCTCTGCGCGAGTGCCCGTTCCCCGTCATCGCGGCCGTGCACGGGATCGCGGCCGGAGCGGGCGCCGTCCTCACGCTGGCCGCCGACTTCCGGGTCGCCGACCCGACGGCCAGGTTCGCCTTCCTCTTCACCCGGGTCGGGCTCTCCGGCGGCGACATGGGCGCCGCCTATCTGCTGCCCCGGGTGGTGGGCCTCGGCCACGCCACCAGGCTGCTGATGCTCGGCGAACCCGTCCACGCACCCGAGGCGACCCGCATCGGGCTGATCAGCGAACTGACCGAGGAGGGCCGCGCCGACGAACGGGCCGCCGAGCTCGCCCGCCGCCTCGCGGACGGCCCCGCCCTCGCCCTCGCCCAGACGAAGGCGCTGCTCACCGCCGAACTCGACATGCCGCTCGCCGCCGCCGTCGAGATGGACGCCGCCACCCAGGCCCTGCTGATGCACGGCGAGGACTACGCCGAGTTCCACACCGCCTTCACCGAGAAGCGGCCGCCGAAGTGGCAAGGCCGGTAGCGCGATGACGGCGCCCGGGGGCCCGACCCCCGACACCCCGTCCGCCGGCCCGCACCGGATCGCCGTCATCGGCGGCGGCCCCGGCGGGCTCTACGCCGCGGCGCTGCTCAAGAGGCTGGACCCCGGGCGCGAGATCACCCTCTGGGAGCGCAACGCCCCTGACGACACCTTCGGCTTCGGCGTCGTCCTCTCCGACGAGACGCTCGGCGGCATCGAGCACGCCGACCCCACCGTCCACCGCGCGCTCCAGAAGGAGTTCGTCCGCTGGGACGACATAGACATCGTCCACCGCGGCCACACCCAGACCTCCGGCGGTCACGGCTTCGCCGCCCTCGGCCGTCGCCGCCTCCTGGAGATCCTGCACGAGCGCTGCGCTTCCCTCGGGGTACGGCTCCACTTCCGGACGGAGGCCCCGCTCGCGGCCGAACTCGCTGCCTCGTACGACCTGGTGATCGCTGCCGACGGGGTGCACAGCGCCACCCGCACCGCCCACGCCGACCGCTTCGGCCCCCGCGTCACCACCCACCGCTGCCGCTACATCTGGCTCGCCGCCGACTTCGCCCTGGACGCCTTCCGCTTCGAGACCGCCGAGACCGCGTACGGCGTGATGCAGCTGCACGGCTATCCGTTCTCCCCGGACGCGTCCACCGTCATCGTGGAGATGCGAGAGAAGGTCTGGCGGGCAGCCGGATTCGACACCCGCGACCCGGCCGACTCGATCCGGCACTGTGCCACGGTCTTCGCCGACGCGCTCGGCGGCCGGCCGCTGCGCTCCCACAACTCCTCCTGGCTCACCTTCAGCACCGTCGTCAACGCCCACTGGTCGCACGGCAACACGGTCCTCATCGGTGACGCCGCCCACACCGCGCACTTCTCCATCGGCTCCGGCACCAAACTCGCCGTCGAGGACGCCCTCGCGCTCGCCGCCTGCATCGAGGAGCAGCCCGGCCTGCCCGCGGCCCTCGCCGCGTACGAGAGCGAGCGCCGCCCCGTCGTCGAATCGACCCAGCGCGCCGCGGCCGCCAGCCTGCGCTGGTTCGAGGAGCTGAGCCGTCACGTCGACCAGCCGCCCCGCCAGTTCGCGTTCAACCTCCTCACCCGCAGCCGCCGCGTCACCCACGACAACCTCCGGCTGCGCGACGCCGGGTTCGCCGCGGCGGTCGAGGAGGAGTTCGGCTGCCCGCCCGGCACCCCGCCGATGTTCACCCCGCTGCGGCTGCGCGGACTGGAACTGCGCAACCGCGTCGTCGTGTCGCCCATGGACATGTACTCGGCCACCGACGGTGTCCCCGGCGACTTCCACCTCGTCCACCTGGGCGCCAGGGCGCTCGGCGGGGCCGGGCTCGTCATGACGGAAATGGTCTGCGTGAGCCCCGAGGGCCGCATCACCCCCGGCTGCACCGGCCTCTACACCGACGCACAGGCCGCCGCCTGGACCCGGATCACCGACTTCGTGCACACCGGATCGCCGGGCACCGCCATCGGCGTCCAGCTCGGCCACTCCGGACGCAAGGGCTCCACCAAACTGATGTGGGACGGCATCGACCAGCCGCTGGACAAGGGCAACTGGCCGCTCGCCGCCGCCTCCCCGATCCCGTACGCGCAGGGTGTCAACCAGGTCCCGCACGCCCTGGACCGGGCCGGTCTCGACGCGGTGCGCGAGCAGTTCGCGGACGCCGCCCACCGCGCCGGCACCTGCGGATTCGACCTCCTCGAACTCCACTGCGCCCACGGCTACCTGCTCTCCGGCTTCCTCTCGCCGCTCACCAACCACCGCACCGACCAGTACGGCGGATCACTGGAGAACCGGCTCCGCTACCCGCTCGAAGTCTTCGACGCCGTCCGCGAACGGTGGCCCGACGACCGTCCGATGACGGTCCGGATCTCCGCCACGGACTGGGCGCGGGGCGGCACCACGGCAGAGGACGCCGTCGGGATCGCCCGCGCGTTCGTCGCCCACGGAGCCGACGCCATCGACGTGTCCACCGGCCAGGTCGTCCCCTTCGAGCAGCCCGAGTACGGGCGCTCCTACCAGACCCCGTACGCCGACCGGATTCGCAACACCCTGTGCGTGCCCGTCATCGCGGTGGGCGCCATCTCCTCCTGGGACGACGTCAACTCCCTGCTGCTGGCGGGGCGCGCCGACCTCTGCGCCCTGGCCCGGCCCCACCTGTACGACCCGCACTGGACGCTGCACGCGGCCGCCGAGCAGGGCTACGCGGGGCAGGGCGCGCCCTGGCCGCTCCCGTACGGCGCGGGCAGCCGCACCCCGCCGACCGGCCGCACCGACGCACCGAGACCGCGGCTCACTCTGGGCTGACAGCCCCTGACGACAGGCACGCGTGGCGTAGGCCTCCGCCCCGCCCGGAAGGCCTTCGTGCCGGCGCGGAACTCCTGCCCCGGCTCCCCGTACCGCCGCCACCGCACCCCGTTCGCCTACCGGCCACACCGGCTCGGGATTCTCATCCAGCGCTTCCCTCCACGCTGATCAGCATCCGGTCGGAGACCGCCCGGTAGCCGATCCGTACATAAACACCGTTGCTCGTGGGATTGGCCAGGTCGGCGAAGAGCAGCACCTCGTCCGCGCCCGCCTCCCGGGCCGTCCGGCTGATCTGCGCGGTCACCGCCGCCGCGAAGCCCCGGCCGCGGTGCTCGGGCGGGGTGTAGACCGGCGCGACCCGTACCGTGCCCGCGATCCGCGGCGAGACGCCCGCCATCGACACGGGGACGCCGCCGTCCTCCCAGAGCGTCAGCCGCCCCTCGGCCGTCCGCTCGTCCACCGCCCGTTCCGGGCGCCCGGCCGACTCGCCGATCTCGGCGGCGAAAGCGCGGAACCAGCCCAGCAGCAGTTCCCGGTCCGCCCCGGTCGCGGCCCTTGCCCGGCCACCGGGAGCGGGCGAGGGCGGTATCAACTCGCCGAGCCGGTAGAGCCGCTGCTCCTCGTCGAGGCGGTGACCCGGCCAGTGGGCCGCCACCGCCCCGGCCGTGGCCCGGTCCGCGTTGACGCCGGTGAGCGGGAGGGCGGCCAGCAGCGGTCCGACCGCCTCCGGGACGAGCCCGTTCAGCAGCGCCGGACGGGGCGGTGTCCGTACCACGGTCCCCGCCACCGCACCGTCCGCCCCGCGCCACCAGCCCAGCACCGGGGCGTGATCGGTGAACGCGTGCGGGCCATTGCGTCGCAAGGACGCGGTGACGGTCAGGGCGAGGGTGTTCTCGGCCGGCCGGGCGGCGAGAAAGGCGCCGGCCGCGTCGAGGAACACGTCGACGTCGTCGGTGAAGGTCCAGGTCATGCACCCGCATTCTGCCGGGCGGGCGACCCGGGCAGCACCTGTATTACGCGTGCACGAACTCGGCCCCCGCGTCCCGCAGCCGCTCGTGCAGCAGCCCGAAGACCTCCGCCGACCTGCCCCCGGGCCACTCCTCGGGCAGCAGCTCGCGCGGCAGTCCCGGGTCCGCGTACGGCACCCGGCGCCAGGAGTCCAGCGCGGTCAGGTAGTCGCGGTAGGCGTGCTCGGGATCGGCCGCCGCGTCCCCCCGCGACTCCCAGGACCGCAGCACCGGTTCGTGCCGCTCCAGGAACTCGTGGTGCAGCCGGGCGATCGCGTCCAGGTCCCACCAGCGCGCCACCGACTCCGCGGTGGCGGCGAAACCCAGATGGTCGCCGCGGAACAGGTCGACGTACGGGGCGAGTCCGAGGCGCTCCAGGGTGTGCCGGGTCTCGTCGTACAGCCCGGCCGGGGCGATCCAGACACCGGGGGCGGCCGTGCCGAAGCCCAGCCGGGCCAGCCGCGAGCGCAGCAGGTGCCGCTTGTGACGCTCGGCCTCCGGTACGGAGAACACCGCGAGCACCCAGCCGTCGCCGGGCCGGGGCGCCGGGTGCCGGTAGATCCGCCGGTCGCCGTCGTCGAGCAACTGGCGGGCGTCGGCCGAGAGCGCGTAGCCGGCGGACCCGTCCGCCGTACGGGCCGCGACGAGGAGCCCGCGCCGCTTCAGCCGGGAGACGGAGGACCGTACGGCGGGGGCGTCCACGCCGACGGCGCCCAGCAGCCGGATGAGTCCGGCGACCGGCAGCGGGGCGTCGCCGGGGGTCCGGCCGTAGGCACCGTAGAGGGTGACGATCAGCGAGCGGGGTGCGTGCGGTTCGGCCATGTGGTCATTCTCGGCCCGAAGCGGAAGGGCCGGCACCCTGTTCGTCCGCACGCAGCCGGAACCGTTGCAGTTTGCCCGTCGCGGTACGGGGGAGTGCGGGCAGGAAGGTGATGAGGCGCGGGCATTTGTGCGGGGCCAGCTCCGTCTTCATGAAGGCGCGCAGCGCGTCCGCCGAGAGCGTGGAGCCCTCCCGCAGGACCACGTACGCCGCCACGATCCGGCCGCGCAGCTCGTCCTCACGGCCCACCACCGCGGCCTCCGCCACCTCCGGGTGGCGCAGCAGCGCGTCCTCGACCTCGGGGCCCGCGATGTTGTAGCCGGAGGAGATGATCATGTCGTCGGCGCGGGCCACGTAGTGGAAGTAGCCGTCCGCGTCGCGCACATAGGTGTCGCCCGTGAGGTTCCAGCCGTGCCGTACGTACTCCCGCTGCCGCTCGTCGGCGAGGTAGCGGCAGCCGACCGGTCCGCGGACGGCCAGCAGTCCCGGCTCGCCGTCCGGCACCGGAGCGCCGTCCCGGTCCACCACCCGGGCCTGCCAGCCGGGTACCGGGACGCCGGTGGTGCCGGGGCGGATCGCGTCGTCGGCCGCGGAGACGAAGATGTGCAGCAGCTCGGTGGCGCCGATGCCGTTGATGATGCGCAGACCGGTCCGCTCGTACCAGGAGCGCCAGGTCGCGACGGGCAGGTTCTCGCCCGCCGACACACAGCGGCGCAGTGCGGAGAGGTCGTACCCGTCGAGCTGGTCGAGCATCACCCGGTAGGCGGTGGGGGCCGTGAACAGCACCGAGACGCGGTGGGCGGCGAGGGCCGGCAGCAGCAGTTTGGGACCGGCCTGTTCCAGCAGCAGCGCCGAGGCACCGGCCCGCAGCGGGAAGACCACCAGGCCGCCGAGCCCGAAGGTGAAGCCGAGCGGCGGGCTGCCGGCGAACACGTCCTCCGGCACCGGCCGCAGGACGTGCCGGGAGAAGGTGTCCGCGATGGCCAGCACATCGCGGTGCAGGTGCATGCACCCCTTGGGGCGGCCGGTGGTCCCCGAGGTGAAGGCGATCAGCGCGACGTCGTCCGACGCGGTGTCCACGGCCGGGTAGGGGCCCGGCCGGGCGGCGGCGAGCCGCAGCAGGTCGTCCGGGGCGGTACCGCCGTACGCGGTGATCCGCAGCCCCGGCACCCGCGCCCGCGCCAGGTCGTCGACCGAGCGGATGTCGCACAGGGCGTGGCTGATCCGGGCGATCGAGCAGATCGTGGCGAGTTCGGCTGCCCGCTGCTGGGCCAGTACGGTGACGGCGATCGCGCCGGCCTTCAGCACCGCCAGCCAGCAGGCGGCGAGGTGGGGCGTGGTGGGGCCGCGCAGCAGCACACGGTTGCCGGGGACGACCCCCAGGTCCGAGGTGAGGACGTGGGCGATCCGGTCGACCCGGTCCCGCAGCTCCCCGTAGCTCAGCACCGCGCCGTCCGCCGTACGGAAGGCGGGGCGCCCGGCTCCGAAGCGGTCCGCCGTGCGGTCCAGGAGCTCGACGGCGCAGTTCAGCCGGTCCGGATAGTGCAGCTCGGGCAGGTCGAAGACCAGTTCCGGCCACTGGTCGGCGGGTGGCAGATGCTCCCTGGCAAAGCGGTCGATGTGCGCTGAGGCCTTCGGGTCCATGACGGATCGCCCCCTTGTCGCCCCTGAAGCGTATCGTTTGAGTGACGGTAGTCAACGGTCCGCGATAAAACGGGATACTCGGGCAAGGCGCGAGAGAAGGCGTGCGCAGAACTCACGGCGGCGGGCCCGCAGAGAAGCCGTGAGCGAACGGCGTGCGCCATGCTTCCGACGGGACTCCGACAAGAGAGGCGCCGGTATGACGGCATTCTCGCTCGATCCGGACCGGACCGCCTGGTGCGAGGAACTGCGCACCCTCGCCGAGCAGCGGCTGCGCCCGCTCGCGGAGAAGGGCGAGCCCGGTCACGTCAACCGGCCGCTCCTCGTCGCCCTGGGCGAGCTGGGCCTGCTGGACCGGCTGCTGGACTCCGGCGCCCTCGACCTCTGCCTGCTGCGCGAATCCCTCGCCCGGGGCTGCACGGAGGCCGAGACCGCGCTGGCGCTCCAGGGGCTCGGTACGTACCCCGTGGTCCAGGCGGGTACCGCGGCCCACCGGGAGCGCTGGCTGCCCGAGGTCCGCGCGGGCCGCGCCGTCGCCGCGTTCGCGCTGAGCGAGCCGGGGGCCGGGTCGGACGCGGCGGCCCTCGCCCTCGATGCCGCGCCCGTACCGGACGGCTGGCGGCTGACCGGCGAGAAGTGCTGGATCTCGAACGCCCCCGAGGCCGACTTCTACACCGTCTTCGCCCGTACGACGCGGGGCGCCGGAGCCCGCGGCGTCACCGCGTTCCTGGTCCCCGCCGACCGCCCCGGGCTGACCGGCGACTGTCTGGACATGCTCTCGCCGCACCCGATCGGGTCCCTCGCCTTCGACGGCGTACCGGTCACCGCCGACGACGTGCTCGGGGAACCGGACCGGGGCTTCCGGGTCGCTATGAACACCCTCAACCTGTTCCGGCCGAGCGTCGGCGCGTTCGCCGTCGGCATGGCCCGCGCCGCCCTCGACGCCACCGTCGTGCATACCGGGGAGCGCACCGCGTTCGGCGGCCCGCTCAAGGACCTCCAGGCGGTCGCCCACCAGGTCGCGGAGATGGCCACCCGCACCGAGGCCGCCCGGCTGCTGGTGTACGCGGCCGCCGCCGCGTACGACGCGGGAGAGCCGGGCGTCCCGTGCCGCGCCGCCATGGCCAAGCTGTTCGCGACCGAGACCGCGCAGTACGTCGTGGACACGGCCGTCCAACTGCACGGCGCCCGCGCCCTGCGCCGCGGCCATCTGCTCGAACACCTCTACCGGGAGGTCCGCGCCCCGCGGATCTACGAGGGCGCCAGCGAGGTGCAGCGCACGATCATCGCCAAGGAGCTGTACGCCAACCGGGAGCCGTCCGCATGAGCCCGATCCACCGCATCAACCCCGTCGAACTCTCCCCGCCCGCGGGCTTCTCGCACGCGGTCACCGCCACCGGGAGCCAACTGGTCTTCCTGGCCGGGCAGACCGCCCTCGACCAGCGGGGCGACATCGTCGGGTCCACCCTGCCCGAGCAGTTCGCCGCCGCCCTCACCAATCTGCTCGCCGCCCTGCGCGCGGCGGGCGGCGCCCCGGCGGACCTGGCCAGGGTCACGGTCTACGCCACCGATGTCGCCGACTACCGGGCGAACGCCGCAGAACTGGGGCGGATCTGGCGGCGGCTGGCGGGCCGCGACTACCCCGCGATGGCCGTGATCGGGGCGGCGCGGCTCTGGGACGAGCAGGCACTCGTCGAGATCGACGGGGTGGCGGTGCTGGCCTGAGCGGGCCGGACAGCGCGAACGCCCCCCCGCGGGCCCGGGAATCCGGGCCCGCAGGGGGCGCACTGGCACGCTCGGCGCGGTCAGCGCGTGATCAGTACGGCTTCACCAGCACGTGGGCCGCGCCCGGAATGCCGACCTTCAGCAGCTCGTCCTCCTCGGGCGTCGTCTCGCCGCCCGTCTCCTGCTTGAGCACGGCACGCGACATGGCCTGCACCCACATGGCACGGGGACGGCGGCGCCCCTCCCAGAGGTCGAGCGCGGCGGCCACGTCCGGCTCGGCGTCCAGCGACTCCGCGAGCACCAGCGCGTCCTCCACGGCCATCGCCGCACCCTGCGCGATGTGCGGGGTGCTCGCGTGCGCGGCGTCACCGGCCAGGACGACCCGGCCGATGTGCCACGGCTCCTCGACGGTCACCTGGGAGATCCGCGAATACACCACGTTCTCGGGTCCGGTGACCGCGGCGAGCGCCTCGGCGACCGGCCCGGAGAACATCGGGAGCCGCTCCTTGAGCTGCTCGTGGGCCTTCTCCGGGTCGGGCCGGAAGTCCTCGGACTCCGCGAACACCGCGCCCAGGTACATCAGGTCGTCCGTGATCGGGGTGAGCAGCGCCTTGGCGGCCTGGCCCGCCGTACTCATCACGACGCCTCGCACCCGGTCCTGACGGGGCATGGTGACACGCCAGTTGGCGAAGCCGGTGTACTGGGGGACGAAACGGTTGCCGTACAGCCGGCTGCGCAGCGGCGAGCCGATGCCGTCGAAGCCGACGACCAGGTCCCAGCGGGCGGCCGAGCCGTCGGACAGGGTGACGTCCACGCCCTCGCCGTTGTCCGCGAGCTTGGCGATGGTGGTGCCGAACCGGATCGTGGCCCCGGCCGCCGTGGCGGCGGCGCCGAGCACCTGGGCCAGGGCGGGGCGGGGGATGCCGTTGTTGGAGGGCGCGTCGCCCATCCGGGGCTGCGGAATCTCCGCCAGGGTGTTCCCGGCCGGGTCCGCGATGGTCAGTACCTCCCACTCGAAGCCGGCCTTGAGGCAGTCGTCGAGCACCCCGATCTCCCGCATGACGTGGAGGGCGTTGGACGGCTGGATGATGCCGACGCCGAGTGCGTCGAGCTCGTCGCGGAGCTCGGCGACCTCGACGGTGTGGCCGCGCCGGGCCAGGGCGGTGGCGAGCGTCAGCCCGCCGATGCCGCCGCCGTGTATCAGGACGCGCAGAGGTGTTGCCATATCGGATATCTCCAGAGCGGGAGTCAGCGGAAGGACTTGCGGGAAGGGGGCTCGTCAGCCGGCCGCGACGGGCAGGCTCATCAGGTGGTCCACCAGGGCCAGCAGCACGTCCCGGCCGAACGGCCGGTCGCGCACGTCGCCGACGAGCAGGGGGACATGGGGGTCGAGGTCGAGCGCCGCCCTGACCTCGTCCGCCGTACGGGTGTTGTGGCCGTGGAAGCAGTTGATCGCCACCACGAACGGGATGTCGCGGCTCTCGAAGAAGTCGATCGAGGCGAAGCTGGTCTCCAGCCGACGGGTGTCGGCGATCACGACGCCACCGAGCGCGCCGTTGACCAGGTCGTTCCACATGAACCAGAAACGTTCCTGGCCCGGTGTGCCGAAGAGGTAGACGACCAGCTCGGGACTGACCGTGATCCGGCCGAAGTCCAGTGCCACGGTGGTCGTGTCCTTCTGGCCGACACCGGCCAGGTCGTCGACGCCGATGCTGGCCTTGGTCAGGAACTCCTCGGTGCGCAGGGGCGCGACTTCGCTGACGGCGCCCACCAGGGTGGTCTTGCCGACACCGAAGCCTCCGGCGATAAGGATCTTGACGGCGGCGGGGGCCGCGTAACTGCTTGTCATCTTTACTCAGAGTCTCCGGAGTCCGTCGCGAACAGCGGCCAGCACGCCCATGTCCGCACCGCCGGCCGCCCGTGCCACCGAGAGCGGGGCGCGGGCGAGCAGCAGGCCGTGGGACACCAGGTCCGCCAGCAGGATCTTGGTCACCGAGACCGGGAGGTTGAGGTCGGCGGAGACCTCGGCGACCGCCGCGGGGCGCCGGCAGCGGTCCAGGATCATCCGGTGCTCCGGCTGGAGCCGGCCGGGCCGGGCCGCCGCGCCGTGTTCGTCCCGCGGGTCGTGTGCGGTCGTCAGTACGGTGATGAGGGTGAAGTCGTCCCGCTCGGGGGCGGTCCGGCCACGGGTGATGGTGTACGGGCGCACCATGGTGCCCGCGCCGTCCTCCTCCGTCTCCTCGTCCTCCCAGTGCGGGGTCACGCGTGCGGCCCGTCCCCGCCGCCGAAGGCGTCGAAGTCACCGCGCACCGGGGTGCTGAGCTTCTGGCCGACCTGCTGGACGAGGTTGTGCATGGCCAAGGACATGATCTCGGCGTCCACCTCCTGGGAGGCGACGACGGCCAGGTGCGTGCCCTGGGCGGCCGAGATGATGAAGAGCCACAGGTCGGACAGCTCGACGATCACCTGGTGCACGCCGCCGCCGTTGAAGAGCTGCCCGACACCGCGGGCCAGGCTCTGCTGGCCGGTGCAGATGGCGGCCAGCCGCTCGGCGTCGGCGCGCTCGACGGTGCGCGAGTGGCTCACCACCAGGCCGTCGTCGGAGAGCAGCACGGCGTTGAGGGTCTCGGCCACCGAGTCCACGAGACCGTCGAGCAGCCAGTCGAGGTCCTGGTGAGTGGCGGTTGTGCGTGTCATGACCGTTCTTCTCTCGTGGGGTGGTGGGCGAGCGGGCCGGGCTCCGTCGGCGCCTCATCGGTCGCGCGGGCGGCGCGGGACCGCCGCTGGAAGGCTCCGATCGCGGCTCCGGCCCGACGGGGGGCCGGCCGGAGCAGCGGGTTCTCGTCCCGGCTCTGCGGCTGCGACGCGGCAGGCCGGACGGCCGGGGCGATCCGCAGTTCGTCCGCGAGGCTGGCCTGCCGGACCCGGCGCGGCAACGGGGGTTCCGCGGCGGGCGGGGCCGGCAGTGCGGGCCGGCCGGGCCCGCCACCGGGAACGATGGCCTCCGGCGACGGCGGAGCCGGATGGTCGGGCTCGGCCACCGGCAGCTGCGCGGGATGTCCGGCGGCCGCTTCCGGCTGCCGGACACCGGGGACCGGGAATCCGTTCGGGTCCCCGGCGACGCCCGCCGGATACGGTCCCGTGTACGGCTGTTGCGGAGTCATGTACGGCTCCTCCGGCATCGGATACGGCTGGTGCGGTACGGGGTACTGGCCGTCGGCCTTCATGTACGGCTGTTCGCCCGGGGCGTACGGCTCCTCGTGGGAGCTGCCGTACGGGGACGCCGGGCCGGCGGAACCGTACGGGGATGTCCCGGGCGCGGTTCCGGTGTACGGCGGGAACGGGTGCTCGGTGTCGCCGAACGGGTCGTCGGCGGGCGCGGGCTGCGGCTGCTGCCCCTCCCGGTCGGGGAAGGGCTCGGACGCCACGGTGTACGGGGCCGCGGTGTAAGGAGCCGCGGTGGCATCGAACGGTGCGCCGGAGGCGTGCAGCGCGGTGACCCCGGCGAGGGCCTGGCCGCGGCCCCGGCTGGGCAGTGCCTCGCCGTCGCCGGTCGCGGCGGGCGCGGGGGCCTGGCCGGCCTCCTCGGGGGACGGCACGCCCACCGGGCCGGTGCGCGGCTCGGGGACCGTGAGCGCGTCGGGGACGAGCACGACGACGCGGGTGCCGCCGAAGGCCGAGGGGCGGAACTCCACCCGCAGGCCGTGCTGGTCGGCGAGGCGTGCGATCACGTACAGGCCGAGACGGATGTCGTCGGAGTGGGCCAGCACGTCCATCCGGGGCGGACGGCTCATCAGCTCGTTGGCCTCGGAGAGCTGTTGCTCGTCCATGCCGAGCCCCCGGTCCTCGACCTCGATGGCCAGGCCCCGGCTCACCCGGGCGGCCCTGACCTCGACGGGGCTCGGCGGCCTGGAGAAGCTGAGGGCGTTCTCGATCAGCTCGGCGAGCACGTGGGAGACCGGTCCGACGGCCCGTTCCGTGAGCCACGGGGTGCCGTCCAGATCCAGCACCACGCGCCGGTAGTCCTGCACCTCGCCCTGGGCGGAACGCATGACGTCGAGCAGCGGAACGGGCTTGCGCCAGCGCCGGTGCGGGGAGCCGCCGGCGAGGATCACCAGGTTCTCCTCGTAGCGTCGGAGCCGGGCGGTGAGGTGGTCGAGGTCGAAGAGGCCGTCCAGGATCTCGGGGTCCTCGTGCTTGCGCTCCAGCTCGTCCAGCTTCTTCAGCTGCTGGCCGATCAACTGCTGGGTGCGGCGCGCGATGCGTTGCAGCAGCCGCTCGAAGCCGCGGTGCTGGTCGGCCTGTTTGACGGCCGCCTGCACGGCGCTGGTGCGGGCCAGGTTGAGGGCGTTGCCGAGCTGCGTCAGCTCGTCCGACTTGCTGCTCCCTGCGTCCTGCGCGATGGCACGGGCCTCGGCCTCGACATCGATGCGTTCGCCCTTGGCGAGCCGGTCGACGACATCGGGCAGCGTCTTCTCCAGCTCCTCGGCCCGCTCCTGGAGCCGGCTGATGCGGCGGCGCAGGTTACGGGTGAGGCGCCAGGTGATCCAGATGACCGCGATGACCGCGAGGAGGCCGACCACGGTGGTCAGGACGACCCTGATCAGCAGCGAGATGACGCTGTCCTTGCCCTTCTCGACCACCAGGGCGGTGCGGTGCTCCATCAGCTCCACGAGCTGGGGTGTGAGCTGGTCCATCGCGCCGCGCCAGGTCTTCTCCTGGGCACCGAGGCTGACGAATCCGGCACCGTCCGGGTCGGCGGGCCGCAGCACCTGCGTCTCCACCTGGGTCTTGGTCTTCCAGGCGGGACTGCTCGCGATCGCGTCCCACATCGCCTTCTCGTCGGGCGGAAGGTAGGGGGCGACCTTGTCGGAGTACTGGAACGACTGGCTGGAAACGGCCTGCCGCACCTGCTGGAGGTCCTCCGTGCTCAGCTTGCCCTTCGGCCAGCCACGGGCCAGCAGGGCGTCGGAGCGCGAGATCATCTCCTTGGACCAGAACAGGTCGACCAGCGGCTGCGAGAGCGTGGTGATCTTGCCGTTGTCCACATGGCTGAGCGCGGTGAACAGCTTCAGGTCGACCGCGATCAGATCCGTGTAGTAGCCGTACACGGCCTTCTGCTGTTCATTGCCGCCCTCGTCCACGAGGGTGCGCTGCGCGGGCAGTTGGTTGATCGCCTGGCGGGCCTGGCCGACCGCGTCCAGCACCTCTCCGGGCGCGTCGTCCGCGGTCACCCCCGAGAGCGACTGGAAGCTGGTGATCGCTTCGTCGGTCAGCTTGCGCTGCTTGCGCAGCGCGTCGGTGACACCTCCGTGGCGGGCCAGAGTCTCGGCGCTCAGCCGACGCTCCTCCTGCAGGTTGTAGTACACGATATTGGACGGCTGGCCGGCCTTCTGGGCCAACTGCCCCTGGGCTGCCTGGCTCTGGAAGTCGAGCAGAGTCTGACCACTGGTGACGGCCCAGAGGGCGGCCAGTGCGACACCGGGGACGATGGCCAGTACGAGCAGGGCCGTCCGCAGCGACATGGTGGTCGAGTCGCTCCGCCGAGACGCGCGCGTGCGCAGGGCATGCTCCTTGGCGATGATGCCAGCCTCACGGCTGGTCAAATCCGTTTAGAACTTCGACAGATAGATATTAGCCACACTGTAAAAATGAAAAGGAAGTGGGCTCACATGTGCAACACCGATCACTCACGTCTTCACCATCTACGCGCGGAGCTGCCGCGGCCGATCTGAGTGCGCCCGGGTGGGCGCGGCGCGCCGTACGGGTGAAGCCGGTTCAGGGATATATCTGTACTTAGTGCCCTTTGCCCGTTCTGTAGCACCCTGTTCTGCGACACCACGCGCCGCAGCTCCCCACGGAGCCGTATGACCGCGCTCATCGTCTGCCACTTCGTCCTGGCCGCGTGCGCCCACCCGCTGGTCCGGCGACTGGGCACGCGGGCCTTCGTCGTACTCGCCCTGCCACCGGCGGCCACCACCTGCTGGGCCCTCGCCCAGTGGGACACCGCGGCCTCCGGCTCCTCTGTCACCTGGTCGTGGAACTGGATCCCGGCCTACGACGTCTCCCTCGGCCTGCGCCTCGACGCGCTCGCCGAACTGATGGTGCTGCTCGCGGCCGGTGTCGGCACGTTGGTCCTGCTCTACTGCGCCTCGTACTTCACCGACGACTCCCCGCAACTCGCGGGATTCGCCGGGAACCTCCTCGCCTTCACCGGGGCGATGCTCGCCCTCGTCCTCACCGACGACCTGATCTCGCTCTATGTGTTCTGGGAGCTGACCACGGTCTTCTCCTACCTGCTGATCGGCCACAACAGCGAGCACCGGCACAGCCGCCGCTCCGCCCTCCAGGCACTCACCGTCACCACCCTCGGCGGCCTCGCCATGCTGGTCGGCTTCCTGATCATCGGTCAGTCGGCCGGCACCTACCGGATCTCCGCGATCCTCGCCGACCCGCCCCGCACGAGCGTCGCCGTCTCGGTGGCCGTGGTGCTGATCCTGTGCGGGGCGCTGTCCAAGTCGGCGATCTGGCCGTTCAGCGTCTGGCTCCCGAACGCCATGGCCGCGCCCACCCCCGTCAGCGCCTACCTGCACGCCGCCGCCATGGTCAAGGCCGGCGTCTACCTGGTCGCCCGCCTCGCCCCCGGATTCGCCGACGTACCCGTGTGGCGGCCCGTCGTGATGGTCCTCGGCGCCGCGACCATGCTCCTCGGCGGCTGGCGGGCGCTGCGGCTCAACGACCTCAAGCTCGTCCTCGCCTACGGCACCGTCAGCCAGCTCGGCTTCCTCACCCTGCTCGCCGGTGTCGGCAACCGTGACGCGGCACTGGCCGCCGCCGTCATGATCCTCGGCCACGCCCTGTTCAAGGCACCGCTGTTCCTGGTCACCGGCATCGTCGACCACGCGGCCGGCACCCGGGACCTGCGCAGACTCTCCGGCGTCGGACGGGCGCTGCCGCACGTCTGCGCCGTCGCCGTGATCGCCGCCGCGTCCATGGCCGCGCTGCCCCCGCTGCTGGGCTTCGCCGCGAAGGAGGCCGCCTTCGAGGCGCTGCTGCACGGCGACACCGCGGACCGCTGGGCGCTGGGCGTCACCGTCGCGGGGTCGATGCTGACCGTCGCGTACACCGTCCGGTTCGTCTGGGGAGCCTTCCTGCGCAAGCCCGGCGTCACCGACACCCCGGTCCACCGGGTCGGCTGGGCCTTCCTCGCCCCGCCCGCGCTGCTCGCCGCCTGCGGGCTGGTCCTCGGGCCCGGAGTCGGCTGGACCGACCGGCTGCTGAGCGCGTACGCGGACGCCTTCCCCGCCTCCGCGCACCCGTACCATCTCGCGCTCTGGCACGGATTCGGCACCGCGCTGCTGCTCTCCGCCGTCGCCCTGGCGGGCGGCGCCGCGCTCTTCGCGTGGCGCGGCGCGGTCACCCGGCTCTCCCGGCGGATCGCCTGGCCGACCGCCGACAACGTCTTCGGCCATCTGCTGCTCGGCCTGGAGCGGCTCTCCCTCCAGATCACCGGATTCGTCCAGCGCGGCTCGCTCTCCGTCTACCTCGCCACCACACTGCTCGTGATGCTCGGCGGGCAGCTGGCCGTGCTCGGCGTGGACCGCCCCTGGGAAGGTGCCGTCGCGCCCCGGCTCTGGGACGTACCGCTGCAGGGCGCCGTCGCCCTGCTGACCTGCGCGGCCGCCCTGCTCTGCCTGACCGTCAGACGGCGGATGAAGGCCGTGGTGCTGGCCGGACTCACCGGATACGGGACCGCGTTGCTCTTCGTCGTCCAGGGCGGCCCGGACCTGGCGCTCACACAGTTCTGTGTGGAGACCGTGTCCATGATCGTGTTCGTGCTGGTGCTGCGACGGATGCCGGTGCACTTCCAGGAGTCCGTCAGCAGCTGGCGCCGTGCCGTGCGCATCCCGGTGGCGCTGGCCGCGGCGGCGACCCTGAGCGTGGTGGTGTGGGTCGCGGCGGCCGCGCGGACCGCGAAGCCGGCGGGCGCCGCCATGGTCGAGGAGACCGCGCACCACGGGCTCAAGGACGTGGTGGCCACCATCCTCGTCGACCTGCGGGCCTGGGACACGATGGGGGAGTCCGCCGTGCTCGCCGCCGCGGCGATCGGTGTGACGAGCCTGATCTACCTGCACCGCCGCGCCGAGGGAGCCGCCGCGCCCCCGGAGAGACAGGGGCAGACGGCCTGGTCGGTGACCACGACCCGGCTGACGGGGCTGCCGCACGGCGACGAGGGGGCGCCGGAGCGCGGCTGGCTGGCGGCCGGCGCCACACTGGCGCCCGAGCACCGCTCCGTGGTCTTCGAGGTGGTGGCCCGGCTGCTGTTCCACCCGATCCTGGTCCTCTCGGTGTACCTCCTGTTCTGCGCGGAGAACATGCCGGGCGGCGGCTTCGTCGCCGGACTGGTCGCCGGAGTCGCCCTGATCACCCGCTACCTGGCCGGGGGCCGCTTCGAACTCGCCGAGGCCGCCCCGCTGCAGCCGGGACTCTTCACCGGCCTCGGCCTCTTCCTCTCCACCGGAGTCGCCCTGCTGGGCCTCACCGACGGAACGGTCCTGCACGCCTGGACCCACCACGGACATCTGCCGCTGATCGGCGCGTACCACTTCGGTACACCGGTGATCTTCGACTTCGGGGTCTATCTCCTGGTGCTGGGCGTGGTGCTGGACATCGTGCGGGCCCTCGGCGCCAAGATCGACCGGCAGATCGAGCGGGCCGCCGCCGAACAGGCGGCCGCGGCAGGGCCCGGACCGGCACCGGGGCCCGCTTCGGGACCGGCACCCGGGACGGGAGGCGCGGGATGACCGTCAGTGCCTCCCTCCTCGCCACCGCCGCGGTGCTGTGCGCGGTCGGCGGCGCCCTCATGCTCACCCGGCCCCTCACCCGCATCCTGCTGGGCGCGGTGATCGCGGGCAACGGCATCAACCTGCTCGTCCTGTCCGCCACCGGAACGGCCGGCCGCGAACCCCTGCTCTACGGCGTCGCGCTGAGCAAGGTCACCGATCCGCTGCCCCAGGCCATCGCCCTCACCGCCATCGTCATCACCCTCGCCACCACCGCGTTCCTGCTGGCCATGGCCTACCGCAGCCACCAGTTGACCGGCACGGACGAGGTCCACGACGACCTGGAGGACCGGCGCATCGTGCTGCGCGCCGAGGTACTGGGGGAGCGCGACGAACTGCGCGAGCGGTACCGGTCCGCGTCGGAGCGCACGGACGAGGAACGCCGCCGGTACCGCGCGGAGCGCCGCCGGCTGAGAGCCAGGCTGCGTGCCGACCGCGCCCTGCAGGCCCGCGGCCGGGACGCGTCCGGGGACCTGTGGCACGACGTCCTGGGCGCGGACCCGGAGCACTACGCGGCACAGGGGGAGGACGGGAACCCCGGCCCTCCCGAGGAACCGGGCCCCGCCGCACAGGGCGGACCCGACGCCACCCCCGGCACCCCTCCCGACACCACCCCCGACCCCCCTCCCGACGACCCGAACCGAGGAGCCACCGGGTGAACGCACTCGTCCCGCTGCCGGTGCTGCTGCCGCTCTGCGCCACCGGCCTGAGCCTCGCCTTCGGTACCCGGCTCAAACAGTTCCAGCGCTTCATCAGCGTCGCCGTGCTCACCGCCGTACTGGGCCTCTCCGTCACCCTGATGATCGACGCGGACATCGAGGGACCGCTCGTCGTCCACCTCGGCGACTTCGCCCCGCCGCTCGGCATCACCCTGGTCGCCGACCGGCTCTCCGGGCTGATGCTGACGGTCTCCTCGGCCGTCACCCTCTGCGTCCTCGTCTACTCCCTCGGCCAGGGCATGGCCGACCGGGACGAGGAGACACCCGTGGCGGTCTTCCACCCCGCCTACCTGATCCTGGTCGCCGGGGTCTCCTGCACCTTTCTCGCCGGTGACCTGGTCAACCTCTACGTCGGTTTCGAGATCATGCTCGTCGCCAGCTTCGTCCTGCTCACGCTCGGCGGAACCGGCCCCCGGGTCCGCGCGGGCTCCACCTACGTGATCATCTCCCTCTTCTCCTCGATGCTCTTCCTCACCGCCATCGCCATGACGTACGCGGCCACCGGCACCGCCAACTTCGCCCAGCTGGCCGGGCGCCTCGCCGCCCTCCCGCTGGGCGTCCAGACCCTGATCCAGGCGATGCTGCTGACCGTCTTCGCCATCAAGGCCGCCGTCTTCCCGCTCGCCGCCTGGCTCCCCGACTCCTACCCGACCGCGCCCGCCCCGGTCACCGCGGTCTTCGCCGGACTGCTCACCAAGGTCGGCGTCTACTGCATGCTGCGCACCGAGACCCTGCTCTTCCCCGGCAACCGGCTCGGCGACCTGCTGATGGCCGCCGCCCTCGCCTCGATGGTCGTCGGCATCCTCGGGGCCGTCGCCCAGACCGACCTGAAGCGGCTGCTCTCCTTCACCCTCATCAGCCACATCGGCTACATGGTCTTCGGCATCGGACTCGCCACCCGGGAGGCGTACGGCGGCGCGATCGTCTACGTCGTCCACCACATCACCGTGCAGACCACGCTCTTCCTGGTGGCCGGCCTGATCGAACGGCGGGGCGGCACCACCGAACTCACCCGGCTCGGCGGAATCGCCAAGGCCGCACCGCTCCTGGCCGTCCTCTTCTTCGTACCCGCGATGAACCTGGCCGGGATCCCGCCGCTGTCCGGATTCATCGGCAAGCTCGGGCTGATGCGCGCCGGAGTCGCCGACGGCAGTGTCTGGGCCTGGATCCTCGTCATCGGATCGACGGCGACCAGCCTGCTCACGCTGTACGTGATGGCCAAGGTGTGGAACCTGGCGTTCTGGCGGGCCGCACCCCCCGGGCAGGCGCTGGACGGCACGGTCCTGGAGTCCGACGAGGAGGACGACAGCGACGCCGACGAGGGCCCGGACCGGATGCCCGGCACCGGCGACGAAGGGGTTCGGATCCGCCACCAGCCGGCCGGGCGCGCGGTGGCGGCCACCCTGCACGGCCACGCCGTCACCACGACGACGAAGCTGCCGCGGCCGATGACCTGGGCCACCGCCGCGACGGTCGCGCTCGGACTCGCCTTCACCGTGTTCGCCGGGCCGCTGACCTCGTACACCGACCGGTCGGCCGCCGAACTCATCGCACGCTCCCCCTATGTCGAGGCGGTGCTCGGACGGTGAGACGACTGATCAGGTTCTCCTACCGGAACAAGGACCTGCCGCCGTTCAGCTGCGAGTTCGGCGGCCGCCGACGACGTGTGCTCGACCTGCCGCTGATCGCCTGGCTCACCGTCATCTGGGTGCTGCTCTGGTCCGGCCTGCACTGGGCCAACGTGCTGACCGGCGCGGTCGTCGCGGTCGCGGTCTGCCTGGCGTTCCCGCTGCCGAAGGTCGACCTCGGGCTCCGCCTGCATCCCTGGGGCATCCTGCGGCTGGCCGGCTTTCTCCTCTACGACATGTACACCTCCGGCGTGCGGGTCACCCGGCAGATCTTCGGCAGCCGTCCGCACCGGGCCGCCGTCATCGCCGTACCCCTGCGCTGCCGCTCGGACCTGATGCTCACGGCGACCGCCGTCGCGGTGTCCAACGTGCCCGGCGGCTCCGTCGTCGAGGTGCGCCGCGCCACAGCCACCGTCTTCCTGCACGTCCTCGACGCGGGCCGGCCCGCCGAACTGGACGCGGCCCGGCGTTCCGTGTGGCGCCTGGAGGAACTGACGGTCCGGGCCTTCGGCACCCGCGACGAGATCGCCCGCGTCGCCGCTCCGCCACCGACCGCACCACACACCGGCGAGCAGCCGGGAGACCAGGGGGAGGACGCATGAGTGTTCCGGAGACCGTCGACCGGGTGCTGCTCATCGCGGCGGTCGTCGTGATCGTCATCGCCGGGGCGGGCCTGCTGACCCGTATCTGGCTGGGCCCCTCCATGCTGGACCGCGCGATCTCGCTGGATGTCTGCGCGGCCCTGATCATCGCCGGACTCGGCGCCAAGTCGGCGTTCGCACGCGACCCGTTCTACTTCCCGATCATGCTGGTGCTGGCCTTCCTCGGCTTCACCGGTTCGGTGGGCATCGCGCGCTTCATCGCCGTACGCGACCGGCCGCCCGGCCGCCCGCGCGCCGACGGCCCCAAGCGGACGGGCGGGCCGACACCATGAGCGTCTGGCTCCAGATCACCGACACGGCGGGCGCGGTCCTGGTCCTCCTCGGCGCGGCCATCTGCCTGCTGGGCGTGGTCGGCATGCTGAAGCTGCCGGACGTCCTGTCCCGCAGCCACGCGGCGACCAAGCCGCAGTCGCTCGGCATGCTGATCGTGCTGGCGGGGGTCGCGCTGCGGCTGCGCAGCGGCATGGACCTGGCGACCCTGGGGCTGATCGGCTTCTTCCAGCTGATGACCGGCCCGGTCGCCGCGCACCTGGTCGCGCGCTCGGCGTACCGGACGGGGCAGATCGACCACAGCGAGCTTCTCTTCGACGAACTGGACGAGCAACTGACGGAAGAGAGCTAGGTATTCGGCGTGGCCGGCCGGTCAAGGCGCCTGGGCGCCACGGATGTTGGACAGGCCGAGGCCGATGTCGCGGCCATGACCACGTACCCGGTTGGCCAGCCCGTCCTCCATCACCTCGGCGAGACGGACGAGGGCGTCGAGCACCGCCGCCCGGTCCGTGCCGAGGCCGGACAGCATCTGTGCCTCGATGGAGAGCTGACGCGGGAACAGCTCGTCGATCGCCTGCTTCCCGGACTCCGTGATGGTCACCAGCGCGGCCCGCCGGTCGGCCGGGTTGGGAGTGCGGGCGATGTGGCCGCGCTTCTCCAGCTTGGCCAGCGTCTTGCTGACCCCGGCCCGCGACATTCCCATGTTGTCGGCCAGCCGGCGGGCGATGGACGGCTCGGTCGCCCAGCGGAGCGGAATGAGCAGGTCCGCCTCCGGCGCGGTGAGCGGGGCGCCCTCGTAGAGCGGTTCGAGGGCGCGGTCGAACAGCGAGGACACCTGCTTGACGAGCGCCACGACCTCCATGGCGGAGGCGTCCAGTCCGGGATTGCGGCGGACCCACTGATCGCGGACACCATCGGGATGGGACTGCACCAGCACTCCTTTGTTAACCAGTGAACCATCGGTTATCTTTCACTCCATGCTAACCCCTTCCCCCGCCTCCGACGAGGCGGCGTCCCAGGCTGCGCCGCCCACCCCGCTCGCCTCGCCCCGGCAGGTCTCGGCCCTGGTCGCCGTGCTCGGCGCGCTCACCGCCGTGGCTCCGCTGGCCACCGACATGTACGTCCCCGGCTTCCCCTCGATGGGGGCCACGCTGCACGCGAGCAGCTCGGCCGTGCAGCTCACCCTGACCGCGTTCCTGGCCGGACTGGTGGTGGGGCAGCTCCTGATCGGCCCGATGAGCGACGGCTGGGGCCGCCGCCGGCTCCTGCTGACCGGAGTCGCGGGCTTCATCCTCTTCTCGCTGCTCTGCGCCGTCGCACCGAACGTGGAACTGCTCACCGCGGCCCGCTTCCTCCAGGGCGTCGCGGGCGCGGCGGGCATGGTGCTCGCCCGAGCGGTCATCACCGACTGCTTCCGGGGCGCGGACGTGCCACGCTACTTCGCGCTGCTCTCCCAGGTCATCGGCATCGCACCGATCGCCGCCCCCGTCATCGGCGGCGCCGTCCTGTCGTTCTCGACCTGGCGCACCGTCTTCCTGGTCCTCGCCGTGATCGGCGCACTGCTCCTGGCCGCCGTCCTGCGCAAGGTCCCCGAGACGCTGCCGCCCGAGCGCAGGCACAGCGGCGGACTGGCCGGCACCCTGCGCACGATGGGCACGCTCCTCACCCACCGGGCCTTCATGGGATACGTGCTCGTGCTCGGCTTCACCTCCGCGGCGCTGTTCGCCTACATCAGCGGATCCAGTTTCGTCTTCGAGAACGTGCACGGCGTCTCGGCCACCGTGTACTCGCTGATCTTCGCGTCGAACGCGGTGGGGATGCTCATCGCCGGTGCCACGTTCGCCCGGCTCTCCCGCCGGGTCCGGATGAACACGCTCCTGACCGCCGGACTCACGGTCTCCGGTGCCGGCGCCGTGGCGCTGCTCGTGGTCCCGGCCCTGGCCGGGACGACCCTCGCGGCCACCTGGATCTGCCTCTTCTTCACCATGGCCGGCATCGGCCTGGTCTTCCCCGCCACCATGAGCATCGGCCAGACCCTGGGGCGCGTTGCCCCGGGTGCGGCCTCGGCGCTGCTGGGCGGCCTCCAGTTCCTGTTCGGCGCGCTCGCCTCACCGCTCGTCGGCGTCTTCGGCGAGGACACCGCGACACCCATGGCCGTCATCGTGCTCACCGCGCTCGCCCTGGCGGGCCTCGCCCTGATCCTGCTCGCCCGGCCGTGGCTGAGCCACGGCGAGGTCACCGCCGAACCGGCCGAATCCGCGGAATCCACCCAGGCGGCCTGAACCGCTCCTGCCGGGACGCCGGGCCGGTCCCGTAACCTCTGCGCCCATGGCTGACGACGGCGTGAGGGAAGAACCTGTGGACGAGAACCGCATGAGGGCACGCGAGCTGGGCATACCCCTGACCGGTGAGCCGGGGCCCTGGAACGCGATCACGGACGTACCCGGGGTCGAGGTCGGCTATGTGACCCTCCGCGAGGGCGACGACGTACGCACCGGAGTGACCGCGCTCCTGCCGCGCGGCCGGAACGGTGTGGGCCTGCCCTGCGCGGCCGGCTGGCACTCCTTCAACGGCAACGGCGAGATGACCGGCACCGCCTGGATCGAGGAGAGCGGCTCGCTCGCCGTGCCGGTGCTCATCACCAACACGTACGCCGTCGGCCCGGTGCACCGCGGCGTGATCGAGTGGGTGCGCGCCAACTGCCGGGGCATGGCGCCGGAGTGGCTGCTGCCGGTGGTCACGGAGACCTGGGACGGCCACCTCAACGACATCCACGGCGCGGCCGTGGAGTCCGGCCACGCCGCGGCGGCCATCGAGGCGGCGTCCACGGGCCCGGTCGAGGAGGGCTGCGTCGGCGGCGGGACGGGGATGCGCTGCTACGGCTTCAAGGGCGGCTCGGGGACCGCGTCACGGGTGGTGGAGTACGGCGAGGACCGCTACACCGTGGGCGCGTTCGTCCAGGCCAACTTCGGCGCGCGGCGCGAACTGGTGGTGGCCGGTGTGCCGGTGGGCCCCGAACTGCCCGACAGCCCCGGCCCCGCGCCGGAGGGCGAGCGCCAGGTGCCGCCCGGTGCGGGCTCGGTGATCGTGGTGGTGGCGACGGACGCCCCGCTGCTCCCGGGACAGTGCAAGGCGCTGGCCCGCCGCGTCACCCTCGGCCTCGCCCGCACCGGCACCACCGGAAGCCACTTCTCCGGGGACATCTTCCTGGCCTTCTCCACCGCCAACGAGTCCGCGCTGACCAGCACGTTCCCCTCCGACGACGGCAGCGCCCCGTACGAGTCGATGCGCTTCGTGCCGTGGGGCCGGATGGACCCCTTCTACGGCGCGGTCGTCGAGTCGGTGGAGGAGGCGGTGCTCAACGTGCTCACCGGCGCCCACTCGATGACCGGCCGCGACGGCCACCACGTCCGCGCGCTGCCGCTGGACAGGGTGTCCGAACTGCTGGCCGCACGCGGGGCGGGCCCGGCCTGACCGGACCCGGCGGCCCCGGACCGGGCGCTGGAACATGCGGCACGCCGTGCGTCACGGCAGGCGTGCCGCCCCCGGCACCACGCGCATACCCAGCCCCCGCACCCGGTAGATGCACGTGTCGTCGCCCCACAGCGACGCGTCCGCCACGGCGTAGGGCCCCCGTGTGTCCGTGCCGCTCTCCACGATGTCCATGTCCACCCGGATCAGCCGGTTGGCCGGGGTGATCTGGCCGCGGTACGTCCAGACCGCCTCGCGGCCGGGCAGCACCGGTTCGAACCCGGGGTCGGGGACGCCGTCGGCCGCGCCGCGTTCGAGCAGGTGGTACTGGAGCAGTTGGCACATGGCCTCGATGCCCAACGAGCCGGGCTGCACCGGGTCCTGGAAGAAGTGGGCCCGGAAGAACCAGGCGTCCGGGCGAACGTCCTTCTCCGACCGGAGCCGGCCGAGTCCCGCGCTCCCCCCGTCCGGCCAGTACCCCGTGATCCGGTCCAGCATCAGCAGCATCGGTCCCGGCAGGCGCGGCTTCCCGGCGCAGTACCGGGCGGGACGGGCGGTCAGGTCGACCGTGCGGCCGCAGGGCTCGTCGAGGCGGGCCCGGTCCTGCGCCGACGTCGGGAGACCCTGCTGGTCCTCGAAGGCCGACCGGGGGAAGTAGCCGAAGACCGTGGAGAGTTCGAACACGGGCACGTCGTCGGCCGTGCACGTCACCCGGAACGACTCGATGATCATGTCTCCGCTGCACGAGACGCGCGTCAGTTCGGCCCTGGTACGGATCCCGCGCGTCGCCGGGGTGACTTCGCCGGTGACCGTTCCCGACCCGTCGAGGTTGCGGAACAGCAGGTCGGTCGCGCTGGTCGTCGCGCTGCCCACGTACGAGGCCAGCCAGCCGCAGGGTTGCAGCGCGACCTCCATGAGGACGGCGAACGGCATGGCGCGGCCGCCGTTCTGCTCGAAGTACCACGCCCGGTCGGGGACGTCGTACTCGGCGACGACGACGCTGCCTTCCCGCATTCCGGCCTGCGGCCCGTCCACCGAGACGATCCGGCTCATGAAGTGGTACGGCGGGCCGGGAAGCCGGGCCACCCCGCGGGTGCCGTCGAAGGGCTCGTACATGGCGCCGAACGCCTCACTCGGCCGGCCCCAGGCGCACGCCAGCAGCGAGGCGTAGTCGAAGGGGAGCCCGTCGGCCGCCACGGCCACCGGCTTCTCCTCCACGTGCCCGGCCAGCCCGCCGAGCCGCGGGAGCGGCACCGGGACTCCATCGGCCTGCACGGCGGGCGGGCCCGAGTGCCGCCAGTGCGACAGCGGCCAGTCGGGGACCAGCCGGAGCGCCATGTCGCGGCCCAGGAACGCCTTGGCCCCGTCGACGGAGCCGAGGATGTCGGCGTGGAGCGTCGGCACCGGCCCGGCCGAGACGCCGCGCACGAACACCTCGTAGACGACCCGCCGGTCCTCCGGCGTCGCCTGGCCCCGGCACATCGCGCTGGAGGGATGTTCACCGACCGGTTCGAAGCGCCAGCCGTCCCGGTCGATGGTGAAGCCCATGGCCGCCAGGTAGAACGCCATCGCCTGGAGACCGCCCTGGAACATCAGGGTGCCCGGCATACAGGGGTCGTTCCTGAAGTGGCCGGAGAAGAACCAGTCGTCCGGGGACAACGACGTCTCGGCGCGCAGATATCCCCGGCCCCACGGCCCTCCGGCCGGGTCGAACGCGGTCACCTCGTCCAGCAGCAGCAGTCGGCCCTCGTCGAGGCCGGGCGAGCGGACATGGGCCGCCGTCGCCTCCCAGCCGGGCCCGAAGCAGTCCGCGGGCCGCCCCTGTGCCAGGGCTCGCACCCGGTCCGCGCCGAAACGGGTCGATGCGCAGCGCACGGCCGGAGGATCGAGCGGCAGGCCGTCACCGGGTGCGTGCTCGGCGGGGTCCCAGCGGACGCCGCCGCTGCCGGCGAGCTCCGCGGGGGTGAAGAACCCGGCCTGGCCCTCGCGGACACTGAGCCGCAACTCGCCGTCCACGTAACAGTCGTAGTGGAAGAAGGCCAGCCGGACGCCGTCGGCCTCCGCGTGGCCGTCGACATGGATCTCGAAGCTCAGGGTGTCGCCGGCCTCCGGCGGGCCGCCGTGGAACGTCACCTCGCAGCCGAGCAGCCGGTAGGCGCGCTCGCCCCGGTTGAGGAGGTCGACACCCAGCCAGCTGAGCAGGAGCAGATCGGCCTGGCCCGCCTCGATCAGCAGGCCGGCGGGCATCCGCCCGGTGGAGTCCAGATACCAGTCGCCGGGCAGGACGTCGGTCTCCGTCCAGATCCTCCCGTCCGTGCGGACCGGACCCGGCAGGGCGAGCGCTCCGGGCACCGCGTCGATGCCGGTGACCCGGTCGGCGAACAGCATGGGCGGCTCGGGCATCCGGGTCTGCACCGCGTAGCCGTCCTGCTCGGCGAAGAGCGGACCGAACAGGGTGGAGATCTCGCGGGAGGCGAGGTGCTCCAGTTGGGCACGGTCGAACGTCGGCCCCGGCTTCGGGCCCGCGACGGGCGCCGCTTCCGTCAGGGAAACGGGCAGTGGCAACGGACGGGGCGCGGAGCGCACGAGGGCCGGCGGCGCAGGCGCGGTGGGCGGACGCGGCGCGGTGGGGCCGGGCGGCCGTACGGGAGCGGGGCCGGGCCCGGACCGCCTCGTGCCGGCGGCCGTCAGCGCCGTGACGGCCAGCGCGGACACCCCCAGGAACCGCTGATGGGCCTCGGCGTGCGCGGCCATGACCTCCTGGTGCAGCGCGGCGGCCCGCAGCGCCTGCCGGGCGACCGCGGCCGCGACCCCTGAAGTCCCCGGCTCGCGGGCGCCTTCGGCAAGCGAACGGGACCGCTGCCCCGCGACGCCGGGGGACGGGACGGCGACGGCGGCCGGGAGGCGGCCGGACCCCCGGCCCGCCGGGTCGGTGAGGTGGCCGGACCCCCGGTCCGGTGCGGTGGCGGAACCGGTGGGCAGGCCGGGACCCCGGTCCGGTACCGGGGCCAGCTCGGGGGCCCGGGGCAGAACGGTCACAGCAGGCTCCAGGGGCGGTAGGCGCGGAGACGGGGGCACGGGAACAGTGACGGTGGGGCCGGGCTCCGGGAGTTCCGTCGCGGCCCCGGCGAGCCGGGCGAGCAACGCGTCGGCCCGCACCGGCACTCCGGCGACGACGAGCTCGCCGACCGCGATGCACAGGTGCCGCAGCCCGGTGTCCCCCGGGGCGTCCAGCGCGACGGCCACATGCTCCCGGTCACCGAGCACCCGCTTGATCCAGCCGGTGCACAGCTTCCGCGGCCCGTGCTCCACGAAGACCCGGACACCGTCCGCCCACGCCTGCTCGACCGTGGCCGCGAAGTCGATCGTGCCGAGTCCCTGAGCGGTGATCGCCTCCGCGGCCCGCTCGGCCGTCGGCCGGTACGCCCGCCCGGTGGCCCCGCTGTAGAACCGGACCCCGGGCACCTCGACCGTGGGACGGCGGTGGGTCTCGCGCCACACCTCCCGGACCTCCGCCAACTCCGGTGCGTGGGCCGCCATGTCGTAGTCCAGCTCGACCGCCCGGTCGGCGCCGATCCTGGCGACGACGGCCGCGCACGCCCGTGACTCGCCACCGATGACACAGACCCCGGGCGCGTTCACCGCCATCAGATGGACCGCGGCCTCGGTGGCGAGCTCGGCACGGACGGCCTCCAGCGGTGCGCCCACCAGGTAGCTCGACCACCGGGAGCCCTGGATGCCGCGGCGCCGCCAGGAGCGCCGGACCGCCCGCAGCTCACCCGTGAGTTCGGTCGTGAACAGACCACTGTCCCGGGTGGCCTCGTACAGCCCAGGGGCGTCCGGCCAGGCACCCAGCGCGACCAGCGCCGTCGACTCGCCCGAGGAGTACCCGAGCGCGGCGTCCGGCCGCAGACCGAGCACCTCGCGGCTGAACACGGTGTGGACGGAGGCCAGTTCGGCGGCGGCCCAGATCTGGCCGAGCACTCCGGGCTCCGACCGGGACCGCAGCCGCGTACCGAGCGCCCGGTGCTCGTCCCGGACGGACTCGCCCAGTGACGGCAGGGCGAGCATCAGCTCATGGCCCATGCCCGGGTACGCGGCCGAGCCGTTCGTGTACACGAAGGCGGTCTGCCCGGTGACCGGACCGTCCCGGTACAGCACGTCGGCCGGGCGGACCCCGCCCTCCGTCAGCCAGCGGCGGGCGGCCTCCCGGCGGTCCGCCGCCGTGGCGTCGCCGTCGACCACGAGCGCCAGCCGGGCCGGGCCGGCCGAGGACTCCGTACCGGAGTCCAGCGCGGCCAGCACCTCCCGGCGGTCGGCCCCGGAGAAGACGTGCAGGCGCGGAGCCGGGCCCCGCAGCCACGGCCGGGCGTCACCAGCGCGCAGCCGTACGCTCTCGGCCGGCCCCTCCAGCGGCGTGACCACGGCCCGCGCGGTGTGGGCGACGGCCGCGGTGTCCGCGGGGCCGCCCGCACGGGGTACCGCGCGGTGCTGGAGGGAGAGCGCCGCGACCGCGACGGAGAGCAGCCCGGACGCGGCATGGGCACGCCCGAAGACCGAGGCCGGATCGAACACCGCGCCGGGGCCGTCGCCGATGACCACGTCGGGCTCGTCGGCGTTGTCCCCGTCCCCGTCCCCGTCCCCGTGCTTGTCCTCGTCCAGCAGGGCGACGACGGTGTCACCGTCCCGGCGCGCGGCGTCCAGGGGCTTGAGGACCAGGACGACGGCCGCGTCCCCGGGCTCCTCCTCGCGGCCGAGTTCCCGCAGGGCGGCCCGGTGGACCGCCTCGCAGGACAGGTCGGTGGCACCGACGAGAGCGGCGTCGGCCTCCCCGGACCGGATGGCCCGAGCCGCGATCCTCAGGGCGACCAGCCCGGACGCCTCCTCCGCGGACACCGTGAAACCGGGCCCCGCCAGATCCAGTTGGGTACTGATGCGGTTCGCCGCGAGGTTCGGCATGCTGCCCACCACGCCCTCCGCCGTCATCGGCGGAGTGAACGCCTCCCGAGCGGCATCCGCCGACGGACCGGTGACGGGCACCCCCGACTCCTCGAGCCAGAACGGCACCCGCCAGCGGGCACCCGCGCGGGCCACCTGGGGGTCCACCCCGGTCCCGATGACCACCATGGTCCCCTCGCGGGGCAGGCGCACCTTCCGTACGGCCTCCCGGGCCGCCTCCAGCACCAGGAGCTGATGGGGCACGGCCCGCGCCAGGGCCAGCGGCGGGAAGCACAGGTCCGTCAGCTCCACGGCGATCTCCGCTACGGGACCGCGCCGTTCACCGCCCAGCACCGCCCGGCGGAAGTCCTCGGCGGATGTCCCCTCGCCGACCCGGGCACCGATGGCGACGATCGCCACCGGTACCGGCGCCGCCGGTACGTCGAGTGCCGGAGCCGGTCCGGGGGCGGCCGGCACACCGCGTCGCCCGGCGGACACGGCAACGGCATCCGGAGCATCGACGATCACGTGGGCGTTGGTCCCGCCGAATCCGAAGGCGCTCACCGCCGCCCTGCGCGGCCCCACCCACTCCTCCGGCCCGGTCAGCACCCGCAACGGCGTGCCCGCCAGCACGTCCAGCGGCTGTTGTGCGCCGAGCGTCGCCGGGCGGACCCCCGCACGCATCGCGCCGAGCACCTTCAGCAGCCCCGTCACACCCGCGGAGGCCAGCAGGTGCCCGACGTTCGACTTCGCCGAACCGATCGGCACGTCGTCGCCCGCCCCGAAGACCCGGGCCATGCCGCGCGCCTCCACCGCGTCCCCGACCGGTGTCCCCGTCGCATGGCACTCGATGAGCGACACCGACTCGGGAGCGACGCCCGCCACCTCGTACGCCAGGCGCATGGCCCGCACCTGGCCCTCCTCCGACGGGCTGATCAGCCCGGAGCCACGCCCGTCGTTGGACAGCCCCACACCGCGGATCACGCCGAGCACGGGCAGGCCGGCGGCGCGCGCCCCGGACAGCCGCATCAGAGCGACGAACCCGGCGCCCTCGCCGTGCACCAGCCCGTCCGCGTCCCGGTGGAAGGGGCGGCTGCGCCCCGTACGGCTCGTCGCGGACAGCCCGCAGAACCCCACGTGAAGGTAGAGGGGATCGGGGCGGCTGACCGCACCGGCCACCATCAGGTCGGCCGTGCCGTCATGCAGCCGGTCGCACGCCAGCTTGATCGCGTACAACGAGGACGCGCAGGCGGCGTCCAGCGACCAGGCCCCCGCCCCGAGCCCGAGCGCGCGGGCCGCGAGCCGGGCGGGCAGCCCGGAGGAGAAGCGGTTGCGGGCGTCGGGGCGCGCCCGGCGCTCACCCGTCAGCAGCGCGTCACGGAGCGGGGGCCGCTGCCCGGACAGCCAGACGTGTTCGGCGAAGGCCGCCCCGGCGGGTGTGGGGTACGACAGGTTCCCCAGCACCAGACCCCCGCGCGGCAGCGGGCCCGAGCGGCCCGCCTCGGCGAGCGCCTGCCGCACCCCGTACAGGACCCAGTGGAAGAGCGGGTCCAGCGAGGCGATCCGCTCCGGAGCGATCCCGAAGCCGCCCGGATCGAAGACGGCCTCGAACCCGTTGACGTACCCGCCGACATCGGTCCAGGTCCGGTCGAGGTGGTCGTCCACCGTGCCCATGGCCCATCGGCGCGGCAGCCGCCAGCGGCCTGCCGGCGCGGCCGACAGGCTCAGGCGGCCGGCGGCGATGTTCTCCCAGAACGTGTCCGGGTCCAGCGCGCCGGGCAGCACACAGCCCCGGCCGACGACGGCGATCGGTTCGAAACGCATGCGGGTCTCACTTCACGGCAGGGCGGAGGCCGGGGACGAGGACGGGTCAGGAGGGACGGCGGACGAGTTCGACACCGATCAGTTCCAGCCGGACGGACCCGTCGGCGTCGATCAGTGCCGCGTCGCAGCGCGCCCCCGTGTCATGGGCCTTCCGTCCCCGCACCACGCAGCGCACGGTGCCGTCCACCGGGCCGCGCCGGTGCACCCTGCACTCGGCGACAGCCATCGGCAGGGTCGCCGCCCCGAGCACCTGCGCACCCCAGAGCAGGGCGAGTTGGAGCGCGCCGTCCACGGCGGCCGGATCGAGCGGCCCGTGCTCACCCGCCCAGTCCAGGGCGCGCAGGCCGGCGACGGTCGCCTCTGCTCCGTGCTCGGAGACACCGAGGACCGTGCGCAGCGCGTGGAACCGGGGGCCGTGGAAGAGGACCTCCCCGTCGTACCACGCGGCCCGGTCGAGCGGCTTCAGGCCGTCCGGGGTGTGCCACGCGGCCGCGTCGGGCTCCACGGCCCCGGCGTCCAGGACGGCCCGGAAGTGCGCCAGGCCGTCCTCGCCCCGCAGCTCCGCCTCCAGGCCCGACGGTGAACCGGGCGCGCCCGTGCCGCCGAGCACGGTGATCCGGTGGCCCGCGCCGGGCAGTTCCGGCAGGGCGAACTTCCTGTACACCCGCAGATCGCGCAGGACGAGCGGCCCGGCGGCCGGCAGCCACGCCGCGCCCACGCCCGCGAACCAGTTCAGGACCAGCGCCACGGGCAGCACGGGAACCCCGGCCGGCGCGTGGTCGGCCAGCTGCGGCCAGGTGTCAGAGCGGACCAGCGACTGCGCGCGACGCGAGTCACCGGCCGGGGACAGGGCGGCCGGATCGGCCCCGGCGGCCAGGACGACGCGGGCCTCACCGACGGTGCCGTCCAGCTCGGCCGTGAAAGCCGCGGCGCCCTGTTCCAGGGGGATGAGCGGGACACCGGACCGGCCGAAACGCGCGGCCAGGGCCGGGGTGACCATGCCGCCCTGCCAGGGGCCCCAGGCCAGGCAACGCACCAGGCAGCCGGGGCGGCGGGCCTGCTCGGCCGACGCGACCTGGTGGAGGATCTCGTTGGCCATGGCGTAGTCGCTCTGCCCCGGGTTGCCGAACACGGCGGCCACCGAGGAGAACAGGCAGATCGTGTCCAGGGGATCGTCCGCCGTCGCCGCCAGCAGCGCCCGCAGACTCTCCACCTTGGTGGACATCACCAGCTCGGCCTGCGCGTCGGTCTTGTCCGCGATCCACTTGTCTGCGAGCACCCCCGCACCGTGCACGATGCCGGTGACCGGCCCCCACGTCTCGCGCACGTCGCGCAGAGCCGCGGCAAGGGCGTCACCGTCGCGAGCGTCCACCTGGACGTACCGGGCGGGTGACCCCGCGGCCTCCAGCCCCGCCAGTGTCGTCCGTACCTCGCGGGCGGCCAGGACGTTCCGGGCCCGCTCCGCGATCCGGGCGGGCGAGGAGTCCGCTCCGTTCCCGGCGGAGCGTTCCGCGAGCAGTCGGGTGAGCGCCGGTTCGTCGGTCGCCGACGCCAGTCCGGCGGGCTCGGCGGCCAGGTCCGTCCTGCCCAGCAGGACGATCCGCGGACGGTGGGTCCTGGCCAGGTCGAGCAACGCCGCGGCGGTCACCCCGCGGGCCCCTCCGGTGGCCACGAGCACCGACGCGGAGGAGATCCGCCGCGTGCCGTCGGACGTCACCGGCTCGCGCACCGCACGCGGCAGGGTGCGGGTGCCGTCCGCGCGGAGGCCGACCTCCAGGTCGGCTCCGCCTTCGAGCAGTTCCCGCACGATCGCGTCGGCGACCTCCTCGTCGTCCCGGCCGCCCCGCTCGCAGTCGAGGACCTTGACCGAGGCGTCCGGCCACTCCTTCGCCGCGGTCCTGGCCAGCCCGGCGACCCCGCCCAGCCAGGCGCGGCCGGGCGCGTGGCCTCCGAGCCCGAAGTCGCCCCCGGTGTCCTGAACGGTCACGAACAGCCCGCCGCCTTCGGCTGCCTGTGCCGCCACCGCACGCGCCGCGCGGAGCGCGGAGCGGTGGACCTCCCGCGCCTCGTCCGGCGCCTCGCTCGCGGTGAGCCCACCGAGATGGACGACACCGCGAGCGTCCGCGGGCACCTCGGCAACGGCGGTGGCCTCCACGCCGCGCTCCGTCAGTTTCCGGGCGACGAGGCCGGTGAGGTCGCACCCGCCGACGCCCAGGCCGGTCACCATGACGGGCCCGTCCAGCAGTCCCGCCGTGG
Source organism: Streptomyces sp. NPDC087428 (assembly GCF_044744085.1). Classification (NCBI taxonomy): domain Bacteria; kingdom Bacillati; phylum Actinomycetota; class Actinomycetes; order Kitasatosporales; family Streptomycetaceae; genus Streptomyces; species Streptomyces sp. NPDC087428. Next base: position 64,765 of record NZ_JBIUXR010000026.1, read on the forward strand.
CCAGCCCGGACGCCGGCGACTCCACCGCGCGCGGAACCAGCCTCGTCAGCGGCGTCTCCTCGCCGGACCCGGCGTACTCGCGGGCCTCCGGTACGGCGGGGGTGACCGCGTCGTCCGTGCGGGGCGCGGGCACGGCGTGGGTGCCCGGTTCCGAGGCCCCGGGCGGCCGGGCGCCGGCGGTGAGCGTGTCGACGATCTCGCGCAGCGTACGGAGCTTGCCGAGCTGCCCGACGTCTCCCGTCGCCACGTCACCGACCTGTCGGCGTACGACCGACAGGATCTCGACGCGCTTGATGGAGTCGACGCCCAGATCCGCCTCCAGCTCCATGTCCAGGTTGAGCATGGTGGCGGGGTACCCGGTGAGCCGGGCCACCACCGACAGGAGCAACTCCCCCAGCTCCGACGGCGACAGGGGCGCCGCATCAGCGCCGTGAACAGGCGTGGCGGTGGGAGCCGGCGCGGCCTCCACGGGCGCCGGTACGGTTACGGGCGCTGCTGCCGGGACAACGGGCGCGACGGGAGCCGGCGGTGCCACGGGAGCTGGAACGGGGCCCGGTACGGGGGCCGGTACGTGCCGCGGTGACGCGGAGCGGGGGAGCGGCAGCGGCGCCGCGGGAGCCGGCAGGTCCATGGCCGCACCCGGGTGCGACACCCCGAGCATCGCGGCCAGGGTCGTCTCGGTCATCCGGAGAAACGCCATGTGGCTGTCGGTCAACATGCGTTGGACGGCCGCGTGGGCCTGTGCCGTCTGCCGCTGGACAGCCTCGACGGCGGCGAACCAGTCACCGTCGACGCCCGTGTGGTCAGGGGCATCGGCCTCGTGCACCGGTGCGGGCTCCGGCTGCCAGGGGGCGGCAGCCGTCCCGTACACCGCCGGCTGCGGGGTGTGGACGGGGGAGGGAGGGTACGCGGGCATGGGGACCGCCGGGGTGTCGGACGCGGATACGGGTGCGGGTACGGGTACGGGGTCAGGCTGAGGTGGGCGTTCCGGCTCACGTTCCGGAGCGGGTGGCGGTTCGGCGGACGCGGCGCGGGGCAGGGGCAACCGGCCGTGGTTCGCTCCGCTGATCTTCACGGTCATCCGGGGCTCGCGCTCCTTCGCTGGGGTTCCGGGCGGGGTGTACGGCGCCCAGAGAGCGTCGAGATCGAGGGGGACGCCGCGTACGGCGAGTTCGCCGAGCGCGGCGTGCAGGGCGTCGGCCCCGGGCCGGGCCGGGCGGTCCAGGGGAACGGCCGCGTGCTCGCGGTCGCCGAGGATCTGCCCGACCAGGCCGGTCAGCGCGGTGCCCGCACCGACCTCGACGAACGTCCGTACCCCCGCCGCGTACATCGCCTCGATCTGGTCCTGGAAGAGCACGGGTGAGGCGAGATGGGCGGCGATCCGGCGGCGCACCTCATCGGGGGCCGACGGGTACGGCGCCGCGTCCGTGTTGCCGTAGACCTCGATCCGGGGCTCCGTGAGCGGCACCGTGCGCAGGTACGCGGCGAGCGGTTCGACGGCCGGGGCGACCAGCGGGCTGTGGAAGGCGGTCGACGTGGCCAGCCGACGGGTGTCGATTCCCTCGGCCGAGAACGCCTCCCCGGCCCGCACGATCGCCTCCACAGAGCCCGAAAGCACCACTTGGTGCGGGGAGTTGTGGTTGGCCGGCCAGATGTCGCCGAAGTCTCCACCGGCCAGCACCTCCGCCACGTGCGCGCGGTCCGCCGCCACCGCCAGCATCGCGCCCGGGGTGGCCGCCGCGTCCCGCATCAGCTCGCCGCGGCGACGGGCCAGACCCACCAGCGACCCGGCGTCCAGCGCACCCGCGCAGTGCAGCGCCACCAGCTCGCCGAAGCTGTGGCCCGCCACGCAGTCCGGCCGCAGCCCCAGCTCCCGCACCACCTCCAGCAGCGCGAGCGCGTGCACCGCCAGCGCGGGCTGCGCCCACTCCGTGGCATCGAGCAGGGTCCGCCGGGCGGTGCGTTCCTCGTCGGTGAAGGCGGGCGGCGGGAACACCACCCGGTGCAGGGGCTGCCCGTCGAAGCGGGTGCCGCCCAGCCGGTCCCACACGGCCTGAGCGGTCGGCGCCAGCATCGCGAGATCGGCTCCCATCCCGACGTACTGGGAGCCCTGGCCCGGGAACAGGAACCCGATGCGGCCGGGCGCGGCCTCCCCGCACGCGTACCGGACACCGTTGGGCGTCGAGAACGCCGTGCCGGGTCGCTGCCGGATCAGCGCGACCGCCTGCGTGTACTTCTCCCGCAGGTCCTCGGCATCGGTGGCGACGACGGCCAGCCGCACCCGGGCGGCGGACGAGAAGGCGGTGTGGCTCTCCCGCGCCAGGGCGGCCAGCGGCCGTCCGTCGTCCGTCCGCGGCGGCACCAGGTCCGACGGGGAGGCGCCGCTGAACAGGACGAGCTCGCTCGGCGCGGAGCGGTGGCGCAGGGCCGCACGCCCCGGGGTGCCCGAGGGTTCGTACTCCTCCAGCGTGACGTGGAAGTTGCTGCCTCCGAAGCCGAAACTCGACACCGCCGCCCGGCGCGGATGGCCGGCCGGCCGTACCCACGGGCGGGTCTCGGTGTTGACGTAGAACGGGCCGTCAGGGGTGGCGGCGGCCGGGTTCGGCCGTTCGACCTTGACCGTCGGCGGCAGCACCTTGTGGTGCAGGGCCATGACGGCCTTGAGCAGCCCCGCCGCACCCGCCGCGCACTTGGTGTGGCCGATCTGCGACTTGACCGAGCCGATCGCGCACCACTGCCCGTCCGTACGGCCCGAGGCGCCGAACACCTCGCCGAGCGCCGCCAGTTCGGCGGTGTCCCCGGCCTTCGTGCCGGTGCCGTGCGCCTCGACCAGTTCCACGGTCTCCGGTCCGTAGCCCGCTTGCTCGTAGGCGCGTCGCAGGGCCCGCGCCTGGCCGGCGGGCAGCGGGGCGTAGATCGCCGTGCTCCTGCCGTCGGACGACGTGCCGATGCCCCGGATCACCGCGTGGATCCGGTCGCCGTCACGCTCCGCGTCGGACAACCGCTTCAGCGCGTACATGACGACCGCTTCGCCGAGCATGGTGCCGTCGGCCGCCGCCGAGAACGGCCGGCAGTCACCGCTGGGGGACAGCGCGGGTGTCTTGGAGAAGCACAGGAACATGCCGATGTCGTTCCCGGTGTCCACGCCTCCGCTGATCACCAGGTCGGCCCGGCCGAGGGACAGCTCACCGACCGCCGTCGACAGGGCCGCCAGGGAGCTGGCACAGGCGGCGTCGGTGGTGTGGTTGATGCCGTGCAGATCGAACCGGTTGGCGATCCGGCCCGCGACGACATTGCCGAGCAGCCCGGGGAAGGACGATTCCTGCCACGGCGCGAAACGGGCCGAGATGCGGTCGCACACGGCCTGCGCCTCGGCCTCGCCGAGTCCGCCCTCCCGCAGCCCCGCCAGCCACACGGGGCGCTGCGTGCGCCCGTACATGTGCGGAAGGAGCTCCAGGGCGGCCGCGCCGAGGACGACGCCGGTCCGGTCCCGGTCCACCCCGGCCAGACCGCCGGCGTCCGTCAGCACCTGGTCCGCGACCATCAGGGCGAGCAGCTGGGAGGCGTCCGTCGCCGCCAGGTTGGCGGGGGGCACCCCGTAGGCCATCGGGTCGAAGTCCACCTCGGAGAGGAAGGCGCCCCGACGGGCGTACGTCTTGTCCGGGGCGGCCGGGTCCGGGTCGTAATGGTCCTCCACCCGCCAGCGGGAGGCGGGCACCTCGGTGATCAGGTCGCGGCCGCCGGTCACGATCCGCCAGTAGCCGGCCGCGTCCTGCGCGCCGGGCACCTGGGCGCCCACACCGACCACGGCGACGGGGACCTGGCGGGGGGTGGTCGCGGGCACGGGCTCTCCTGGGGGTCGGGCCGTCGTCGCTGACGCCTCGGCGGCGCCGGTGCCGCTCACGCCAGCTCGCACGGCACGTAGGTGAACGCTTCGGACGGCAACGGGACCCCGTACGTGCGCAGTTGATGGGCGCGGGTGAGTACGGCGGCCCCTTCGAGCAGGTTGAGCGCGATCTGCACCACGGACCGCTGCGCCGGGTCGGCCAGGGACGTGCCCGCCACCCACCGGTTGAACGCGCCCATCGCCGGCCCGCACCAGATCTGGTAATCGGCCCGCCGCGACCCCTCCCCGGTGATCGCCCACCGGCTGGAACTGCCCAGGTACCAGCGGAAGACCAGGGCCATGCGGTGCTTCGGGTCGGCCTCCGCACGGGTGATCTCCGCAGGATCGCGCTCCTCCCAGAACGCGCGCGTGTGCTGCCAGATCTCGTCGAACGGGGCGCGCAGCACATCGCGCTCGATCGAGGTGCGCAGCGCGGACGGGATCTCCTCCAGCGATCCGTGGGCCCGGTACGCGGCGTGGAGCCGGTCGGCCCGCCGGGCGAACATCGTTCCCCGGGAGAGCACTTGCAGCTTCACGCCGAGCTCGAACATGTCGGCCGCCGGCGCCATGGTCACATCGGAGATGTCGGCGTCGCAGAGCATCGCCTTCGCCTCGTCGGACAGGCCCGCCTCTGTGGCCGTCTGGTTCACCGACCCGACGACCACGTAGGACGCGCCGAGGGCGAAGGCCGCGGCCACCGCCTCCGGTGTGCCGAGGCCGCCGGCCGCGCCGATCCTGACCGGCCGGCGGTAGCCGAACCGCCGGCACAGCGTGTCGCGCAGGGCGGCGATCCTCGGCAGCAGAACCGACAACGGCCGGTTGTCGGTGTGTCCGCCGCTGTCCGCCTCCACGGTGATGTCCTCTGCCACCGGCACCAGGGCCGCCAGCTCCGCTTCCTCCCGGGTCAGCTTCCCCTGGGCGACGAGGGGGCCCAGCAGCGCGGGCGGGGCGGGGGAGAGGAACCTCTCGGCCACCTCGGGCCGGGAGACCTTGGCGAACAGGCCGGTACGCCGGACGACGCCGCCGTCCGCGCCCCGGCGCAGCCCGTGGGCCGAGCACAGCACGACCGCCGGGGTCAGCTCCACGAACGCCGACGCGGAGATCCGGGGGACACCGCAGCGCAGCAGCAGCTCCGCGACGCGCGTCTCCAGCGCCGGCTCGGCCGGTGAGTGGATGAGGTTGACGCCCCAGTTCGGGCGGGATCCCAGCCCGTGCGCCAGCGTGTGCACGGCCCGCTCCACGTCGGGGTAGGCCAGACCGCCGGCGCCGAAGAAGCCGGTCATCTCCGCCCCGGCCATCGCCGAGACCATCCGGGTGGTCGCGATGCCGTTCGCCATCTCACCGGCGACATAGGGAAAGCGGACGCCGTGCGCCTCGCAGAAGGTGCGGCCGCCGAGCCACTCCGGGTACAGCGGCGGCAGCGTACCGAGCACCGGACCGCCGGGTACGGGGCCGGTCGCGAGCCCCAGCTCACGGCCGTCCGGCCCGCTGACGACGTGGACGGGTTCCCGGATCCGCCGGGCACGGGCCGTGATCCCCTCGGGCGAGAAGACCGGCGGGGACGCGGCGGGCGAGCCGGGAACGGCGAGGACGGACACGGAGAGGCTCCAACGGGAGAGGACGTCTGCTGGTCAGGCGTACGAGGCGGACGGGAGGGCGGCCGGGGGGATGTCCGGCGAGCCGGGCAGGCCCCTGTCCCGCGGGGCCAGGCCGGACCGGAGGTAGTCGAGGCCCACCGGGGCGGAGGCCGCCGACGGCCCCAGCCGCGTCCTGACCCGGGTGTCGTCGAACCGTCGCCGATGGGCGAGGTAGGCCGTCATCCCCGGGTAGAAATCCAGCAGCGCCTCCAGCGCCGACGGCGCGTCCGGCCTGGTGGCGACCAGCTCGATCGAGAGCGGGACCAGCTGTTCCAGGAGGGTCACGACCGTCGGTACGGGCACATCGCGGTCATGGACGACGTGATACGTGTCGACCCCGCCCGAGGGCGCCAGCCCGGCCAGCCGCACCATGACCTCGGCCGCGTGCTCCACCTGCAACAGGTTCAGCCGGCCGTGCGGATGCCCCACCGTGCGGACGCGGAGCCGGCCGGCCGGACCGGGGCCCGCGGGGCGGGCGGCACGGCACGCGTCACGCAGGATCCGCTCGATGACCAGCAGCGGATGCGCGGGCAGGTCGGGGTGCGGCGGCAGGTCCGTGACCAGGATGCTCGGCCGCAGGACCAGGGCCGGACGGCCGTGCTCCCGGGACCACGCGTGTACCAGCAGCTCCGCCTCGTACTTGGACCGTTCGTAGGCGTTCTCGAAGCCGCCGGCATCGTCCAGCTCGTCCTCATACGCCACTCCGTCCCGCCGCGCCCCGGCCACGAAGGCGGTGCTCACGTGGTGGACCGCGGGCATCTGACGGCCCGCGGCCGCCAGTTCCAGGACGTGCCGGGTCCCTTCGACGTTGGTCCGGCGCAGCTCGGGAAGGTCCCCTTCCAGGTTGATGCTGCCCGCACTGTGCCAGATCGCGCCGAGGCCGTCGGCCAGCTTCTGGAACGTCCGTCCGGACAGTCCCAGCCGCGGCAGTGCCAGATCGGTCTCCACCACCCGTAACCGATCCGGCAGCCCGGCGGTGAACTCCTCCGAGGCGCCCGTCAGTTCGAAGAACCGGCTGATGCGGTGCAGGGCGTTCCCCGAACCCGTGTGGGCCAGGACCGTCACCGACCGGTGCGTGTCGAGCAGACGACGTAACAGGCGCAGTCCGAGAAATCCGGTGGCGCCGGTGAGGGCGACGTGCACGAGTGCGGCTCCAAGGGCAGTGAGAGGGGGGCGGGCCCGCGACCGCGCGCGGCGAACGGAAGCGGGGGAACGGGACGCCACCGGCCGTCCTGCGACGCGGGGTGTCACTGGCGGTCGCACCGCGCCCCGTCTGGCTTGTCCGGCCGGTGCGGCTCGTGCTCGCCGGTCCTCCGACGCCCTCTGTCCCGCCGGGGTTCCTCAGGCCCTCCCTGGGCCCGGTGACCTCCGGCGCACGGCACACAATGTCAGACGGCGGGCGGGGCGCGAGCCCTGATTCCCTCCGCTCACCCGAACGAAGTACGCCGCGCCGTGAACCGTGCGGGGGCGGTCGGATCCCCGTCCTCCTTTCGAGGGAACTCGTCGGCAGGGGTGCCGGATCGGCCTGCCCCCGCCGGTCTGCCAGGAGTACGGCCGCCGAGGCCGGAGCGGGGTTCGGATACGGGACGGCTTCGCTTCGGCCGGGGCCATCCTGGTGGTCGGCCGGTCCGGACAGCGGTGCGCTGCGGCCGGCCGGGGCGGGGCGGGCCGCCCGGCGCGGTGGCCTCCTGCCCCGCGTCCGCTCGCGTTCCCCGTCCCTCCTGCCCGCCTTCATCGCGCTCGTCCCCGGCCCGAATCGGAGCCCCGAAGCCCCATGTCTGTTCCAGAGCAGTCCACCCGGTCCGCCCCGTCCGACCGGCCTGATCGGTCTGTTCCTTCTCCCCGCCACCCCACCCACTCGGTCGACCGCGCGTTCCTCAGCATGGAGCGCCGTCGGCCCGACGTCCGCTGGGACGCCGGGGGCGTCGCGTACCTCAGCGGTCCGCCCCCGACCCTGGCGGACCTTCGCTTGTACGTGGGCTTCCGCCTCCGCGGGCTGCCCCTGCTCACGAGCCGGGTCGAGGGCGGCCGGCGGTCCCGGTGGCAGCCGGACGCGGAGTTCGCCGTCGACCGGCACGTGCACGAGGTGGTCGCCGACGGACCCGCCGGGTGGGACTCCGCCCTGCACACCGCGCTCGACGCCCCCTTCGCACCCGGCGCCTACTGGGGGATCTGGCTGGTCCACGGCCACGAACCCGACGCGTACGCCCTGTGCTACCGCTTCCACCACGCCTGCCAGGACGGTTCGGCCGCCGCCCTGGCCTTCCGCGCCGTGCTGGGCGAGGGGGAGCCGTCGGCGCGCCCGGTGCCGGGCGCGAGCCGTCGGGCCGGGGTGCCCCGACGGGTGGGTGCGGCGGTCGGGCTGGCCACGAAGTTCGTGGCCGACTCCTTCGCCGTTCGCGGCCACCGTCCGGGCGCCGCCTTCACTCCCTCCGGGGAGCGGCGGCTGTCGCGGGGCCGCGTACCGGCGGACACCCTCCGCCGGATCGGAACCGCGCGCGGCGGCTCGGCCCACGACGTGCATCTGGCCGCGCTCGCCGGGGCTTTGTCGCACTGGTCGGCCCGCTCCGGCGTCCCGCTCCCCCGGGTGACGGCTGTACTGCCCGTCGACGCACGCCGCCCCGACGAGGACCAGACGTGGGGGAACCGCTGCTTCGCCCTGCCACTGGAGCTGCCGGTGGGGCCCGCCCCGGAACACCCGGACGGGTCCCGGGACGGTGACGCGGCTCTGCGGCGACTGGACCATGTCATGGCCGCGACCCGGAGGTTGCGGGGCGAGACATGGCGGCAGGCCATCCAGGACCTGGTCCGCTTCATGCCGGGCCGCCCCACCGAGTGGTACCTGCGGAGGATGCTCTCCCCGCGCGTCACCAACGTCATGGCCACCTCCATGCCGCTCGCCGAGAAGGGGAGCCTGGGGGAGACGCAGGTGACGGGCACCGCCCTGCTGCCCCTGCTCGTGCCCGGACACCTCTTCGGGGTCGGGCTGTCGTTCTTCGGCGACTGGGCCGAGGTGTCCTTCGTCGCCGACCGCGCCCTTCCGCTGGGGGAACTGCTGCCCGAGCTGTGGGAGCAGGCCGTGGCCGAGCTGGAGGAGAGCTCGGCTCCGGTCGGCACCTGAGAGTCCGGGCGGAGCGGATCACACGGCTTCGGACGCCGGAGCGGGGCCGGCCATGCCGGACGGCGGCGTGACCGCACCGCGTGCCCGGCGTCTGCCCGCCCGTAGTTCCCGGCGCAGGGCCCTTCGGTAGGAGCGGACGTCGACCTCGATCCCATGGCGGTAGGTGGACACATAGGTCCGGTCGTGGGATCGCCACTCGCGGTCGATCGCCCGCGTCATGTCCGCCGGTGACGGCAGGGCGACCGCTCCTTGGATCAGGTCGGCGATCCACTCTGCCTGCGGTTCGAGCAACGGGAAGGCCTCACCGGCGGGTTGGGCGAGCCCCATGAAGTAGAGCCCGGGGAGCCGGGGCGGCATCGTGCGCAGATAGAGCTCCGTGCGGCCGTCCGGGGCGGCGAAGACGGAGGGGGCCAGGAAGGGGAAGGAGATGGAGTATCCGGTGGCGTACACCACGGCATCGACGGGTTCGCGGCTGCCGTCCGCGAAGGCCGCCGTGTCCCGGTCGAAAAAGCTGACGCCGGGCTTCGGGGTGACCGCGCCCCGGGCGAGCTGGACGAGGAGTTCGTCCGACGTGGAGGGGTGAGCGGCCAGGGGGCCGCGGAGCGGTTCGGGGAGCCCGTACTGAGCCGGGGCGCCACGGGTCAGCCGCAGGAGGAGCGCCATCGCGGGGTCCTTGAGGAACCGCGGGAGCACGGACAGCGGGCTCCACACCAAGTGATCCGCCGGCCGGCCGAGCAGCATCTTGGGGAACACGTGCACCGCCTCGCGTGCGGAGAGGAACGTCCGCGCCGCCGTACGGGAGATCTCCGCCGCGATCTCGCACGCGGAGTTGCCCATACCGATCACCAGCACCCGCCGGCCTGCGTACGACTCGGGGGAGCGGTACTCGTGCGAGTGGACAGCGGGCCCCTCGAAGTCCTCGGCCCCGGGCAGGGGAGGGTCCGGGAGACGGGGGTCCCAGTGGTGCCCGTTGGCCACGACCACCTCGGTGTAGCGCTGCGTCTCCACGTCCGCGTCCCCGCGGCGTCGGCGGGCGACCTCCCAGCCGCCGTCGTCCAGGGGCCGCACCGAGGTGACCTCAGTGCCGAGCGCGATGTGGCGGTGCAGACCGAACGACGCGGCGTAGTCCTCCAGGTAGGCGAGGACCTTGCTGTGGTGCGGGAAGACCGGGTAGGTCTCCGGCATGGCCAGCGAGGAGAAGGACATGCTCTCCTTCGAGATGTTCGTGTGCAGCGACGCGTACACCCCCGACATGCCGTTGTCGTTGCCGTACCGCCAGAGCCCGCCGATGCCCGAACCGGCCTCGAAGCAGTCGAAGGGAACGCCGCGCGAGGCGAGGACCTTGCTCGCGGCCAGGCCGGACGGGCCTGCTCCGATCACGCACGTTCTCCGCATGACTGACCGACCTTCCCTCGTGAGCGCGTGACGTCACCGGTGCGCGCGTGGAACGGGACCGCGGGCACCGGCCCCGGTCACGCTAGCCACACCGCCGCCCCGGGGCCGCGCTTCGGGGCGAGACATGATCGCGTGGGTGACACATCGTGTACGGGATTGACGCCGGCGACGGGCCCGCTTCCGGCGCCGTTTCCGCTGCTGGGCTTGCTCGTTGGGCAGGAGCGGTCCGGTCACGCCGCCGACCGGCCGACCGGAGGACCCCCGCCGACCGGAAGACGCGGACCGGTTCCGCGGCCCTCAGGAAGACCTGGTACGACGGAGCGAGACGATGGACGTCAGAGATGTGCACCACTCCTACCGGCAGCACGCCGTTCTCCGGGGCGTCGGCCTTCGGCTACGGCCCGGCGTTCTCGCAGGCATCGTCGGGGAGAACGGCGCGGGCAAGACGACCCTGCTGAAGATCCTCTCCGGTGAACTCGCCCCGGACCGCGGTTCGGTGCGGCACAACGGCGGGTTCGGCTACTGCCCGCAGTCCGTGGTGCTGAACGACTCCTTCACCGTCCGCCAGCACCTCGACTTCTTCAAGAAGGCGTTCGGCCTCGCGGACCTGCGGCGGGCCGAGGAGGTGATGGAGGTTCTGGCCTTCACCGAGTACCTCGACCAGCGTGCGGGTCTGCTCAGCGGGGGCTCGCGACAGAAGCTGAACCTGACCCTGGCGCTCATGCACGATCCGGACGTACTCCTGCTGGACGAGCCCTACCAGGGGTTCGACTGGGAGACGTATCTGCGCTTCTGGGAGCTCGCGACGAAGCTGCGCGACGCCGGGCACTCGGTGCTGGTCGTCTCGCACCTGGCTTACGACATCGACCGGCTGGACCTGTTGTGGCGCCTGGAGGGCGGGCGCCTCCACCAGCAGGAACGGCGTGCGGAGGCAGCGGCATGAGGCGGCACTGGTCCCTGTTCGCCACGGCGTCCCGGTACGCGCTGATCGGCCATGCCCGCAACCACTTCGCGATGCTGCTGGTGGTCGTGTACATCCCCGTATGGATCGGCCTGGCCTATGTGACCATCCCCGACCGGCCGGCCCCCTTCCGGCTGCGGGCCACCGGCGAGATCCTCTCCCCGCCCGGCAACCACCTCACCCAGATCACCGGCGCGCTGAACGCGGTCACCCTCATCGCCGGATTCATGATGTTCGCCGCCACCTTCACGGGCGGCCCTTTCGACCGCCGCCTGGCCATGGCGGGATACCCGCGGTATCACCTCGTCCTCGCCAAGCTCTCCGCGCTCACGCTGGTCTGCGCCGCCATCGCCGCGTACGCCACGGCCGCCGTCGGATGCTCCTGGCCGCCGCGGCAGCCCCTCGTGCTGGCGGCCGCCCTGTTCTGCGCCGCCCTGACCTACGGCGCGCTCGGCGTCGTCCTGGGATCGGTACTCCGCCGGGAGGTGGAGGGCATGTTCGCCATCCTGATGATCAGCATCCTCGACGTCGCCCTGCAGAACCCGCTCTCCAGCTCCGGGTCGGACAGCGCCGTCGTGCGCTTCCTGCCGACGTACGGAGCCGTGCAGGCCAGCATGTCCGCGGCCTTCTCCGACGCATCGGCCGCCCAGGGCCTCGTGATCCAGTTCCTCTGGCTCATCGGCGCCGCGTGCGCCGGGTTCCTGGTCTTCCGCCGGCGCACCCGGAACGCGCTCCGACCGGAACGGAAACCACGGGTTCCGGCTGCCTCCGGGCGCGGGACTGCGCAGGGCGCCGACGGAGCCGTGCCCTCTGCGGAGCCCGGACCGTCCGCGGAGCGCGTACGTCCCACATGATCCGCCGGCCCACCGGCCGTTCCGCGGATCCTTCCTCCTCGCACGGACGGCCGACGGCCCTGTGTGCCAACGGCCGTCCCGCCGGCAGAAGCCGTGACCTGGGGAAGACGGTGATCGTTCTGTAGCCGTCGGGCGCCGACGCGGTGCCCGGACCGACCCGCCCTTCCGTGCAAGGAGCACCACCCCATGACTCTTTCGCGTACCGTCCAGCGCACCGTACTTACTGCCGCTCTCCTGGCCGGCTCCGCCCTGGCCGTTCCCGCCACCGCACACGCGGCCCCGCTGCCCCCGGCATGTCAGGACGCGCTGCTCAACACCCTCGACAAGTTCCCCGTCGCGAACTTCACGGTCCCCGACAAGGTCCAGAACACCATGCTGGTCGAGGCCATGGGACTGAGCGAGGACGACCAGAAGGCCCTCACGGAGGTGGCGTGCGCGGCCTGGAACACCTGGGCGACCGACAACGGCCAGGCGGTCGCCACGGACCTGGACACCCGCTACCGCAACGCCGCCGGCCCCGCGTGCAACAAGTTCGCCAAGTCCTCCATCGCGACGATCAAGAAGTACTCGCCGAACGTCCCTGCCGCGACAAGGGAGTTGGAGAAGCTGGCCAAGAAGGTCTGGAAGAACTCCATGACGAAGCTGGCCACGGAGGCCACCAACGCCGACTGCCGTGCGGCCTACGACGGGGTGAAGGCCGGCTGGTAGCGGAACACCGGGCGGCCGGCGCCACGGGCCGGTCTGCTCCGGGTGCTTGAGCGGACAGCGGACAGCGGACAGCAGACCGGCCCCTGGTCCTCCCCCGTGTCAGGGGCCGAGCAGCCCCGCGGTTCTCCACAGGGAGCGAGGTGATCCTGCCCCTCACCGGATTCGCGGCCGGCCAGGACGTGATCAGCCTGGCGTCCGCCCTGTTCCGGACCACGCTCGGCTCGGTGGCCGGCGCGGCCGTCCTCTACTGGATCGGGCTGCTGTTCGGCGGGCTGGTCTCCAGGAGGCGCTGGGGGGTGTCTCCGAGCGGTGCGGCATCCCCATCCGGATGGATCTCGGACTGACCGGGAGGCTGCCCCGGCCAGTGGAGACCGCAGCCTGCTTCGTGGTCTCCGAAGCCGTGACGAACGCCGCCAAGCACTCGACGGCGAGCGCGATCTCGGTAGACGTCCGCCAGTACCCGGACCTCCTCGTCGTCCAGGTCGAGGACAACGGCATCGGGGGTGCGGACATGGCGGGCAGCGGGCTCAACGGGCCGGCCGGCCGGGTCGACGCGCTCGACGGACGCCTCCATGTCCACAGTCCCCCCGAGGGCCCCACCACGATCATCGCGGAGTGCCGTGCGCGTAATGCTGGCCGAGGACTCGACTCTCCTGCGGGAAGGGCTCGTTCGCCTGCTCATCGAGGAGGGCCACGACGTACGCGCGGCGGTGGGCGAGGTCCGAGAACGCCGAACGCGTGGGCTACCTGCTCAAGGACCGGATGGCGCAGGTGGAGGAGTTCCTCGACGCACTGGAGCGTATCCACGCCGGCGGCGTGGCCATCGACCCCGAAGTGGTACGACAGTTGGTGTTCCGCACCACGCATGCCGACCCGCTCGCGCGGCTGACCCCGCGCGAGCGCAGTGTCCTTGAGGAACTGGTGCAGGGGTACACCAACGCGGCCATCTCCGAGAAGCCGCACATCTCGACGAGCGCGGCCGAGAAGAACCTCAGCGCCGTCTTCGACAAGCTCGATCTCCTCCGGACCACCGGCTGCAACCGCCGCATCCTCGCCGTACTGCGCTATCCGGAGTCCTAGAACCTGTATTGGGTTGTCCCGCCAGGAATCGCGGGAGAGCCCTTGGCCACGTCCTGTACGGGGTTGTCACGCGGGACAGCGACGCGTGGCTGAGGGCCCGGCACCGCCCCGGCGTGGGCCTGCGGGGCCACGCTGAGGCAATATGGGCGGGCGAGGGCGCCGTCCTCATCGCGAAGCCCGCGCGGCCCCGCGGTACTTGTGGCGGCAGGGCCCGCGGTCGCGCCCCGCCGGAGGAGAGAGGCACGACGGTTGGCTGAGGAGAGGACCGTCGCGGTCCCGTCGTCCTGGATGACCCCGTCCGGCCGGTACGGACGCGCCGTCGCCAGGGCGTGCGACATCGCCATCGCGCTGGTGGTCCTGGTGGCGGCGCAGTACTACGGCGCCGAGTACGACCTGGTCCTGGGCGCGCTGATGGGACTGTGCCTGCTGGCCCGCAGACGGTTCCCCGGCACGGTGCTGGGGCTCGTCCTGGCACTGAGCGCCGTCCAGCTCGTCCTGCACGACGTGCCCGACCTGCTGCTGGCGTCGGCACCCGCTTCGTACGACGTCGCCGTGCTGTTCGCCATGATGTCGGTCGTCCACCATTCCCGGACCGCCTGGATGCCGTACTTCGCGGGCGCCGCGGTGCTGCTGGCCACGGCGGCCGGAACGGTGGGCGTGCCGGCCCTCGGCATCGGGCAGTTCGCTGATCTCCACACGCTCCTGATCTTCTGGGGGCTGACGCTGACGGTCTGGCTGACGGCCTTCGCCCTGCACACGCGGCGCCTCTACGCCGAGAGCCAGTCGGCCCGCGCCTGGCACGTCGAGCGGGAACAGGAGCAGCGCGTCCGGCTGGCTGCGGCCCGGGAGCGGGCCGAGATCGCCCGTGAACTGCACGACGTGGTGGCGCACAGCCTGGCCGTGATGATCCTTCAGGCCGACGGAGCCGAGTCCGTACTGCGCAAGTCGCCGGACATGGCGCGGTCCGCGCTGAAGACGATCGCCGCCACCGGCCGGGACGCGATAGACGACATGCACCGCATCGTCCGGGTGCTGCGCGAGGGAAACCCGGACTCCGCCGACGGCGGCCCGCCACGGCGCCTGGTCACCCTTGACGAGATCCAGGTTGTCGCCGAACGCGCGCGGGCCGCCGGGCTGAGCGTGGACGTGTCGGTCGAGGTCGGCGGAGGGCGGCTGTCGCCGGCGGAGGAGATGACGGTTTTCCGCATCGTCCAGGAGTGCCTCACGAACGTGCTCCGCCACGCCGGAGCCGGGGCCCGGGTCGACATCCGGCTCCATGAGGAGCGGGGCACACTGCTGATCAGCGTGGTCGACGACGGCGCGGGCACACTCTGCGGCCGCGGCGTCGGCGGGCACTCGGGAGGGAACGGGCTCGTGGGGATGCGGGAGCGGGTGGAGCTCGCCGGCGGCAGCTTCGAGGCCGGTCCCCGGCTCGGCAACGGATGGCAGGTACGTGCCTCGATACCGACAGGGACCAAGTGATGACGCAGGCAGGCAGGCCGATCCGGGTGGCCGTGGTGGACGACCAGCCGCTGATCCGGGCCGGGTTCTCCATGGTGTTGGCCGGTCAGGACGACATCGAGGTCGTCGGTGAGGCGGAGAACGGCGCGCGCGCCCTGGAGCTGTTGCGAGAGGTCGAGGCGGACGTCGTCATCATGGACATCCGCATGCCTGTCATGGACGGCATCCAGGCCACGGAGCAGCTGATGCGGCTGGACGATCCGCCCGCCGTGCTGGTGCTGACCACCTTCGACAACGACGAGGACGCGTTCGCGGCGCTGCGCAGCGGAGCCGGCGGCTTCCTGCTGAAGAACGCTCCCGCCGCGGAGATCGTGCACGCCATCCGGGTCCTGGCCGCGGGGGAGTCGGTGGTGGCGCCGCGCATCACCCGGCTTCTCCTGGACCGGGTCTCGGACCGGCTGGCGCCGGCGAACGGGCAGGCCGAACGGCTGGACGTCCTGACAGGGCGCGAGCGGGACGTCCTCGCTCTGGTCGCCCGGGGACTGTCCAACACCGAGATCGCGGCGGACCTGTATGTCGCGCAGGCCACGGTGAAGACGCACCTGGGCAACCTCATGGCGAAACTGCACCTGCGTGACCGTGCCCAGGCCGTCGCGTTCGCCTATGAGTCGGGGCTGGTGCGTCCCTCCCCCTGAGGGTGCACTCGCACCCCCGAGTTCTGCCCCTGAGGGTGCAGGAACCACCCCGGCCGACGTGCCAGATCCGCCCCGTCCGGTCTCCGATTCGTGGCCGATGTCCGGCGGGCCGTAAAACTCCAGACTTCTCGGTGTCGCCGAACGCGGCCGAGAAGACGCCCTGGAGGACCCGATGAACACCACGTCCACGACGCAGAACCGCAAGCGCAACCGCCTCGTCATCGGCGCGGTCACGGCCGTCATCGCCGCGGCCCTGGTCGCCGGTGCAGGGTACTGGTGGCAGGACCACAACAAGCTCAGCCAGGCTTCCGCCCAGGACTGCGAGCTGGCGCAGCGCATCATCACCGAGGCCGAGCAGATCTCCACCGGACCCGTGCCGGACGCGGAGAAGTGGTGGAAGGAAACCGGCGACGAGCGCCGCGCGCAGATGAAGGACGGCTACCTCGGAGCCAAGATCTCCCAGTACGAGGGGTGGGCGCTCGCGACCGCCAAGAAGTCCTCCGAAACGCCGTCCGCCCAGGACGTGAAGAACCTCAGGGGTAAGGCGCAGGGACACTGCGCGGACTCCGGTGTCACCCTGTCCATGCCGCCGCTCGGCTCCTGACCCCGATCGCGAGAACCGCTCCCATGGCTCTCCTCACCGCCGCCGGCGGCCACGCACCGGACGACGTCATCACCGTAACCTCCCTGGTGAAGAACTACCGTCAGGGCACCGCCGTGGTAAGGGCACTCGACGGGGTGTCCGTCGGAGTCCGGCGCGCCCGGTTCACCGCCGTCGTCGGCCCCTCCGGATCGGGGAAGTCGACCCTGATGCACTGCGTCGCCGGACTCGACACCGTCACCTCCGGCAGCATCGTCCTGGACGGAACCGAACTCACCGGGTTGTCCGACCGGCAGCTGACCCGGGTACGCCGCAAACAGATCGGGTTCGTCTTCCAGTCCTTCAACCTGCTGCCGCAGCTGACCGCCTACGAGAACATCGTGCTGCCCGTCACCATGTCCGGCGCTCGCCCGGACCGCGAACGGGTCGACCACCTCTGCGAAGTCCTCGGCATCGCCCACCGCATGACGCACCGCCCCGCCGAACTGTCCGGGGGCCAGCAGCAGCGGGTCGCCGTGGCGCGGGCCCTGGTGGCCCGGCCGGCCGTGGTCTTCGCCGACGAGCCCACCGGCAACCTCGACACCCGGGCCGGCGCCGAAGTCCTCACCATGCTGCGCCGGTCCGTCGACGACCTCGGCCAGTCGGTCGTGATGGTCACCCACGACCCCGCGGCCGCACGCTACGCGGACCGGGTACTGACCCTCGCGGACGGACGCCTCGTGCAGGACGAGCACGTCGCCCCGTGCGCGGAGGCCGCCGCACCCGCCGCCGACCTCATGAGGAGGCGCTGATGAGCACCCCGTGGCGCGCGACCGTCCTGGGCTCCCAGGTGACGGAACTCCTCAGGCGGCCCGGACGGTTCGCGGCGACCGGACTGTCGCTGCTGATCGCGGCGTTCGTCGTCTTCGGGGCCGTCATGGCCCAGCAGATCATCACCGCCACCGTCGTCGGGAAGTTCCGCGGAACACCTTCAGCGGTGTCCCTGGTCATCACGCCCGACGACAGCGGGGACCTCGGCGAGGACAGCCTCCGCGAGATCGAGAGGACGCCCGGAGTCACCGAGGCCGTCGGCCGGACCGACGGCGGCAGTCCGCTGGACGGCAGCGCCGTCGAACGCTACCTCGATCTTGCCGCCGACCCGGGCACCGGCGCCCTGGCACAAGTCCGGCTGCTCGACGGCACCTACCCCTCCGGCACGGGCCGGCTCGCCGTCAACACCCAGGCCGCCAAGGCATACGGTCTCGCTCCGGGATCGTCGCTCACCCTGCTGCGGCCCGAACCCGACGGTGAAGGCACCCGGCGGGTGACGGTCGAGGTCAGCGGCATCGTCCGCAGCACCGCCACGACCGACGCGGGGCCCACGGGGTATGCCCCCGGCCCCCAAGTCGGCGAGCTGCTCGGCACGCCGGGCTACTCCCGCATCGACATCCGTACCAACACCGCTTCCCTCCATGCCGGTTCGGCGTCGGCGGAGCTGACGCGGCGAATCCGGCAGGTGGCCCCGGGTGCGCAGGTGCGCTCCGGGGACGAGGTGCGGGAGGAGGAGGCCCGTGAGGCGGTGGCGGAGGCGAAGGACATCCTGGAGCTGGTCACCGTCTTCCTCGCCGTCGCCGTCGGCGCGGCCGTTCTCGTTGCGACCTCCACCTTCCGCATCGTCTTCGCACGGCGCGTACGGCAGCTGGCGCTGCTGCGCGCCATCGGGGCGACCTCGCGACAACTCGCGGCCGCGCTCGTCGCCGAAGGAGCGGTGGTGGGCCTGCTGGCCGGCGCGGCCGGTGTGCTGGCGGCCTGGGGCTGCGGGCAGCTCGTTCCCCCGGTCGCCGGGCGGTTCGGGCACCACCTGTTCGCCCCTTCCCGGATCCCGCCGGCCGAGGCCGCTCTCACCGTCGCCGGGACCGTTCTTCTGGCGGTCCTGGCAGTCCTGGCCCCTTCCCTGAGCGCCTCGCGCGTCTCCCCGCTGCAAGCCCTGCGGAGCGCGGCGGCATCCGGGCCGGAAGCGGCGGGCGGCATCGGACGGACCCTGCTGGGCCTGCTGTGCGCGGCCAGCGCCGCGTACCTGACCTGGCAGCAGTACGGCGGGCTGCCCCAACCGGGCGACACCGAGTACGACCGGTTCGCGGCGCTGAGCGTCGTGGCGGTCTCCGGCGGGCTGGCCTTCCTGGCCCTGATCGCCCTCGGCCCCCGGCTGGTCCGGCCAGTGCTGTGGGCCGTCGCCGTGCCACTGCGCCGCACCGGTGCGGCCGGCCGCCTCGCGGTCGCGGGCGTCGGGGGCGCACCGGGGCGGGCGGCCTCGGTCTCCGTCGTCGTGGCCCTCGGCGTCTGCCTGGTCGGCTCGACCCTGACCTGCCTCGCCTCCCTGAACGCCTACGAGCGGTACAAGCAGGCGGTGGAGGCGCCCGCCGACTTCTTCCTGCACGCGCGGGACAGCGACTCGCTGGACCGGTTGCTGGCCGCCGATCTGGCCTCTCGCCCCGAACTGGCCAACGTGACCGCGTTCCGCACGGGGGAGGTCACCGAGAGCACCCTCAGCGCGACGATCTCCGACCTCGACCTCGGCACCGTCCGTTCCGGCGTGGGCCTGACCGCCCGTACCGGCTCCCTCGACCACCTCGGCCCCGAGCACGTCATCGTGGACGCCGACTACGCCCATCGGCTCGGCGTCCGGGCGGGCGACCGTGTGACGCTGAAGTTCAAGGGCCGTCCCGTCCGGCTCACCGTGGCGGCGACGCTGCCCGGAAACGGACCCTACGGAGGGAACTTCTTCGTCCCCGCCGCCGACCTCAGCCGTATGGGAATGCCCGCGGCGCCCACTGCCGTCACCGCCGACGCCTCAAAGGACGGAGCTCGGAGGCGGATACGCGCGCAGCGGGCCATCACCGACACGTTGACCGGCGCGGTGCGTGGCGACGGCCGCGTCACCGCCGAGGACTTGGCCGGGCAGGCGGGGGAGTCGGACGACCTGCGGACGATGGCCACGACAGTGATGATGGTCCTCGGGCTGACCATCCTGGTGGCCGTCGCCGGAGTCGCCACCACGGCGAGTCTCACCGTCGTCGAACGCGAGCGTGAGTTCGGGCTGTTGCGGGCCCTGGGCCTCAGCGGAGGGGCCGTGCACCGCATGGTCACCATCGAATGCGCGCTCTACGGCGTTCTGGGCGGGGTCCTCGGCCTGGCCCTCAGCATGCCGTACTCCTGGCTGGTGGTCCGAGTTGCCCAGACGAGCGCCCCGTTCAGCGTTCCCCGGGGGCAACTCGCGGCGCTCTTCGCCGCCCTCGTACTGGTGACCGCAGCCGCGGGAATGGTGCCCGCCCTCCGGGCCTCCCGCACTTCGCCGACGGTCGCCGTCGCCCGGAGCGAGTAGCCGCGCAGCTGAAGCGACTGCCGGGCACACAGGCCCCGCGCCCGGCTGCTGCCACGCGCAAACGCGGATGGCCGACGGAGTCAAGGCTGTCGGGCCGGCATGAGCGAGAAGGAGACCGGGGACGACGTCCGTCTCCACGTCGAAGCTCGGAAGCCCCCGCCGCAGGTCGCGATGACCACGGCAGGTGCTCTGCCGCAGTGAACGCCGGAGCACTTCCGGCGTTCACTGCGGCAAGCCGTGCAGTGCCGCGGACGCCAGTCGTGCCGACGGTGGTAGTGGCGCGTGCCGGGGGCAGGCTTCGAACGCCTGGATCGCCAACCCTGCGAAGCGTCGGGAGGCCATGACCTGGGTGGCGGTCGATGTGGCGTGGATTCCCTTGTTGGCCATGAGTACGAGAATCAGGTCGTCCAGGACGAAGTCGGACCGCAGGTGCCCTGCGTCCTTGGCTCGCCGGGCCAGTTCGGCGACTGCCTTCAGCGTGTACTCACGGCCCGCGGCGACATCCGTCACTCCCGGGAAGGCTGACAGGAAGGCTTCGGTGAAGCCCCGATCGCGGGCATGCAGCTCACATATCCTCTCGATCACCAGGCACAGGCCACGCCACGGATCAGGATCCGCGCACCCCTCGTCGACAATGGCGCGGCATGCCCGCAGCTGGTCCGCGAAGGCATCGGCGACCAGCATCTGCTTGGCCGGGAAGTGACGGTACAAGGTGGCAGGTCCCACCCCGGCACGCCGCGCGATCTCCCGCATCGGCACGTCCAGGCCGTCAGCGGAGAACAGCACTCGGGCCGCGTCGAGGATGCGTTCCCGATTGTCCAGCGCGTCGGAACGCAGGGTGCGAGGCAAATGGTCGGTCACCACTCTCACTTTACCTAAACGGACGGTGGCGTCCGTTACCGTCCGGAACGCAGAAGCTCGCCAAGATCATCAGGGTGCGCGGCACGGGGACCAATCCCTCGGCCGCGGCGTGAAGCCTCTCCCTGCCGAGCGGCGATCGGTGGCGGGCACGGAGCAGGACCGTGCCAGATCGGTCCGAGAACATGGGAGACGGCATTGAAGGCCATCGTGATCCAGACGTACGGAGGTCCTGAAGGCCTGGCGGTCGTCGACCTGCCGGTACCCGAACCTGCTGCCGGACAGGTGCTGATCGACACCGAGGCGGTGGGCGTCGGCGGTGTCGACACAGTGATCCGCAGCGGGGCTCTGGCCGCCTACGGCTTCAAGGAGGGCCACATCCCGGGTGGCGAGGTGGCGGGCACCGTGACCGCGGTCGGTGACGGTGTCGACGCATCGTGGATCGGCCGGCGGGTGTGGGGCTTCACCGGCACCGGCGGAGGCTACGTCGAACAGGCCCTCGCGCCGGTCGAGGAGATCCTTCCCCTGCCCAGCAGCCTGTCCGCCGTTGACGCGGTGACGCTCGGCAGTTCCGGTGCGGTGGCCCACTTCGGGCTTCGTCACGCCCAATTCGCTCCCGGGGAGACGGTTTTGGTACGTGGCGCGGCCGGCAGCATCGGGATCATGACCGTGCAGCTCGCCGCTCGCGGTGGTGCCGCCGCAGTGGCGGTCACGACATCGTCGGCCGAACGCGGCGAGCGGCTGCGCCACCTCGGCGCGACCCACGTGCTGGACCGCTCAGGCGACGGAGGGGAAGAGGCTCCCGCAGGCTATGACGTCATCATCGACGTTGTGGCCGGTGAGGACATGCCGTCGTTCCTCGACAGGCTCAACCCGAACGGCCGCATGGTGGCCGTGGGCGCTGTCGCAGGTCAGCCGCCCGCAGACTTCGGCACGAAGCTCATGGCGGCGTTCCAGAAATCGATGTCCTTCGCCACTTTCAGCACAGCCACCGTGACCCGGGCCGACCGGCGTGCCGTGCGCGGCGAACAGTTCGCCGCAGCCGGTCGCGGCGAGATCGAAACGGTGGTGCACGAACTGCTGCCACTGGACGGAGCGGCGCTGGCTCACCGGAAGATGGAAGCGGGCGAGGTCTTCGGCAGGATCGTGCTGACACCGTAGCCTCCGCGCTCCCCTCTGCCGTGGGCCTGGCCCGCCTGGCCCAGGTTGGCCCAGGTTGGGGCCATCCGATCCTGCTCGCGCAGCGGGGTGAAACCGCTGTCGGGCTCCGGCCGAACGAGCCGTGCCGGCAGCCGAGTTCGTGGGTGCTGTACTCGCGCCGAGCCGATTGCTGTGTTCGGTCAGATACGGCGAGATGCGCGTCAGGTCTTCCGGGGCGATCTCCCG
Organism: Streptomyces sp. NPDC087428; assembly: GCF_044744085.1. Taxonomy (NCBI): domain Bacteria; kingdom Bacillati; phylum Actinomycetota; class Actinomycetes; order Kitasatosporales; family Streptomycetaceae; genus Streptomyces; species Streptomyces sp. NPDC087428. Next base: position 86,769 of record NZ_JBIUXR010000026.1, read on the forward strand.
TCCCGCCACCAGCAGTCGGCGCACGATCTCCGCGATGTCCCGGGCGTTGTGGAAGAGCACCGCGTTCGTGAGCAGGGCGTTGAACTTCACCGCCTTCTCCGGCTGCACCTCGCTGGTGTTCTTCAGCGGGGGCCGCCCCCGACGAACGGTCAGGCTGACCGAAGGACGCGGCCTAGGCATCTTTCGCCTCAGCCGCCTCACGAAAGGTGACGATCGCTTCACCGTTGGATCTCGCCCATTGGGTCAGCTCAGTGATGGGTTCCTCCAGCGTGCGTCCGAGCTCGGTCAAGCTGTACTCCACACGTGGTGGCGCTTCGGCGTACACGCGCCGCTCGACCAGCCCGTTGTCCTGGAGCCGGCGCAACGTCTGCGTCAGTACTTTGCGCGAGACGCCTCCGATCAGCTCGACCAGATCGCCGTGCCGCAGGGGCCCGTCACTCAGCGCGAAGAGCGTGACAACGGCCCATTTGCTGGCAATGATCTCGATGGCCAGGCGGGCGGGGCAGTCGGCGAGGAAGACGGTTCCGGGACGGAGGCTCACGAGCTGAAGGGTACCTTTCGGTACCAGTCGGCTGCCTACCGTCGAAGACATGCAGCGCACCATCACGACGGGCGCCGAGCTCGAACTCGGCATCTTCTCCCTCACCGACGCAGTCCCGGGTGACACCGGTTCGCAAGGAGTCCACGACATCGTGGACGTCGGCGCCTTCGCGGACCAAGCAGGGCTCGACGCGTTCGGTGTCGGTGAACACCACACACCCCGGTTCGCGGTGTCCTCGCCCGCAGTTGTCCTCGCCGCTGCCGTCGCCGCCAGAGGCTCTTCGGCGGTCAGCCGCGCACGAGCGTTCTGGCGGCCATGGAGAAGTTCGCGTCCGACGTCGCACCCGCCGTACGGAGCGATTCCGGCTGAACCGTCAGCTCAGCCGCCACCGTGCCGGGGGGTTTGACCAGCTCCCCCCGCACCCGCGTGCACGCCCGGACGTGCGCGTGCGTGCAACTTCACCTGCCAGTAGATCCACGCTCACGCCAAGGAAGCATCCGTGTCCAACCCAACCACCTACGTCCCTGCCTGGCGCGGCGGGCAGTCCTGAAACCGCGTCGCCCCGCTGCCCGAGAACGCCTGATCCGCGAAGCGGAGCACGACCAGGTCGTCTGATGTGTAGCGACTCCACCCCGTCGAACAGTTGAGGTCTCGCCATGTTCATCACCTATGCCATCGTCGCCGCACTCATGTCGGTGGTGCTTCTGGCCTCGGCCAGTGCCAAATTCACCCGGCCGAAGCGGCTGGTCGACCAGATGTCCACCCTCGGGCTGCCCTACAGGATGTTGCCGTTCCTGGGCGTCGCCCAGGTCGCCGGCGCGGCCGGCCTCATCATCGGACTCTGGCGGGGCCCTCTCGGAATCGCCGCCGCCGTCGGCCTGACGCTCTACTTCATCGGCGCGGTAGCCGCACACCTGCGCGCCGGCGACCACAAGGGCGCACCCCCGGCAGGCGTCCTTACGATTGTCGCCGTCGTCCTCATCGCATTGCGCGCCGCCACCCTCTGACCGCCCGCCAATACCTGACCGGAAAGTGGCGAATCCCGACGCCGCCGCAGTCTCGCACCGTGCCCGGCCCCGGAGCAGTGGCCGTCACCCCTGAACACCGGAACTCGGAAACCGCGCGTATCCCGTCGCGGATGCGGAGACGTTTGCCGGGCGGGCGCCGACGGGCGGTCTCGGGCTCAGGACTTGCCGCGCACCGGGCGCTCGGGAAGCGGGGGCGCCGGCAGGGGCGGAGTGAGGAGCGGCTCGAGCGGCCGGGGAGGGACAGATCGTGCTCGGCGTCGATGCGGGTGAGCACGCCCATGTGATCGCGGGCGTAGACGACGGTGTTTCCGATCCCGGCTTTCACGCCGCGGGAGCACTCCCCATTCCTGCCTCGCGCCGGCTCACGGGGCAGCACGGCCATCGACGCGATCTTTGCGTAGTCATGGCCGGTCGGCAGAGTCTTTGGAGCGCAGGCCTGTAGCCCGCCGTGGGCCCAAAGTCCCAAGGAAGTCCCAGAGGTGCCGCCGCACCCCTATCTGACCCGCTGAACAGCAGGCCAGATGGGGGTGCGGCTCACCTCTGCTCGAGCGGAGGTGAACGGTAGTGGGCGTACAGCCCGACTCGTCTGTCGCTACCAGCGGTTTTGCCTCGAAGAGTGCCTCTGGCCTGCTTCGGAGGTCCGGCCTTCAGGAGCTTGCCGCCGTCAGGCTGTGAAAAGCCCTCGGAAGTCCGTCGGGCAGCGCTGGTAGTGCCTGAGAAGTCCCTGGAGCGGAGGGGCGGATGACGCCTCCGGGACCTACCGAAGCAACCACCGGGCGCAGTGTCGGCCGAGCCCGGCGATCACGGCTTGGGACGCCCGCACGGCGGATTTCAGCAGTCCGCGGGGCAGTCGGCCTGGTGCGAGACCGACGACCTCGCTCTCTTCGTGTGACGGCAGAGGTGTCTGCCGACGAGGTCAGCTTGTATGCGCACGGCCTGAGCGTCGCCGTGCCCCTGGCAAAGCTACGCACTCAGCGGCCCATTTCCCTCCAGAAGACCTATTCGTCGTTCGAGGTGGATCTCGGTGAAGACGGCGACCTTGGCACGCAGGGCCCATGGATCGAAGGGCTTGCTGATGTAGTCGACCGCGCCGGCTGCGTACCCGCGTGCGGTGTGCTCGGGGTCGATGCCCATGGCGGTGAGGAAGATGATCGGCACATCCCGGTTGCGGGGGCGACGCTTGATGTGTGCGGCCGTTTCGTAGCCGTCCATGTCCGGCATCTGTACGTCCATGATGATGACGGCGACGTTGTCGTGATGGAGTAGCGCCTTGAGCGCGTCCCGGCCGGAGGTGACGGTGACGATTTCTTGGTCCAGCGTCTCCAGTACCGCTGTCATGACGAGCAGGTTGTCGGGCTGGTCGTCAACGATGAGGACCTTGGGCATGCGCAGCGGTGTCTGAGGCAGCGCGACGGGGTGCTCGACTGCTTCGAGTTGTCGCTCCAGCAGGTCGCAGCGTGCCTCTGCGGCGGCCCGGGCCGGGCGGTGCGTCGGGCGGCTGCGGCGAGGCCGAGAGCGTCGGCAGGATGACCGGTGTCGACCGCGAGCTGTGCCTTACGGCCGAGGATGTACGCGGTGAGATCGGTGTCGCCGGTGATGTGGGAAGCGTCCAGTGCTTTCGCGGTGTGGCCATGGGCGGTGCGCTCGTCGCCGATGTCCTGGGCGAACCAGCCTGCCAGCTCTTCGTATCGCGTCTCCAAGGCGAGAAGCTCGATGGCGTCGGTGCCACGAGCGGATCGACGTCTTGTGGCAAGGGAGACGAGGTGTTGTTGCAGGGCGGGCAACACGTGCCGAGGGCCGATGAGGTTGTCGGTCTGGATCATGACCCGGCGGAGTTGCGTGAAGTGCTCGAGGGGAGACCCCATGTCGGCGAGTTCGGTGGCAGCCGCCGGCGTCGCGGCCGGCATGGCTGTCGCAGCCAGGCCGGCGATCCCTGATGTGAGAACAACGCGGCGGGGCACGGGCACGAAGAGGATCCTTCCGTGGATGCGGGCGGGGACGACGACCGTGTCCGTGTCGTCTCCAAGCGAGCCTGCCCGCACGACCGCGTTCATGGCCAGGGTCTCCGGGGCGCTGGCCCCATGACCCCGTGTACTGGCCCCATGAGTCGCTGTCCCGGCTCTGGACACCGGGATAGAGCAATCCTGGGGGGCCTCGCGCTCCGCGCTGTCCCAGCCACGAACCAATGCACCGGCGGCATCGAGGATGTCGTCGAGAGCGATGGCCGCATGTCTCGGGACGGGACGTTCAGCGCGCTCGAAGCGCCCGAGATGTGAACGGTCAATCAACGCCCTGCGAGCCAGAGCCTGCTGCGACAGCAGACGGGCCTCGCGGAACTGGCGTAGCTCGTAACCCCAGCGGTGCCATGGGCCGGCGTCCGGAGTCAGCTCGTTCGGCTGCTGCCCCACGCTTCCTCCTCCGCCGTGGACTTTCGTTCACCCGCGGTCGATGTCAGCGACAGGGGCGGCTCTCCATGGGGCCTGCGGAGCCAGCGTGTGAGGCTCCATCTAGGGCCTGCCCATCGGGGTTCCGTACCGCTTTCATCGTCGGTACGAGCTGATCACACGGTATCCGAACGGCGCCTGGCATGGACCTGATTCACGTCAGTGGCGAACGTAGTGGTCGGTCGGACCGAACGCATTGCGCAACCGTCGGATGAGCCCTGCGCGGGCTGAGCGCGATCTAGGGGAAGGCGACCATGAAGACACGTAGAAGCCTGGGCGACATGATCGCCGTCTCCAGTCCACGGATCAGCCTGATGGGATCCCGGGACCGAACGGACATCGACACTGCTCGAACCCAGGAGTGGCACCGCAAACCCGCCCCGCTGGAGCGTCCGGCGCGCAGCGGCGAGCTCGTCCGGCTCCGTCAGCAGTTCCGTCGCGAGGCGACCGAAAGGTGCGACCGCCGCTCCGGTGATCGCCCTCTCCGGGTGTTGGCGTACAGCTTGGTGCTCAGCAGGAGTGCCAGGCCGGATGAGGACTGGAACACCCTCCAGACCGAGGCTGAGCAGCGTGGCTACGCAATGGGAGCGAGGTTTCACGACATAGCCGTTCCCGTGACCACGACGTGCCTCCCCGGCTCGGGCGCCGGCTGTGGCGTCTACACGCCGCCACCTAGGTCGTTTCGTTCGGATCATCTGATCGTTGGTCTGGGTGTGTCGTTGACTGACGCGCAGTGGGCGCGGATCGAGCCGTTACTTCCGGACCGGTCGCGAAAGCGGGGTGGACGGTGGCGTGACCATCGACAGGTGATCGACGCGATCGCGTTCAAGTTCCAGACCGGCTCGCAGTGGGTGCACCTGCCAGAGCGGTACGGCAACTGGCGGGGCGTCTACAACCGTCTGAGGATGTGGGCCGTGGACGGCACCTGGGAGCAGGTGTTCACCGCGCTCATCGCCCAGGCCGATGCCGATGAGGATCTGAACTGGGCTGTCTCGGTGGACTCGACGATCGTGCGCGCTCACCAGCACGCCGCCGGGGCCCGCAAAAAGGGCCTCGGCCGGCGAGCCGCACGACCATGCCATCGGCCGGTCCCGCGGAGGACTGACCACAAAGATCCATCTCGCGTCCGACGCCCACTGCCGGCCGCTGGCCTTCGTCCTCACCGCCGGACAGGCCGGCGACGCGCCTGCTTTCCCGGACGTGATGGCCCAACTTCGCGTCCCTCGCCCACGCGGGCGGCCCCGGGCCAAGCCGGACATGGTTCTGGCCGACAAGGCGTACTCGTCACGCGCCATTCGCGAGCACTTGCGCAAGCGCGGCATTCGGGCCGTGATCCCCGTCCCGGCAGACCAGCGGGGCCACCGGCTGCGGCGCGGCAGCCAAGGCGGCAGACCCCCAGCCTTCGACCGCGAGGCATACAAACAACGCAACACCGTAGAGCGATGCATCAACCGCTTGAAGCAATGGCGTGGCATCGCCACCCGCTACGAGAAGACCGCCACGATCTACCTGGCCGGACTCCACATCGCAGGCATCTTCCTGTGGTCAGCCCGATGATCCAAACGAAACGCCCTAGGCGTCGGCAAGGATCTGGTGACGACAGCGCACGCCCCAGGGCAAGGCCCGCTCGGTCCCCTCCAGAGGAGGCATCCGGTACTGCTCGGACCATGCTTCGGACGCCGTCTGTTCCTCGGCGCGCTTCGCCTTGAGCCAGGCGGCCTTGTCCTGCTCGTCGCCTTCGTTCGAGGCGCGCCAGCAGTCCGTGCACTCCTGCCTGGCGAGCCACTCGGCGAAGCCGGGGCGGCGGTCGGCCGGTCGGTCGGACAAGTCGCGGTCGGCATGGTGTCCGCAGGTGTGGTCGATAGGCCAGATCGTCTTCACGGCCATGGAAGGGCCTCCTTGAGGAGTTGGATCAGCGGTCGCGGGAGTACGCGACGCGGGGGTCAACCGGCCGGACCGCCGGTGTGGTGACGGCGGCGGCGGGGGCCGGCGCCCTGCCCCGGAGACCGGCACGGGCCGGGCTGGCGGCGAGCGCGGCGGCGCTCAACGGAGATGCGCGAGCGGGACCACGGCCGCGCTCACGGCCGACCGCCGGCGTGGCAGCAGGGCGAGGCCGAGCCGTCACCTCTTGAGCGAGGCGGGGCTGCACTGCGACCTGGAGCCCCGAACAGTGCAGGGCCACCGTGGCGTCGGCGACTTTGCCCAGCGCCTCGACGCGATCGGTGGTCACGGGGAGCAGGTAGATGTCCAGGCTCGAGTTGTGCCGCCAGCCGTCCTCCACCAGCGCGAGCCCGCTGAGGCCGGAGACACGGTCGTCGAGGGCTGCGACGATGCCGAGCTGTGGGTGATCGGCGAAGGCGACGTCTGGTTCACCGAGCGGACCGCTGTCGCGTATCTGTGCCGTGTCGGGCGCCAGCGCAGGGTCAAGTGCGACGTCCACATCGACCTGGTAGCCGGCCTTGCGCAGCAGATCGATGGCCCGGCTCGTACGGCCGTGTCCGTCACGGTTCTGGTCGGCCAGCGCGTACAACGTCGGCTGGTCGGGGACGCAATGGAAGTCGAATCCCTTGAGCATCCAGGTGCTGGCCGCGAGGTTCTTCGGGTTCGCGGCGACGATGCCGTGGACGGGGTGGTGGCCGAAGGCCAGGTCGGGCAGCACGTCGTAGTGGCTGGGCATGGCAGATCCATCCGAGGCGGGTGCGGTTACAGGCACGGGCGACGGGCGGATCAGTTCTGAGGGTGCCGTGCACGGAGGACTCCTGGATCACGGTCGGTTAGAGCCGGGGGGGCGGATGAGGAACTGGCCGACGGCGGCGCGGCCCGCGCGGAAGGCTCCGGCGGCGGACCGGTCGGGAGCACGCGCTGGCCGACCGACGGCGAAGAGGCGAGAGCGACACTCGCCCGGGATGGAGCGGAGTCGGGCGGGAGCACGGTGGCGGCGCGCGCCTTGCCGGAACGTTCCTGCTCCTGGCGTGGTGGTACGCCAAGCTGGTCCAGGCGGGCGTCGACAGCGGAGAGGAGATCCGGCACGCTACCGCCGTGGCGCGCATGCGGACCGTCCGGCTCGGAGTCGTAGATCACCTCGTAGACGGCAGGCTCGAAGGACCGGTGGCGGGTGACCATCCAGCTTACCGGGGACTCGGGGCGCTCGGAGGGCGGCTCCTGCGGCGGCGAGATGATCAGCGAACTGCCGTCGGGAAGCTCGGCGTGGACGATGTAGTCGCTCAGGCCGTACTCGACGGTGCCCTCCAGGCCGCGCTGCCCGAGCGCGGAACAGAGGGCAGCCTGAAGGCGACGCGGATCGGACCTGGCGGTCGGGGGCGAGGTTTTGTGGTGCATGGACTTCTCCGTTGCGAACGCCCCGCCGCACGGCGGGAGCCGACGGGGCGTGGAGCTTGAAGGAGTGCGGTGGTCCATGAGAATCCGGTGATCGGGCAGTTTGGCGCTGCCGTGACTGCGTGCTAGGGATCACCGCGAGCGACCGGGAGCCGGCGGATGCGATGCCGGCGGGACCTGGGGCAAAGCAGGTGATATCCCAGGGGTGTTGTGCGTCGAGCGGGTCAGGGCGACGCGAGCCCGCTCGGTCTGCGCCGGCCGTTCGGTGTCCGCTCGGTGAGCTAGATATTCACCGACACGCACCAACGCCGGTCCCTTGGAACCAAGTTCATGTGAGTAGTGCCAGCCCTCGGTGTTGCGGTGCTCCTCGGCACGCTCCTTGTAGAGGTGAAGCACGCTCGGCTGCGAACCGTCCATGAGCGCCATGACGCCGTCCCATTCGTGCCGCAGCTCCTCCGCCCGGAACAGGATGGTGTCGATCCCGCGTATCCGACGGAGGTCGTCGCTGATCGGCCCCTCGACGTAGTCGGGGCCGTCGACGGCGGCGCGGACGCCGGCCAGCACCTCGGGTCCGTGGTCGAGGAACACCTCGGCGTACTTCCACGCTTCGGCGTCCCGCTTGACCTTCCCGCCCCCGTAGACCTTGTCGTCCAGCGGCCAGCCGTCCGCGTCGCAGAGCGAGTCCGAAACCGCGTCCCAGGCGTCGCACGCCTCGTTGATCCCGGCGGCGGCCGAGGCCAATGCCGGGAGGTGCCGTCGCCACGCCAAAGGGTCGGTGGCCTGCGACGGCTGGTTGTCACCGGAGGAAGGAGTGGATGAAGCAGACATGGTCGATTCCCGTTGCTGTGCTGGTCGTTGGGCTAGGCCGCCATACGGGCGTCTGTGTCGAACAGCTCCCGCTCAGCCGGGTGGAGGTGTGCTGGGTGATGAACGAGCGGCCGGCGACCTTCCACAGACCTCGGCCCTTGGTCAGAGCGGACACCGCCTGGGTCTCGACGCCGGTATCAGGCCGAGTAGAGATGCAGCGGCGGCGAGCTGGTCAGGCTCCTGGCGGTAGATGATGCGCGTGCTGCAGTCCGCGAGGAGCCCCTCGGCAAGGACCCGGCCGCGCGACCCGGTGTCGCCCCGCCGAGAGCAGATCGCTGAGGCGGTGGATCACCATCAGGTTCGCGATGCCCAGACCTCGGGAGAGCTTCCACTGGCTCTGCATCCGCTCCAGCAACCCGACGTGCCGCATCAGCCGCCACGCCTCGTCGTAGATCACCCAGCGCCGACCGCCATCGGGATCACTGAGGGCTGACTCCATCCATGCGCTCGCGCACGTCATCGCGAGTACCAGTGCCGTGTCGTCACCGGAGCCGCCGAGACGGGAGAGGTCGATGGACAGCATCGGTGTGGTCGGGTCGAACGAAACGGTGCTCGGCGCGTCGAACATGCCGCTCAAGTCGCCGTGCACGAGACGTCGCAGGGCGTGGGCGAGGTCCTGGGCGGCTGAACCGAGGTGCCCCGCCTGGTGGCCGAGGACGTGGTCGAGGCGTTCGGGGGAGCCGAGTACGTGCGCGATCTCGCCGGGCGGCGGCACCGTGCCCCGGGCGGCGGCGTCAGCGACGACCAGATCCAGGGCCAGGTCGAGGGCGGTGTGCTCCATCGGCAGCAGGTCTCGCTTCAGCACGGGGCGGGCGAGGCTGGCCAGCAGCAGACGGCGCTTGCGAACCTCCGTGAACCAGTCCTCCTCGCTCACGGAGGCGGGGCGGGCCGGGGCGTCCAGCGGGTCAACCGTCCAGGGAGCCCCGGGCCCAGGGTGATGCTGTAGCCGCCGAGGGCTTGCGAGACACCGGTCCACTCCCCCTTGGGATCGCAGGGAATGTATATCCGGTAGCCATGGGCGATCGACCAGGTGGCGATCGACTTCACCAGCGTGGACCTGCCCATGCCGATGATGCTGGCCAGGACCGCGTTGGGGTTGGTGAAGCCCTCCACCCTGCCGCTGTTGTAGAGCGAGAAGGGGTCGAAGCAGAAAGCCGCTTCCGCATGCACATCGCGGCCGATGAACACCCCCTCGGCCCCCAGGCCGCCTTCGGCTACGAACGGGTAGGCGCCGCTGGCTGTTGCGGTGGTCATCCGGTGGGC
>NZ_JBIUXR010000027.1:0-92581 GCF_044744085.1 Streptomyces sp. NPDC087428
GGTCGTGACCGTCTCGGTCACGACTGCCGGGCCCCTGATGATCTGGCCGGCCGGAACACCGTCTAGGGCGTACACCTCGTCGTCCTTGTTCACGCTTGCTCCTTCCGTCCGTGGATCAGCCGGTCCAGCTGGAAGTCGGCCAGGTAGCGGTCGCCGACCGCGTGTTTCAGGGCCGCAGTTGCCGCCGCCTGCCCTGCCCGTGCGGCTCGGGCCGCCTGGTCCGCCGCCCACAACATGTGGACGGCGGCCGTGATGACGAACCCGAGATACAGGCCGGCCGCCAGGATCAGCACTTCGTGAGACGTCATGGTCTGGCTCCTTGATCAGAACGGGGGCTCGTCGGAGTAGCCGGGTGCGGGCGCGGCGGCGGGTGCGGGCTGACCGCCGCCCCAGCCGCCACCCTGCTGCGGGGGCTGCTGCTGGGCAGGCTTGGCCCCGGCCCACGGATCGGCGGCCTGGGCGCCGCTCTGCTGCTGGCCGCCGCCGGGCGCGTTCTTCGTGACCTTCGCCGACGCGCGGAGCAGGGACGGGCCGACCTCCTCGACGTCGATCTCGTACACGGTGCGCTTCACCTGCTCGCGGTCCTCGTAGGACCGCTGCTTGAGGCGGCCCTGGACGATGACGCGCATGCCGCGGGTGAGGGTCTCGGCGGCGTTCTCGGCCTGCTGCCGCCACACGGAGCAGGTGAGGAACAGGCCTTCGCCGTCCTTCCACTCGTTGGTCTGCTTGTCGAAGACGCGCGGGGTCGAGGCGACGCGGAACTTCGCGACGGCGGCGCCAGCCGGGGTGAAGCGGAGCTCGGGGTCGTCGACCAGGTTGCCGACGATCGTGATGGTGGTCTCTCCGGACATCAGGGGGTCTCCTTCTCGGGGGCATTCGTGGGCTGCTGGCTCACAGCTGCGCGGGCTTCTGCCTCGCGCAGGTTGCGGAGCTTGTTGGCGTGGCGTGCGGCGAGGCCGCGGCGGCGGGCGGCGGAGAGTTCCTCGCGCCGCCGCTTCGCCGCCTGGATACGGACGCGGGCAGCAGCGACCTGCTCCGCGACGATGTCGTTGACGTCCACTGCTCTCCTCGCATACACAAAGTTGATTGATGAGATTGGTGAGAATGGATCTGACCTGCTGTTTTGTAGTGACGAGAATGGTGACGAACATGGAAGTCGGAGTGACGAACATGGTGAGAATGGGAGCCCCATGTTCGTCACCATGTTCACCATGTTCGTCAGGTGAGTGCGTGAGAGAAACCGCAGGTCAGAGCCAATCTCACCAATCGCACCATGTACGTCAGCGCGTGTGTGGGGGGCTGGTGTTCGTGCCCTCTTCGACCCATGCGGTGGGCAGGAACCAATGGGACGTTCGCTCCTTCCCGAACCCCTCCTGACGGGAGCGGATCCCGAGCTTCTTCTTCGCCCGGTCCACCGACGAGTCGCTGAACGCCTGCAGCCGGGCGACCTTCTTGATCTCCCGCGCCTCTGCTGAGCCGCCGAGATCGGCAAGGAATCCGGCCAGCCACTCGGCCACCTCGTTCGTCGACCCGCTGCTCTCGCCGTTGTTCTCTGCCCGCATGACTTCGCGGACCGACGTGGTCGACTCCGGTCCGAGGACGAACCGGGAGACGTAGGACGGGCCTTCGTCGGTGTCGACGGTGGCCGCCTGAATCGTGTACGCGTGCGATGGCAGGCCGAGCCGGCCGAGGTTGTTCTTCTCCAGGCTCATGACGAACTCGTCCACTCCGTCTTCTCCTTCTTCCTTGGCGAACGCGATCAGCGATCGGATGAGCTGCCCGAAGGCGCCGGATCCAGCGAGGCGGCTGAGCGGATCGGCGCCACCCGCTTTCGTGAAGTGGGCCAGGCCGAGGATGGTGAAGTCGTGCCGGTCCGCGGCGGCGACCAGCGGCTCCAGCGCGGACCGGACTTCCGCTGCCCGGTAGTCGTTGATGGTGGCGTCGATCATGGAAAGCAGCGGATCGGCGACGAGCAGCGCGACGCTGTACTCCTCGGCGGCCTTCCCCATGAGCGAGATGTCCTTCGGCAGGGTGAGGCGGGCGTGCATCTCCTCGTCGTCCTTGACGTCCACCCGGAACACCCGGTCCATGTCGGCCCCGGCAGCGACGAGACGCGGCGCGATCGTCATGGACCAGGAGTCCTCGGTCGCCGCGTAGATGACGCCCCGCGGCTTGCCGTACAGCTCACCGGGGAGCGTGCCGGTTGTGATCCGGGCGGTGATCCAGCAGGCGTACTGAGACTTGCCCAGCCCCGGCCCGCCCGCCGCGATGGCGAGCGAGTTGAGCGGGATCCGGCCGTGCGAGGTAGGCGGCGCGTCCTGCGGGGTGGTGTCCCACAGCCACCGGACGGGCCGGATACGGATCGACGAGGCAGGGGTGAGGACCAGGCGACGCGGCGACGCGGCCGCCTGCTCCGTCAGCACCTCGCCGTCGGGCGGTTCCTCATCACCGAAGAACCGTGCGGCCGCTTCGTCGAACGCGGTGGTCGTCATGCCGCCACCCAGGTCTTATCGGATGGGCGACGGGCGGCGCTCTGAATGGTCGCGAGGATCTCGCCGTCGGTAAGTCCCACCGCCTGCCCTGCAGAGACGAGTGCGTTCTCGGCTTCGTACAGGTCGAGGGCGCCCTGGTCCGCGCTCTCGTTCGCCCTGCATGCAGCGAAGTACAGGCTCGCGTTGCGGTTGCCCTCGCCCGCGTCCATGACGTGCTGCACCAGGGTCTCGACCGTCCAGTGTTTCCCGGGCCGGCGGATCCCGGACAGAGACGTCTGGCGGCGGGCCTGCCCGGGGGTGCGCGGCTTCTCCTTGCGGGGCAGGAGCGTGCTCGGCCAGCCGGTGGTCGGCTTGTGGAAGACGTTGCCGGTGCCGGGCCACTGGTAGCGGCACCCCGAGGAGTGCACGGACGGGGCCAGCAGGATGTACCCGTTGTGCTTGAAGTCGATGCCGGGGAACGGCTCGCCGGGCAGGTCGAACCCGGGTGATAGGTACAGCATGTGGAGGCCGTCGCCGCCGGTGATCTGCATGGTGGTGCCGGGCAGGACGCCGACGCGCTGCTCCAGGGCGCACAGGGATGTGTGGCCGTCGTTGCGCGGGTCGACGTCGAGGACTGCCCAGCCGTTGAGCTTGCAGGGCGCGCCGATGTTCGCGTCCGGCTCCTCCGTCCACCACCTGTGGATGAGGTTGGTGTCGGTGGTGGCGGCGTGGAAGCCGTGGCAGGTAGCCACGCCGCACTGGCATTCTTCTGGGCGGTGCTTGATGTAGATGCTGCTCTTCATGTCGCAGCGGGCGCAGTTGGCGTAGGGCGCTTTGCTGCGGCGGACCCTGAAGACCTTGATGCCGAGGGCGGCGTAGGCCAGGGCGGCGTCGCGGTGGTTCTTCGGGATCTTCGTGCCGTCGTTCACGAACTGGGCTCTCTTCTGCGAGCTGGGGTGAGGTGTCCGTGCGGGCCGGGGCGTGCAGGTCGCCCCGGCCGGCTGGCTCACCCGGCGTTCTTCAGCTGCTGGCCGAGTTCGTCGGCGAGCTGGGTGATGGCCTGCTGCCAGCGGCGTGCGGCGGTACGGAGGCACATCTCGCTGGGCTGGGCTTCGAGGTCGGCGCGGATGGCGCCCAACGTGACGTGGAAACGGGCCTGTTCGGCGGTGAGCGCCAGGTGTCGGGTGCCCTGCTCGTCGGCCGCTTCCAGTTCCACGGGGTTGTCGACCGGCCACTCGCCGGGGTCGCGATCGGTCATGCTGCCCGCTCCTTCTGGTCGGCCGGCTGGTGGAAGGCGGCGCGGAGTCGTGCGCGCTGCAGGTCGTTGAGGGGCGGGGCCTGGGCGGCGATGCGCCGGACGCGGGCCCAGTACGCGGTGTCGCCGTGGTCGGCCCCGGCCGGGCGCCCCGGGATGTCCTGGCCGGTCACGGGCGGGCCGCCGCCCGGTTGGCCTTGTCGGTGAAGTCCGACAGGACGAGCGTTTCGAACGGTGCGGGCAGCGGGGAGAGGTTGAGGCCGATGGCGTCGGCGAGGAGCTTGCGGGCGATGGTGTCGCGCTCGAAGGCGGGCCGGCCGGGGGCCATCAGGAGAAGGATCGGGTGGCCGGGGCGGGCGACGACGGCACCGTAGAAGGTGGGGGCGGTGATGTCCGCGTCGTCTATCTCGGCGTTGAGCTGGGCGAGCAGCTGGTCGAGGGGCGTGGTGAAGAGTTCCTCGACGGTGACGCCTCGGTCGGTGGTGGTGTCTACACTCGTCATTGAGTGCCTCGCTCTCTTGCTGTTCACGCGGTGTGGGTGTGGTGCTCGTCCGAAGCCGTTGCGGTTGCACCCGCAACGGCTTCGCTGTTTTCAGGGGTGACCTGCAGGACCCGAAGCAGATCTGCGGTGATTGCCCGGTACGCCCGTCCGGCGCGGATGACCTGGCAGGGGAACTCGCCGCTGCGTGCGAGTGAGTACGCGGTGGTTCGCCCTACGCCGAACGCCCGGCCAGCCGTCACGATGTCGACGCTCGCGGGCAGGGACAGAAGTTCGTCTCGTGTCATCGCGTTCCGCTCAGTGGCAGATTGTGTCATCAGGGCTCACTTCGGCAAGTAGTTGCGCTGTTGCCGCACAGCATGCGCCGCTGTCTTGCTGAGTGTCAACTACTGCCGTACTGTGCTCTCATGACACAACAGGAGTGGGCGCATCGCGTGGCGGCCGTCGTGGCCGGCGAGGTGCGTCGTTATCGAGAAATGCGCGGCCTGAGTGCGCAACAGTTGGCGGATGCCTGCGCCAAACAGGGGATGCCTATTCAGAGATCGGTTATTGCGAACTTCGAAAATGGACGCCGCACGTCGATTGGGGTCGCCGAACTGCTTATGTTCGCTGCAGTGCTGGAAGTTCCCCCGGTCGTGCTTTTGTTCCCGGTTGGGTATGAAACTTCAACCGAGTATTTGCCCAACGAGTCCGCAGATCCATATATGGCTGCAATGTGGGCGTCAGGGGAAAACGCCCCAGTGGATCACGAGGATAACTACTCCGCCACGCCGCTGGCTCTTGGTCGCTACCTGGTTCTATCCTGCCAAGCAATCCTGGAGACTCACGCGCAGCTTGAGATTGCAGGCCAGCAGGCTGCGGAGGAGGGGGAGGGGCTACGGCGCATCGAGGCGGAGTATGAGACTTCCGTGCATGAATACCATAAGGCCAGCCATCAAATGGAGGCGGCAAGGCGAGATGGTGCCCCTGCTGGGCCGGAGGACTTTGCGCGATTGAGTGCTGCATACAATAATATGCAGAGACTGCTTGATCTAAAGCACCGAGCGGGGGCGTCGAAATATCGATTGAAAGATCTTCAAGAAGAGCTTGAGGCGAACGAAGTTGACGCCAGAGACATCATCAAGGAGATTCGAGCGAATGGATGGAAAGTTCCAGCCGTAGGTGCGGATCTGGAGTACCTTCTAAAGGAGCCTGAGTCGGCTGTCGATCGAGCCAAGAACCTTCGGGCGCATCGAGTCAGGAAAGCGCCGAAAGGTAATTGAAATTTCCTCCTCGCCGCACCAGTGGCACCGACCGGCGGTGACGTCCGCGCACCTAGCGCTTCCACTCCGCTCCGATGGCGTCGTAGTCGAAGTACCCGCCGTCGGGCATGCGGCCGGGCCGCGGCTTTCGCAGCGTGACCTTGAGCAGTGTTCGCAGGACGGTGCGTTTCCGGTCGAGGTCGAGTCCCTCCCACGCCTTGCGTACATCGGGCATGCCGACCAGGCCGACGAGCGGGTCCTTGACCGCGGCTCGGGCCAGCTGCTGCGTCACACCTTCGAGCTGGGCGCGCGCCACGTCCGACCCCTCGGTGAACTGGGCCATGTCGACCGTGCCCGCGCCGAACATCGCGGCGAGGTCGGTGAGCCTGCGGCGGATCTGCTCGCTCTCCAGCTGCAGGGCGGCGACGTTGACCCCGTCCGCAGCGGGCTGCAGCAGGTCGGCCGCGTCGTCGCGTGACAGGCGCTCGATCAGCAGGTCCTGGATGTACCGGTCCAGAACATCGGCCTTCCGGCCGCCGCCACACTGGTTCTGGCACCGGTAGCTCGGGTAGTTCCCGCCGCCGGCCAGGGTGCAGATCACCGTCTTTGTGCACTCGCCGATCCCGCACTGGTAGATCATCGAGCCGAACCACTTTGCCGCTGGACCGGGCGTCGTCACCCGCGACGGATCCGTCAGGATCGCGACGACGGCCCTGAAGCGCCCCTCATCGATCGCAGGTTCCCAGGCCCCGGCCCCGATCTCCTCGCCCCGGTACACGGCGATTCCGGCGTTCCTCGGCCGCATCAGCAGGTCGCGCGCGGTGCCGTGCTCGATCGGCTTGCCCTGCGTCGACACCAGGCCCTTGTCGGCCAGCCAGCGCACCCAGCCCTTGATCGAGCCGCCGGACAGGATCTGATCCGTGCCCACGTCCAGGGCCGCGGCTTCCTCTGGGACCAGCTTGTTCATGTCGAGGACGGGCACGTCGATCTCCTCGTCGGTGCCCTTCACGGCCTTCTTCCTGGTCTCGCCCGTGGGGACCCCCCAGCCGAACGGGCGCAGGCCACCGCCCCACTTCCCGGCCTTCGCCTTCTGCAAGCGGGCACGAGCGACACGCTCGGCCTTGTGCTCGGACTCGTGCCGGGCGACGGCGCCGTGGATGCGGGCAGTCATCCGACCGGACGACGTGGAGAGGTCGAGCTCGCCGGCCTGGCAGGTGTGGGTGTCGACGCCGCGCCGCTGGCTGAGGTCGATGTACTCCTCCAACTCGGTGGGGGAGCGGTGCAACCGGTCGGTGTGCCAGGCGATCACGAAGGTGGCAGTGCCGAGTTCGAGGTCGGCGAGCATCCGGCGGTAGTCCTTGCGCAGCTTGCCCGAGTACGCGGAGAGGTCGTTGTCGATGTACACCTCGACGACTTCCCAGCCGTGGGACTGGGCGAGGGCTTCGCAGTCCTCGCGCTGCCGGTCGACGCCGAGGTGGGCGCCGGTGCGGTCCTGGCTGATACGCACGTAGATAACTGCGCGTGTTCGCTGCCCTGCGGGCGTGCGGCTGGTCTTCATCTTCCGAGTGTCCGTCAACAGGGGTGTCTTTGTCACAGGTTCGGGAAGACAACGCTCCTCGCGAGCCTGCTGGGTGCGGTGGGGGAGCGGGAGCGGATTGTGCTCGCCGAGGATTCCGCCGAGCTGCGTCCGGACCATCCGCACGTCGTACGGCTGGAGTCGCGTCCTGCCAATCAGGAGGGTGCCGGGCGGGTGACGCTCCGGGACCTGGTGCGACAGGCGCTGCGCATGCGGCCCGACAGGCTGGTGGTCGGAGAGGTGCGGGGTGCGGAAGTCACCGAGCTGCTGGCTGCGCTGAATACCGGTCATGAGGGCGGGTCAGGAACGGTTCACGCAAACGCGGCCGAGCATGTCCCGGCTCGGCTGGAGGCGTTGGGGACGGCGGCGGGGCTGGACCGGACGGCCCTTCACAGCCAGCTGGCGGCGGCGCTGTCCGTGGTGGTCCATCTCGTGCGGGACCGGTCCGGGCGGCGGCGGATCGCCGAAGTTCATGTTCTGGAGCGGGATGCGGCGGGGCTGGTGGTGACCGTACCGGCGCTGCGCTGGGGTGCGGCCGGCTTCGAGCGGGAGCGGGGCTGGGAGCGGCTGCGGTCGCTGATCGGGGGTGAGCTGTGACCGGTGGTGCGGCAGGGGTGGGTACGCCTGAGGCGGTGCATGCGGCGACGCTGTGTGCGGGAGCGGCTGCCTGGCTGGCGGTGTCCGCGCGGGGGCAAGGAGGCCGAAGAGCAGGGCTGTTGTTCGGCGACGGGGCTGAGCGGTCGCCCCTGGGGAAGCGATGGGAGAGCGGTCGGAGGCAGCTCCAGGGGTGGCTGAGGGGGCGGGCGGAGTGGCTGTGCCTGCCGGTGGCTCTGGTTCTGGGGGTCCTTGGTGAGTCCGTGCTGCCGATGGTCGCGGGGGCGGCCGCGGTGCCGCTGGTGCGGGGGTGGTTGCGGAGAAGGGAGTTGCGCAAGGTCCGGGAGCGCCGGGCCGACGGAGTGGTGGACCTGTGCGGTGCGGTGGTCGGTGAGCTGAGGGCCGGCCGCGAACCGGGGCAGGCGCTGCTCGTCGCGGTCCGCGGAACGGGGGTGATGGGCGCGGCGGAGGCGGGGGTGTCGGCCGCAGCACAGTTCGGGGGCGATGTCCCGGGGGCGCTGGGACAGGCGGCGCGCGAACCGGGTCTGGACGGGCTCGCCGGGGTGGCCGCCTGCTGGCGGGTGGCGGTGGACGGCGGAGCGGGACTCGCGGCCGGGCTGGACCGGCTGGAGGGCGCGCTGCGGGCCGAGCGGCGTCGACGGGAGGAACTGCGGGCGCAACTGGCCGGAGCGTGGTCGACGGTCGTGGTGCTGGCTCTGCTGCCCGTCCTGGGCATGGGGCTTGGCGCGGCGCTCGGGGCGGAGCCGCTGAGGGTGCTGCTGCACAGTTCAGCCGGACTCGCCTGCCTGGTGGTGGGCGCTCTGCTGGAGGCGGCCGGTCTGCTCTGGGCCGGCCGGATCGTCCGGGCGGGTGAGGCGGTATGAGCGCCGCGTTCGGTGAGGTAGTCCACGGGGCGGGGGTCGTCGGTGTGGCGGCGGTCGTGTGCACCTGGTTGGCGCTCGCCTTGGCCCGGCGGCGGACCGGGCGGCGGGTGCGGCGCAGGGGAGCGGCGGTTCTGGCGGTCGAGGAGCTGGGCCCGGTACGTCACGGTGGCCGTGCCGGCCCGGTCGGCCGGGTTCGGCGGCGGCTCGGCCGACTGGTGGCCGGTGCCCCGGTCAGGCTGTGGGCGGTGGCGCTGGGTGTTGTGCCGGCGGGCTGGATTCTGGTGGGAGGCCTGCTGGGGTGGGCGGTTGGCCTTGCGGCGGGGTACGGCGCCTGGCGGTGGCAGCGGGCTCGGCCGGGAAAGGCGCCGCATGTCGCGGCCCAGGAGACGGCAAGGGCTGCGGAGGTCATACGTCAGCTCCCGCTGGCTGCCGACCTGTTGGCGGCCTGTGTCTCCGTCGGGGCCGGTCCGCGGGAGGCGGCGGAGGCGGTGGGGGAGTCGCTGGGCGGGCCGGTCGGTGAGCAGCTGGCGCGCACGGCGGCGGAGATCCGGCTCGGTGAGGATCCTGCCGTCGCCTGGGGGAGGTTCGGGGAGATACCGGGTGCTGCCGCGCTGGCCCGCTGTCTGGACCGGGCCGCCGCGACCGGCGCTCCGGCGGCGGAGCCGGTTTCCAGGCTGGCCGAAGCGATGCGCGCCGAGCGGTCGAGCGCGGCGGTGACGCGTGCGCAGAGGGCCGGCGTACTGATCACCGCGCCTGTCGGGCTCTGCTTCCTTCCCGCGTTTCTCGCGGTGGGGGTGGCGCCCGTGGTGATCGGTCTGGCGACGGGATTGCTGAATCCCTGACGCACCAAAAAGGCCAATGAGATTAATAGGTCAATTTCGATTGAAAACTGTCTCACGGGGGTTGAAATGATGCGGAAAATGACGGATTGGGTCCGGAGTCTGGTAGGCGGGGCTCGGGCGGACAGGGGCATGACGACGTCCGAATACGCGGTGGGGACGATCGCCGCCTGTGCGTTCGCTGCGGTGCTCTACAAGGTGGTCACCAGCGCACCGGTCATGGCGCAGTTGCAATCACTGCTCAAGGACGCGCTCGATGCGAAGTTCTGAGTGCGGCGTGGCGGTGGCGCCGGATCCCGGCGAGCGATCCGGGGAAGGGGCTGGGCAGCAAGCCGGGCCGACGGGGCGGGGGAGCGACCGGGGCGCGGTGACGGCGGAGGCCGCCATGACGATTCCGGTGCTGGTGGTGTTCACCCTCGCCCTGCTGTGGGCCCTGATGGCCGCGTCGGCCCAGATCCGGTGCGTGGACGCGGCACGGGCCGGTGCACGGGCAGCGGCCCGCTCCGAGCCGGAGGCGCAGGTGAGGGAGGCCGCTCTCTCGGCGGCACCGGGCCGGGCAGGGGTCGAGGTGCGGCGGACCGGGGCGCTGTGGCGGGTCAGGGTGACCGCACCGACTCCGGGCCCCGGGCCGCTGGCCGTCACGCTGAGAGCGGAGGCCGTGGCGTCGGCGGAGGACACGGTGGGGGCGACGCCGTGATGCGGCCGGGCCGGCGAACGCCGTGCGCGTGGCTACAGCGGCTCTGCGGGCTCTGCGGGCTCTGCGGGCGCTACGGGCGCTGCGGGCCGCGGGACCGGGGGTTGGCCACCGTGTGGGCTGCGGTGGCCACGGTGACGCTGTGCACGGTGTTCGCGGTGGTGCTGGCGCTCGGGCAGGTGGTGGTGGCTCGGCACCGGGCCGGAGGCGCGGCCGACCTGGCAGCCCTGGCAGCGGCCGACCGGGCCTTGGAGGGAGCAGCCGCGGCCTGCGAGGCCGCACGGCAGGTTGCCGGGGCGCAGGGGGCGGAAGTGGTGCGGTGCGCCGTGCAGGGGGAGATCGCCGATGTGGCGGCCCGGGTGCGGCTCGGACCGTACGCGCCGGAGGTCAGGTCCCGGGCGGGGCCGGCGACGACGGCTCCTGCGGCTACTGGGCCGCCGGGGAGTCCGGGGATGGCGGGGAGTCCGGGGAAGGCGGGGTTGGCGATGCTGATGGGGCCGGTGCCGCCGAGCGATCTGGGGCGCTCGTTGCCGTCGGCTCCGTCCGGTCGGGAGGCGCGGATCGGAGGAGCTCGGTGAGCAGGCGCACGGCGCCGCGTTTGTGCAGCGGTTCGTTGCCGTTGCCGCACTTCGGGGACTGGATGCAGGACGGGCAGCCCGCATCGCACTCGCAGGAGGCGATGGCCTGACGCGTGGCGGTCAGCCAGCCGCGCGCGGTGTGGAAGGCCCGTTCGGCGAACCCTGCCCCTCCGGGATGGCCGTCGTACACGAAAACGGTTGGCAACAGGGTGTCCGGATGCAGCGGTACGGACACGCCGCCGATGTCCCAGCGGTCACAGGTGGCGAAGAGCGGCAGCATCCCGATCGACGCGTGTTCGGCGGCGTGCAGCGCGCCGCCCAGGATCTCCGGATTGATCCGGGCGGTGTCGAGCTGGTCCTGGGTGACCGTCCACCACACGGCACGGGTGCGCAGGGTGCGGGGCGGAAGGTCCAGCTTGGTCTCGCCGAGCACCTCGCCGCTGATCAGCTTGCGACGGAGGAAGGAGACGACCTGGTTGGTGACTTCCACGGAGCCGTAGCAGAGGCGCCCGTCGCCCCACGGGATCTCGGTGTCGGTCTCCAGGACCGAGATGGCGGTGGTGTCGCGGGCGGTCGTCGAGTACGGCGGATTCGCCTTCTCGACCAGCGCCGCCGAGTCCTCCAGGTCCAGTTTCCGGACCAGGTAGGTGCGGCCCTGGTGGAGGTGGACGGCGCCCTCGTGGACGGCGGTGTGGGCGGCGGACTCGTCGACGGTGCCCAGCAGCCTCCCGGTGCCCTCCTCGACGATCTGGACGGGGCGGCCGCCCTCGCCCCGGATGTCGGTGAGGTCGGCGGCCCGTTCACGCCGGGTCCAGTGCCATCCCGAGGGCCGTTTGCGGAGCAGCTTCGCGGCTTCCAGCTGCGGCAGCAGTCCGGCCGCGGCGGGCCCGAAGAGTTCCAGGTCGGGTTCGGTGAGCGGCAGCTCCGCCGCGGCGGCACACAGGTGGGGGGCCAGGACGTACGGGTTGTCCGGATCGAGGACGGTCGACTCCACGGGCTGCTGGAACAGCGCCTCGGGGTGGTGGACGAGAAAGGTGTCCAGCGGGTCGTCACGGGCCACCAGGATGGCGAGGGCTCCCTGGCCCGCTCGTCCCGCGCGACCGGCCTGTTGCCACAGCGAAGCCCTCGTACCGGGGTAGCCCGCTATGACGACGGCGTCCAGGCCGGAGACGTCGATGCCGAGTTCGAGGGCGGTGGTGGCGGCGAGGCCGAGCAGCTGGCCGGAGTGCAGGGCGCGTTCCAGGGCGCGGCGTTCCTCGGGGAGATATCCCCCGCGGTAGGCGGCGACGCGCGCGGGCAGGGAGCGGTCGATCGCCGCGAGGCGTTCCTTGGCGATGACGGAGATGAGTTCCGCGCCCCGCCGGGAGCGTACGAAGGCGACCGAGCGCACGCCCTGCACGGTCAGATCGGTGAGCAGGTCCGCGGTCTCCGCCGTGGCGGTGCGGCGCACGGGGGCGCCCTTCTCGCCGTGCAGCTCGGTCAGGGGCGGCTCCCACAGAGCGAAGACCAGTTCGCCGCGCGGAGAGGCGTCGTCGGCGACCTCGACGACCGGGAGGCCGGTGAGGCGGCCTGCGGCGGCCGAGGGCTCCGCCGCGGTGGCGGAGGCCAGGAGGAAGACCGGATCGGCGCCGTAGCGGGCGCACAGGCGGCGTAGCCGGCGCACCACCTGGGCGACGTGGGAGCCGAAGACACCCCGGTAGGTGTGGCACTCGTCGATGACGACATAGCGCAGGGCGCGCAGGAAGGAGGACCAGCGGGGGTGGGACGGGAGTATCCCGCGGTGCAGCATGTCGGGATTGGTGAGGACGTAGTTGGCGTACTGGCGTACCCATTCGCGTTCCTCGACGGGAGTGTCCCCGTCGTAGACCGCGGGACGGATCCCGTTGCCCAGCGGGGCCGCGAGTTCCTTCACCGAGCGTCTCTGGTCCGCGGCCAGGGCCTTGGTGGGGGCGAGGTAGAGGGCGGTCGCGCCACGGCCGTTGGGAGCCTCGGAGCCGTCCAGGAGGGCGCTGAGGACCGGGGCGAGGTACGCCAGCGACTTGCCGGAGGCGGTGCCGGTGGCGATGACGACCGACTCACCGTCCAGCGCGTGCTCCGCCGCGGCCGCCTGATGGGCCCAGGGATGATCGATTCCGGACTTCTGGATGGCGGCGATCACTTCTGGACGGATGCGATCGGGCCAGATGGCATGGGTTCCCGTACGCGGGGGCAAGTGCTCCGTATGAGTGATGCGCGCGGACCGGTTCGCCCCTGCGGCGAGCCGGTCGAGGACCATGTCCGGAGAGGGGCGGGAGCCCCCGCTCTCGGGCGGTCGACTGGGGCGGTGATTCTTGGCCATCGGCACCGAGTGTGTCACTGGCGAGGCGGACAATGGTCCCAAGGCGTCGTGCATGGCAGCTGGTAAGTGATTGAATGCCATCGCGGCTGGCGATCCGTCCCCTGGCTCCGCCGGGGAGACCGAGGGGCGACCGCTCGATAGCAAGGTGCTGGAGGATCCGTGGACCTGTCCTTGTCGACTCGCAATGTGTCCGGCCCTGGTGGCGACCGTACGGTCGTCGAGGTCGGTGGCGAGATTGATGTGTATACCGCGCCCAAGCTGCGCGAGCAGTTGGTCGAGTTGGTGAATGACGGCAGCTACCACTTGGTTGTCGACATGGAAGGCGTCGACTTTCTCGACTCCACCGGCCTCGGCGTGCTCGTGGGCGGCTTGAAGCGTGTGCGGGCCCATGAGGGCTCGTTGCGCCTGGTCTGCAACCAGGAGCGCATTCTCAAGATTTTCCGGATCACCGGTCTGACCAAGGTGTTCCCGATTCACACCACGGTCGACGAGGCCGTCGCGGCAACCGACTGACGGCCGGCCCGCGCGGCCGGATCGGCTCAAGGGCCGGTCCGGCGGCAGCGGGTGCCACCGCAGTCGGTGCCGTCGGCAGCTCCGGACGAAGACAGCCGGAGTGATGGCGGCGGTTCGTCGGCGGCCGGGTGCTCGGGTGACTGGTGAATCCGGTGACCGGTGCGTCCGGTCTCCGGCATCGGCCCGTCACCCGGTCGGCGGTCGTCGGCTGATTTATTTGCCGGTCCATTTGCCGGCCGGTCGCTCACACGATCGGATCAGCCGTCAGCCGTCAGCCGTCAGGCAGCGGCTGAATGTTGCCCGGACATCATCCGTCGGGCCGGTGTCCGGCGGGTGCCGGGCAGGCGCGCCGGCCGGCGGTGTCCGGAAAGAAGAGCCAGGGGCTCCGGGTCACTCGCCCGGTTCCTGGGATGCACACACGTACGTTCGAGGGGGATCGCATGGCCACCGTTGAACTCCGCTTCAGCGCCCAGCCCGAACACGTCAGAACGGCCCGCCTCGTGGCGGCTGCCGTGGCGCGCCGGGCCGGGGTCGACGAGGCCGTGCTCGACGAGGTCAGACTCGCCGTGGGAGAGGCGTGCAGCCGTGCGGTCGGGCTGCACCGCAGCCACGGCATCACCGCTCCCGTCACGGTCGTCCTGACCGAGGAGGAGAAGTCCTTCTCCATCGAGGTCGGCGACGAGGTGCCGGGCCCCGGCAGCGACGGGTCCGTACCCGGCATGTCCGGACGTGGCGGCGCCGTACCCGGTGTGGGGCCGGACGAGCCGGAACCCGATCCGGAGGGCGACGGCGAGGACGAGATGGGCCTCGCGGTCATCAGCGGCCTGGTCGACGACGTGGAAGTCAGATCCGGCGCGGACGGCGGAGTCATCCGGATGAGCTGGCCGAAGACGCCGGCGACCGTACTGTCCTGAGAGGGCCGCGTCCCGGGGCGGTTCGGCCGGCCCGGTGGCGCGAGTGGTCCCCCTGATCAGTTTTTCGAGGCCCTGCTGAGCAGGGCCTTTTTTCATTTCTGCTTGATCAGTGATCTACGGACAATGCGTCTGCCCCATTACTGCATTCGGTCCATTCGGTGAAGGTGATCAATTGCCGTTCGGTGGATGAAGGTCAATTACATTTACCGCGCACTGTTTTGATCGTGTTCTGCTACCTACAATCCGTCCACGTCTTGAGCGCTGAGCGTCAAGGAGGACGTATGGCGGGGTTCGGCACCACACCACTGGTAGAACTGACGCAGTTTTCCGCACTTTCCGACCCACCCACCACTCTCGCGGCAGCGGTACTCACCCATGACAACCGCGTCATCGTGATCGTCGTCGCGGTCGTCGCCGTCGCGGCACTGCTGGTCGCCCAGCTGCTGGCACGTCAGGTGCTGGCGGCCGGTGAGGGCACCGACCGCATGAAGGAGATCGCCGGGGCCGTCCAGGAAGGCGCGAATGCCTATCTGGCCCGGCAGTTGCGCACGGTAGGCATCTTTGCCGTCGTGGTCTTCTTCCTTCTTCTGCTGCTTCCGGCCGACAACTGGTCGCAGCGAGCGGGCCGTTCGGTGTTCTTCCTGGTAGGTGCGCTTTTCTCGGCGGCCACCGGATACATCGGGATGCGGCTCGCCGTTCGGAGCAATGTGCGGGTGGCTGCCGCCGCGCGTGAGGCGACTCCCGCGGAAGGCGAACCGGAAAAGGATCTCACCGCTGTTTCGCACAAAGCAATGAAGATCGCATTTCGTACCGGGGGCGTGGTCGGCATGATCACCGTGGGCCTCGGCCTCCTCGGCGCTTCCTGCGTGGTGCTCGGCTACGCGGCCGACGCGCCCAAGGTCCTGGAGGGCTTCGGGCTCGGTGCGGCGCTGATCGCGATGTTCATGAGGGTCGGCGGCGGCATCTTCACGAAGGCCGCCGATGTCGGTGCTGACCTGGTCGGCAAGGTGGAGCAGGGCATTCCGGAGGACGATCCGCGCAATGCAGCCACGATCGCCGACAACGTGGGTGACAACGTCGGGGACTGCGCGGGCATGGCGGCCGACCTCTTCGAGTCGTATGCCGTGACGCTGGTCGCCGCGCTCATCCTCGGCAAGGCCGCCTTCGGTGACGCGGGGCTGGCCTTTCCCCTGATCGTGCCGGCGATCGGTGTGATCACCGCGATGATCGGCGTCTTCGCGGTCGCCCCGCGGCGCAGCGACCGCAGTGGGATGACCGCCATCAACCGCGGGTTCTTCATCTCGGCGGTCATCTCGCTCGTCCTGGTGGCGGTCGCGGTCTTCGTCTACCTGCCGTCCTCGTACGCGGATCTGGACGGGGTCACCGATACGTCGATCACCTCCCACGGCGGGGATCCACGGCTCTTCGCCCTGGTCGCCGTCGCCATCGGTATCGTGCTCGCGGCCCTGATCCAGCAGTTGACGGGGTACTTCACCGAGACCAACCGGCGTCCCGTCAGGGACATCGGAAAGTCCTCGCTGACCGGAGCGGCCACCGTCGTACTCGCCGGCATCTCCATCGGTCTGGAGTCCGCCGTCTACACCGCGCTGCTGATCGGGCTCGGGGTCTACGGGGCGTTCCTGCTCGGCGGTACGTCGATCATGCTGGCGCTCTTCGCGGTGGCGCTGGCCGGGACCGGACTGCTCACCACCGTCGGGGTCATCGTCGCCATGGACACCTTCGGTCCGGTCTCCGACAACGCTCAGGGCATCGCCGAGATGTCCGGCGACGTCACCGGCGCCGGTGCCCAGGTCCTCACCGACCTGGATGCCGTCGGCAACACCACCAAGGCCATCACCAAGGGCATCGCCATCGCCACCGCCGTTCTGGCGGCTGCGGCGCTCTTCGGTTCCTACCGTGACGCGATCGCCACCGCGGTCGACGACGTAGGCGCCTCGGCCGGGGAGATGGGGCTGAGCCTGGACATCTCGCAGCCCAACAACCTGGTGGGTCTGATCGTCGGCTCCGCGGTCGTCTTCCTCTTCTCCGGACTGGCCATCAATGCGGTGTCCCGGTCCGCCGGAGCCGTGGTCTACGAGGTGCGGCGGCAGTTCCGCGAGCACCCCGGGATCATGGACTACACCGAGAAGCCGGAGTACGGGCGCGTCGTCGACATCTGCACCAAGGACGCGCTGCGCGAGCTGGCCACGCCCGGTCTGCTGGCCGTGCTGGCACCGATCGCGGTCGGCTTCAGCTTCGGGGTCGGGGCGCTCGGTTCGTATCTCGCCGGTGCGATCGGCACCGGGACGCTGATGGCGGTCTTCCTCGCCAACTCCGGTGGCGCGTGGGACAACGCCAAGAAGCTCGTCGAGGACGGGCATCACGGCGGCAAGGGGAGCGAGGCCCATGCCGCGACCGTCATCGGTGACACGGTCGGCGACCCGTTCAAGGACACGGCCGGGCCGGCGATCAACCCCTTGCTCAAGGTGATGAACCTGGTGGCGCTGCTCATCGCGCCCGCGGTGGTGAAGTTCAGCTACGGCGAGGACGCGAGCGCCGGGGTGCGCGCGGTGGTGGCCGCGCTCGCCATCGCGGTCATCATCGGTGCGGTCTACGTCTCCAAGCGGCGCGGGATCGCCGTGGGGGACGAGGGCGGTTCCGGCGGCGAGGACGGAGGCAGCTCGGCCAGGACAGCCGGTCCGGCGGCTGTGCAGTGAGCCGGTTGTCCGAGGAAGTCGGCACCGACAACACTCCGGGCCGCCCCAGCCGGACGAGGTGAAGTCAGCCGACGGACCAGCGGATCGACTGACGAATCGGCGGACGAATCGGCGGACGGACAAACCGATGAATGAGCGGGCGGGCGAGGCATTCTGATGCGTCGTCCGCCCGTTGGACTGCCCGAACGAGTGCTTGTTCGTTCAGGCGTTCCCGTGCGTGAGGGCCGTGTGGGTGAGTTGTATCTCCCTTGTTTTGCTTGGTGCAAATGGCTTCAAAAGGTCACCCATAGGACGCCGGGCGCCCGGATGCAGGGCGCTCGACGTGTAAGTTCCGGGGCCGAGAGCCTTGGAAGGGACCAATCCGGTGAACAAGAAGCTTGCGGCCGCACTGTCCGGCGGTGCGGTACTGGTACTTACGCTGTCGGGCTGCAGCGACGACAGCGACAACAAGGTGAACGACTGGGCCAAGAAGGTCTGTGACCAGGTCCAGCCCCAGCTGCAGAAGATCGCGAACGCCAACGCCTCCATCCAGCAGCAGACCGCCGACAACAGCAAGCCCGCCGACGTCCAGGAGACCGACTCGGCCGCCTTCCAGCAGATCTCCCAGGCCTACAAGGCGCTGGGCTCGGCGGTCGACTCGGCGGGCCCGCCGCCGGTCGACGACGGTGAGACCACGCAGAAGGAGGCCGTGAAGGAGCTCAACGCCTCCTCCGTGGCGTACGCGGATCTGCAGAAGAAGGTCGATGACCTCGACACGAAGGACCAGGCGAAGTTCGCCGACGGCCTCAAGGGCATCGCTGACGAGCTGAACAAGATCAGCACCAACGGTGACCAGGCGCTGAAGGAGCTCCAGTCCGGCAAGGTCGGCACCGCGATGGCCAAGCAGGAGGGCTGCCAGAAGCCGACGGCCTCGGCATCGCCGTCGGCCGGCTCCTCGAAGTCGGCTTCGCCGTCGAAGGACTCGAAGAACTCCGGGGAACCGAAGGACTCGAAGGAGGCGTCTTCTGCCGCCTCGCCCAGCGAGAAGTCGTAACCGGGCAGCTCCCGGCCGCGGTCGCACACCCCGAAATACCCCGAACGAGCAGCTGTACGACCGCCGTCCGGTGGCCGTACGACCGGCCCGGCGGCCCCTGACGGGCCGGCGGGCCGCTGCCGTTGTCAGTGGGAGCCGCCACAATGGGTCACGTGAGTAAGACCAGCCTTCCCGCACCCGACCATGCGACCCGGCTCCGCGAAGCCCTGCTCGCCGCCGCCTTCACCGCCGACGGGCTCCTCGACCTGCTCGGTGCGCCCGCCTACGCCGCGCTCGCCCGCAGCGAGACCGTTCCGGCGCTCCGGGCCACCCGGGGGGACGCGCCGCTCGACACGCTGGTGCGGCTCTTCCTCCTCCAGCGCCCGGTTCCGGCCGGGCGGGCGGCTGCCGTGCTGCCGCTGCCGGAATGCGTGGCGGACGGCTGGCTGACCGAGTCGGACGGCGAGGTGCGCGCGTCCGTCGACGTGCGGCCGTACAGCGGGCCGGACGACCAGGACTGGTTCATCGTCTCCGACCTGGGCTGCGCCGTCGGCGGCGCGGGCGGCATCGGCTCGCACGAGGAGGGCGTCGTCCTCGGTATCGGCGGCGCGTCCACCACCCTCGCCGGGATCACCGTCCGCAGGCCTGTCGCCTCCGCGCTCGACATCGGTACGGGCTCCGGCATCCAGGCGCTGCATGCCTCGCAGCACGCCACCAGGGTCACCGCCACCGACCTCAATCCGCGCGCCCTCGGCTTCACCCGGCTCACGCTCGCCCTGTCCGGCGCCGCCCCGGCCGATCTGCGCGAGGGTTCCCTCTACGAACCCGTCGCCGGCGAGACGTACGACCTGATCGTCTCCAACCCGCCCTTCGTCATCTCGCCCGGTGCCCGGCTCACCTACCGCGACGGCGGCATGGCGGGCGACGACCTGTGCCGGACCCTGGTGCGGCAGACCGGCGACCGGCTGAACGAGGGCGGATACGCCCACTTCCTGGCCAACTGGCAGCACACCGAGGACGAGGAGTGGCAGGACCGGCTGCGTTCCTGGGTGCCGCACGGCTGTGACGCCTGGGTCGTGCAGCGCGAGGTCCAGGACATCACGCAGTACGCGGAGCTGTGGCTGCGCGACAGCGGCGACCACCGCACGGACCCCGCGGAGTACGCCGCGCGGTACGACGCCTGGCTGGACGAGTTCGAGGCCGGCGGGACCAAGGGCATCGGCTTCGGCTGGATCACGCTGCGGAAGTCCGCCGCGGCCGCCGCCGGGAACCCGTCGATCGTGATCGAGGAGTGGCCGCACGCGGTGGAGCAGCCGCTCGGACCGGCCATCGAGACGCACTTCGCCCGCCAGGACTACCTGCGCGACCAGGACGACGCCGCACTCCTGGCCGGGTACTTCACCCTTGCCTCCGAGGTCATGCAGGAGCAGGTCGGGCTGCCGGGCGCGGAGGATCCCGAGCATGTGGTGCTCCGTCAGAAC
Source organism: Streptomyces sp. NPDC087428 (assembly GCF_044744085.1). Lineage (NCBI taxonomy): Bacteria > Bacillati > Actinomycetota > Actinomycetes > Kitasatosporales > Streptomycetaceae > Streptomyces > Streptomyces sp. NPDC087428. Next base: position 19,607 of record NZ_JBIUXR010000027.1, read on the forward strand.
CGCGGTATGCGGCGCGCGACGAAGGTCGACGCGGTCGGTGCCGGATTCGCCGGTGTGTGCGACGGCTCGCTGCCCGCGGGCCGGATCCTCGACGCCATCGCCCAGCTGATGAACGAGGACCCGGTGCTGCTGCGCGACCGCACCCCGCAGGCCATCCGGCTGCTGGTCGAGGAGGGCTTCCTGGAGCCGGTGCCGCCGGTCGGCCGGACAGCCGGATGACCCGGATCGTGCCGGTCGCGCCAGAGCCCGGCGCGACGCGGATCGTGATCAGCCCGTTGTGGGCCGCCTCCTGCCCGGGGGTGGTTCGGCGCGGGGCCGCGTAGCCCTCGAAACCGGGCTCCGCTCCGGTTCGGCCGTGTGCTGCCGCATGTACTGAACGGCCTTGTCATCAGCGTCTTCACGCTCTGAGCCGCATGCCTGCTGCTCGGTCTGCGGATTCCGGTTCGCGCTCCGCCCAGGCCGGCCGCGGTTCGGCTCGCCGCTGTGACGGGGTGCGCGGTGTTCGGCCTGGAGCCGGGGGCCCACGGTTCCGTACCGCCGCAGGCGCACGCGGTCGGAACAGCACGCGAGTTGTCCGTCGTCGGCCGCACGTACGGATGACGTGTTCACAGCCCGGACCCGCTGTTCACCCGGGGTTCGCGTCGCCGACGTTCCGTGGTGCGAGCCTCCCCCGAAACGGTGCGACACGAAGCCGTACGGCGCGGTGTGACCGCGGGTACCCACCCCGGTCCGCGCCGGGGGGACAGAGAGGCGTACGGACATGGAGAGCGGACCTGCGATCTTCGCCGGAACGGTATTCGCGCTGTTCGGCGCCGCGCTGCTGCTGTGGACAGGGGCGTGCGTGCTGCACCGCGCGCCGGTGGCGCACCGGGTGAGCCCCGTTGCCTCCGCCGCACTGGCCACTGCGTTCGGCGTCGCTTTCCTCGTCCTCGGCGTGTGGTGCTTCACACGCGTCTGAGACACGCGTCTGAGACACGCGTCTGAGACACGCGTGTGAAGCACGTGTCTGAGACGGGCAACTGAGACGGGTATCTGAGACGCGAGTGGGAGACGTGAGTGTGAGACAGGCGTCTGAAACGTGTGTCTGAAACACCGGTTTGAACACGCGTCCGAATCTGCCGTGAACCGCTCGCCGCCCTGACCGGGCCCGGAACACGCCCGGACGCCCCGCACCTCGCCCCCGGCATCCTCAGGGCGGCCAGAGCGCCTCCGAAACCCGCAGGCAGCGGCCCTGTGAGCGGTGGACCGAGCGGGCCGGGCGGCAGGAAAGGCGGAAGTCGGGTTACCGTTCGAGTGGCCGTTGCGGGCTTTTGCCGTTTGACACGGGGGCGGGTTGTACCGTCACACTCCGCAGCGACAGCACTGTCGGCAGCGCGATCGCGCTGCCCGGATGCCCACCGAGCGTCGACCGGAGAGAAGAGCGAAGTTGTCCCCGACCAGCGAGACCGCACAGGGCGGCCGCCGACTCGTCATCGTCGAGTCGCCTGCCAAGGCGAAGACGATCAAGGGCTATCTCGGCCCCGGATACGTCGTCGAGGCGAGCGTCGGGCACATCCGCGACCTCCCGAACGGCGCCGCGGAGGTGCCGGACGAGTACACCGGCGAGGTGCGTCGGCTCGGCGTCGACGTCGATAACGACTTCCAGCCCATCTATGTCGTCAATGCCGACAAGAAGGCCCAGGTCAGGAAGCTCAAGCAGCTACTGGCCGAGTCGGACGAACTCTTCCTCGCCACCGATGAGGACCGCGAGGGCGAAGCCATCGCGTGGCACCTGCAGGAAGTGCTCAAGCCCAAGGTCCCGGTCCACCGGATGGTCTTCCACGAGATCACCAAGGAAGCGATCCGGGCAGCCGTCGCCAACCCGCGCGAGCTCAACCAGCGCATGGTCGACGCCCAGGAAACCCGCCGGATCCTCGACCGCCTCTACGGCTACGAGGTCTCGCCGGTCCTGTGGAAGAAGGTCATGCCGCGGCTCTCTGCGGGCCGTGTCCAGTCCGTCGCCACCCGCCTCGTCGTCGAGCGGGAGCGCGAGCGCATTGCCTTCCGTTCCGCCGAGTACTGGGACCTGACCAGCACGTTCGCCACCGGCCGCACCGGTGACGCCTCCGATCCCTCGACGCTCACCGCCCGCCTCAGCGCGGTCGACGGGCGCCGTATCGCCCAGGGCCGCGACTTCGGTCCGGACGGGCAGCTCAAGTCCGGCTCCGGCCAGACGCTCCACCTGGACGAGACGAACGCGAACGCGCTGGCCGCCGCGCTCGCCGACTCCGCGTTCGCCGTACGGTCCGTCGAGTCGAAGCCGTACCGCCGTTCCCCGTACGCACCCTTCCGTACGACGACCCTCCAGCAGGAGGCGAGCCGGAAGCTGGGCTTCGGGGCGAAGGCCACCATGCAGGTCGCGCAGAAGCTGTACGAGAACGGCTTCATCACCTATATGCGTACCGACTCCACGACTCTCTCGGACACCGCGATCTCCGCGGCCCGAGCCCAGGTCACGCAGTTGTACGGGGCCAATTACCTGCCGGACAAGCCGCGCACGTACGCCGGCAAGGTCAAGAACGCGCAGGAGGCGCACGAGGCGATCCGCCCCTCCGGCGACCGCTTCCGCACCCCTGCCGAGACCGGCCTCACCGGCGACCAGTTCCGGCTCTACGAGCTGATCTGGAAGCGGACCGTCGCCTCCCAGATGAAGGACGCGGTCGGTAACTCCGTCACCGTCAAGATCGCCGGCCGGGCGAGCGACGGCCGGGACGCCGAGTTCTCCGCGTCCGGCAAGACGATCACCTTCCACGGCTTCATGAAGGCGTACGTCGAAGGCGCCGACGACCCGAACGCCGAGCTCGACGACCGTGAGCGCCGGCTGCCGCAGGTCAACGAGGGCGACGCGCTGACCTCGGACGAGATCTCCGTCGACGGCCACGCGACGAAGCCGCCGGCCCGGTACACCGAGGCCTCGCTGGTCAAGGAGCTCGAAGAGCGAGAGATCGGCCGCCCGTCGACGTACGCCTCGATCATCGGGACGATTCTCGACCGCGGATACGTGTTCAAGAAGGGCACGGCACTCGTGCCGTCGTTCCTCTCGTTCGCCGTGGTCAACCTGCTGGAGAAGCACTTCGGCCGGCTCGTCGACTACGACTTCACGGCCCGCATGGAGGACGACCTCGACCGCATCGCACGCGGTGAGGCCCAGTCCGTGCCGTGGCTGAGGCGTTTCTACTTCGGCGCGACCGCCGGGGACGAGGCGGCCGGTGCCGGAAAGGCCTCCGACGCGGGCAACGGCGACGGCGACCACCTCGGCGGGCTCAAGGAGCTCGTCACCGACCTCGGTGCCATCGACGCCCGGGAGATCTCCTCGTTCCCCGTCGGCAACGACATCAAGCTCCGGGTCGGCCGGTACGGCCCGTACATCGAGCGCGGCGAGAAGGACTCCGAGGGTCACCAGCGCGCGGACGTCCCCGAGGAGCTGGCGCCCGACGAACTGTCCGTCGAGTACGCGGAGGAGCTGCTGGCCAAGCCGAGCGGCGACTTCGAACTCGGTGCGGACCCGGTCAGCGGGAACCAGATCATCGCCAAGGACGGGCGCTACGGCCCGTACGTCACCGAGGTGCTGCCCGAGGGCACCCCGAAGACCGGCAAGAACGCGGTGAAGCCGCGGACCGCCTCGCTCTTCAAGTCGATGTCGCTGGACACGGTGACGCTGGACGACGCGCTGAAGCTGATGTCGCTGCCGCGCGTCGTCGGTGAGGACGCCGAGGGTGTCGAGATCACCGCGCAGAACGGCCGCTACGGCCCGTACCTGAAGAAGGGCACGGACTCGCGGTCGCTGACCTCAGAGGACCAGCTCTTCGACATCACGCTCGACGAGGCGCTGGCGATCTACGCCCAGCCGAAGCAGCGCGGCCGGGCCGCGGCCAAGCCGCCGCTGAAGGAACTGGGCACGGACCCGGTGAGCGGGGCGCCGGTGGTCGTGAAGGACGGCCGCTTCGGCGCGTACGTCACCGACGGCGAGACGAACGCGACGCTGCGGTCCGACGACAGCGTCGAGGAGATCACGCCGGAGCGCGGGTACGAGCTGCTTGCCGAGAAGCGGGCCAAGGGGCCCGCCAAGAAGAAGACGGCGAAGAAGGCCCCGGCCAAGAAGGCGACCGCGAAGAAGGCGCCGGCGAAGAAGGCGACTGCGGCGAAGAAGACGACCGCGAAGAAGACGACTGCGACGGCGGCGAAGAAGACCGCGGCGAAGAAGACGACTGCGACGGCGAAGAAGTCCGCGTCTGCTTCTTCTGCGGCGTCGGCGTCGGCGTCGACGGAGGAGTGACCTCGCGGGGTTTCTGAACGCCGGACGGGCTGGGGGTGTCTCTCCCCGGCCCGTCCGGCGTTTGTGCTGTTCTGCGGTGCGGTGCGGTGCGGTGCGATGGGTGTGGTGGGGTGCCTGCGGCGGGCTTTGCCCCTCCCCGCCCCTTCCCGTAACCGGGGCGCTGCCCCGGACCCCGCTCCTCAAACGCCGGAGGGGCTGAGGGCAGGTGGAACGGGGCGGGGCGGGTGGAACGGGGGTGGGGTGGGTGTCTGGTGGTCGGATCAAACGCTGGAGGCGCTGAAGGCGGGTTGAACGGGGAGTGGGGCGGTGCTCGGCGGTCGGATCAAACGGCGGCGGGCTGAAAGGGCGGGACGGAATCGGGTGGGGTGAGTGTCTGATGGTCGTATGTTCGGACGCGGGCCCCGGGCACCGGTCTGCTCCCGATAGGCTGGGCGGATGACGCGAGCCGAGCAGCCAACGGTCGTGAGCCCCACCTCCGACACACTTGCCGCAGACTCACGCGAGCGCGCCGTACGAGCCCTGTTGCGTATTCCCCCGCTGAAGCGGTTGTGGAGCGCCCAGCTCGTCGGCGGTATCGGCGATGCACTCGCCCTTCTCGTGCTGGTGTTGCTGTCGCTGCAAGCGGCGGTCCTTGAGGGCTCATTCGGATCCGGATACCGCGGGGCGGCCTTCGCCGTCGCCGCCGTGTTCGGTGCCCGGATTATTTCCACCTTGCTCTTCGGAGCCGTACTTCTGGGGCCGTTGACGACCCTGACGGCGCCGGGCGGGCCGATCGACCGGCGATGGCTGATGATCGGGGCGGACGGGCTGCGGCTCGCGCTGCTCGTCGTCGCACCGCTCTGGATCGACTGGATGCCCGACCGGGCACTCATGATGGTCCTGATCACGGTCTTCGTCACCGGCGTCGGTGAACGCCTGTGGCGGGTCGCCAAGGAGAGCGCCGCTCCCGCGCTGCTGCCCGCCCCGCCCATCGAGGGCGCCGCGGTCCGCCCGCTGCCGGACCACCTCGGCGCGCTGCGCCGGCTCTCCCTGCGCACCGACTTCGCCGCCGTCCCCGTCGCCGCGGCCGTGCTGCTGGTGGCCACGCTGATCGGGAATCTGCTGGGCTCGGGCCTGGACTGGTTCTCCTTCCACCAGGCGGCCCTCGGCTCGTACGTCGCGGCCGGGCTGTTCTCCTCCTCCATCTCCATCCTGTACTTCCTGCAACTGCCCGGTACGCCCACGCCCCGGCCGCGCTCCCCCCTGGAGGGGCTGCGCCGGCCGTCCGGCGGCGACGGACCCGACAAGGGCCGCACCGGTGCCGTCCCGCTGATCATCGCGACCTGTGCCGCTGTCGCCGGAGCGATCGCGGCCGCGGGCGCCGCCGCCGTACTGCACGCCACCGACCTGGGCGGCGGCCCCGCCACCCTCGCGCTGCTGATCCTCGCCCTCACCGGCGGTACGGGGGCCGGTATCCGCACCGCCGGCAAGGTGCTGCCTACGCTGTCGCGGCGACGGCTGCTCTCCCTGGCCACCGCCGTCACCGGCGTCGCGCTCCTGGTGATGGGCCTGGTGCCGGACACAGCGACCGTCGTCCTGATCGCGGTGCTCGCCGGATACGCGGCGGGCGTCGCCGCGAACACCGGTCATGTCCTCGTCGACCAGGAGACCGAGGAGTTCCGCCGGGCCAGGACCACCGAACACCTCCAGGCCGTCGTCCGGGTCCTGATCGCGCTCGGCGCGGTCGGGGGCCCGCTGCTGGCCGCCGCGATCGGCACGCACCGGCTGACGGCCGGTGACTTCGTCTTCGCGCACGGCGGTGCCGCTTTCACCCTGATGCTGATCGGCGCCCTGCTGCTGCCGGTCGCCGCGATCGTGCTCGCGAAGACGGACGACCGTTCCGGAGTGCCGCTGCGCCGTGATCTGCGCGAGGCGCTGCGCGGCGGCGAGCCGGCCGTCGCACCCGCCGCGACCGGATTCTTCCTCGCCCTGGAGGGCGGTGACGGAGCGGGCAAGTCCACCCAGGTGGAGGCGCTCGCCGAGTGGATCCGGGCCAAGGGCCACGAGGTCGTCGTCACCCGGGAGCCCGGGGCCACACCGGTCGGCAAGCGGCTGCGGTCGATCCTGCTCGACGTGTCCTCGGCCGGGCTCTCCAACCGTGCTGAGGCGCTGCTGTACGCCGCCGACCGCGCCGAGCACGTCGACTCGGTCGTGCGTCCGGCGCTGGAGCGCGGCGCGATCGTCATCTCCGACCGCTACATCGACTCGTCCGTCGCCTACCAGGGCGCGGGCCGCGATCTCGCGCCGACCGAGATCGCCCGCATCTCGCGGTGGGCGACGAGTGGGCTCGTACCGCATCTGACGGTGCTCCTGGACGTGGACCCGGAGACGGCGCGCGAACGGTTCACCGAGGCGCCCGACCGGCTGGAGTCCGAGCCGCCCGAGTTCCACGCCCGCGTGCGCTCCGGCTTCCTGACGCTGGCCGCGGCCGACCCGACGCGCTATCTCGTGGTGGACGCCGGCCAGGACCCGGAGTCGATCACCACGGTCGTACGGCACCGGCTCGACCAGCTCCTTCCGCTCTCCGAGGCCGAGGTCAAGGCCCTGGAAGAGGCACGCAAGGCCGCCGAGGAAGAGGCCAGGCGCCTCGCCGAGGAAGAGGCGGCGCGCAAGGCCGAGGAGGAGCGCCTGGAGCGCGAGCGGCAGGAACAGCTCGCCAGGCTCCGTGCCGAGGAGGAGGAGCGCAAGCGCCAGGAGCTGGAGGAAGCGCGCCGCCGCGAGGCCGAACGCCAGGCGGAGGAGGCCCGGCAGCGCGCCGAGGAGGCCCGCCGGATCGCGGAGGAGCAGCGAGCCCGGCTGGAGGCCGAGGAAGCGGCCCGCGAGGTCGAACAGGCGCGGCTGCGCCGCCAGGCCGAGGAGGAGGCGCGGCTGCGTCAGGAGGCCGAGGCACGGCGTCTTGAGAAGCAGCGCAAGGCCGAGGAGTCACTGCTGAGGGCCGAGGCGGCACGCCGTCAGGCCGAGGCCGACGCGGCTGCCGCGGCCGAGACCGCGCGTGCGGAAGCGGCCGCCGCCGAGCGGGAAGCGGCGGAGGCCGCGGCGGAGGCCGAGACGGCTGCGCGGGCCTCCCGGGAGTCCGGGTCCTCCGGGTCCTCCAGGTCCTCCGGGCCGTCCGTGCCGGACAACGAGCTGACGGTGCCGACCCCGATCGTCAACCCGAACGAGATCACTCAGCCGGTTCCTTCCCCGGTGGAGCCGTCGTCCGGTTCGACCCGTTCGCGTTCCTCGTCCGCCACCTGGCCCTCCGACGAGGCCGAGACGACGATGATCCCGAAGGTCACCGACCCGGACGAGCGCTCCGGTGGGCGGGACGCGGCAGGTTCGATGGACGAGACGACGGTGCTCCCGCCGGTACGGGACGCCGATCCGGCCGACCGGGTACCGCGGGGCATCTTCCGGGACGAGCACCCGGCCGGCTCCGTACCGGAGCGAGAGAACGAGCGCACCCGCGAGCTCCCGCAGGTCACCGACCCGCACGCGCCCCAGCAGCCGGCCGGGGACCAGCAGGAGCGCTCCGGCCGGCCGTCCCGGCGGCCCCGTCCCGACTGGGCGGAGGAGACCCCGCTGGACGATCTGCCGACGCTGGCGGACGAACTGCTCGGCGACCACGACGACGAGGGCCCGGCATCCCCGGGCCGGGGACGTCGCCCGCGCCGCTGACCGGTACGTACGGGAGCCCCGGGTGCCTGGCGGTGCCCGGGGCTCCCGTACGCGTTCCCCGGGTGTTTGCCGGTCAGCCGGGTCATCCAGGTCGCCCGGATTCAGGTCACTCCGTCGTCCGCCTGCCGGCATTGTCAGACCCGTCCCCCACAATGGGAAGCCGGATCGACGCCTGGCCGGTGCCGGACCGACGAGAGCCGCGGCACGGGCCGGGGAGAGATCCACGGCAAGGGCCGGGACGAGATCCACGACGAGCCACACAGGGCCGTGCCGCCGTTCACACGGAGGGCAGGCCGCACACCACCGGAAGGGCGGTGACCCATGTCCGTATGGGACGACCTGGTCGGCCAGGACCGGGTGCAGGAGCAGCTCGGCGCCGCCGCCCGGGACGCCGACGTGCTGGTCTCCGCCATCTCCGCGGGAGAGCCGGTGCCGCCCGGCTCGCGGATGACCCATGCCTGGCTGTTCACCGGCCCGCCGGGTTCAGGACGGTCCACCGCCGCCCGCGCCTTCGCCGCCGCTCTCCAGTGCACCAGTCCGGACCGCGCCCTGGGCGGGGCGCCGGGCTGCGGTTTCTGCGACGGCTGTCACACCAGCCTCATCGGTACGCACGCCGATGTCGACGTGATCCGCACCGACCTGCTCTCCATCGGTGTGAAGGAGACCCGTGAGCTGGTCCGCCGCGCCCAGCTCTCCCCGGCCGTCGGACGCTGGCAGGTCATCGTCATGGAGGACGCCGACCGCCTCACCGAAGGCGCGGGCAATGTTCTGCTGAAGGCGATCGAGGAGCCCGCGCCCCGCACGGTGTGGCTGCTCTGCGCGCCCTCACTCGAAGACGTGCTGCCGACGATCCGTTCCCGCTGCCGTCACCTCACGCTGGGCACCCCGTCGGTCGAAGCGGTCGCCGACGTCCTGGTGCGGCGCGACGGTGTCGACCCGGAGCGGGCCGCGTCCGCCGCCCGCGCCACCCAGGGCCACATCGGCAGGGCGCGCCGCCTCGCCACGGACGAGCGGGCCCGTTCCCGCCGGGCGGCGGTCCTCAAACTGCCGCTGCGTGTCGAGGACATCGGCGGCTGTCTCAAGGCCGCGCAGGAGCTGATCGACACCGCCACCGACGACGCGAAACAGGTCGCGGAGGACGTGGACGTCAAGGAGACGGAAGACATGAAGGCCGCGCTCGGCGCGTCCGCCGGGGGCCGGATGCCGCGGGGCACAGCCGGGGTGATGAAGGAGCTGGAGGAAAGGCAGAAGCGCCGCAAGACCCGTACGCAGCGCGACAGCCTCGATCTGGCGCTCACCGAACTGACCGGCTTCTACCGCGATGTGCTCGCTCTTCAGATGGGCTCGCGGATCGCCATCGCCAACACCGACGCGCAGGACTCCCTCGACCGCATCGTCCGCTCGTCCACCCCCGAGCGGACCCTGCGCCGGATCGAGGCGGTGATCGCCTGCCGCCGGGCGCTGGACCGCAACGTGGCCCCGCTGCTCGCGGTGGAGGCGATGACGATGGCGCTGCGGGCGGGGTGACGTAACGAGTGCGGTGGCCGTCGCGGTCCACCGACCGGCACCGAATCACCCGAATGAGCAGGGAATCGGGCGAGTCGTCACCCGGCGGCTACGCTCCGGACATGGACACCAGGCGCCCGCTCCGCACTCTCGCCCTCGCGCTCGGCACTGCCGGCCTCCTCATCTCCGGCTGCACCAGCGGGAGTTCGACGACGAGCGCCTCCTCGCCCGCGCCTGCGGCCACCGCCTCCCCCGTCCCCGCGGCGCTGAAGACGTTCTACGCGCAGCACCTCAGCTGGCGGGACTGCGGTGTCACCGGATTCCAGTGCACCACGATGAAGGCGCCGCTCGACTACGCGAAACCGGAGGGCGGCGAGATCAAGCTGGCGGTGTCCCGCAAGAAGGCCACCGGGCCCGGCAAGCGGATCGGCTCCCTGCTGGTGAATCCGGGCGGCCCCGGCGGATCGGCCATCGGCTATCTCCAGGGCTACGCCGCGATCGGCTACCCCGCCCAGGTGCGGGCCCGTTACGACATGGTTGCCATCGATCCGCGCGGGGTGGCGCGCAGCGAACCCGTCACCTGTCTCACCGGTCCGCAGATGGACGCCTACACCCAGGTCGACCAGACGCCGGACGACGCGGGCGAGGTCACCGCGCTGAGCGGTGCGTTCAAGAAGTTCGCCACGGGCTGCGAGCAGCGCTCGGGGGAGATCCTGCCGCATGTCTCCACCGTGGAGACGGCGCGTGACATGGACATCCTGCGCGCGCTGCTCGGTGACGACCGGCTGAACTACGTCGGGGCCTCGTACGGCACGTTCCTGGGCGCGACGTACGCCGAACTCTTCCCCGCACGGGCCGGGCGGCTCGTCCTCGACGGCGCGATGGACCCGTCGCTTCCCTCGGTCGAGATGAACCGCGACCAGACCGCGGGGTTCGAGACGGCGTTCCAGTCCTTCGCCGGTGACTGCGTGAAGAAGGCGGACTGCCCGCTCGGCACCACGTCCACGTCCGAGGCCGCGAACCGGCTGAAGCAGCTCTTCGCCGACCTCGACGCCAAACCGATCGCCACGGGTGACCCCCGCAAGCTCGGCGAGTCCCTCGCCACCACGGGCGTCATCGCCGCCATGTACGACGAGACGGCCTGGCCCCAGCTCCGCGAGGCGCTCACCGCCGCCGAGAAGGGCGACGGTTCCGGCCTGCTCTCCCTGGCGGACAGCTACTACGAGCGCGAGCCCAATGGCTCGTACGCGAACCTGATGTACGCCAACGCGGCCGTGAACTGCATCGACCTCCCGCCCGCGTTCACCACCTCCAAGGCCGTCACCGAGGCACTCCCCACCTTCGAGAAGGCCTCCCCGGTCTTCGGCAAGGGCTTCGCCTGGGCCTCCCTGAACTGCGCCTACTGGCCGGTCCGCGCCACCGGCACCCCGCACCGCATCACGGCGGAGGGCGCCGCCCCGATCGTGGTGGTCGGCACCACCCGGGACCCGGCCACCCCGTACAAGTGGGCCAAGTCCCTGGCCGGCCAGCTCTCCTCCGGCACCCTCCTCACGTACCAGGGCGACGGCCACACGGCGTACGGCCGCGGCAGCGACTGCATCGACACGGCGATCAACACGTACCTCCTGGAGGGCACCCCGCCGGGCGACGGCAAGAAGTGCTCCTGACCCCACCCACCCCGCCGCTGACCTGCGACTACACCGCGGCGACAGGCCGGTACGGAGCACCCTCGGAAACTGTGTAGACTTGGGCCCGCTGCTGATCGCACCATGGTGTGACAGGGCGTGCCGCCTTAGCTCAGTTGGCCAGAGCAACGCACTCGTAATGCGTAGGTCTCGGGTTCGAATCCCGAAGGCGGCTCGGATTAACCCCAGGACTCACTCGCCGTGACCTGGGGTTTTTTCTTTTCCTTTGCCTTGTGCTGCAGTGGCGGTTCAGTACGAGAACCGTGGCTGAGGTCGCCGGTGGACAATCGGTGGACACGCGTGCGGTGGGTGTGCGGGACGGTGGATGGGCGAGCGCGCGGGAAGGGGGCCATCGAGTCGGTGAAGATAGGGCTGGAGGACGGTGCACTTTGGCCCGCCGACGGCGTGGCAGTTGGGTGGTTCCCACAAGCGGCGCACTCACAAGAGGACGAGTCTCGGGTGCGCCCGCCTCACTGCCGACCGGTGCGCTGCATGTAGGAGGGGCCCGAAACTCGCTTTGTAGGTCGGATGTCACAGCCAGGCCCTAGGGTGGGTTGGTTGTCACGGGACGCATGTCTTGTGGGACGTGCAGTAAGAGGAGAAACGAGAGTGGCACAGCTCACGTTGCCGCAGCTGGAGCGGCATCTGTACGCCGCCGCAGATATCTTGCGCGGCAAGATGGACGCGGCGCAGTACCAGGACTACATCTTCGGAATGCTGTTCCTGAAGCGCGCCTCTGACCAGTTCGACGTGGCGCAGGTGGCGCTGGTTAAGAAGCTCGTCGCGGAGGGGAAAAGCCAGGAGCAGGCGGAACGGATCTCCGAGGCTCGAGGTGCCTACAAGGCCCATGAGTTCTACGTCCCGCAGGAGTCCCGCTGGTCCACGATCGTCGGCAAGTCCCGGACTGAGCCGGCCGAGGCCCTGAACGTGGCGCTTGCTCAGCTGGAGAATCACAACCACCAGGCGCTCGACGGGGTGCTCTCGTACATCAGCTTCACAGAGTCCCGCGGTGGCAACACCAAGCTGACTAAGCCGGTCATCCAGCAGCTCATCGACCACTTCAGCGAGTACCGGCTCAGCAACGAAGATTTTGAGTTCCCCGATCTCCTTGGATACGCCTACGAGTACCTGATCGGCGAGTTCGCCGACGAGGGCGGCAAAAAGGGTGGCCAGTTCTACACTCCGCGCTCGGTCATTCGAATGATGAACCAGTTGGTCAAGCCGCAGTCAGGCATGTCTGTCTACGACCCGTGCTGCGGTTCGGCCGGCATGCTGATCCTCGCCAAGGAGTATGTGCAGGACCACGGCGGCGACGAGTCTCACCTGTCGGTGTACGGACAGGAAGACAACGGCAGCGCCTGGGCGATGGCCCGGATGAATCTGCTAATGCATGGCGTAGCCGACGGCGTCATCCACCACGGCGACACCCTCGCCGATCCACAGCATGTGCAAGGCGGGCAGCTCCAGCGCTTCGACCGCATTCTTACCAACCCGCCGTTCGCGCAGAACTACCGGCGGGCGGGCATGAAGTTCGCCGAGCGGATGGGGTACGGCTGGACGCCCGAGTCGGGCAAGAAGGCCGACCTCATGTTCATCCAGCACGTGCTGGCAGTGCTGGAGGCGGATGGCATCGCGGCTTCCGTCATGCCGCACGGGGTTTTGTTCCGGGGCGGTGAAGAGCAGAAGATTCGCAGGCAGATCATCGAGGAAGGTCGGCTCGAAGCCGTCATTGGCATCGGCCCCAATGTCTTCTACGGGACGGGGATCCCGGCATGCATCCTTGTCCTGCGAGGCCGTGATGGCGCGCCTGAAGGTCGGCGCGAAGGCGTGCTCTTCATCAACGCGGATCGAGAGGTCACGGCCGGGCGCACACAGAACCTGCTAGAGGCCCAGCATGCGGAGAAGATCGTCTCCGCGTACGAGGGCTGGACCGAAATCAACGGGTTCGCTCGCGTCGTGAAGGTTCCTGAGCTAGCACAGAATGACTACAATCTCAACATTCGTCGCTATGTGGACAACACGCCCGCGCCAGAGCCGCAGGACGTGCGAGCGCATCTGTACGGGGGCGTGCCGAGGAGTGAGATCGCAGCGCGCAAAGCGCAGTTCGATGCATTCGGAATCGATCCCGAAGGGGCGCTCTTCCGGCTGCGGGATGGCGATCCCGAGTACGTCGACTTCTTGAGTGAGGGGTACGAGGCAACAGCGGCGCGGATTCCAGGACTCGCGCAGGAACGGGAAGTTGTTCTCGGGCGAGCGTTTCACACGTGGTGGCGTGAACATCGCGAGCAGCTCGCGAAGCTGCCCGTGCATCGGCAAAAGTCGCAGACGCGCAAGGAACTACTTACTACCTTCGTGGCGGCCCTAAAGCCCGTGGGCGTGCTGGACAGCAATCAGTTGGCGGGAGCAGCTGCCGCTTGGTGGTTTGACGCGAAGAACGACCTTGACGTGCTGATGGCGAAAAATTTCAAGGGTCTGATTGATGGCTGGGTCCGCAGTATTGCCTCGGCGTTCGAGGAGCCCTCGGCCAAGGCCGATGCTAAGACGAAGGCCCGCTATCGGGCCGCGATGCGCAAGGCGCGCGAGCACCGGTTGGTCCCAGAGTTGATCCCGGCGTATGTGAAGCAGCTGGAGACAGCGGAAGCACTGGTCGCGAAGCTGGACGCAGAGGTGAAGGCGGGCTCCCCGCCGAAGAAGACGGCCAAGGCAGGCCAAGGAGACGAAGGAGACGAGGACGAGGAAGATCTCGACCTGTCCCAGGTCCTGCCCCCCAAGCAACTGGCCGCGCTGAAGAAGCGGCAGCGGGAGTCAAAGCTCGAACTCGCTTTGATCAAGGCGTCGTTCGTGACCGAACTCAGCGAAGCGGCGAAAGATTTGACCCCCGCCCAGGCGCAGGAAGTAGTTCTCAGATTCCTGAACGCTGACCTGTACGCCCGCATGACCCGCTTCGTCACTGCCGACCTTCGGGCCCTAGTAATCGCCTTCCGTAAGTGGGGCGAGAAATACGCTGTGACCATGGAGCACCTGGACCAGGAACGCGAAGCGTCGGCCAAGCGCCTTCGGGCATACCTGGAGGCGTTGGGCTATGCGTGATGGTTGGGAGAGGGTCGCCTTGGGCGATGTCCTCCGACTGCGATCCGAGCGTAGGCACTCGGTGACAACTCTGCTGTCGGTGACTGCTGATCGAGGTGTGATTCGACAGAGTGAGAGCGGTCGGCGGGATTCGTCGAGTGCAGACAAGTCGCTGTACTGGGATGTCCATTCCGGCGATGTCGTATACAACACCATGCGTATGTGGCAGGGCGTTTCCGGCATCGCGGGTGAGGAAGGAATCGTCAGTCCCGCGTACACGGTGTGCGAACCGGTAGGAGAGGTGAGCGATAGATTCCTCGGATGGCTTCTGCAGGATCCGAAGCTCGTGGTGAAGTTTCTGAACCGTTCCCAAGGGCTCGTTAGCGACACATGGAATCTGAAATATAGTGAATTCAAGAAGATTGAGATCGACCTTCCGCCCTTGTCGACGCAGCGACTAATGGCTGAGGTTCTCGACGAGGTCGACGCGCAGGTCCAGCGGGCACTCGCTAGGAGGGGAAAGATGGCGGTGGTGGCCGCTGCGGCGACCGCCGAACTGATGCGTTCCACTTCAGAGGCCACTGGTGTCGAGTGGACGGTTCTGGAGAAAGTGGCCGATATTTCGGCGGGTGTAACGCTCGGCAATGACGAATCTGGTGATGGCGCGGTGAGTTTGCCTTACCTTCGCGTTGCGAATGTACAGGAAGGTCACATCGACACTGCGGATATCAAGTCCGTGACTGTACGTATTTCCGATGTGGAACGGTTTCGTCTAGCGAAAGGGGATGTGCTCCTCACGGAAGGCGGTGACCTCGATAAGCTCGGGCGTGGTGGTGTGTGGGACGGTCGTATCGACCCCTGCCTGCACCAAAATCATGTCTTCAAGGTCCGATGCCAAACTGCAGTCTACCGTCCTGACTTTCTGGCTTCGTATCTTGCTTCCCCGCGGGGAAAGAGTTACTTCCTTAGCGTTGCGAAGCAGACCACTAACCTGGCAAGCATTAACTCGTCACAGGTCAAAAAGGCGCCAGTGCCGATTGTTCCCCTGGTTGAGCAAGAACGTGTTGTTTCTTCTGTGGCTGAGTGGAAGAGTCAATTGGCAAATGCAGATAAAGATATCGACAAACTGCGTCTACTTCGAAGCGCGCTGATGGACGATCTGCTCACTGGCAAGATTTGCGTCCCTGTCCCTGCGTAGCCCCACCTGCGCCGCCGTCCGTGCCCATCTCCCCACGTACCGCACACCCAAGGAGACCGCACCCCCGATGTCCGGCCCCGAGTACAAGTACGTAGAAGCCCCACTGATCGCTCAGCTCACCCACCGCACCATGGGTTGGCGGCACGTAGTGGGGATCCAGGGCGCGGAGTTGCAAGCGCCAGGCGCAGATCCGTACATCCGCCAAGGGGCGGACAGCGCGCTGCTCACCGGAATCCTCCGGCGTCAATTGGGCCGGCTGAACCGAACGCCAAACGGGACGGCGTGGCTGGACGACGCCCGCGTGGCCGTCGCGATCTCTGCGCTCAGCAAGGGCGGTGCACCCGGCGGCGGGCTCATAGCGGCTAATGAGGCATCAACCCAAGCTCTGATCGAAGGCGTCGCCGTCCCTGGCGTCGACGGCTGGGACGGAGGTAGGGCGCAGAAGGTTCGGTTCGTCGATTGGGAGACACCGGAGAACAACGACTTCCTTGTCGTCTCTCAATTCCCGATGACGATCCCGGGTGCGCGGGACGACCACGGCAAGCCGAGGAAACTCATTGCCGATCTTGTGCTGTTCGTCAACGGCATCCCGCTGGTCGTTATCGAGTGTAAGAAGCTCAAAGCCGGGCAGGGCGATGCGCACAAGGCGATCCAGCAGTTGCGCCGATACGCCAATCAGAGGCGTGATTCGTTCGTGCCCGAAGGTAGCGAACAGCTTTTCCGTACAGTGCAGTTGACTATCGCAACGACTGGGGACACCGCTCTGCTGGGCACGTTCACCTCTCGCCCTCAGGACTACGTGGTCTGGCGGGATGCGCATCCTCTCGACGCGGAGCGAGTAGCAGGAACGACGTTCCACAAGCATGACGCCTTTGCCGGCGCCCAAAAGGTTCTCGCGGCAGGGGTGCTTCACCCGCACCGCTTGCTTGACATCGTGCGAAACTTCGTTGTCTTCAAGGATGTCGAGGTATCCGAAGGGCGAACTGCCCGGGTGAAGATTGGTCCGCGCTACCAGCAGTATCGAGCCGTCCATAAGGCGGTGGAGCGGTTGCTAACGGGCGAGACCAAACAGGTCCACGGCAAGGATGACCAGCGCGGTGGCATCGTCTGGCACACCCAGGGCTCGGGTAAGTCGCTGACCATGGTGTTCCTGGTACGCAAGCTCCGTTCCACTCCTGGCCTGGGCCATTTCAAGATCGTTATTGTCACCGACCGAAGGCAGCTCCAGAAGCAGCTCGCCGAAACAGCGGAGCTTGCAGGCGAGAAGCCGGACGTCATCACTCGCGCGTCCGAGGTGCCGAAGGTCCTTGCTCTGGAGAACGCAGGCCTAGTCTTCGTCATGATCCAGAAGCAGCAGGACGCGGAGAAGGCCCGGCAGAACGCCGCGGACTCCCTTGCCCACGAAGGCACTCCTGGCTGGGGCTTGATCAACAACCGGGACGGCATCCTCATCCTGGTCGACGAGGCACACCGCTCCCACGGTTCTGCCCTCCACCAGAACCTCATGGAGTCGCTGCCCAACGCAGCCCGGATCGGCTTCACCGGTACCCCGATCATCATGAACCGCCGCAAGCTCACCACGACGACGTTCGGCGAGTTCATCGACACCTACCGCCTTAAGGACGCCGAGGACGATGGCGCCATCGTGCCCATCTACTACGAAGGCCACATCGCCAAGGGCGCGGTCAACGAGGGCGAGACCTTGGATGAGGCGTTCGAGGAAGAGTTCGAAGAACTTACCGACGACCAGTACGACGAACTCCAGAAGAGGTATGCCAAGTCCTCGACTGTCCTCAACGCTGACGACATGATCCGGCGTAAGGCGCGCCATATGCTGCGCCACTACGTCGAAGGGGCCATGAAGGAAGGCTTCAAGGCACAGGTCGTCGCCCATTCACGTGGCATCGCGGTGCGTTACCGGGAAGCTCTGTGCGACGCACGTGACGAACTGGTCGCCGAAGTAGAGAAGGCTGCCAAGTCCCCGGCCCGCACTCTCGGCAAGGCCCAGGACCTGCCGGCGGAGGACCGTACCCCTAAGCAGCGACTTCTCGTATCCGTCCACAAGCAGCTTGCGCTGCTGAAGGTCATCGACTTCGTGCCGGTGATCTCCCCCGACTCCGAGGACGACCCGGCGTGGGCATCCTGGTCTGACGGGAATGCTCAGGAGAACGCCATCACGGCGTTCCGTAGCCCCTTCCCCAACCCCGCCGACCTCACCGCGGAATCCTCCAAGCCGGTGGCCATCCTCATCGTCCGCACCATGCTGCTCACCGGCTTTGACGCCCCCATCGAACAGGTCATGTACCTGGATCGCCGGATGCGTGAGGCCGAACTTCTCCAAGCCGTCGCCCGGGTGAACCGCACCTACGGGGAGAAGAAGCAGGCCGGCTTCGTCGTCGATTACGCGGGCGTCTCAAGAGCCCTCCTCGACGCGATGGCCGCTTACGCCTCCGACGAGGCGGAGGGCGGTACCGTCAAAATCGAGGTCGAGGAGAACAAGCTTGAGCACCAGTACGACGCGCTCCGCCACCATCTCGGCCTCACGCGGGAACTGATCGACCCTGCTGACACCGTCGCCGTGCACCGGCTGGTGGACACTCTGGAGGATGAGGAACGGCGGATCACCTACCGCAAGCTCCTTCGGGCCTTCCTGAACACCTTTGACCTCCTCCTGCCACGCGAAGCCACCCGCCGCTATCAGCGGCCAGCCAAGCTCTTTGGGTTCATCGCCCAGGTGGCAAAACAACGGTTCAGCGAGGAGGATGACGGCTTCGACCCGGCCGCGTACGGTGAGCGAGTCGCCGAGCTGATCAACGAGCACGTCAAGGCCCTGGGCGTGGAACGCGCGATAGAACCCACCCGGCTCACCTCCGATGATTTCCGCACGAAGGTCGAGCAACTGCCGAGCTCCCGCGCTAAGGCGTCGATGATGGCCCACGCCGTCCGTAACCACATCGAACTCCACTTTCAGGAGAATCCTGTTGCCTACAACAGGCTCCGTGAACGCCTGGAAGAAATTCTCAAGAAGTACGCGGAGGACTGGGCCCAGCAGCTCGAAGCCTTCGAGAACCTCTCCCAGGAGACGCAGGATGTCGCCGAGGGGCGTGATTCGGGCCTACCGGAGGACGTGCGTAGTCTCAGCAAGCTAGAACAGGCCGTGTATCAGCAGCTGACCGCTGTCGTCACAGACGGGGTCATTACCGACGAGGCGCGGCTGGACCTGATCGGGCTGACGCGCGAAGTCCGCGCTGTTGCAGTGCGGCACAGCGCCCGCAAGGACTTGTTCTACAACACGGCCGCGCTCCACGATCTCCAGAGCGACATCTGGATGCTTCTCGCCGTGAACGACCGTACGCATCCCGCTGTCGACAGCCTCGCGCCTGCGGTGCGGGAGATCATCCAGCACAACAAGAAGGACTTGTAACCCTTCATGCATGACGCCGTGGCTGAACCGCTGGAAGTGGGGGGGCTGGTCATCAATGTCCACCCAGTACCCGGACGTACGAGTGTCCGGGTCACGGTGGAACGCGACGCCCGCATCGTCGCGGCTGTGCCGCCCGGCGCGGATCGCGATGCCCTCGAAGGTCTGATCCGCACCCGTCTGCCCTGGCTCTACGCCAATGTTCGCGACCGTGAGGTGGATGTAGAGCAGCGCCCGCGCCGCCGGTTCGTCGATGGGGAGGGTTTCTACTACTTGGGGCGCAGCTACCGGCTCAAGACCGTTGATAAAGCTCCCCGCCCGGTGGCCCTGGCGGAAGGCAGGCTCAGGTTGCGACGTGGCCATGAGGGCTCAGCCGGCGACGCATTGGTGGCCTGGTACGCGGAGCGGGGTAGGCAATGGCTTCCCCAGCGTCTGAACCCTTGGGCAGACTGCCTCGAAGCTCCGCCCGCTGACCTAGTCGTCCGCCCCCTCGGTTACCGCTGGGGGTCCTGCTCAGATCGGGGCGCCCTTAACATCCACTGGGCGGTTATGCAGCTTCCCGCCGCACTCGTTGACTATGTGCTGGTGCACGAGCTGGCCCACCTGCATGAGCCGAATCACTCACCGAACTTCTGGCGGATGGTGGCCCGAGCTCTTCCCGACTACGAAAATCGGCGGCAGAGGTTGGAGGGTTGGGGAGCCGGAGTGTGGCTGCCTGACGAGGATGTGTGATCTTGAGCTAACGGGGCGGGCAGTTCGAGCTCTTGGAGCCCACAAACCTGTCGGCCGACATCTGATGGAGATCGGCTGGCCGGGACATCGCTACGGAGGAACCAGTCTTGAACGTGATGCGCTTCGACGCGGGCGCCGGGGACTTCGCCCTCGACATCCAGGATGAGAGCGTGCAGCTCCTGCGTGGCATGGGCACGATCTGCCTCCAAATGGGCCTCAAAGCGAAGGCGTCGGATGCCAACACGGAGGCCGGCAGGCTCTTGGCGTTGCAGGCCGACCTTTACGGCCTCGGGCAGTCGTACCAGCGGACGCTCATCGGGCGGGCGACGGAGATGCTTCCGTTCAGCCCCAAGATCGGGGTTGCGAGCACCGTCCTGAAATTTCTCCTCACCTCGGCCCAGCTTCACGCCATCAATGAGGCTCGCCTTGGTGGAGACCTACGGATGGAGCTGGAGGTCACCGGCACGCTTCCCCAGGCCCCCGGCTACCCCGGGAGCACGACAGAAGTGCTGCACTTTAGCGTCGCCAAGAGCCGCTGGACCGATCAGGTCAACGCTCTCGGCCCCTCCGTCGCCTTCGAGATGCAGGTCCCATTCCCTCTTGAGGACGACCCCCGCGCCGACCCGGCCCAGCGTCTGCGTGCCGCGCAGCGTCGGCTCCTGGAGGACGACATCGACGGCGCGATTCTTGAAGCTCGCCGAACCCTGGAGTGGATCCGGCTTCACAGCGGATGGACCTGGCCTCTTCATAAAGATCCCCGCCAGCGTGGCAAGGACGAGCGGTGGGCGGCGATCCGTGTAGCCGTGGAGGACCAGACCAGTGGATCGGTCCATGAGGACGAGGTCACGAAGACGTTCACGTACAACCGGGACGAGGCCAACGCGCTGATCGCCATCGCTGCCGCGCTGCTGACGGTGGTGGACCAGCCCGTCTGAGTCGCTGGACTTGGGGCAACAGTAGGGTCTGTACATGGTGACGCGACTGGGCAGGATCGAAGCCCTGCTGGGCCGGCGGCTCGATGAACTGGACTACCGAAGCATCGCCGAGCTGGTGGGCACTCCTGAAGCAGCCGAGGGCGAAGATCTCGACTACAAGCGGGCGCACTACAGCCAGGACGAGCGGGGTCGCGAGGAACTGGCAAAGGACATCGCTGCTTTCGCCAATCACACAGGCGGACTCCTCGTCATCGGAATGGCGGAGAGCAAGGGCGTGCCCAGCAAGGTATTCGACGTCGACTTGGACGATGCCCGACTACGCCACATCCGGCAGGTCACCGTGGCCAATACGGCGCCGCCCGTTCCCTACGAAGCCTTCCCTGTCCATAATCCCGACGCACCGGGCACCGGCTTCCTGCTGTTGGCCGTGCCGCGCAGCCCCGCTGGTCCGCACGCCGTGACAGCCCAGGTGAGCAGGCCGTCCAGAGACGTTCTGCGCTACCCCAGGCGCGGCGGCAGCAGAACCGAGTGGCTGACTGAAACTGACGTTGCCACCGCCTACCGGGCACGGTTCACCGCAGCCGCCGAGCGCGGTCAGCGCCTCGCCGATATCGAGGAGGAGCTGGTCGACGCCCTGGCGGCTCGCACCACACCGCATGTGATCGTCACCGTGGTTCCCGAGCAGCCTGGCGACATGGTGATCGATTCCGCGCGCTTCACCCGCTACCAGGAAGAGCTCCTTGGCACTCAGCTCTACCTCGGGCAGCCCGTCAGCAACTTCGGTCGCGTGAGCGTCGGTCCGCGGCGGCTGATCGTGACGGATGGGGGCGGCCGGTACTCCGCGCGTGCCGAGCTGCATCGCGACGGCAGCGCCACCATCGCCCTGCCCTTGAACGGACGAATCCATGTGAATGACTACGAGGAAGCCCAACTCCACACCGCAGAACCTGGAGATGTCGTGTACCCGCTGCTGTGCGCCTTGCCTTTCCTGGCGGCCCACGCACGCGACCGGGCAGCCGCAAGCGGACTCGCACAAGCCAGCGTCACGCTGGTGGCTGACATGGCTGCACATCCGACACAGGCCAGGGTTATCGATCTCCACCGGCCAGACATTGTGCCTTTCCGTGTCGACCGGGTCGATCCCGGGACAGGGCGGCCGAGGCCACTGACCGCTGAGTACTATCCGCACGCTACGGCAGAAGCGGGCGTCCTTCTTGACGACCTTGCCGACCGTGAGCGCGGTCTTCTGCAAGCCACGGCTGCTCTCGCCGACGAACTCCTGCAGACCTACGGCTATCCCGAGACCGGACTCATCAGCCGCGCCGGGGAACTCAACCCCGCAGGCTTCTCACAGCGCACCTCCGGAGCCATTACCCAGTGGGCACAACAGCGCGGTCTGCTGTGACGAAAATAGGGCCGAGCCCCGGTCAGCTTCCCTCTGACCGGGGTTCCATTTCCGTTGAGCCGTCAGGCAGAGCGATCCTGCTGTGATGTGTCGCCCTTGCGCGGCGGCGCCATCCTCGGCAGCCGAGACGCCGGGTCTGCCTGCGACACGACGTCGGGAACAGCCGCCAGCGCCTTACGAGCATGGGGGACGAGCTGCACGACCTTCTCGGCGGCGTCGCGAGCCAGGTCGTCGAGGACGGACTGGTAGATGTCTCGCGTGATCCGTGTGTCCGAGTGGCCGAGGGTCTCTGAGACGACCTTGATGTCGACGCCGGCAGAGAGCATCAGCGTCGCGGCGACGTGCCGGAGATCGTGAAGGCGGATGGGCGGAAGGCCGGCCGCCTCGGTGAGACGCTCGAACAGATCGCTGACCTTTCCCGGGTGGAGAAGGGAGCCGTCCTCCTGGGTGAAGATGCGACCGGTGTTCTGCCAGCCCTCGCCCCACGCCCCGCGATCCCGCTGCTGGCGAGCCTTGTGCGTGAGGAAGCCCTCGCTTGTCTCGCCGTCGAGAGCGATCAGCCGGAGGCCGCTGTCGGTCTTGGGCGCGCCCTCGTGGACCTCCCAGCCGTCTTGGACGAGTTGCGTGGCGATGGCCAGGGAGCTGTGTTTCGCCGAGTAGTCCTCCCAGCGGACACCGCAGGCTTCTCCTCGGCGGGTGCCTCGAAAGGCGATGAGCCGCCAGAGCAAGTACAGCCGGTCTCCCGCGACGAAGTCGAGGAAGACGGCGGTCTGCTCCGGGGTCCAGACCATGACCGGCGACGGCTTCTTGCCGGTCTCCTGCCAGCTGGCGATGCGCTCCTCGGTCCAGACCAGGGCCTTCGGCTTTGTTCCCGGGAGCAGCTCGACGTGAGCGGCCGGGTTGAAGGCAGGCATGACCTGCTGGGCGATAGCGACATTCAGGGCGGCCCGGAGTGTGTCGCGAATGTGGGGCTGGGTGTTCAGCCCGGTGACGCGACGGAACGGGGGCATCGCGTCGAGCTGGGCGCGGAACCACTTCCGGCGTGCTCGATTCTCGGCCCCCTTGTTCGGGGTGGCCTTCAGCTCATCGGCGACTGCACGACGCTGGGCGTTCTGCTCCTGGATCTCGATGTTCCGCTCGTTGATGGCGTCGAACATCTTGTCGATGTGGTGGACCCGGAGCTTGTCGAGGCGAAGGTGCCCGAGGTGCGGCTTGAGATGGACGCGGATATCGCACTCGTAGCGCGACGCGCCGCCACGGCGCAGACGTTTCCGCCCCGCCAGCCAGCTGTCGAGCCACTCCCCGACGGTGGTCTTCGAGTTAAGCGACTGACCCGTCTGGAACCGGCGACGGGTCTCGTCGTAGTCCGGCAGAGGGGTCTTCTCCTTGACGCAGTCCTCCAGCAGGTCGCTGATCTGCGTCCTGCCCCAGGCGTCGTCCTCTTCGGGAATCGCCATGAGGGCCCGGACCTTGCCCAGCTCCTCCTGGGCCTTGGTGGAGGTCTCGAAGCCACCACGACGAAACCGTCGTCGGCGGCCGTCCTGGGCGGGGTCCAGCTCCTGGAACACCCCGAAGGTCCCGTGCCGTCGCGACTGGAGCTTCGGGCACGACGCCCCGAGGTCCTTGCCGGTCTCGGGGTCAGTGCACCGGCACCGTCGCGTGATGGTGCCGTTCTTCATTCACGCTCCTCGGCCTCGGGGTGTATGTCGGTCTCGTCGACAAAGGCGAGTCGGTCAGGAAGTGCCGGAGGGGTAAGGCCGCGCTGGCGCATCCGCTCTCGGTACGCGCGCAGCTCTTGGGCGTCCTCGAAGGCGTGCGCCTCGTATCCCTCGGCCCGCTGAAGAAGCGTGGTTCGACGACTGCGGTCCAGAGTGGTGCTGGCCACCCGTCGCCGCTCCTGCGCCAAGTCGTACGACGACATCGACGCGGCAACGAGGTCGCCATGGTGTCGGAAGGCGTCGAGAACGTCCCGGGGGGAGCCCTCGGGGGCCGCATCATCCAGAGGTGTCTCACCGGTGAACCACGCGACCGCATCCCAGGTAGACAGCTCGCGGCCCGGCAGAACTTCGACCGCGGCCGAAGAACCGAGCGGGAACAGCAGGGTGACCGGCGGGACGCCCAGTACGTCGGCAAGCATGACGACGTCCGCCACGCTGACGCTCGTCTTGCGTCCGGACTCCAGGTTCTTGATGGAGTGCTCGGTGAGTTCCGGCATGCCGCGGGCCGCGCACCCCTGCGCGACCTCGGCCATCGTGAGGCCGACGGCCCGGCGCGAGTCCCGTAGGCGCTGAGCGATCCGACCGGTGAACGCTGTCGACCATTGATCAGGTGTCATGGTGACACCCTAAGAAGCGGAAAGGTGCTGCCGCAACTCCGTGATACATCTTTCGCGTCACTACGGCACGTGTAAGCGTTAGGAGAGCATCATGGCGGCACCGAGGGTGTCAGGGGCGGCGCGGGGCTTGAGGGGCGACGAGCTGCTCGCTCTTCCGGCGGTGATCGATCTAGACACCTCGAATAAGGCGCTGATGATCGGACGGTCTACCGGGTACGGACTCGCCAAGCAGGGGGAGTACCCGGTCAAGGTGCTGCGCCTCGGGAACGCCTACCGGGTGGTCACGGCAGACCTGCTGAAGTTGCTGGGCCTTGAGCGCCAGCAGTCTGCCCGCGGTCGGGAGTCTGACGGCAGCGAGCGGCACGACCTTGCCGCCTAGGGGTGCTCTGCAAACCCCTCGGGAACGAGCTGCGTAGTCCAATGAGCCGAAGAGTCCGGAGGGTGCGTTCGGCCCGAATCCTGGCGACCAGCGCTTGTCGGCTGCGTCAACCCTCTGGGTAGGGTCGCGGTACCCGAGCTGGAGAGGTAGCCGCATGGACCCCGAGATCGTGATCGCGCAGACGACGAGTGACGACGAGGAGCAGGCGAAGACCCTCGCCAGAGGCGCTGTTGAGAGCAAACTGGCGGCGGGCGTCCACATTGATGCGCCCATTACCGCCTTCTACTGGTGGCAGGGGAAGGTCGAGGCGGCTCAGGAGTGGCGGATCTCCTACATGACGTCGTCGGATCGCCTCCCCGCGCTAGAAGCATGGCTGCACGAGAGGCACCCGTACGACGTCCCCCAGTGGGTCACGCTGCCTGTGACCGGAGGGTCGGAGGCGTACCTGTCCTGGGTCGTCGACGAGACGCGCCCGGGGTAGAGGTCTCCACTACAGCGCCTCGCTCTCACCGAGCCTGTGCGCTTCGACGCTTCACAGCGTCGCGAACGTCAGCAGGTGGCTGGCCAGGTCATGCTCAGTGTCGGGGAGCCCGGCAGCGATGGCCTGGGCCCGCTGCCGGCCCATGGTGTTGGGCTTCGACTCCGCCGCTGCGGCGAACTGGTGCGCGACGTAGGCCCCGCGATCTACGTCGCCGCCGCGCAGAAGGGCGGACGCCAGGTCACCCAGGACGACCACACCGGACTCGGGTAGTTCACCGCCGAGGCGCTCGACTGCGGAGTCGGCGGTGGCCGTCAGCTCCTGACGCTTGAGTTCGCCGTAGACCGAGAGGGCCAAGGAGTCCATCCGGTACGGCGTCACGAAGCGGACCCACGCCTGCTCGCTCGTATGGTCGGCGAAGTCATAGGCGAACTTGGCCTGGTCGAGAGCACGAAGGGCGCCGGCGTCATCGCCGGATTGAGCGGCCTCCTCTGCGTACCGGCCCAGGGCCCACGCTGCGGCGGTTGCATTGCCACGTCCGCGTACGTCTTGAGCTGCCTGCGAAAGCATCTCCAGGGCCTTCGCGGGGCTGGGGGCACCGTAGCTCGCGTAGCCCAGAGCGAGAGCGCGCAGCGGGGGGTGTCCAGCCTTCTTCGCGCACTCCGAGGTCACTCCGTAATAGGAAGTGGCCTTGTCGTGCTCGCCGAGATCCCAGGCAACCCATCCGGCAAGAGCAGCGGTCTCTCCCGCCGCGATGGTCAGGGCTCGCTCGTGGGTTCCGGCGCGGGGGAGGGCTGCGGTGATCGCGTCCAGGTGCGCCTCGACCCGAGCCTGCAGACTGAGTGCGCTCTCGTTCAGCTCGTCCACGTGCAACCGGGCGGCATGATCAATAAGCACCCCGGCTGACTCAGGGTCGATCTTGGAACCCTTGCTGAGTGCGTAGGCCAGCCGACCCCACGGCTCGGCAGCCGCAGCCGCACTGATGACTGCGCCTCCCAGCAGCGTTCGGCGTTTCACGTCGTCCAGGTCCTCCGCCTCGGCCTTGTTCTTCTCTCGCCGCCTGGCGCGGGCGGCTTTCGCCTCGCGCAGTAGCGGCTCCAGCGGGACGCCACAGGCCAAAGCGATGTTCCCCAGGGTGTGGTCCGTCGGAACGTTCGCACCGTTCTCGTACCGGTTCACCTCCCGGCGGGTCACCGTTGCCCGGCCGGAGGCGGCGTTGATCGCACCGGCCTGCTCGTCCTGCGTCCGATTCGCGTTACGCCGCAGGTGACGGAGCAACTCGGCAAATGGATCCACCGCCATGAGTCTGACCCCTATCCGTGGGAGAAAGCCAATACTCCCCTTAACTCCCCCCTGATTTTCCCCCCTTGACAAAGATTTCCCCCCTCCGGTTTCCCCTGTCCCGGATCGCGCAGCCACGGTGCGATGTGCTCATGACCACGCACCGGACAGCAACGCCGCCCCGACCTCGGGGCGACGACGGTGGCGCCCACGCCGTCGGCGCCTCGACCGCTCGGTGTCCGCTGGCCTCTCACGTCTTCGAGATGGCCATGGAGCCGGTAGATGCGCACGTCGCTCAAGCGCGAAGAACGACGGCCACCGTGTTGAAGCACTGGTCGTTGCCGGAGACGCCGGCAGAGGACGCCCGGCTCGTCGTCTCGGAGTTGGTGTCCAACGCGATCATTCACGGTTCCGGGGACGTCCGACTGCGACTGCGACACGACGAGCACCAGCTTCGAATCCGAGTCACCGACGACAGCACGGCACCGGCGAGGCGGCGACGTGCGAGTGCCGCCGGCCTCGGCGGTCGAGGGCTGCACCTCGTCGCCTGCTTGTCGCTTCGGTGGGGCGTCGCGGACGGCGGCCGGACGACGTACGCGGTCATCCCCACTCTCACGGAGGCACCCCCATGTCGCCGCACAACACAGTCAAGCACGGAGCCGACGTGTTGAGCCTCGTCGCCTTTGATCGGGGGCGAGAGAAGCACACGGGCGGTGGGGCGCCGACCGCTGGCCGTGACTACCCGAGCTGGCCTCGCACCTCTGCCCAGGTGAAGCGCCGGTCCCGAGCTGGCCAACTCCGAGACTTGCGCCAGCACTTCTACCGTCAGACCGTCGGCGCGCAGGCCGATCAGCCGCTGCGCGTGCTGGCGTACAGCCTGGTACCGAGTCCGAGGGCCCGACCTGACGAGGACTGGGGGACGCTACAGGCTGAGGCCGACCAGCTCGGTTACGCGATCACCGCCCGGCTCCACGATGTGGCGGTCCCGGTGACCACGACGTACCTCCCGGCATCCAGTGCGAGCCAGGGCGTCTACACGCCGCCTTGGGATCGACCTGGTTGGCGGGAAGCCGAGCGACAGCTCCGAGAGGGCTTGGCCGACGGCGTGCTCGTCCTCGACCGGCACAACATCAGCTCCGATGACGACGAGTACCACGCCGTGATCAAACACCTGGGCGAGCACTGCCGGGCGTTTCTCCACCTCGTGATCTCCGAGGAGCCCGTCGCGCCGACTTGAAGGCGTCCGCTGCGCTGGATGGACAGGAAGGGCTGGGGCTGGCGGCAGATCAGCGCCCAGATCGCCCTGATCGTCACCGTGAGCGTCGTGCTCGTCTTCACCTTCAAATACACCTGACCGAGGGCTGACCATGACTTTCGAGGGACACATCGATCGTGCGCCGCGCCTCCTGCCGCACCGCGAGCAGGGCGAAGCGCTCCTCGCCATCAGGGAGGCCGCCCCTTCGGCACCCAGCGAAGAGGGGATCGACCTTTTCGCCGTGCCCGCTGGTGAGGTTCAGGGGCGTGGCTTCGACCTCTCGCGCTTTCACCGGCTCGCGCGCCTGCCGGCCGTGCCGGACGGATTGACCTCGCCGTCGGCTGAGGGCCCGCCGGACGCGGCCTGACTCTCCTCAAGCGAGCACGACGGCGACCACCACTGCCCCGGATGCCGCCGCCGGTTGCCGCACCGCCCCATCCATCCCCGAGTAAAGGTCGCAGATGAACCGTCCCGTTCTCGCTCTGGCCACCACCATCGCCCTCGCGTCCGCGGTGCACATCGCCCAGCGTCGCCAGCAGCACCGCCAGTCCCTGGAGTTGGCAGTGCACCAGGCCCACGGCCGCATGCTCGAAGTCGCCACCACACACCCGGACTTGGACCCGATCTGGGTGCGCAACCACCCCGACCACGTCAAGGACGACGAATCGGGTCCGCTCCTGATGTGCCAGTGGTGGCTTGAGTTCTGGCGCACCGGCCTCAATCTCAGGGTGTTCACCCCCGCCATCCTGCGGCAGAACGCGCGGAACTTCATGCAGGACCCGACGGCCCTCAAGGCGTGGGCCTTGACCCGCCACGGGCGTGCTCTGCAGTCCCGAGGGCGATGGGACCGCTTGCACGTGGCGCTGCTCGACGCGGCGTTCGAGGAGGCCGGCGGTCCGTCCCAGTACCCCGAGTTGGAACTTGCCCCGGCTTCGGCCCTCTGAGGCACGACGACACCCTGACGAGAGGATGATCATGACCGTTCCCGCTTGCGGATCGCCACCCGCCCCGGCCGCGCCGAGCGACCACGGGTCGCGCGCTCTTCTCCTCGACCTCGACGGGGTCCTCCTCGACACGCGTCCCGTGATGCGGAGGGCGTGGCAGAGGGTCCAGGAGGTCCATGGCGTCGCGCTCCCGTTCCGTGACTACGAGCGCCACCTGGGTCGCGAGTTCGGGGACATCATGGAGCGCCTGGGCGTGACCGATGCCGAGGCGGTCCGTAGGACGTACGAGGCGGAGTCCGTGGCCACCGCGCACCTCGCGGAGGAGTTCGCCGGCATCGTCGAGACGCTCCACGCCTTCGTGGCCGCCGACTGGCGGCTGGGCGTCGTGACGTCCAAGCACGTCGACCGGGCGGCCCCGCTCCTCGCGCGCCTCGGGTGTCCCTTCGCGACCATCCGCACGCCCGCCGGCGCGGGCCGAACGAAGCCGGCCCCGGACCCGCTCCTCCTGGCACTGGTCGACCTGGGGGTCGACCCCGCCTCCGCTGTCTACGTGGGTGACATGGCGGTCGACCAGGAGTCGGCCGCCCGCGCCGGCGTCCCGTACATACACGCCGGATGGGGCTACGGGCAGCCGACGGCCCCCGACCCCGAGACGGTCACGTCCCCCAAGGAACTGCTGAGCCTGCTTCCCGCCAAGCAGCTCGTCGAGGGGAGCACGGTGTGAGCCCCCACACGACTGGTGGCCTCGGCCTGGTCCGCTCCTCCAACGCCGGAAAGCCGATGTGGACTCTCGTCGGAACCGGCGCCCTGGCGCACGCGCGGACCGACCACATCCACACCACGGACCTGGAAGCGACGACCGTTGACAAGCAGTTACTGCGCTCCGGCGTCGAGGACGTCGTGGAGGCCGTCGACCGCTACAGCACCAAGTTGGCCACCACCCCAGGCGGAGCCGACTGGCTCCACGTCCAGCACGTCCCCGTGCGACGCTTCGTCGGCGAGATCGTGCGCAAGCTCCTGGCCCTGAACTCCTGGGCACCGTTCGCCTCCGCCCCAGGGCCCCTGACCCTGGCCCCCTACGAGGGACTCGTGGGCCTGCGTTCGAGCAGCTCGCGGGAGTACCTGGCCTACACCGTGACGTGGTCCGGCGTCGCGTATGTGCTCGGTGCTGCGGCACCGCACAACCCGACCCGCTCCGCCCAGCTCCGGAACCGGACCCGGACGAGCACGGCGAACACGGAGCCGAGTCCGCTCCCCTCGGACCTCGGACGGCAGGACGTTCTGGCGCTGTCGTGGACCTCCCGCCACGCCGCCACGCTGATCCCGGTTCTCGCCGAACTGACGCGCGACGGGCAGAGGAGCCTCCTGCTCGATCTCGCCACTGATGCCGCCGAGCGGTGCAGCGTGGGACCGGCAACGGGTATCGAACTGCGCTCGGTTCCGAGCGACCTCTTCACCGTCTCCGGCACCGCCGAGGGCCTCCACCGTCCTGACGACGAGCACGTCGTCCAGGTGGGAGGCCATGGCGTCCAACTTGCCCGGCTCGTAAGGCTCTTGTCCGTGCTCTTGGAGACCAGCGGGGGCTGCACCCAGCCGTCGTGGCGGACGGTGGTGCGGGCGGAGAGCTGGCTCGACGACATCCTGTCGACCACTCGGCCGCACACCGTCCTGCTGAGCAACGACACCAGCCCCCTGGGGGTGCTGGCCGCGCACGCCGCCGAGCGGCACGGAGCGCACTCGGTGCACGTCCAGCACGGGGCGTGGACGGCGGAATCGGTCGCCTGGCCGGCCCTGCACAGCCGCGACATCATCGTCATGGGCGAGCGGGACCTCGCCCTGGGCCGAGGGTGGGCACGCCATCCCGAGGCCGAGGTGCACGTACTCGGGCAGCCCCGCTTCGACGTCCTCGCCGGTCTGAGCCGCCAGGCACAGCGGCGGTACCTGGAGAAGCTGCTCGCTTCGGGGGGCCGACGTGGGCCGACCCGGATCGCGGTGTGGGCATGCCAGCCCTTCAACCCCGGTCACCTCAAGTCCCACGCGGACCTCCTCCTGGACGGGCTTGCCGAGGCGGACGGTGACTGGGGGCTCGTCATCGCTCCACACCCGGCACAGGGCACCGACGCCTTCACCGCTCTGGTGAAGCGGGACGGCGGGCCGCCCGTCGCGGTGGCCGACCTCCGGGTCGGAGCGCGGGGCTCCCTTGCTGGTGCTGACGCAGTAGCGAGCGCGTACTCGACGTGCGGAATTGAAGCCGCGCTGCTCGGCATCCCGGTCCTCGAAATCGGCCCGCCGGGCGAACGCACCCTGGGCCTGGCCGGTCACGGACTCGCGACCCGGTGCGAGGCCACCGGGGACATCGCCGAAGCGCTCTCCGGCGTGAGCGGGGGCCCCGCGCCGATCCCGCGGGCGGCCCTGGACGCCGTCTGCCGGTGGCGCGGAGACAGCGCCGCTCGGATCGCCCGGCTCATTACCGACCGCGCCACCTCCGGCCCGAGGGCCAACAGCTCTACCCACCACCACCCGGGCGCCGCTGCGTCGCCCAAGGACGAAGGAGCATCCGCCCGATGACATCCCTCACGGCCGACAGCATCGCCGAGCTGTTCTCCGGAGCCGTCACGCTGGCCAAGTCCGGCGAGAAGATCAGCCCCCGGGGCATGGCCACCCACGAAGTCCGCGACGTGCACCTGCTGCTCACCCAGCCGCGCGCCCGCCTGCTCTACGCCCCGCCCGCCCGCATCGTGAATCCAGCCTTCGCCGTCGCCGAGACGGTCTGGCACCTCTCCGGATCCGACGCGCCGTGGATCTTCGACTACAACAACCGACTGCGGCAGTTCGCCGACGAAGGCGTCCTCCTGGGGGCGTACGGCCCCAGGATGCGGAACTGGGCCGGCAAGGTCGACCAGCTCTCCCGCGTCGTCGAAATCCTCCAGGCCGACCCCGACTCCCGGCGAGCCCTGATCCAGCTCTACGACCCGGCCCAGGACGCCGCAGGGCACAAGGACGTGCCCTGCACCCTCGGATTCCGGTTCCACCTGCGTGCCGGCCGCCTGCACATGGCGACCACGATGCGCGGCCAGGACGTATGGATCGGCATGCCGTACGACGTGTTCTTCTACACCGTGCTGCACGAGCTGGTCGCCGGATGGCTCGACGCGGAACTCGGCGAGTTCCACCTGCATATCGGCTCGCTGCACATCTACGACGAGCACATCGAGCAGGCCGACACGCTCACCTTGCTCCCGGCGAGCGCGACCATGCCCGACCTGCGAACACCCTGGAACGGCTTCGACGGCCTGCTCGACCAGGTCGAGGCCCGTGACGTGACCGGTCACCCCGGCTGGGGCGCGATGGCCGAGACCCTGCGCAGCTACCGGCTGTGGAAGGACGGCAAGCGCGAGCAGGCGTGGCGGGCGGCCGAGACGATCGACGGGCCCCTCGGCCAAGCCCTCACCGCCTGGTACGGAGAGCTGGAACGGCGCTCGACCAATCGCGCCGCCACGGCCGGGGCAAGGTGACCGCCGCCATGAAGCGCACCCCCTCCGTGATCCTCGGCCTGTGCTCGTACACCCACGATTCGTCGGCCGCCCTTCTCGTAGACGGTGAACTCGTCGGCTTCGTTGAGGAGGAACGCCTCTCCGAGCAGAAGCACACCAAGCTCTACCCGGACCGCGCCGTGGGATGGCTCCTCGACCAGGCCAAGCTGAGCGTCGGCGACGTGAACGCCGTCGCCTACAACTTCCAGCCGGTCCGCTACCTCGCCGAGTCGCCCGCCGCCCTGCGCATGGCGCTCTCGCCGATGACACGCGACCGGAGCCTGGCCCGCGCCCACGGGTTCGCCAAGGTCGCCCTGCGAACCCGGCGTCGGCTGCGCGTCCTAGGCAGCCAGTTCCCCTCGGCCCGCGTCACACCGATCCTGCACCACCGAGCCCACCAGCTCACGGCCTTCGCCGCCTCCGGCTGGGAGGAAGCCGCCGTCCTCGTGGTCGACAGCCTCGGCGAGCGGCAGACCACCACTATCGCCCACGGCCACGGCATCCAGCGCCCTCGCCTCCAGCCCATGGAAGCGATCAACGACCCGGCCTCCCTCGGATACGTGTACGGCGCCGTCACCGAGCACCTGGGCTGGAGGCGTGGCGACGAGGAAGGCACCGTCATGGCGCTGGCCGCTCTCGGCGACCCCGCCCGCTTCCGGCACCTGTTCACTACGGCGGTCCGCACAACGACCACGGGCTTCCGCATCCACCCCGGCTACTTCCCGACGCGCACCCTCACCTCGGGATATCCGAGGACGTCCCGGCGGTTCGTCGCCGAGACCTGCCCCGAGCGGCACCCGAGCGAGCCGCTCACCGACGTCCATCGAGACCTGGCGGCTGCCCTCCAGGAGCGGACCGAGCAGGTGATGGTCCACCTTGCCCGCCGTGCCCGTGCGCTCACCGGCTCCCGGCGTCTGTGCGTAGGCGGCGGCGTCGCCACGAACTGCGTCAGCATCGGAAAGATCATCGAGGCTGGCATCTTCGACGAGGTGTTCGTCCCGCCGGCACCCGGAGACGCCGGAACTGCCATCGGGGCCGCCCTCGCCGTGCACGTCGATGGACGCAGCCCTCGCCCGGTCGCCGGCATCGCCCGCCACTGTTACCTCGGCCCCTCTTACGAGGACCAGCCGCTCGACCTGACCCCCTGGCCCGGCCTCCACCAGAAGACCCTCGGCATCGAGACCGCCGAGTTTCTCGCCGACCAGCTCGCTCACGGCATGATCGCCGGACTCTTCCAGGGTGGTGTCGAAGCCGGGCCGCGCGCCCTGGGCAACCGCTCGATCCTCGCCTCCCCGCTGGAGCCCGGCGTCGTCGAGCGGCTCAACGCCACCGTGAAGTTCCGCGAGCCGTTCCGGCCCTTCGCCCCCATGGTTCCCGCCGAGCGCGCCGCCGAGTTCTTCACCCTCGGCCAGCCGGCCCCGTACATGTCCATGGCCTCCGGGGTGACTGACCTGACGCGCGAGCGGGTGCCGGCCATCGTGCACGCCAACGACACCTCCCGCCTGCAGACCGTCACCCGGTCGCAGAACCCGTTCATGCACGCGGTGCTGACCGCCTTCGGCCGCCGGACCGGCATCCCCGTGCTGATCAACACCTCCCTCAACGTCAAGGGCAAGCCGATCTGCGGTACACCCGAGATGGCCCTGGACTGCCTGGCCAACTCCGGCCTCGACGCCCTGCTCCTCGAAGGGCGGTGGATCACCAAATGAAGATCGGATACAGCTTCTGGGGCTTCCTCGGCAACGGCATCACCGACACCCCCGACGGAGGCCGCAGCCACCGCCGCCCCTTCATCGACGCCCTGCTTGCCCGCGGTCACGAGATCGTCTTCCTCCAACCCGACCGCGACCGCCTCGAAGCCGGTGACGACCTCGGCGATGCGTACACCTTCGACGACGGCCTGCCCGGCATCGACGCCCTGTTCCTGGAGTGGCGCTGGGCGATCCCCGGCCGCAACACCACCGCGTGCGGCAGCGAGGGGCACACCTGCGACCTCCATCGGCAGGCCCGGCTCATCAACCACTACACGGCCCGGCACCGGACACCCACCGTCATCTGGGACAAGGACCGCACCCTGCGCGCCGAGAGCGTGTGGCGCCGCACGGCCCACACCCGTGTCTGCGAGGCCGCGCTCACCCCGACCCCCGGCGCGCACTCGCTACTCTTCCCCGTCGCCGAGGGCCTCCTCGCCCAGACCGATCCCCTCTCCCTCGCGGCGCGGCCTCGGGATCTCGCGCTCGGCTATGTGGGCAACCAGTACGACCGGGACGAGCCCTTCGACCGCTTCTTCGCCCCGGCCGCCGCCCGCGTCGAGCACCTGGTCGCCGGGAAGTGGACGAAAACCGGCCGCTGGCCGCACGTCCGCTTCGCGGGCCGGATCCCGTTCGAGGATGCCGCCGACGTCTACGGCCGGTCCCTGGCCACGGTGCTCATGCTGCCCGAGCGGTACGCCGCGGTTGGGCAGATGACCCAGCGCATCTTCGAGGCCGTGCTCGCCGGATGCCTGCCGCTGGTCCCGGCGGACATCCGTTTCGCCGACCGGTTCGTCCCGAAGGAGCTGGTCGTGCGCTCAGGCGACGACGTGCTCGAACGCCTCTCCTACCTGCGCGAGATCGCCGGCACCGAACAGCACGTTGCCCTGATCGCCGCATGTGTGGACCGGCTGCGCCTGTTCGGCCTGTGCAAGCAGGTCAACACCCTGGAGTCCGTCCTGCACGGCCTCCTCCAGGCCACCGCGACCGAGCGGGGAGCTGCCTGATGCAGACCGCTCGATCGACCACGGCGCGCGGATCCTCCGGGCGCGTCCCGGAGGATGGGTCCGCCGGACACCCGAACCTCTCTACGCTGGAGCACCATGAAGAAGGTCGCCATCGTCGGCTGCGGAGGCAGCGGCAAATCCCACGTGGCCCGCGAACTGGGCAGGATCCTCGACGCCCCGGTGACACACCTGGACGCCGCGTTCTACGACGACGAGTGGAACGCGTTGCCGATGGACAAGTTCACCGACGTGCAGCGCGAGCTGGTCGCGCAGCCGCGGTGGGTGATCGACGGCAACTACAACTCGACGCTGCAGGTGCGGCTCGAAGCCTGCGACACCGTGGTCCTGATGGACGTGTCGACCGTGGCGGCGCTGTACGGGATCTTCTCCCGGCAGATCCGGCACGGCGCGGGGCACAAGGGCAACGGGGTGCACAACCGCATCCACTGGGGCGTGATCAAGTACGTCGCCACGTACCGGCGCAAGATGCGGCCCCGCGTGATGGCGAAGATCGAGGAGTTCGGCTCCCGCGCCGATGTGGTGCTGCTGGCCAACCGGCGCCAGACGCGCCGCTGGCTGCGGAGGGTCGCCGCCGAGCAGTCCTGACCCGCCAGCGCCCCCGGTCAGGGGGTGCGGCATGAACGAGTCCAACCCGTTCCTGGACCCCGTCCGGCAGCCGGAGCTGTACGGACACGCCTCACGGCTGGCCGGGCGGACCAGCGCCCTAATGCGGGCCAAGACCGCCGGACACCCGGTGCCCGAGACCATCGTCAGCCTGGTGCAGACCCATCACGCCCGGCCGGACCGGCTCGGCGCGGTGCTCGACATCGGATGCGGTCGCGGCACGAGCAGCCTCATCCTCGCCGAGCAGCTCCGGCCCGAGCGCGTCGTGGGCCTGGACGCCGCCCCCGCCCTGCTCGCACAGGCGCGCGAGCGCGTCAAGAACCTGCCCGAGAGCACGGTGGAGTTCGTCGAAGGCGACTTCCACGACCTCCCTCTGCCCGACAGGTCGAGCGATGTCGTCGTCGCCGCGTTCTGCCTCTACCACTCGCCGCGCCCCCAGGACGTCGTCGGACAGATCGCCAGGGTCCTCGCCCCCGGCGGTGTGGCCGTACTTGTCACCAAGGGCCTCGACAGCTACCGGGAGATGGACCAGC
Organism: Streptomyces sp. NPDC087428; assembly: GCF_044744085.1. Classification (NCBI taxonomy): domain Bacteria; kingdom Bacillati; phylum Actinomycetota; class Actinomycetes; order Kitasatosporales; family Streptomycetaceae; genus Streptomyces; species Streptomyces sp. NPDC087428. Next base: position 55,689 of record NZ_JBIUXR010000027.1, read on the forward strand.
TGGTCGCCTGCGCGGGTCTCGATCCGCGTGCCGCCCAGCACGAAAGCCTGTACACCGCAGCTCACAGCGACAACCTGGCCGACATCGCCGCCTCCTCGCTCGACGTGATCGCCGTCCTGGACGAGGAGCACGTCTTCACCTTCGACGGCCACGACCACTCGGCGCAGTACCTGGCCACCAACCCCAAGTACGACCTGGCACCCGGCTTGTACGGCAACCCCGGTGCCCTGGCGGCGACCCTGCACGAGTTCCTTCCCGACGAGCCGCTGACCACCCGGTCCCGGATCACCTTCGTCGTCGCCCAGCCGAACGATGGGCGGATGGCATGACCCTCGCGCCCTTCACCAAGCCCTACACGGAACCGGAGCGTGCGGCGGGGGCGGTGCGCCACTACCAGTGGCTCACCGAGCACGCCAAGCCACTGCGGCAGCCGGCGCTCCTCACCGTCCGAGCGAACAGCCTGACGTTCGAACGGATCGAAGGTCGCGCGGTGCGCCCGGACGACCTCCCGCGCGTCGCGGCACTGCTGGGTCACGCCCACGGTGCCGCCTGGGCCAGCGATCTGCGGTCCGCGTCGCTGGACACCCCGCACCACTTCCGAGACGGGACCAGGTTCGACGACTACCTCGGCCCCCGGAATCGCGCCCTGCGGCGACGCCACGAACAGGGCTACCTGCCGAACAAGGCCGCGCTGCACGCGATGTTCGGCCTGCTGGAAACGACGGCCCAAGGGCCCTGTGCCTTCTACAAGGACAGCAACCCCCGGAACTTCATCGTTACGAGCAGGGACATCGTCGCCGTCGACACCGACGACCTGTCCCTGGCCCCGATGGGCTACGACCTCGCCAAGCTCATCGCGACGCTCCACCTGACCTACGGGCCGCTCCCGGACCAAGCCGTCACCAACGCCCTGCTCGCGTACAACGAGGCAGCTCTACGACACGACGCCCGGCTGGGAACGACGGACCGAAACCAGCTCGACAGCTCTCTGGCCCTGCACGCCGTGCTCACCGCCCCGTACATCGGTCGCAACGGCTACCACTACAGCCTGCCCCTCCGTTTCAGCCACCGAGGAGCCTCATGATCACCACCGAACTCGTCTTCGTCCGGCACGGCCAGGCCCAGTGCAACGCCGATGGCCTCGTCGGAGGCCCGCGCACCTGCACCGGCCTGACCAACCTCGGATATGCCCAGGCCGAACAGGCCGCTCGCCGCCTGGCCACCGAGCACCTGAAGAAGCCCTTCGACGTCGTCTACACCGGCCCGCGGATCCGTCTCGTCCAGACCGGCGAGATCATCGCCCAGACCCTCCAGATCCCCGTGCACCACGACGACCGACTCGACGGCCCGGTCCACGGCGACGCCGATGGCCGGCCCTGGGACGCGGTGAAGACGGCCGCCGACGGCGGGCCGCACGCCCACCCCGACACACCCTGGGCCAACGGCTCCGACACCTGGAACGGATTCCTGGAGCGCGCCAGCAGGAACCTGAGCCAGCTCATCGAGGAGAACCGGGGCAAGCGCGTCGTCTTCGCGGCCCACGGGGAGACGGTGATCACCGCGCACACCCTGCTGCTCGGCATCCCGATCGGCTCGCCCGCCGGATTCACCCACAACCACGCCTCCATCACCCGCTGGCAGCACCACCGCAACCGCCTGGGCCAGAACCGCTGGATGCTCGACCGGCACAACGACACCGAGCACCTCAGTCTCCTCACGCCGGAGCCGACCCCGTGATCGCGACCTCGCGCGACCCCCGGATACAACTGGCGCACCTCCTCCTAGGCGCAGTTGACATCGCAACGGACCCCGCGCTCCCGCCCCGCGTCGTACGCCTGGTGGCCGACGACGGGCGTCAGTTCATCGCGAAGCAGCACGCCGAGCGAGACCGGTACGCCGGAGAACTCCATGCCTACCGGGCGTGGGTCACCCATCTGAGCGGCCATGCACCGAAGTTGGTCGGCCGGGACGATGCCACCCGCACCCTGCTGCTCACCGCGCTCGCAGGCCACCGCGCGGACACCTTCGCTCCGGGCTCACCCGAGGAGGAGCTGGCCCACCACGAGGCCGGGCACGTGCTGGGCAAGCTGCACCGGGCCACGGCCATGCCCCAGGGCGGTGCCGTCGGCGCTTCGCTCGCCGAGCGGTTCCACGGGTGGATCGGCCGGGCCGTCCACGCCGACCTGCTCGACGCGGCCGAGGAGAACCTGCTGAAGCACCACGCCGTGATCCTGGGCACCAGCCAGATGGACAGCGCGATCTGCCACCTCGACTACCAGCCGCGCAACTGGCTGCTCGGCGACACCTTCGGCATCTTCGACTTCGAGCACATGCGACGCGACGCCCGGATCCGCGACTTCGCCCGACTCGAATTCCGACGCTGGCAGGCCGCACCCCACCTGCGCACCGCCTTCTTCGACGGCTACGGACGCTCTCCCAACGACACCGAACGCCGCCTCTTGGAGTCTTTCGGCGCCATCGAGGCGGCCACGGCCCTGGTCAAGGGCCACCAGGAGAACGACACCGCCCTCAGCGCACACGGCAGAACCGTTCTGTCCCGGCTCGCCTGACCAGCCCCTTAGACGACACCCCTCTGGAGATCCCCGTGCCACAGCACGAGCAGCCCCCGACCAACGCTTCTCTCCGACGGGCCGTGGTTACCGGCTCCGCCGGATTCATCGGCTCCCACCTCGCCCACGCCCTCGTCCAGGCCGGCACCACCGTGATCGGGGTGGACCGTCGAGACCCGTCCTCCGACCCGACGGCCGCCGCCAACCTCGCCGCGCTGCGGGGCCGCCAGGGATACCACCACGTCACGGCCGACCTCCTCCACTGCGCGATCGACCCGCTCCTGATCGACGCCGACACCGTCTTCCACCTCGCCGGCATCCCCGGGGTACGGCCCTCCTGGGGGCCGCAGTTCGGCGACTACCTCGCGTCCAACGTGTTGGCTACCCACCGCGTCCTCGACGCCTCCACCCGGATCGGTGTCCCCCGACTGGTCGTCGCCTCCTCGTCCAGCGTCTACGGACCGACCGACGGCGACGCGAGCCGCGAGACCGACCGCCCCAACCCCGCCTCCCCGTACGCCGTGACCAAGCTGGCCGAGGAGCAGCTCTGCCTCGCCTACGCCGAGCACCCCGGCGGCCCCAAGGTCGTCGCCCTGCGGTACTTCACCGTCTACGGCCCCCGCCAGCGTGCCGACATGTTCACCCACCGTGCCCTGTACGCCGCCCTGACCGGACAGCCCCTGCGCCTGTACGGAGACGGCCACCAGCGCCGCGACTTCACCTACATCGACGACGTGGTCGCCGCCACGATCGCCGCCGGCACCGTCCCGAATGCGCACGGTGCCATCAACGTCGGCGGTGGCTCGAACGCCTCCCTGCTCGACGTGATCAACATCGCCAACAGCCTCACCGGCCGCGAGATCCAGCTCCACCAGGACCACGTGCGCAACGGGGACGTGATCTTCACGCGTGCCGACCCCGGCCGTGCCGGTGAGGTCCTCGGATGGCAGCCGCGCGTCGACCTCCACAGCGGACTGCGCGCCCATATGCAGGCGCTGGCCGCCCCGGTGCCGGACTACAGCCGTGCCGCATAGGCGACCCCGTCGGATCATGAGAGGAGTGCTCATGGAAACCCCCGAGCGGGCACGGCTGGATGCCTTCTTTCGGAGGATCACCGCGCAGTTCCCCGCCGGGCAGGCGATCACAACTCTGGTCGTCACCCACCTGCTCCCGGAACGCCCCGCGTTCTTGCGCGCCATGGCCGCGGTATCCACGATCGGCGCCGTCCTCCCCAAGCCTCGGTCGATCCACCAGCCGACCCTCGACACCGTCCGCCGTACCCTGCCGGTCCACGACCTGAGCCGGGAGCGGTTCACTGACGAGACCCAGGCCCTGCACTACCTGGAGGACACGGCCGGCGGCCAGGACATCGTCTTGGTCGACATCGGCGGCTATTTCGCGGCCAGCCTCGACACCCTCGTGGAGAAGTTCTCCGGCCGCATCCTCGGCGTCGTCGAGGACACCGAGAACGGACACCAGCGGTACGCGGCCCTCGGCTCGCTGCCGTGCCCCGTCGTGTCCGTGGCCCGCTCACCGCTCAAGGACTGCGAGGACCACCTCGTCGGCCGGTCCATCGTGTTCTCCACCGACGCCCTGGTCCGCGCTCGCGGGGACATCCTCACGAGTCGCAGCGCCTGCGTCATCGGCTTCGGCAAGATCGGCCGCTCGATCGCCCAGACCCTGCGCGCCCAGGACCTGCGCGTCACCGTGTATGACAACAACTCGGTCAAGCGGGTACAGGCGCACGCCCTCGGCTTCCGCACCAGCGCGTCCACCACCGAGGCCGTCCGCGACGCGGAACTCGTCCTGTGCGCCACCGGCAATCTCGCCCTCCGGCACGAGGATTTCGCCGCCCTGCGCAACGGCGCATACCTCGGATCGGTGACCTCCTCCGAGGACGAGCTCGAACTCGGCAGCCTCGACGACCTCTACGAACGACACCCCGTCGGACCCCAGTTGACCCGCTACGAGGTCACCGGCCACTACTTCTACGTTCTCGCCGACGGCGGCGCCGTCAACTTCGTGCACGGCGCCGCCGTCGGCACCTACATCCACCTCGTCCAGGCCGAGATACTCGCCGCCACCGCCGCACTCAGCCACGCGCGATTCGAACCCGGACTGCACGAGATGCCGGCGGCCGACCGCGACGCCATCGCCAAGACCTGGCTCCGCCATTTCGAAAGGTGACCTCCTTGCCCCCCTCCACCGCACACATCCGCGCCGTCACCGAGGCGTACCTCGCCCGTCACCAGGACGAACGCGGCAACCTGACGATGCTGTTCGCAGCCCTCGACGGCCTCGACGATCCCACCAGCCGCAAGACCTCCCCCGCCCATGTGACTTGCAGTGCCATCCTCTTCAACGGCGAACGGGAGGTCCTCCACGTTTTGCACAGGGCGACCAGGAAGCTGCTGGCGCCCGGCGGGCACAACGAGCCGTCCGACCAGCAGCTGCGCGACGCCGCCCTGCGCGAACTCCACGAGGAGGCCGGCATCCCGCCCACTGCCGTCGTCCCGCTCATTGGCTACGAGGACGTTCCCCTCGACATCGACGTGCACGCGATCGACGCGAGCCCGTCCAAGAACGAGCCGGCGCACTACCACGTGGACTTCCGCTGGGCCTTCCACCTCGGCACCGGACACGCGGTAACCCTCCAGGAGGAGGAGGTCGACGGTTACCAGTGGCGGCCGTTCGCGGCCGTCGCCTCGCCGACCGTCCGCGCCAAGATCGCGCAGCTCGCCTGAAGCCCCGCTCGTACTCGACCACCAGGAGGACGCCGTGGCCGCCACCACAGCCAGACCGCGTCGGCACATCGCCGTCATACCCTGTCGCTGGGGCGCCTCTCGCTTCCCCGGCAAACCACTGGCCCGCCTCGGCGACCGGCCGCTGCTTTGGCACGTCCACCAGCGCTGCCTGGAGGCCAAGCGCCTCGACGGAGCCATCGTCGCCACGGACGATGCCCGCATAGAATCGGCGTGCCGCGACCTGGGCATCGACTGCATCCGTACCGGGGAGCACCTCACCGGCACCGACCGCGTCGCGGAGGTCGCCGAGCACCTGCGGGCCGACGGGTACATCAACGTCCAGGGTGACGAGCCGTTCATCTCGCCGACGGCCATCGACGACATCTCGGAAGCCCTGGAGTACGCCCCGGCGGACACCTTCGCCGTGAACGCCTACACCGAGTTGGACGACATCGGCGCCGTGTTGGACCACAACGTCGTCAAGGTCGTCGTCACGGCGCGCAGCGAGGCACTCATGTTCTCGCGTCAGCCCATCCCGTACCCGAGGGGAGACCGGCCGAAGTACCTGCGTCAGCTGGGTCTCTACGGCTTCACAGACCAAGCTCTCCAGCGCTTCCGCCAGCTCCAGCAGGGGCCCTTGGAGCGCGCGGAGGGCGTGGAGATGCTGCGCTTCGTCGAACACGGCCATGCCGTGCGGATGATCCCTGTCCGGGACGACGGTGTGGCGGTAGATACCCCAGAGGATCTCGCGCGAGCCGAAAGCCTTCTCGGTCGTCGTGGTTGAGTTCGCCCGCAACCGCGCTTATTGAATGGGCGGTTGAAAAACGCCACTATCAACTACGCAAGCGTGGCGACGGGTTAGCTGTGAAGCGCTTAATATCCGGAGACGGCCTAGCGCAGCGCTCACAGCGGCTCACTCTCCGGAGGAATATCAAGATCAATATTGGAGGCGAAGCAGCCTTTTCGATCTTGAATGGAAAGAGTGATCTGCCGCACTCGGGTGACCTTCGCAACATCTCCTTCTCGCATGATCGCTTAATCCCCCTTGTACGCTTAGGCGCGACAGCGCGTGCGGGTCGCCCGCCGCGCGCACCGAACACGGGCTGCTGCCTGCTAGCGCCTCGCGTACGCGTCTAGGTGTGGGGTTTACAGTGAGCAGAATGGAGAGACTATGCCTTGGCGTAGGGATCCTTCACGTCGCGACCTCGTGAGGGAATGCGAGAGGAAGCTCGCTGATCTCCCTATACCAACCCCTTTCAGCGTTGAGACGCTGGTGGGCAATATGGAAGGGGTTCTAGGGCGTGAGATCCAGTTGGTTCCGCTGGATGACCCCGACGGGGGCCTCGGAACAGCTTGCGGTCTGCGGGTGAAGACCCCCGAGGTGACCATCATTCTTTACCGGCGTCGCTCTAGTCGAAATCGCACGGAACACATCATCCTCCATGAGATCGCGCATGAGTGGATGGATCACGGCACCTCATTGACGGCTGCCGAGATCGAGCGTTACGTACCCGAACGCATTCGGCAAGAAGTTCTTCGGCGTTACCCGTCGGCCTTGGTTCAGGCGCGCGTTGATTTCGACAGCCATGAAGAGAAGCAGGCGGAGCTTTCGGCCTCACTGATCAAGCGGCTGGCCCGTCGGCAGTCGGCAACCGGGGACGACGTAATCAGCCTGCTGGAGTACTCCTTGGCGCACCCGGTCGCTCCACCGCGACGGCGGCGATAGTACAGCAATTATCGCAATGGCCATCCAGTAGTTAGTTCGCGCTCTGCAGAGCCCGCATGCGGCGGCAGGTGCGGCACGCACAGATATTGACTGATCCCGTGTTCGACTTCTTCAAATACTTCACTGCGGCAGTCATGACGCTGATGTCTATCTGGCGTTTTCCGGCTGTCAGGTATGGCGACGCGCACCGCAGGGCACTGTGGGGTGGCTACGCCGGGTTCGCAGTCGCTCTGTGCTTGTACACCCCCGCAGCGATGGACGCGGTCGACCGCATTCCTATCGTCGATCTCAGCGCTCTACTTCGGCACTTCGCCAGCACAGCAGCGATCATGGCGGCGCTGACGTACGTAGCCACCAGCTACGGCAAGACTGCTGAGGCAGTCGTGCCCAGACACGTGGAGTTCTCACGGTGGGTCGCCCGAGCCTCCTACAGGGCCGGAGCAGTGGGTGTGATTCTCCTGGCGGTCCTGTTCTTCACCGTGGTGAAACGAGATCGGCCAAGCGAAGACTTCCTCGTTGACCATGCCGGGCAATGGGGCGTCGCTCTCTACATGACCGTGTTCTATTTCTTTCCGCTTGTCACCACCGCCGTGTGTGGCTATCAGTGGACCAAGGCGGCGCGTCGAGCCGAGAGCACGAGTATGCGCATCGGTCTGGGTTTGATGGGTTTCGCGATGTGGATGGGACTTATCCATACGCTAGCCAGAATCTTCATTCTGTGGATCGCCGTAGCATTTTCTCTCGACGAATCGACGATGAGGTTCCTTGTCGATGCCACCGCAATCTGGATGAACCTTCTCTTCGTTATCGTTGCCGTAGGGGCAAGCATTCCAACAACCCGTGCGGCAGTGGCACGCTGGAAAACGTTCCGCACCCTGTACCGGATCTATCCCATATGGTTCGATCTGGTTGAAGCTTTTCCCGGAACGAGTCTGTACCCGCCCGGACGGCGAGTAACTGAACTCCTACAGTTGCGCGTGCCTATCGACGTCCGTCTGGACCGATGGACGCAAGATATCTCTGACGCCTGCGAGAAGCTGCGTTACTACGTTCCGCGTAATCTCATGTTCGCCGCAGAAGACATGACGTCCGCGCAACCTGATCCTGAGCCCGTCGCAGAGGCGTACTGGATAAAGGCTGGACTCCTCGCGGCTAACGCCGAATCCGCCGAGCCATCCTCGGCTGCCCTTCTGCGAGAAAAACCGTTCGTCGACACTGATAGTGAAGCAGCCTGGTATGAGCGAGTCAGCGCGGCTTATTCACAGATCACCGAAGATCAGGCGCGGGAAGTCCTCGATAACTCCCTGACGCTAGAAGCGGATGCTCGGTAGTAGCTCTGGGATGGCACGTAGAGCGGTGACTGGTCGGTGTTCACGGCGTACACGACTAGCTACTCATAGATGCGATCTTGAATGGCTTCGTGAGATTCGGCACCACCGAGCCCTGGGCCGCCACTGGTACCGTTGGCAGGGCGGACATAAAGGTTTTGCTCCGCCCCGTAAGTGCACTTCCTGGCCTGCGATACGCAGCAGCTTCTGCGACCGCCGTGTGCGCCGGGTCCACGGCGCTCTCCGGTCTGGACGAGCGTCCGAGATATCAGCGATGGAGTTCCCCGCATGTCCAACCGCCGTACCGGCCTCATTCTTGATTTCGGAGGCGTTCTCACCACCCCCCTGCTGCCCGCCGTGTTGGCGTTTGAGCAGCGCGAAGGGCTCCCCAAGGGTGCCTGCCTCACCGCGCTGTACGCGGACCCGGAGGGCGTCCGGATCACCAGTGATCTGGAGCGCGGTGTCGTGTCCCAGAACGAGTGGAACGAGTTCGCCGGCAGGATGCTGAATGTGCCGGCGGACGGACTGATGGGGAGGATCTTCGGTGACCTCCGTCCTGAGCCGCTGCTGATCAACGCAGCCGCCGCAGCTCGCCGGGCCGGAATCAAGGTCGGCATTCTGAGCAACTCCGTGGGCTTGGCGCCGTGGGACTTGTACGAGGGCTACGAGCTGGAGAAGCTGTACGACGTCGTCGTGATCAGCGAGCACCACATGATGCGCAAGCCCGACGCCGAGCTGTTCGAGATCACGCTCAAGCTCATGGGCCTGCCCGCGGACGAGTGCATCTTCGTCGATGACACCGAGGCGTACGTGCAGGCAGCGGAGCAGCTCGGCCTCGCTGGTGTGCATAACCAGAACCCCGAGCAGACGGTCGCGACCCTGTCCGAGCTTCTGGGTGTCGACCTGACCGCCTAGAAGCACCGTCGAGATCGCCGGAACGTAGGGACTTCGGCTTTGCCCCGCAGGGGTCGAGCCGAAGTCCCTACGCGTTTCCGGTCTGAGGTCTGTCATGACCTAGTCAGGCTGGGGGTGGCGGTCGAGGGTCGCCACAGGCCCCGAGGGAGTTGGTGCGGGAACTGCTGAGCCCGCCTAACCAGGCAGGGTCACTCCTTGTCCTGAACCTCGGACAGCTTGTGTCTTAGCTCGCCTACGAGCCGATTGATGTCGGCCATCGCCTTCAACGACAGGATCTCACTGCCGCGTGCGGCCAGGCCCAGGACCTGTCCCTGATGGATCGAGCCGATGAAGCGGACAGCCTCCAGGAACTCCTGGACCATGGGACTCAGTTCGGCGTCATCGCCGAACAACCAGGGTGGAACCTGGAAGGCGTCAGCCAGGCCGGCGCGCACTTCATCCGGTGCCGCGGTCGCCGCGCCGTCGCGCAACTCCTTGATGCCTTCGGCGGTGATAGCTGCCCCTGGCGCGTGCTGATTCACGAGCCGCGCAATGTCTGCATCGGACATCGCCGTCTCTTCGGTGGAGCCGTACTGCAGGAGAAAGTTGATCTTTTCTCCGACGGTGCGCGGTGCGGTCTGTTGATCCTCGCTCGGGGAGGTGGGCCGCACCCCGAAGGAGCGATCCTGGGCCGCGAGGAGTTTCTCCTCGGTCACCCCGTACGCCGCCGCCAGCGGCCGGATGTAGCTGGTGTTGAGCCTGCGCCGCCCGGACTCGGCATTGGCTACCGGTGCCCGGCTTGCGCCGAGGATCTCTGCGGCTTCTGCCACGCTGAGACCGGCGTCGCACCGCAGGAGCTGCAGGTCGGGCGGTCCCTCGTGAGGGAACAGTTCGTCGAGAGGCTCATCGAGCGCCGTCGCGATCGCAGGCAGCTTCTCGCCCTTGGGGAAGTCCTTGCCCGATTCCCATCGTGCGACGGTGGCGCCGCTGACGCCTACCAGTTCGCCCAGCTCCCTCTGATGCATGTCCCTTCGCCGGCGGGCAGCGCGCACGAGGCTGCCGTCGAACTGACGTGGGGGCACGGGGACTCCTGCTGCGAGGTGGCGATGGGCTCGGTGTCGGGTCAACTGTAAGCCAGGGTTGATGCATTTCTGAAACTGACGTACGTTTCCGTATCGCACCTGTTGATCAGGCCCAACTCTACGGTGCCAACCTCTGGGGGACCCCTGTGCATATTCCATTGCCCTGAGCGCTCGCGCAACAGGCGTCACGCGTGCGTCCGGGCGAAGCCGATCGCTGTGGACGTCACCTGCGTAAACCGGGCGAGCCGACCGCAAATGATCTTCTGGGGAACGGGATGGACTTGTCCGCAGGGTCTGCATATGTTCGTCGTCCCACGCCGGGCAGGGCCCCGGAGAGGGGCCGATGACCAGCGGAAAGGAGACGGGACGGATGCCGGCATACGACCCGTGACCTGGCCTGGAAACTGAAACCGGCGCCGAGGAGCTACCAACTCCCAAGCGCCGGGCTGGCACCCCGAGGGCGCCAATTACACATCTCGCGGGCGGCAGGGCTTCTTGCACGAGACCGCCGCTCCGTGCTCCTACGAACAACGGAGTATCGCATGCTCGCCATGCCGAGCGGAACCCCGGCTTGCCCGGACGACGGCCGTCCGCAGCGCCTCGCCGCCCAGCTCACCGACATGATCCCGGGGGCGGCCACGATCCGGGTCAGCCTCACCGACCCGACGCAGACGTGGCCTCATCTCCACGCCGTCGTCAAGGACGAGGCCGGGAGGACCCTGGAGCTGGGCCGCCCGACCGCCAGGGTCGCGGCACGCTGGATCCTGCGGGTCTGGCCGGAGGTGGACTGGATGCGCCCGCACACCTTCTGCCTTGCCGACGCCACCCTGACCCGCAGCGACCTGGTCGCCGCCGAGCGGGGACGCTGACATGGCCCGGATCCGAACGGTCAAGCCGGAGGCGTTCACCTCCGAGTCGCTCGCCGAAGTAACCGTGGCGGCCGAGCGGACCTTCTTCGGCCTGCTCACCCAGGCCGACGACCATGGTCGCCACCGGGATAACGCCGCGATCATCGCGGGGCTCCTCTGGCCTCTGCGCGCCGAGCACACCTCGGTCCACGTCGAGGACGACCTCCACCAGCTCGCGAATGCCGGACTGATCTGCCGATACACCGGATGCGACGGCCGCCTCTACCTCCACATCGTGACCTGGTCCGAGCACCAGAAGATCGACAAGCCGAGCCAGTCGCGCCTGCCCTCGTGCCCGCAGCACCAGGCTGCCGACCGGTGCGCACCCTGCAAGGGCTCCTGCACCCGGAGGGCGGAGGGCTCGCCCACGGCTCCCGGAGGACTCGCCGAGACCTCGGGGAGGGCACCCCGAGCGCTCGATCTGCCTGCCTCACTGGCCCCGACGGTCCCGAAACAGGCAGACGGGCCAGCCGTAGACCGACAGGAGGCCGCCGACGGAGACGTCAGCACACCCGGACGGACTGGAGGCAAAAGCGCAGCTCAGAGGGTTTTCCCCGATGGCTCCCCGACCCTTCCCCGAAGCCTCCCCGAAGGCTCGGCGCCTGGATCTAGGATCTTGGATCCTGGATCTCTTGTCCCTACGGGGCGCACAGCGCCCGCAGCTGGCATCTCGGCCAAGGACCTCATCGGCGAGTACGTGGCCGGGTGCGACCAGCGCCCCCCGAGCGACGTGATCGGGCACCTCGGCCGGATCATCAAGAAGCTCCTGGACGAGGGCATCGCTCCGGTGCACATCCGGGCCGGGCTGGCGAATTTCACCGCCAACCCCAAGCACCCGAGCGTCCTGACCAGCATGGTCAACGAGGCGATGAACGCTCGCCCCGGCGGTTTGGCGCGGCCGGGAATCCGGCCTAACGTGCCCGCCCACCAGGCGTGGACCAACCCGGCCAACGCTTCCGCCGCCTACGCCGAGGAGCTGTGATGCACACCCGCCACCGCGAACCGCAGCTCCTCGGCAACGAAGGCACCCTGGAGCGCATGGCCCGGATCCTGGCCGCCCGCAACATCGACCCGGCCGACGCTGCCGCGCTCCCCGACGACCGCGAGCCGTTCTCCCCGCTCGACGCCCTCCTGGCCGGGATGCCCCCGCGCTACCAGGCGGCCGTTGCCGACCACCCGAGGGTCCTGGACTGGGTCGCGGAGGTCACCGGGGCGGCCGTCGCCCCCAGCCGGGGAGCCCGGCGGCAGGTCACCACCGGGCCCAGCCTCCTGATGGCGGGAGTCGTCGGCGCGGGCAAGACGCACCAGGCGTACGGCGCGGTCCGAGCGCTCGTGGAGAGCGGGGTCGGCGTGCGCTGGCGCGCGACCACCGCCGCCGACCTCTACGCCGATCTCCGCCCCCGGCCCGGGGTCGACAGCGAGCGGGAGCTGGCGGCTGTCTGCCGCTGCCCGCTCCTGATCATCGACGACCTCGGCGCGGCCAAGGCCAGCGAGTGGGTCGAGGAAGTGACGTACCGGCTGATCAACCGGCGGTACAACTACGAACTCCCCACGCTGATCACGACCAACCTGGCGATCAAGGACCTGCGTTCCTACCTCGGGGACCGAGTCGCCAGCAGGCTCGCGCAGATGACCACCCGAGTCGAGTTCGAGGCCGTCGACCGCAGACGCCACAGCGCCGCCGCCTGACCCTCCACAGGCCACCCCGCCGGACCGCGCCCTCGCACCGCCGTCCCCCCCGGGCACCTACCGCCAGCGCACCTCTCCGCCGACGCCCCTGCGCGCGGAGAGCGATCGGAGCACCCCGCATGACCAGCACGATGAACGGCCCCGCCCAGCACCGTCAGCTCGGCGACCAGACCTGGCAGGCCGACGCCGTCTGCCAGAGCACCGAGTACAACCCGGTGGACCCCGAAGTCTTCTTCCCCGAACCCGACGAGACCGCCAAGATCGCCACGGCCAAGGCCCTGTGCGGCCAGTGCCCGGTCCGGCGCACCTGCCTGGACGCCGCTCTCGAAGGGGGTGACACCGACGGGATCCGTGGCGGCTTGACGGAAGAGGAGCGCGGGCCGCTGCACGACAAGCTCGCCAGCCGCCTCGACTACAGCCGCGTCAATGCCACCATCGCCGGACGCGACGTGCACCTCACCCATACGGAGCGCCGCGCGGTCGAGTACGCGGCCTACCGCCACGGGGTGAGCGAGCAGCGCCTGGCCTGGCTTCTGAAGGTCACCGAGGAGCACGCCAAAAAGCGATACCGCGAGATCCGCCGGGCCGAGCGCAACCGAACCCTGAACCAGCCCACCACGAACACCACACCCCTCGAAACCAGCGGCGAGCGCCTGATCCGCGACGACTTCGGGACGGCGGCATGAACACCGCAAGCGCGCCGAAGACGGTGCACATATCCGGGTGGGACCGCGCGGCTGTCGTGGCCCTCGGGGGCGCGGGATGCGCGCTGTCGTACGACGCCTTGCAGCAGATGGCCGTCGCCATCCACATCCGAGGCTTCCTTACCTACCTGTTCCCCTTGGTGATCGACGGGTTCATCGCCTACGGCATCCGAGCCCTCCTGGTTCTGCGCAACGCACCCCTGCGCGCCCGGCTCTACGTCTGGACGCTCTTCGGCACGGCCACCGCCGCCAGCATCTGGGCCAACGCGCTCCACGCGGTGCGTATCAACCAGGACTCGGTCGCCGGCACCGGCCTCCGGCTCGGTGACGCGGTGGTCGCGGTGCTCTCCACCATCGCCCCGCTCGCACTGGCCGGAGCGGTCCACCTCTACATCCTCATTGCCCGGGGCCCGGTCAAGGACTCTGGCCGGCAGAGCCTCGGTCAGCCCGGTCACCTCGGTGAGACCGACCGCAGCGACGCTATCGAGGTCACCCGGACCGACCGAGCCGGTCAGCAGCGGTCAGCGGCCGGTCAGGTCAAGTCCGGTCAGTCGGTCACCGCTCTGACCGACCGGCTGCCGCTGTCCCCGACCGACGAGAACACCGCCGCCCGGTCAGTGACCGGAGACTCGACCCCGGCGACGAGCGGCCAGTCGGTCACCGACCACCACAACCGCAGCCACGGTGCCCCTGACCTGCCGGGACAGGCGGACAAGGGCCGGACGGTCACTGACCGCCCCAGCAGTACGGCCCCGGTCGGTGATGACCAGGACAGCCCGGCGGCGGTCAGTGCCCGGCCGGTCACCTCGCCGCCGGTCACTGACCGGGCCGCTCGGTCGACTGGGGACCGGCGTCCTGACCCGGACACCGAGGAGCTGCTGGCGATCGCCCGGTCGGCGGTCAGGGCCGAGGACAAACTGACCCGCAAGGTGGTCGCCCAGGCGATCCGAGGTCAGCAGATCCCGCTGTCCAGCGACACCCTGACCGCGCTGATGGCTCAGCTGCGCGAGCAGCACCGCCAGCCGGTCACTTCCTCCCGGCCCTGACCGAACCTCCACGGAGTGGGTGACCGAACCGGTCAACCCGGCCGGTCACCCACTCCGCATGTCACCGACACACCCCGCCACAGCAGAAGCGGAGAGCACCCGATGCGCACTCACCCGGCCACGGCCGCCGAAGTCGACTCCTGGCTGACCGTCCTGCACCAGCACGGACACCTCCACCGCGCCCAGTCCGGCCCCGACACCACCTGGATCGTGCAACGCGAGCAGCATGACCGGCCCTGGACCCTGCACCACCCCGTCCTGGCCATGGACTGGATCGAGGAACTCGTCCGCGAAATCCAGCAGCAGGACCCGGAGACGAGCCGGTGAACACCAACGACCCGGTGGCCACCTCCGCTGGACAGCAGCGTGACCCCACCACGGCTCCTGGCGGAGCAAGCTATCGCGTACGACGGTCCTACGGCCCGACGTACGCACTTGCCCCCGCCCAGGAGGGCGGGGGAAGCCCGGCTGGTCCCCGAGCGAGGGCGCACGGGGACCAGCCGGGCAACGGGCACCAGGGGGCGCCGGTCACCGGGGGAGAAGCCGACCGCGACGACCACCGCGAGCAGCCGCGCCCGAGCACGCCCGCCTACCCCGACCGCAAACCGCGCCGCCGCACCCGCAACCCCAGCGAGCGCACCCGCAAGACGACCACCCGCCTCTCCGACACCGAGAAGACCGAGATCGCCGAGGCCGCCACCAAGCGCGGCGTCACCGTCGCCCGCTTCCTCGCCGTCTCCGGCCTGAGCGCCGCCCGCGGATGCGCCGCCGTGCACAGCAACGACCAGCTCGACACCGCCATCGACGAACTCGCCGCTCTGCGCACCGCGCTGGCCCGGATCGGCAACAACATCAACCAGATCGCCTTCGTCCTCAACAGCGGTGGCCAGCCGCGCGCCGGTGAACTCGACCACGCGCTGGGCGCGCTGACCGGACTTCTCGCCCGCGTTGATGACGCGGCGAACGACCTGGTGAACCGGCGGCTGTGATGGTTCCCGACATCGGACGCGGCTCCCGCACCCATGGCCTCCTCGTCTACCTGTACGGCCCCGGACGGCGCGAGGAGCACACCGACGCGCACCTCGTCGGCTCCTGGGACGGCTTCGCTTCCGACCCGGGCCGCGGCACTGGCCTCGACCCCGACCCGAAGGTCACCCTCGCCGGGCTCACCGCCGCCCTGGACCTGCGGGTCAAGCAGGCCGGCGACCGCGCGCCCGCCAAGCACGTCTGGCACTGCTCGGTCCGCACCGCCCCCGGGGACCGGCGGCTGGACGACGAGGAGTGGAACGCCGTCGCCCAGCGCATCGTCCACGCCACTGGCATCGCCCCGGCTGGAGACCCCGACGGCTGCCGGTGGATCGCCGTCCGCCACGCGGAGGACCACATTCACATCGTCGCCACCCTCGTACGCGGCGACCTGCGCAATCCGCGACTGAACTACGACTTCAACAAGGCCCAGGCCGAATGCCGCCACATCGAGAAGGAGATGGGCCTGCGGCGCCTGAACGCGGGCGACGGAACCGCAGCGAAGAATCCCAGCAGCGCCGAGAAGTTCAAGGCCGAGCGCACCGGCCGACCGGAGACCTCGCGCGAGACGCTCCGCGAGGCCGTTCGTCGAGCCGTGGCGGGAGCGGAGTCGGAAGAGGAGTTCTTCACGCGGCTCCGAGAAGCGGGGGTACGGGTGAAGCTGCGACACGCACCGTCCGGTGACGCGCTCGGCTACAACGTGGCCCTGCCCGGCGACCGCAACCGCGACGGAGCCCCTGTCTGGTACCCCGGCTCCAAACTGGCCCCCGACCTCTCCCTTCCGAAGATCCGCCTACGCCTCACCGACGGGGCCGCCGAGCCGAGCGCGCCCGCGGTCGGCGCTGACCGGACGAACTGGTCACCGCCCGCCCGTCAACGACGCAACGCCACCGTCATCGCAGAGCGCTCGGCCATGCTCCTGGAACGCGACGAGGGCGGCGAGGCCGCCCCCCAGCTCGTCGGCGTCGGAGAACTCCTCGACGCAGTGGCCCAGACCTCACCGGCCACCACCCGCACCGAGCTGGCCGCCGCAGCTCGCGCCTTCGAACGGGCAACCCGCAGTCATGTCCGCGCCGAACGCGCCGACACCCGGGCCCTCCGCTCGGCCGCCCGAGGCATTGTCCAGGCCGGCGGGGCGCTCGGCCGAGGCGAGGACGGCGGCACCACCGCCACGCTCGTCTCCACCCTCGTCTTGGTCACCCTCGCCGCCGCCCGCTGGCACTCCGCCCGCGGACACGCCCAGCAGGCCCACGCCTCCCGACAAGCCGCCGCGCACCTACGCACCGCCTACCGCCAGGCCGCCGCCACCCCGATGCGCATGCTGCACGACCAAGGCCGCGCCCTTCCTGACGCCCAGCGCCTCATGCACGAGGCCACCCTTCGCGCCGTCCTGCCCGAGAAGGTCGTACGGGTAGGAGGCACGGAAGCGAGGACCGACGCCTTGGTTGCCACCCTCGCCCAGGCAGAGCGGGCAGGCCACGACTCCGAAGCCCTCCTGCGCCAGGCCATCTACATGCGCGAACTCGACAGCGCCGACGACGTGAACGACGTCCTGGTCTGGCGCCTGCGGCGCATCGCCCAGCTCCCGGCACACCCGGGCGAAGGTGCCCGTCGTCCGCAGGCCGCCACCCGCCAGGCCACCACGCCGAGCAGCCGCACCAGTGAACGAAACGCGACGGCGGCCGTACCGCTCGGGACTGCTCAAGACCCCAACCGCCGCTCGCCACGTCGCTGACCACGTCGAACCGGACGTAGACCACCACCGTCCGAGCGGACGCCACGAAATGTATGGACAGCCGGTTCCACCGGCTGTTACGGATGAAGACAGGACCGACAACCGGGAGATGACGCTCGTGCTCAGAACCACCACCCGCACCACGGAGCCAGCACCCGTCCTGCCCGTCGTCCCCACTGGTAACGACCCCCTGCTGCAGCTCCAGGCCGAGACTCGGTCGGCCGACGGCCCCGGGGCAATCCGCTGCGTCGGCCACTCACGCGAACTCGCTCTCGGCGGCATCCCCGTGATGTGCTCCGCCTGCCGTGCCCGACGCGACTGGCTGCTCATCAACCACGGGCGCAACGTCTGGGTCCGCTGCCGGTGCGGCAACCAGTGGCTCGAGCCCGAGATCGGCCGCGCCGACTTCGATGCCCTGGTCGGCGGCCCGCACGGGACGACCTACCCGAGTGTCGAGGCGGGCTTGACCGCGCTCGGGTTCGACGGCGTATTCGCCGGCATCTACCTGGAGTAGGCGAGCACCAGACGGAACGCCGAAGGGGCGCCACCGGCATGTCGGTGGCGCCCCTTGGCGTGCAGGTGAGGTTCAGCCGCGTGCGCTGTCCTTCGCCAGCCCACCCCGGAAGTCGCACCCCGGGCACTCGTCTTCACCCTGGACGTGTCCCTCGTACCAGCCGTGGACCGCCGCATGCAGGATGGCCTCCTCCACGGTGGCCTCGCCGCTACGGACTGACTCGATGGCTCCGCCGACGATCAACCCGAGTACGGCGTTGCCGGTCGAGGGGAACGGGGGCGAGGGCATCTGCGAGTCGGGTGTCATGCCCGCAGCCTACGGGCGAGCACCCGCTCGGTCAGTCGGTCGACGTGGTCTCCTGTCGGGGGGAGCTGTGCAGGTCGCTGCGAAATCCCCGGCCGACCGGCCTCCAGTTCTGGAACGTGGACGGCTTCCAGCGGGGACGGTCCGGAACGCTGTCGTCGTCGGGCGAGGGCAGGCTGCCCCGGCTCTTGCGGCTGCGGGTCGCGCCGACGCTGATACCCAGGTGGGCGGCGACCTCCGGGTATCCCCAGAGCCTCTGGTCGTCGGCCATAGTGTTCTCCTTCGTCAGGTCGAGCGTACGCAACGAACGGGTAGACGCACGACGAGGCCGCCCCTGCCTGAGTGGCATGGGGCGGCCTTCGGCGGTCCTCGGTCAGACTCCGGAGAGCCGGTTGGAGAGGTCGAGTGCGTCGGTCGCGAATGAGAGGGCGGCGCACAGGCCGGTCACCTCGTACAGGGTCGGACGGACCAGGCGCGGCCAGTCGCCCGGGGCGGCGGGCCAAGAACCGAGGAGCACCTCGGCCGTGGTCAGCGCCAGGTACGCCGTGACGTCCCAGCCGCTGCGCGAGGCGGGCTCCCAGCGCAGCCGGATGCGCCCGAGGGGAAGTTGGGGGGTTTCGGCAGCGAGCCAGGTGATGTCGAGGGGGCCGTCGGGGCGGGCGGAGATGCGCTGGAGAAGCGCGCTGTGCACGCCGAACGGCATGGGGCGCACGGCGACATCGTGCAGCGCGCGTCGCGAGAGGGACGAGATGGAAGCCTCCGTGGTGGTAGGGAAGCGATCAAGCCCAGGTGAGGGCATCGCGCGCCCCCACCGGGAGGTAGTCCTCCTGACCGTCATCGGCGATGTACGCCTTGCCGTTGCGGACGACGACCTCGGCCCCCACGAAGTGGGCGAAGGGGAAGTCCGGGTTGACGGCGAGACGGACCGGCAGGTTGGGGTCGAGTTCCAGGAGCTGGCGAAGCAGGTGGCCGACGGTCAGATACTGGGGCACGGAAACCTCCGAGAGCGGTATGGGCGGACGGGGCAGGAGCGGCGGGGACATCGTCAGGGGGCGTCGAGGCGGAGCAGGTCGCGTAGGGCCTTCGGGCCCTTGGTGTGGTCTGCGAGATGCTGCCGACGGTGGAGCCACTAGGTCAGCCGGTAGCGAGGTGGGAGGGGAACCGCGCCTTCCTCCGAGACGACCAGGCCGTCGGCGTGCAGGCGCTGCAGCGAGCTGGCGACCCGTTCCTGGCTCAGCCCCGTGGCGGCGCTGATCTTGGAGAGGGGCGCGTCGGGGTTGCCGGACAGGTAGGCGACGACACGGGTGTCGCGGCGGCGGAGGTGGTCCTGGAAGATCCCGGCGGTGTATAGCAGCAGCACCCCGCAGCAGACCTGGGGGATGCCGCGCGAGGCCATGCCGGACCCCGTGATGGCGTCGTAGGCCGCGAACACGGCGGTGCCGGAGCCGACGACGTGGTTCGCGATTCTCACGAGGTCATCGGAGTAGATGGTCATTTCAATGCCTTTCGGTCAGGAAGAAGAGGAGCGGTCGGTCCGCCGGGACGGGCGCGGTGAACGGGACGGGCCGTCGTCGGCCCGCCCCCCGTAGTTCGGCGGTCAGCGCGAGGAGTGGGTGACGAGGGCCGCGAGGAATCCGGCGACGGCCTCGGAGGGGGTGTGGATGCCGAATTCCTGGACCCACACCTCGCCGTCGGCGGGCAGCACCTGGACGCGCCAGACGATCTCGCGCGCCCAGGCAGAGAGGTCTTCGGGGAGCCAGCCGACGTAGACGCCGCCGTCCGGGCTGGTCGCGTGGACGTTGGCCTCCGGGGTCTCGGCGATCGTCCAGCCGAGAGCGTCCAGGAGGTCGAGCACCGGAGCGGCGCAGTGGTCGGAGGAGAGCCAGTTGCGGTCTTCCACCTCGGGGCGGACGACGGCGGGCAGGAGGGTGGCGGAGGTGTTCACGGTTGGACGATCCCTTCGTTGACCTGCGGTTTTTCCTAACACCCGTACGTTGGCATGCAGCATGCCGAAGTGCGTAGTCGTTTCCCGGGGATGCCGTCTGCCGTGGGCGAACTGGAGACCACAGCCGAGCGGTCGGCTGGCCGGGAATGGATCTGCGACCGCGGTTGTCGTACCTGGGTTGCGGTGAGGGACCGCACGTCGGTGAAGGGGAGCAGGGGATGGCCGAGGCGAGCAGACACTGGGACGGCGCCGGACTGGAACGCAAGATCCGCGCCGCCGGACGGCCCTGGACCGTGGGCGACATCGCGATGGTCGCCGACGGCCAGTGGGGAGTCGGCGCACAGCCCGACCGGTGGCCGGACGAGGAGACGGTGGAGCGCCGGGTCGCCGAAGGCCGGCGCGTGGAGCTGACGGTGGAGGAGCTGGCCCGCGCGGTGGGCCCCCGGGCCGAAGAGGGCCACCGCGACGAGAATCGGAGCTAAGCCTTTAACGTCGGGGCCCCGTTGTGGGCGCTGACGGCCCTACGACCGCCGCCGGAGAGGACGGTTCGGGCGCGGCCCCCGGGGCGTGCCGCGTATTCCCGGAGCGGGCGACAGCGGCCTGAGCCAGCCGAACCGCCGGTGCCGCAACCTCGGGTGCGGCGGCCTCCCGAGCCTCCACCACGCGCCGGATCGCCTGGAGGTACGCACGGCTCTCCGCGTGGGCGACGCGGAGCTTGACCGCCGTTTCGGTGATCCGGTCGAGTTCGTAGAAGTCAGGCACGTACCCATGCCGCGACAGGGCGTGAAGGCGGTCCTGGTGAACGGTTACCGCGCTGTCCGTGATGGCCAGGGCCGCGCGGGTGTGCGTGGCGCAGCGCAGGAGCGGGTCCTCGCTGGGGCGGCGGACCCCTAGGACCTCAAGAGCTTCGATGGGCTGGCCCCAGGCGTTCTCGATCATGGCCGTGGCCTGGTCGAGCATGGTGGTGGTGGGCATGGTGGAACTCCTGTTGGGCGGGGACGGTCGCGAGTGGAGTGCGGCCTGGGGTGGGAGTCAGCGTCCGCGCCGGGGCGTCGGCGAGCTGGCCGGCAGCCGGGCAGAGGTCGCGGGCGCGGAGTGTCCCGTCCGTTTCTGCACCGCCCCCGTGGAGCGGCTCTGCGCGGCCATCACCCGGAGGTCGGCTGCTGTGCGTGGTGCCCGCGCGGCACGGTGTACGGCCTGGGTGACCGCGGTGCGGCGTACGTCCAGCGGAGTCGGAGCGCGCGAAACCTGATCCTCGGCGATCGGCGTGGCCGAAGCGACAGGGGTCATCGTGACAAGGTGTTGCATCCGCCGGTCGACTTGGTGGCGTTCACGGACCACCGGGGTCGACTTCGCCATCACAGCGGCGGTTGCGGCGATCAAGTGGGACGGGGTGCGGGCCGTGAACGTCGCTTCGGCACGAGTGCCCCAGCCCGGCGGGCCAGCCCACAGCTCGACGGTCGTGCGGTCGGAGCCGTAGCCGCGCCGATCGATGAGGATGCCCGCTTGGTTGTCAGGAGCGATGATCTCGACGGTGCCGAGTTCAGCAGCTCCGTCAAGGTTCCAGCCGGCATCGGTCAGCGGCCGGACGGTGTCCCTCCAGGGGACGGTTGGTCCTGTCAAGAAGCGGCCGGGGGTGTCGGAGGCGAGGGCTTCGTCGTAGTCCTGGACCAGTGCGGCGGTGAGGCCGGCGACCATCTCGGCCGGGGTGACGTGGTTGAGCGTCGCCGTCCAGCGAGGCGCCGAGAAGGCGTCCTCGGCTGCGCTGATCTTCCACAGTTCGAAGTCGTCGCCGAACCAGCCGATCCGAATCCGTTGGTCGGGAGAGGTCACGAGGAGCTGGCAGGGGCCCTCATCGAGGCACTGATGGGGCCAGTGGGCGACGGGCGCGAAGCCAGCCTCGCCGGTCCCGTTGGAACCAGCTAGATACATGGGGCTGACCAGTACCTCTTGGTACCGGGTCGGGTCATCAGGGGCGTACATGGTCGAGTCTCCGGAAGCGAAGGAGGAGAACGGATCCGCGTATGCAGCGGCGGGAGCCGCCGGAGCGCACGCGGATGCCGTAGTGGCGGCGAGTGGCCTCTCGTTCTCATCCCCGTCACCGGCCCCGGCCCGGTGCCGACTGAGCGGTCACGGCCGTCGGCACCCGCGGTTCCGGCTGGGGCGCGTGGCTGAACATGACGTTCGACGCGGCGGCGCTCCGTCGTAGGGCCGCCGCAGTCCGGGCGCTGTCGGCTCCCGCCCCCGGCGGAATGCTGGCGTGGGTGCGCGTGGCTGCCGCTGCCGGAAGCGGTGCCGCTGTTCCACCTCGCAGCGCGAAGGGCTGGCTCCAGTGCTCGACACTCGCGTAGACGGCCCCCAGCGCCTGGCCGGCATCGGTGAGCACGTACGGGTCTCCGTGCCGGGAGCCCGTCCGCGTGACCAGGCCATCGGCCTGAAGCCGGACAAGTCGCTGCCGTGCGAGGCCGTTGTCCAGACCGGCCGCCTCGGCGATGTGAACGAACCGCATCTGGCCATCAGCCGAATCGAGGGCCTGAATCACGGCAGTTGAGCGCCGAAGATGCAGGCGGCGCAGCGCGTCCTCGACACGCTCGGCTTCGGCCATCGGTTCTTGTGTCAGGTGGGTGCGGGACCAGTCCGAGACCGTGCGGAGGACGGGAGCCAGAGACGTGCCGAGCGCGCTGAGCCGGTACGGCGCACCCCGCCGGTCGTCATCGCGGATCACCAATCCGTCAGCGTGCATCGTGGCCAGACGTTTGCCGACGAACTGCTCACTGACGAAGGGGAGCTGCGCAGCAACGTCGCGAACGCGCACGGGGCCGTTCATCTGGGCCAGGGTCATCGCGGTCCAGGTGGTCCACTTGGGCCCGATCCGGGCGAGAGCCTCCTCGACGCGCTGGGCGTCGATGGAAGCGATGGAGAAGGTGGGAGGCAGGCCGGGGGTAGCCATGGTGGGGTCCTTATCGGGGTGAGGTCAGCGTGAGCGGGGGGTCGCGAGAGAGGTCCTGGCGACGGGCACGGCGGCCGGGTCGGAGGGCGCGCCTGACGTGGTCCGCGTGGTGGTGCGGCCGAGGGCGGCGGACACCCGGGAGGTCGTCGCGCGACCATCACGCAGGGCGGCTTCCCCCTGCGCAGTGAGCGAGAGGAGCTGGCCGGGCCGGTACACGTTCTCGGTGATGTCCTGATGCAGTAGCCCGTCGGCGACCAGCCGCTGCACGGTCTGCGGGAAGACCGCCGGGTCCTGCCACTGGGCCTTCTCCCGCGAGATGTACGGGTCCTCGCCGATCGCGTTGCGGCGAAAGCGAACACCTCCGGCCGCAACCGCTTCGAGGGCTACCAGCCCGCGTTCCCCGGCGACGGCCCAGTCGTCGTCCCGGTGGGGCGGCCTCGTCTTCTGGCCCTGCCCGTAGCTCTTGTTGCTCGCGTGTTGAGCAGGGGGCGAGGAAAGAAGCCGGCGGTAGGCGGACAGGGACTCGACGAGCTGGCTGTATGCCCGGTCCTGCTGGGCCAGGCCGTCTCCGAGGTCCGGGAGAGCTGTGCGCAGCAGCGCGTACGAGACCTTGGCTCGGCCGACTTCACCCCGACCAGTGCCTTCGAGTAGCCGCTGAGCGCGCTGGACCGCGTCGAGCACGCTCTCGTGTCGCTCGTCCAACGCCGCTGCGGCTTCGATGACGCGTGTAGCGGCCTGGTGCAGCGGCTCCTCCGGACCATGTGCGAGGGCGTGCACGCTGACATCCCCGACACCGAGCACTTCGACGACGAGATACGGCCCAGGGTGTGTGTCTGCGTCGTACGGGTTCACTCCGTCGTCTCCATCCGGGCGAGCAGGGAGCGGACCAGAGCGGGCAGGCTCCCTGGATCGTTGTCGAGCCGAGGGCGGTCGCTTACTTCGCTGAGGAGATCGGCGTCATCGAGCAGGCCGCTGGAGATCTCCATGCAGGCGTCGGTGATCCGGGCGGCGGCGAGCAGCGACTGGGAGAGAACCTCGACGTAGTCGTCCGGCGCGAGGCCGGCGGCCTCGGCTGCGTTGCGGACCGCCTCCAACTCAATTGCGTTGAAGGCGAAGTCGAACTCGTCGTCCCGCTCCGTACCACCGCGCGCGGCGGCGATCGGGGCGCGTGGCTCCATGGGTATGCCCACGCGGGTACAGATCTCGTCGACCGAGGAGGTCAGCTCGGCGAACGACTCGGTGAGCCACCCCAGCGCGGAGGCGTAGGAGGCCAGAGCGAACAGGCCCGCCGAACCAGCAGGGCGTGGCTCGGTGGCCACGAAGCCCTCGAACCGGTCGTTCAGCTCGGTGATCACGCGGGGCCCAGCGGCCAGCGGACCCAAGACGGGATGCAGGTAAGAGCGGGCGGCGGCCGTCGGGTACTCGGCGGCAGGGATGCCGCCGACGTTCTGAGCGGCATCGGTGAGCAGATCCGCCAGCTCTGAACGGGTCAGCGCAGTACGGTCGTTGGTCATCGCTGGGTGGCCTTTCGAGAAGCAGTGGCCGAGGGCGGCGCTGGTGACGGGGCAGCCGCGCGGCCCGTTGTCGGCCGTTCGGTGGTGAGCGTCGAGCGAGACCGGGCGGCCTGCACGCGGGCCTCCGTGGCGGAGTCCGGGCCGACCCCTTGCTGGGGCTCGGTCCGCAGGTGGGCCGCGCGGTAGACCGCGTAGTCCTTCCGGCTGCCAGCCGCCACGAGGTAGATCTCGCGCTTGTGGGTCGAGGTCGGTGGCGCTTGGCGGAACTGGATGACCAGCCGGTAAGAGACCGCCGGGTCGACGTACACCTTGTGGAAGCCGGCGAGACGGCCCTTCAACGGCAAGCAGTCGTCGCTTCCGTGGACCAGGTTCTGCAGCTCCAGCAAGGCCAAATCGCGCATCTCAGACGGGAGTTCCCGCAGGTCGGCGATGGCGTCAGGGTGCGCGGCGAAGGCGAAGCGGGCGCGGCTCACAGCAGCCTCCCCTGGACCGCGCGCTGGACCGGTACCGCCGCTGACGCGCGGGGCGCGTCGAGCCCGGTCTGCGGTGTCGGAGAGGTTCCGGCGGACCGGGAAAGGGCGATCCGGGCGATGCGGGCCCGGACGACAGCACCGTTGTGGTCGCTGTACTCCGGAGGCTCGGGCAGCGGTTCACTGCGCTCGTCCAGCCAGGTCTGGGCGACGCCGACGTCGGGGAAGGCGCCCTCGCGCATCGTGTACGTGCCGGCACCGTGGTTCCACTCCTCGTAGAAGAGGCGAACCGGTGCCTGGGCGGCCTGGGAGTCGTTGACGAGTGTCCACGCCTCGCTGGGGTTGTCGTCAGAGGTGTAGGTGTCGAGGACCTCGTAGCGGGTGCCCGATTTCTGGATCTGCTGTTCCACCTGGAGGGTGAGGTCGTCGGAGGGCTTGATGTAGTCGCCACCGTGCAGTGCGATCCGCTCGAGCGGGCAGCCGCGTTCTGCCAGCCAGTTCTGTGCGAAGGACGCCGTGGCGTGGTGACTCGTCTCGAACGTGAACGTGGACTGCCGCAGATCCCGAGCGACCGCGATCGCAACGAGCTGTGGCTCGCCGGGTATCCCCCAGGTGACCGATCGGTCGTGGGCGAGGACGAAGCTGTGCGAACCGTTGGGTGTGGTGTGGTGCTGGGACAGCACCGTCAGGTCGCCAGCCCAGAGAGCCTCCATCGCCTCCTCGGAGTCGTCGTCGACCGGCGATAGATCGGCGAGGCCGAAGTCGAGAATGTCGTTCACGCCGCCACCCCCGCCTGCTGGGGCGCCGGGGTGGCCAGCACCCGGTGATTGGGGCGAGTTGCGCTGGTCGTGCAGGCCGCGAACGGTCCGTCGGGCGCACGCAGGTGTGCCAGGGTCTGGTCCAGGTGGTCGCGGTGCCAGGTCGAGGGGCCGGACAGGCCGGCCTCCGTGTCGGTGAACTGCTGCCAGGCGAGCCAGAGTGCGTGGAGCCGGGCGACGGCCTCGGGGTGTTCGTGCCAGCGCGCGCACCAGGGACGGCTCGTGCTGATCTCCCGGCCGTACACCGGCAGGAAGAGGTAGTTCACCCAGTCGCTGAGGGCAGCGAGTTCGACGGCGTACTCCTTGCCGCCCAGGGCGAGGATGAACACCGAGGCGGGGCCGTCGGGCTTCTTCCCGTCAGCCGCCTCGGCTTCCGGAGCGCCGTCCGGCGGCTGGACGGCGCCGGGGTCGGGCTCGGAGCCGAGGCGGTCGAGGATGACGCCGTGCTGCCTGACCTCGGCCATGGTCTTGGCGAGGGTGCTTGCGAGGTCGTCGAGGTCTGCGTCGGGGACGCGGTACGGCTCGGGGCCGGGGGAGGTCGGGCTGGTGTCGGCCATGGGGGTGTGCTCCATCTGTGAGACGGCGACATGCCCGAGAGGATCCGGAGAATCAGCGGTTTGGTCCGGCCGGAAAATCGCGGTAGTGGAGCGCTATCGGTCGGCGCAGCGGGGACAGCGGGGGAAGGGTGGTGCCAGCAACTGCAAGGCACGCGCAGCCTGTTGTGGGACGACGCCGTTGCCGAGCGCGGTGAGCTGCGCTGGACGGCCGAGCCCCGGAGTCGCGGTGACCCAGCCGGCGTCGAGGCCCTGCATCCACTCCACGAAGTCGGCGCGGAGCCGACCGGCCGCGTCTGTTGGGGCCGGGGCCGGGCGGGTGAGGCTCTCCCATCGGGTGATGGCGGATCCGTACGCTCCCCATCGCCGGTCCGCGCCCCCGCCTCCGGCGTCTCCTCCGCCCAGAGGGGCAGGACCACCGCCGACAAGGGAGGCCGCCATCCCTTCCCGGGGCGGCGGCCCGGGGTGCCCGTGTCGCTGGCCCTCGGCGTCGGCAACAGAGACGCAGCCGCGCTGGGCAGGGTCATGTCGCCATTGCCGTGCCGCTGGTTCGGCGAGCCCTTGATTCCGTCCGACGCCTTTGGGGTCGGCAGCAGCAGCCACTCGACCTCGTCGGCCAGGTTCGGACCGTGCCCCCCGCTCTTCCGCTTCGATGGATGCTGGCTGCCGCCGTTCTTCCCGATGTTGCTGGTCGGCGTCTTCAGCAGGGTGCCCGGCGGGCCAGGCGGCGAGGAAGGTCCGCTCGCGGCGGTGCGGGGCCCCGACGTCGGAGGCGCGAAGCACGAGCCACTTCGCGTCGTACCCGAGGTCGGCCAGGGATCCGAGTACGGCACCGAGTGCCCGCAGAGCAGGCTGACCTGCGGTGTCTCCCAGACACCACGGGCAGGGTTCCACGTCGCCAGGGGAACCGGCGGGGGAGGTGAGGAGGCCGCGCACATTCTCGATCACAACCAGGCAGGGTCGGAGGGCTGCGACCGCACGGGCGACGTGCAGCCAGAGCCCGGAGCGGGTTTGGGCGTTGAGTCCGGCCCGGCGGCCGGCGACCGAGACGTCTTTGACAGGGGAAGCCGGCCGTCAGGACGCACACCCGGGGGACGGTGGACCAGTTGATGGCGGTGATATCGCCCAGGTTCGGGACGCCGGGCCAGTGGCGGGCCAGGATGCGTGAGGCGTTCGGGTCGACCTCGGCGTGCCAGGCGAGCGTGCCACCGAGGGCGGCCTGCACGCCCAGGTCGAGGCCGCCGTACCCCGAGCAGAGCGACCCGATCAACGGGGTGGCGAGGCTCAGGGCCGTGACGCGTAGGTCCGGCGCGGCTGCGGAGATGGGGTAGAGCAAGGCGAGTTCCAGGGGCAGAAGAGGCTGGTGGGGAGGGGGCCTCACGGGTGGCCGCGCGAGGGTGGTCGGGCTGCTGACAGCGTGGGGAGACGGCTGGCCGGGGCTGGGGGTGACGCGCCTGGGCGGGGTGTGCTGCGGGCGCGGGCGGCCTTCACTCGGTCGGGCGGCGGCTCGGCCGCCGACAGAGCGGATGCCGTGGTCTTCGGAGCCGGACTGCTGTTCGCGGTGGCCCAGCGGGCACGTACCTCGTCGAGCGGACCGAGTTCGTGCAGGGCGTGGTTGATCAGCCGGCCGGGCCCCAGAACCTCGTCCTGGGCCAGGGTCCGGATGGCTCGCGCGGAGGCGGCGGCGGTGCGGGTGACGGAGGAGCGCATCACCCGCTGTCCGAACCAGTCGGCGCTGCCGGGGACCATGCCTTCGCAGACGGCGGTCAGCTGCTCGCTCGACACTGTGCCGTCGGCCAGCAGGCCGCGTCGCTGGGCCTCCCAGAGCAGGGTGATCCGGTCGATGGGTTCGCCTCGGTGGTGCAGCGCGCCCAGGCACCGGTAGAGCTGCCCGTGGGTCGGGTCGGCGAAGTCTCCCGGCCGCAGCCAGGCCACCACCTCGCCCATGGCCCCCGGCTGTTCGGCGAGGACGGCCAGGAGGAACCGCTCGTCCTCGGCGACCTGGCCGCTCTGCGCCGGAGGCGGGATGTCCGTGGCGGCAGAGGGTCCAGCGGTGGGTGGGACCGGTCGAGGGTCGGTTCCCCAGCGTCGTGCAAGGTCGGTGAGTACGCCGGTCAGGACGTCGGCCGTGCGCAAGGCTCCCTCGACCTCGCCCTGGACGGCGTCGGCCCGAGCCGCCTGGTGGAGACGGATCGCGTGCTGGGCGACGGTGCGGTGAATCGCCCCCTCCAGCACCATGCGTCCGTACACCGGGGCGTGCTCGGTTCGGGGACACGCCTGGATCAGGGTGTGAGCGTACGCCGCGGTCAGCCCGCGCACCTGCTGTCCGGCCTCCTCGACCGCGTCGGTCACCCACGACAGCGGCAACGGACCAGCGGCCGAGAGCGCGGGATGCCCGTCGTTGCGCAGCTTGCGGAGCGCGGCGAAGAGCGCCTGGTGGACGGGCCGATAGAAGTGGTCCGCAGCGAGCCACTCCAGGTGCGTGAGCTGCTCGGGGTCGAGGAGTGCGGCACCGAGGACCGCCTGCTCGGCACTCATCAGCGGGTTCACCGCCGACCTCCCGGATCAACGGAGGACGCCTCGTCCTGCCGGATGAGGAGGTTGGCGACTGCCTGGTCGGCAGCGGCCATCGACAGCGCGAAGTCGTCCAGGACGGCGGTGAAGGCGGGATCGGAGGCGGGAACCGAGCCGGCCCCGCCGTCAAGCCACCACCGGCCACCGCGCAGGACGACCGGAGCGTGGGCCAACCGCCCCTGCTGTGGTGTGGACGCGCTCATGCCGACAGTCCAAGATCGTCCTGGCCGATGCTCTTCGCGAGAGCACGCTCGGTGATGGCCTTCGTGGCGCGAGCGGAAGCCGGGCCGACCACCTTGGCGGAGGGCTCCTTGTACCAGGGCTTGAGGTTGAGCATGGCGACCCGGATGCCGGTGGCCAGCAGCAGAACCTTGCCCTTGGGCAGGGCGCGGATGGCGTCCGGCGGAAGGATCCGCTCCGTGCGCATGCTCACCGAGGTGGACTTGCCGCCCTCGCTGGTCGACACCGAGGTGGTCTGGACGTCATGGTCGCCGACCTGACGGCTGAGCCGGTCGGCGAAGTCCGCGTCATCGATGCCAGATCCGATGATCTTGATGGTGGCGGCCGAGTACAGGGCGTCCATACCGGCCTCGCCCCAGCACCGCTGGCCCTGACGGTAGGACTGCAGGATCGTCATGGGGATGACGCCTCGGCTGCCCAAGTGGCTGTAGAGATCAGGGAGATCCGAGATGCGGCAGACGTTCGCCGCCTCGTCGAGGACACACAGGGCGGGCGGGTCGAGTCGCCCGCCGGAGCGCTCGGCCACGATCACGGCCGCGCGCATCACGGCGTCGGCCGCCGCCGCGATGATCGCCGACGCGCTGCCGCCGCCGTCCTTGCTCAGCAGGTACAAGGTGTCACGAGACGTGGCGAAGGCGAACGGCTGGAACTCGGGAAGGTCGCCGTTCGGGGTGACCCAGGCGGCGACGTCCGGGTCGAGCAGGCAGCTCGCGTACTGCCTCGCGGTCTCATAGATGCCGTCGCGCGTTTCGGTCGCGCCGGAGACGGTGCCCTGGAGCTGGGCGGCGACCGCATGGTGGCCGGCGTCGGTGAGCAGGTCCACCGGGGTACGGTCGGCCGGCATCGCGAGCCAGGCCAGGACGTCGGTGATCGGCCGCCGGTGGGACGCTGCGGCGAGGAAGAGGGCACCGAGGGTGTTGCTCGCGGCGGTGGACCAGAAGTCGGAGCCGCTCGACTCGTCCACGCTCGCCGTCACGAAGTGCCCCGCCAACCTCTTAGCCCCGGCGAGATCGCGGGCGTCAGCGAGGATGTCCCACCACATCTCGCGCGGGTGATGGGCGATCTGCTGCGGATCGAGGGTCCAGATCGTGCCGACCTCGGCACGGGCGTCCACCGTGGTGGTGAAGGCGTCGTTCGCGGCTTTGTTACTGGTGAGCAGGACCGGGCCCGGTGCCGAGAGGATCGCGGGGATCGCCAGCCCGGACGTCTTGCCGGAACGCGGGGCCATGATCGCGACGATCACGTCCTCCCAGGACGCGCGGACCTCCGCACGACCGGGATCGAGGGTGCCGAGCAGGATGCCGCGGTCAGCGGGCAGGACCTCTTTTACTCTCCCGGCCGCCCAGGCTCGGGCGCAGGCTCTTCGCCCTGGCGACGATCTCCTTGTCCAGCAGCGGCGCCAGGTCCGCCTTCCGGGCGAGGCCGGACTTGGACCCGGCACGACAGCGCATCCACAGCACGGCAGCGGTGACGACCAGGGCAACGGTGAACAGGGCGGGGACGACGCGGGCGCCGACCATCAGCGTGCTGGTGCTCAAGGTCGGCCACAGCACCTCCGGGTGCAGCAGCGCGTCCGTTATGCGGAAGGGGGCCCATGTCCCGCTCCCGACGGCGGTGTTGGTGAGATTTCCGGTCAGCCAGGCCAGGGAGCCGAAGGCCATGGCGGCGCCGAGGATGCCGAACAGGAGGTAGAGGAGCGCGTCCGACCCGGTGGTGGTCGAGGGCGCGCTGGTGCGCGGGGAAGGCACGGCGGTTCCTTGGGTGTGCGAGCGGGCGGGGGCAGGGCGTGCTCGGCTCTCGTGCAGCTCATGGGGGTACTCCTGGACGTCTGAGGCGGAACGTTTCAGCGGGGTCGGCCGGCAGAACGAGGCGCGGGCGGAGGTGCTGCGGTGGCCGGCGGACTGCCGGTCGACGGCGATGTTCCGGCGTGCGGCGAGGAGGCGCGGGCTGCCCGCTGCCGGTCTGAATCGACGTTCCGGGCAGCGGACGGCACAGGAGCAGCCTCGGCACCGAGGACATCGTCGAGCAACTCCCGGCTGCGCAGGACGTTGACCATCTGGTGGTGCCGGGGGTCCGTGCGCTCTGCGGGACAGGCAGCGAGACCGTTCTCGGCGACTTCCAACTGCTCGCGGACGTCCTGGAGCATCCCGTACGCGGCTGCCAGTCGGGTCCACGTCTCGAAAGTCGGATGGTGATGCGGGTCGTCGAAGTCGAGTCGGGCGCGAGTCCAGTCGGCGGCAGAGGCGACGAGTTCGGTCAGCTCGGGCAGAGCCCCGACCAGTGCGCCGTTGACCTCCTCGATGATGCCCGCCACCTCATCGGGCGAGGCGTCCTCTTGGAGGCGAGAGATCATTC
Organism: Streptomyces sp. NPDC087428; assembly: GCF_044744085.1. NCBI lineage: Bacteria > Bacillati > Actinomycetota > Actinomycetes > Kitasatosporales > Streptomycetaceae > Streptomyces > Streptomyces sp. NPDC087428. The sequence goes on from NZ_JBIUXR010000027.1 coordinate 87,378, forward strand.
CGCGGACCGAGTACGGATCGGCGGAAGCGCTGGGCAGGTCCCTGACCTGCAGCGGCTTGTTGGAGCCCGGTGCCGTGCTGCGGTGGGCGAGCCGGATGTTGTGCTGCATGGCCGCACCGACGGCCTCGCCGATGCTGGAGTAGTACTCGGGCACGTTTGCCTCTTCGGGTGAGTGGTCTTTGACAGGTGGGTCGAGCGGTGGCGCGCGACGTGCTGGTGGCCGACGGCGAAGAGAGCCGCCGGGGTCACCGTCGGGGCGTTGCGGCGCGCGGCGGGTGACCCGTTGTAGTGAGCGGCGCCGTCTGGGAACTGGACGCCGAGGAGACCTTGGCCTGGTTCGCCGCAGGAGAAGTGGCCAGAGCGGCATCACGGTGATCACGGACGGTCCGTGCTGCCGAGTTACTCGTCGAAGCGTCGCCGACGCGGCGTAGCTCGGCCTCGGAGTCGACGAGTTCGGACTGGGCCGAGCTGACGAACTCCGAGGCGAAGCCGAACCGGTCGGCGAGCGCATACGCGTCGTCGTCCAGGTCGTTGACCTGTTCTCCCGCTGCTTCCAGCGCCTCCCGGACACGCTCCAGCGCACCGTGCTTGGGGTGAAGGAGGTGGTCGACTGCCCGCTGAAGGCTGGCTCCGTCTTCGGCCGCACGGATCTGGTCCGTGATGCTGAGGAGTTCGGCTCCGGCGGCGTAGGGCCCCAGCGCATGCACCGGGGGGCTCATCCGGGCCGTGTCGAGGGACGGCGGAAGGGTGACGTCATAGCGAGCGGCTCGAAGCATCTCGGCCGCATGGCTGGCGATGGCGACCTGGTCGGCGAGCGGAGTGGTGGTGGGCAGGCGATGGCGTCGGCCGTGCCAGTCGTCGATCTGCTTGAAACCGGCGTGACGGAGGAGTTGCGCGGAGAGGTCATCAGTAGCGCCCTTGGCAACGACGCTGCCGCTGAACTCGGACGTGATGGTGATCGAGGTAAGCACGGAAGTCTCCGGGGCAGAGGGAGCGAAGGACCCGTTGGAGGTGGGCCAGTGGGCAGAGCGTCCGGCAAATCCGGGGTTTGGTCCGGCCGAGAAGCGCTGGTAGAGGCCGCACGGTGGCGGTCAGCCGGGTGCCCCGCCGCAGCAGGGCACCCGGTCGGTCAGAAGAAGGGATTCTCTGTCGGCCGGTCGGCCTCGGTGGCGGCTCGGAGCAGTTCGGTGAGGTCTTCGGGCTCGGACGACCTCTGGTCTATCCACCACCCGGCGCGGGTCACCGTACGAGCGTTCTCCTCGATCTCCGCCCACTCCGCTTCGCTGGTCGTGCCTTCGGTGACCAGTGCGGTGTAGGCGTTGGTCAGGATCTGGTGACGACAGCGCACGCCCCAGGGAACGGCCCGCTCGGTCCCCTCCAGGGGAGGCATCCGGTACTGCTCGGACCATGCTTCGGACGCGCTCTGTTCCTCGGCGCGCTTCGCCTTGAGCCAGGCGGCCTTGTCCTGCTCGTCGCCTTCGTTCGAGGCGCGCCAACAGTCGGTGCACTCCTGCCTGGCGAGCCACTCGGCGAAGCCGGCGCGGCGGTCGGCCGGGCGGTCGGACAAGTCGCGGTCGGCATGGTGACCGCAGGTGTGGTCGATAGGCCAAATCGTCTTTACGGCCATGGAAGGGCCTCCTTGAGGAGTTGGATCAGCGGTCGCGGGAGTACGCGATGCGGGGGTCAACTGGCCGGACCGCCGGTGTGGTGACGGCGGCGGGGACCGGCGCCCTGCCCGGGATACCGGCACGGGCCGGGCTGGCGGCGAGCGCGGCGGCGCTCAACGGAGACGCGCGGGCGGGACCACGGCCGCGCTCACGGCCGGCGGTCGGCGTGGCAGCAGGGCGGGGCCGAGCCGTCACCTCTTGAGCGAGGCGAGGCTGTACTGCGACCTGGAGCCCCGAACGGTGCAGGGCCACCGTGGCGTCGGCGACTTTCCCCAGCGCCTCGACGCGATCGGTGGTCGCGGGGAGCGTGTAGATGTCCAGACTCGAGTTGTGCCGCCAGCCGTCCTCCACCAGCGCCAGCCCGCTGAGGCCGGAGACACGGTCATCGAGGGCTGCGACGATGCCGAGCTGCGGGTGATCGGCGAAGGCGACGTCTGGTTCACCGAGCGGACCGCGGTCGCGTCCCTGTGCCGTGTCGGACGCCAGCGCAGGGTCAAGTGCGGCGTCCACATCGACCTGGTAGCCGGCCTTGCGCAGCAGCTCGATGGCCCGGCTCGTACGGCCGTGCCCGTCACGGTTCTGGTCGGCCAGCGCGTACAACGTCGGCTGGTCGGGGACGGGATGGAAGTCGAATCCCTTGAGCATCCAGGTGCTGGCCGCAAGGTTCTTCGGGTTCGCGGCGACGATGCCGTGGACGGGGTGGTGGCCGAAGGCGAGGTCGGGCAGCACGTCGTAGTGGCTGGGCATGGCAGATCCATCCGAGGCGGGTGCGGTTGCAGGTGCGGGCGACGGGCGGATCAGTTCTGAGGGTGCGGTGCACGGAGGACTCCTGGATCGCGGTCGGTCAGAGCCGGGGAGCGGATGAGGAACTGGCCGACGGCCGCCCGGCCCGCGTGGAAGATTCCGGCGGCGGACCGCTCGGGAGCACGCGCTGGCCGACCGACGGCGAAGAGGCGAGAGCGACACTCGCCCGGGATGGAGCGGAGTCGGGCGGGAGCACGGTGGCGGCGCGCGCCCTGCCGGAACGTTCCTGCTCCTGGCGTGGTGGTACGCCAAGCTGGTCCAGGCGGGCGTCGACAGCGGAGAGGACGTCCGGCACGCTGCCGCCGTGGCGCGCATGCGGACCGTCCGGCTCGGAGTCGTAGATCACCTCGTAGACGGCGGGCTCGGCGGACCGGTGGCGGGTGACCATCCAGCTTTCCGGGGACTCGGGGTGCTCGGAGGGTGGCTCCTGCGGCGGCGAGATGATCAATGAACTGCCGTCGGGAAGCTCGGCGTGGACGATGTAGTCGCTGAGGCCGTACTCGACGGTGCCCTCCAGGCCGCGCTGCCCGAGCGCGGAACAGAGAGCAGCCTGAAGGCGACGCGGATCGGACGTGGCGGTCGGGGGCGAGGTTTCGTGGTGCATGGAGTTCTCCGTTGCGAACACCCCGCCGCACGGCGGGAGCCGACGGGGTGTGGAGCTTGAAGGAGTGCGGTGGTCCATGAGGATCCGGAGATCGGGCAGTTTGGCGCTGCCGTGACTGCGTGCTAGGGATCACCGCGAGCGACCGGGAGCCGGCGGATGCGATGCCGGCGGGACCTGGGGCGAAGCAGGTGCTACGGCAGGAGCGTTGTGCGTCGAGCGGGTTAGCGCGACGCGAGCCCGCTCGGTCTGCGCCGGCCGTTCGGTGTCCGCCCGGTGAACTAGGTATTCACCGACACGCACCAACGCCGGTCCCTTGGAACCCAGTTCATGTGAGTAGTGCCAGCCCTCGGTGTTGCGGTGCTCCTCGGCACGCTCCTTGTAGAGGTGGAGCACGCTCGGCTGCGAACCGTCCATAAGCGCCATGACGCCGTCCCATTCGTGTCGCAGCTCCTGCGCCCGGAGCAGGATGGTGTCGATCCCGCGTATCCGACGGAGGTCGTCACTGATCGGCCCCTCGACGTAGTCGGGGCCGTCGGCGGCGGCGCGGACCCCGGCCAGCACCTCGGATCCGTGGTCGAGGAACACCTCGGCGTACTTCCACGCTTCGGCGTCCCGCTTGACCTTCCCGCCCCCGTAGACCTTGTCGTCCAGCGGCCAGCCGTCCGCGTCGCAGAGCGAGTCCGAAACCGCGTCCCAGGCGTCGCACGCCTCGTTGATCCCGGCGGCGGCCGAGGCCAATGCCGGAAGGTGCCGTCGCCACGCCAAAGGGTCGGTGGCCTGCGACGGCTGGTTGTCACCGGAGGAAGGAGTAGAAGAAGCAGACATGATCGATTCCCGTTGCTGTGCTGGTCGTCGGGCTAGGCCGCCATACGGGCGTCCGTGTCGAACAGCTCCCGCTCAGCCGGGTGGAGGATGTGCTGGGTGATGAACGAGCGGCCGGCGACCTTCCACAGACCTCGGCCCTTGGTCAGGGCGGACACCGCCTGGGTCTCGACGCCGGTCAGGCCGAGCAGAGATGCAGCGGCGGCGAGCTGGTCGGGCTCCTGGCGGTAGATGATGCGCGTGCTGCAGTCCGCGAGGAGTCCCTCGGCCAGGACTCGGCCGCGTGAGCCGGCGTCGCCCGCCGAGAGCAAATCGCTGAGGCGGTGGATCACCATCAGGTTCGCGATGCCCAGACCTCGGGAGAGCTTCCACTGGCTCTGCATCCGCTCCAGCAGCCCGACATGCCGCATCAGCCGCCACGCCTCGTCGTAGATCACCCAGCGCCGACCACCATCGGGATCACTGAGGGCTGACTCCATCCATGCGCTCGCGCACGTCATCGCGAGCACCAGTGCCGTGTCGTCACCGGAGCCGCCGAGACGGGAGAGGTCGATGGACAACATCGGCGTCGTCGGATCGAACGACACGGTGCTCGGCGCGTCGAACATGCCGCTCAAGTCGCCGTGCACGAGACGCCGCAATGCGTGGGCGAGGTCTTGGGCGGCCGAGCCAAGGTGCCCGGCCTGGTGGCCGAGGGCCTGGTCGAGGCGTTCGGGGGAGCCGAGTACGTGCGCGATCTCGCCGGGCGGCGGCACCGTGCCCCGGGCGGCGGCGTCAGCGACGACCAGATCCAGGGCCAGGTCGACGGCGGTGTGCTCCATCGGCAGCAGATCGCGCTTCAGCACGGGGCGGGCGAGGCTGGCCAGCAGCAACAGACGGCGCTTGCGGACCTCCGTGAACCAGTCCTCCTCGCTGACCGAAGAGGGCCGGGCCGGGGCGTCGAGCGGGTTCAACCGGCCCGGGAGCCCTGGTCCCAGAGCGATGCTGTAGCCGCCGAGTGCCTGCGAGACGCTGGTCCACTCGCCCTTGGGGTCGCACGGGATGTAGACGCGGTAGCCGTGGGCGATCGACCGGGTGGCGATGGACTTCGCCAGCGCGGACTTGCCCATGCCGATGATCCCGGCCAGGACGGCGTTGGGGTTCGTGAAGCCTTCGATCCGGCCGCTGTTGTAGAGCGAGAACGGATCGAAACAGAAGGCCGCCTCTGCATGTACATCGCGGCCGATGAACACCCCCTCGGCCCCCAGGCCGCCTTCGGCTACGAACGGGTAGGCGCCGCTGGCTGTTGCGGTGGTCATCCGGTGGGC
>NZ_JBIUXR010000028.1:0-87407 GCF_044744085.1 Streptomyces sp. NPDC087428
CAGCACTACCTCGACCAGCGCGAGATACCCCGGCCGAAGTCCTGGCGAACCCTGGGAACCTGACCGGCACCTTCAAGATCCCCGACAGAGTCAAGTTAGTCTGCGAGCCGGCGCCCATCACCGGCACCATCCCCGACTCAGGAGCGCGCAAGATGTTCGACCCCCTTCAGAAGCACCCGTATCCCGACGCGATCCGGCCGGACGAGGCGCCCGCCCCGCACGCACTGCTCGCACCGCTGACCGGATTCCTGGGCACCTGGACCGGGCAGGGCCGCGGTGAGTATCCGACGCTCGCCGAGGAGTTCCGGTACGCGCAGGAGGTGACCTTCAGCCACGACGGGCGCCCCTTCCTCCACTACGAGACGCGCGCCTGGCTCATCGACGCGGAAGGCACCCCGCTGCGGCCGTCGGCCAGGGAGAGCGGCTGGTGGCGGATGCAGCCGGACGGGCGCGTGGAGGCGCTGATCACCCAGCCCACCGGTATCGCCGAGATCCTGACGGGCCGCGCGGCCGACGGTGCGGCCGACCTCGCCACTCATCAGGTCGCGCTCGCCCCCACCGCCAAGGAGGTCAGCGCCACCCGCCGCCGCTACACCCTGACGGACGACCGCACGCTCGAATTCGTCCATGACCTCGCAGCGGTCGGCCTGCCGCTCCAGCACCACCTCTCGGCACGGCTCCGACGCGAGGGCTGACGCCGGGGCCGTGTCGGGACGTCTCGCGGCGGGGCCGCGCACGCCTGCGGCGCACCCTCGCGAAGCCGGTCAAGATGTCCTGATTGAGTAATTAACCGGAGTAGCTACCAATGTCCCTCCGAGTCCCTTTTCTGCGCCTCAAAAGCTACGAATATTGAGCAAATCACCCTTTTCGGGCTCAGTGGCCAGCGTCACTCTCCCGACCCCGTACGCGGGGTCTCCGGCTCCGGTTCCCTGTTGCGCCAAGAAAGTTGACTTCTTCGTGAAGGTCTGATGGTGAGCGTTTCCTTTAATTGATCTTGCGAATCAATTGAGATCCAGAATTCAGGGCTTGTTTCGCTCGGTGTTTCTCGCTTACGGTCGCCGTCAATCCGGATGGAACGCCGAATCCTGCCGCCGTCCGGTAACCCGACCCACTCACGTACGGCAGGAGCGGGGGACCCAGGTTTGCCGCCGGTCCGGTATCCGGAGCGGCTAGGGGTGAAGTCGCCATCATGTGCGGCCGGACATCTCCAGTCCGAACCCGACAGCTCACCTCGCAGGCGGCGGAGAGGAAATGCGCCATGCCCATCATGGGTAAGCACCGTCGTTCCAAGTCCATCTCCCTGACCCGCGGTTTCATCGCCGTGAGCACGGGCGGAGTCGTTCTCGCGCTCCCCCTGATCGGGGCCGGATCGGCTTCTGCCGCACCGGCACACGCTGTCGTCGCAGAAAAGGCGGCGGCCCCGACTTCCGTCGCGGCCAAGGGAATTGCCGTCAGCAAGACGGAGTCCACCGTCTATTCCGTGATCTCCGGCGATTCGCTTTCCAAGATCGCCCGGGGACATTCCCTCAGCGGCGGCTGGGAGCAGCTCTACAAGGACAACCGGAGTGTGGTCGGTGGAAACCCCGATCTGATTCACCCGGGCCTCAAGCTGACCATCGGCGCCAAGTCCGCAGCCGTCGCGCCCAAGGCGGCCCCCGCCGCCGGATCGAAGGCGACGCCCGCGGTCGAGTCGAAGCCCGCGGTCGAGTCCAAGCCCGCGACCGACGCGTCGCAGCCGTCCGACCGGGCCGAGGGCGCCGACCGCGCCGACCGTTCCCAGCGGACGGTCACGCCCATCGCCGAGGAGACCGCCACCACCGCTCCGGCCCAGGCCGCGACGGCGTACACCGACGACCTCGACGGTTGGATCAAGGAGTCGCTGGCCGTGATGGCCCAGAACGGCATCCCCGGCAGCTACGACGGCATCTACCGCAACATCATCCGCGAGTCCTCGGGCAACCCGCAGATCGTCAACAACTGGGACTCGAACGCCGCCGCAGGCACCCCGTCCAAGGGCCTCCTCCAGGTGATCCAGCCCACCTTCGAGGCGTACCACGTGGCCGGTACCTCGACGGACATCCTCGACCCCGTCGCCAACATCACCGCAGCGTGCAACTACGCCGCGGCCACGTACGGCTCGATCGACAACGTCTTCGGGGCCTACTGACATACCGCCGCTCCGCCTTCGGGAGGAGCGGGGCGCAGGGGTGGGAGGGAGCCGAGCGGCTCCCTCCCACCCCTCTTCGCGTGCCGTACAGCCCTTGGCTTGATCTTTATCGTGTGAGGCGGGGACGGGAGGGTGGCCGGGAGGAGCCTGCGGGCCTGCCCGGACACCCTCCCAACCGGGTGGGCGATGGCACTATGAACCTTTCATCCCGCGCGCTACCCTCCGCCGCATGATTTCCACGGTGGTCTGGGGTACCGGCAATGTCGGCCGCGCGGCCATCCGCGCCGTCGAGGCCCATCCGGCCCTGAAACTGGCGCACGTGCTTGTTCATGATCCCGGCAAGGTGGGCCGCGACGCGGGCCACCTCGCCGGGACCGGCCGCGATCTGGGCGTCGCGGCGACCGATGACATCGACGCGGTGCTGGCCACCGCTCCCGGCGCGGTGGTGTACGCGGCCTCCGGGGACATCCGCCCCGACGAGGCGCTGGCCGACATCACCAGAGCGGTCCGGACGGGCGCCGTGGTCGTCACACCCGCCCTGTACGCGCTCTACGACCAGCGGGGCGCCCCGCCGGAGCTGCGCGAACCGGTCCTGGCCGCCGTCGCCGACGGCGGCGGCTCGCTGTTCGTCTCCGGTGTGGACCCCGGCTGGGGCAACGACGTACTGCCCCTGCTGATCAGCGGACTCGGGACCACGGTCGACGTGATCCGCTGCCAGGAGATCTTCGACTACTCCACCTACGACCAGCCCGACTCGGTCCGCCACCTGATCGGCATGGGACACCCCATGGAGTACGAGCCGCTGATGCTCGCGGCCTCCGTCCCGACGATGGTGTGGGGCGGACAGATACGGCTGATGGCCAGGGCCCTGGGCGTGGAGCTCGACGACATCCGCGAGACCATGGCCCGCCGGCCGCTGGAGACGACGGTCACCACCCGGACGATGGGCGAGTTCGTCGCGGGCACCCAGGGCGCGGTCCGCTTCGAGGTACAGGGCATCGTCGAGGGCGAGCCCCGCATCGTCATCGAGCACATCACCCGCATCCACCCGTCCTGCGCCCCCGACTGGCCGTCGCCGCCCGACGGCGCCGGCGCCCACCGCGTGATCATCGAGGGCCGTCCGCGCATCGAGGTCACGGTCGAGGCCACCGACGAGGACGAGAACCGCTCGGCCGGCGGCAACGCCACCGCGGTCGGCCGGCTGGTGAACGCCATCGACTGGCTGGTGGACGCGGAACCCGGACTCTACGACGCACTCGACGTCCCCCTGCGCCCCGCAGCCGGCAGACTCGGAAGGAAGCAGCCATGATCATCGACATACCCGAGGGCCAGGAACCGATCGGCTACGTATGGGGCGACATGGTCCCGGGCATCGGGATGGCCGCCGCGAACTTCTCCCTGTCGGTGTACCAGCACACCTCGCTGGGCCTGCGCGAGTTCGAGGCAGCCCGGCTGCGGATCGCGCAGATCAACGGGTGCCTGTTCTGCCTCGACTGGCGCACCGAACGGGACGGCGAGAAGGTCGAGGAGGAGTTCGCCGACGCGGTGAACGAGTGGCGCACCGCCGGGGCCTTCGACGACCGGACCCGGCTGGCCGCCGAGTACGCCGAGCGGTACGCCCTGGACCACCACGGTCTGGACGAGGAGTTCTGGACCCGGATGACCGCGCACTACAGCCAGCGCGAGATCGTCGAGCTGAGCATGAGCATCGGCTCCTGGCTGGCGTTCGGCCGGCTCAACCACGTACTGGGTCTCGACGCCGTGTGCGTGCTGCCCGGCCACTGAGCGGCCGGACGCCCCGGGCCCGTCGCCATCTGCCCGGGGCGTACCCGGTAGGAGGCTGGTGCGCCGCCTCCTGCCGGCCGGCCCGCCGCTCTGGCCGGTGTCACAGATCGGTGGCGATGATCTTCTCGATGTTCCGTTCGGCGAGTGCCGTGATGGTGACGAACGGGTTGACGCTGGTGTTGCCGGGGATCAGTGAGCCGTCGATCACGTACAGGCCCGTATACCCGTGCAGGCGGCCGTAGTTGTCGGTGGCCCGGTCCAGCACCGCACCGCCCAGCGGGTGGTAGGTGAGGTGGTCGCCCCAGATCTTGTACACGCCGAAGAGGTCGGTCCGGTAGATCGTTCCCTCCTTCGCGTTGATCTTGTCGAAGATCGATTTGGCCATGTCGATGGACGGCTGCTTCCACGCGGCCTGCCAGTTCAGGTCGACCTTGCCCGTCGCGGCGTTCCAGGAGAACTGGGCGCGGTTCGGGTTCTTCGTGATCGACAGGTAGAACGAGGCGAACGTCTCGATCCCGGTCGGCAGTGGCGCGACTTCGGCGAACGCGCCACCGGCGTCCCAGTTGTCGATGCCGCCGCAGGGGATGCTCGCCTGGACCGCACCGGTCGGGTCCCACAGGTGGTTGGCGCGGCCGCACATGACGTTGCCGTTGTCGCCCCAGCCCTTGCCGATCTCGTCGTTGAGGCCGGGGAGCCTGCCGGTGGCCTTGAGCTCGGTCAGCAGTTTGCTCGTGCCGACGCTGCCGGCCGCGAAGAACACCTTGTCCGCGGTCACCGTCTTGGTGGCCTCTGTGCTCCCGTCGGTGCGGAGCTGGTCGATGACGACCGTGTAGCCCCCGGCCGACGCCGGAGACACCGAAGTCACCTTGTGCAGGGGCGAGATGGTGACGTTGCCGGTCGCCATGACCTGGGAGAGGTAGGTCTTCTGCAGCGACTTCTTGCCGTAGTTGTTGCCGTAGAGGATCTCGCCGTCCAGGGCCGACTTGGGTACGGTGCCGGCGGCCTCCTTCTCCATGTAGTCCCAGTCGTACACGTCGGGCACGAAGACGAACGGGAAGCCGGAGCGCTGGGCCTGCTTACGACCGACCCTGGCGTACTGGTAGCAGGCGACGCTGTCGAACCAGGCCGGGTCGACGGTCCCGACGCCGAGGCCGGCGTTGGCGCGCGGGTAGTAGGTGGAGTACATCTCGTCCGTGTTGACCGTGGGGAGGATGGCGCCGAAGTTCTCCCGCCGGGGCGTGACGGCCATGCCGCCGTTGACCAGTGAGCCGCCGCCGACGCCGCGTCCCTGGTACACCGTGATGCCGCTGAAGTCCTCGGCGTCCAGGATTCCGGTGTAGCGGGGGATGGACCGGTCGATGGGGATGCCGAAGAAGTTGCTGAGGGGCTGCTTGGTCTTGGTGCGGAGCCAGTACGAGCGGCCGTCGGGATTCGTGGTGTTGGCGAAGATCTTGCCGTCGGACCCGGGGGTGTCCCAGGACATGCCCATCTCGACCATGTGGACGCGGATGCCCGCGCGGGCGAGTCGCAGGGCGGCCACGGAACCGCCGTACCCGGTGCCGATCACCAGGACCGGGACGTGCTCCCCGTTGCCGATCGCGGTGGCCGTGGCGCGGCTCGCCGCCTGGGCGGCGGTGGCGTGACCGGAGAGGGCCGCAGCCCCCAGAATGAAACTTGTTCTAGCGATGAATTTGCGACGCGAGACGCCGCTCGATCCCTTGTCCGGTAAGCTTGAGTCCGTCATGTGACGTTCCTCACTCTCGATCGAATGGGAACGAGTTCTACTGGCGTGCGCGCAAGAAGTCACTACATACCTGTGGGTAACTTCTCTGGGTCCCGGACGCTCGCGGTCCCTCGCGGCCCCCTCCGCTCCAGGGTGCGGCGCCGGGGTGTCGCGGGGATGCTGGGAAGGTCAGCGTTCCATGAGGAGGAGAGTCATGAGCATGCTCGACAAGATCAAGGACCTGATCAAGGGGCACCCGGACCAGGCCCATCAGGGAGTCGAGAAGGGTGGCGACTTCGTCGACAAGAAGACACACGGCAAGTACAGCGGCCAGGTCGACTCCGCTCAGCAGAAGCTCAATGACCAGCTCGGTGACCACCGGCCGCCCGCCGGTGACCGGTAGGACGTGCCCCGGAAGCCCCGACGGCCTCCGCGCCGTCACGACGGGCCCTCGCTCGATCGCAACGGAGCGGCAGTCGCCATCGATGGCGACTGCCGCTCCGTTGCGATCGCGGCGGCGGTACCGGAGGTCAGTTGTGGCCGAACTTCCGCTCCCGCCTGTGCGAGACGTGCTCCGAGATCGCCTTCACCCCTTCGGGCTCGGGTGCCGCGCTCGTCTGTTCCTTGGGCTCCGCGGTGGTCGCGGACTGCTCATGGCCGCCACTGCGGGCGCCACGGTTGTGCCGACTCTGCTTCTTGCCCATGATCGTGCCTCCTGTGCGGATGTCGGACGATGGGCCGCCTTTCAGACTCGCATACAAGTGTAAAGGGTGCATTTCTGATCGAAAGCAGCTTTTCGTCTGAAGTGCGGAGTACGGCTGCGCGGGGGCATGCTGAGTGAGTGACCTGGTACGGCGCGGCCCGGGGTGCTCCGCTCGGCGAGGACGGCAGCGTGCCCGAGAGGCTCAAGGGCGGCCGGGCGCCGGACGAACTGTCGCTGGTGCTCGCCCAGGCCGTCGTGAACGGTGTCGAGGCCGCGAGCGGACAGGCGGGGGGCGTCTATCTGCGCTCCCTCACACCGGGGCTGCTGCGGCTGGCGGTACTGGCGGGGCTGCCCGGACCGCTCTTCCGCCCCTGGTGGCGGATGCATGTGAACCGCCCGTTCCCGGTGGCCGACGCCTTCCGCACGGGCCGGGCGGTGCACCTCGCCGACGCCGAGGACGGCATGCGCCGCTACCCACAGCTGATGGCGGGCCTGCCCTTCCCGTTCGGCTCCCTGTACATGCCGGTCCTCAGCGGCGGCAAACCGGTCGGGGTGCTGACGGTGCTGTGCGCGGCGAACCCCGGCAAACCGGTGGGAGTGGCCGAACGGCGCAGGCTGCGGGCCGTCGCCGAACGGCTCGGCGCCGCACTGGCGGAGCTGGAGTCCAGCGGCACGAAACCGAGCTGGGACGAGGAACCGCTCCCCGTGCAACTGCCCGCCGTCAGCTCGCCGCCCGTACGGATCGGCCGCTTCGACTGGGACCTGGCCACCGGCGCCGTCGGCGCCGACGACGAGCTGTGCGCGATCCTCGGCACCGGACCCGCGGAGTTCCCGGGCACGATCGACGCACTGGCGGCGCAACTTGCTCCGGAGGATGTTCACGGGCTGTGGGCCCTGGCCCGCCAGGCGGCGGGGTCGGGCGGGCCCGTCGTGCGCAGGATGCGGCTGCGCGGCCCCGACGGCCGCTCGCACCTGCTGGAGGTCTCGGGCCGCCGGGACAGTGCGGCCGGGCCCGAGGTCGGTGCGGCGAGCCATCTGACCGGCTTCCTGGTGGACCTCGGTATCGGCCCGGTCGTCCCGGAGGCGGCCGACCGGCTGCCGCGGGGGATCTTCTCGCTGGACCGCTTCGGCCGGATCACCTACCTCAACGACCTGGCCGAGGAACTCCTCGGCCACGCCAGGTCCGAGCTGGTCGGACGGGTGCTCTGGGAGGTCCTTCCATGGTTCGCGAACCCGGCCTACGAGGACCACTACCGGGCCGCGATGATCTCCGACGAGCCGGTCCACTTCCTCGCCCGGCGCACCCCTCCGCCCTGGCTCGCGATCTCCCTGTACCCGGGCCACGAAGGGCTGACAGCCGTACTCACCCCCACCGAGGAACCCTCCTACACGCCGGGGTCCGTGACCTCACCCGGGCTGGGCCTCGGTTCCCCCGCGGACCGTTCCGCCGCGCTCTACCGGCCGGTCGCGCTGGCGATCGCGCTGACCGAGGCGGTCACGGCCCGGCAGGTGTCCGCCGTGGTCACCGAGGAACTGCTGCCCGCCTTCGGCGGCAGACAGCTCGCGATCTACCTGCTCAAGGAGGGCCGCCTCTACCTGGAGTGGGAGACCGGCTTCCCCAAGGGCTTCCTGGACGGGTTCGACGGCGTCGGCCTGGACGCCCGCATCCCCGGAGTGGAGACACTCACCTCCGGCCGCCCCATCTTCTTCGAGTCCATGCAGCATCTGGGCGCCGCCTACCCCGGCATCCCCATGGACGCCGATGTCGGCGCCCGCGCCTTCCTGCCGCTGATCGCCTCCGGGCAGCACGTCGGCTCGTGCATCCTCGGCTTCGACCAGCCGCGCGGCTTCAGCCCGGAGGAGCGCACGATCCTCACCGCACTGGCCGGCCTCATCGCCCAGGCGCTGCAACGCGCCCAGCGGTACGACACAGAGGCCGCCCTCGCCCGCGGACTCCAGGACGTCCTGCTGCCGCACCGGCTGCCCGTCATCGACGGCGTCGACACCGCGGGCCGCTACCTCGCGGGCACCCAGGGCATGGACGTCGGCGGCGACTGGTACGACGTCATCGAGACGGGGGAGAGGCTGGCGCTGGTCATCGGGGACGTCCAGGGACACGGTGTCGCGGCCGCCGCGACCATGGGCCAACTGCGCAGCGCCGTAAGGGCCTTCGCGCTCAGTGGACACGACCCGCAGGAGGTGGTGAGCGGTACCAACCGGCTCCTCATCGACCTCGACCCCGGCCAGTTCGCCAGTTGCTGCTACGTCGTCCTGGACCCGGCCACCGGTATCGCGCACGCCGTACGGGCCGGACACCCCCAGCCCGTACTGTGCCACCCCGACGGCGCGGCCGAGGTCCTGGACCTGTCGGGCGGGGTCGTGCTCGGTGTCGACCCCGACGCGGCCTACCCCGTCAGCGAACTGCGCCTGGCCCCCGGCGCGATGCTCGCCCTGTACACCGACGGCATGGTCGAGCAGTCGGGCACGGACATCGACGTGGGCATCGAGCGACTGCGCCGCACGATCGCCGACTTCGGCCCGGCCCCGCTGACCGATACCGCGGACCACGTGATCGGGCGGGCCAGACAGGCACCGGACCGGCCCGACGACATCGCCCTGCTGCTCGCCGCCCGCTGGAACGACGCGGACGGCGAGGCGGCTCGCACCCCGTGAACGGCTCAGGCGCGGTCGGCGACCGACCGCGTCCCCGCCGGCAACCCGGCCTCGTCCGCGCCCGGTTCCGGCCGGGTCCGCCCGGCAGCGGCGGACCCGCGGTGAAGACCACGACGGACGCGGCGACCGGCCACTGGAACGGAAGCTCAGTGCCTGCGGGCGTTCGGGGCCGGAACGAGGCGTACCGCGGTGTTGAGGACATGGTCGATCACATCGCGCGAGGGGTTGTCCGTCAGATTGCTGAGGAGCCGGGCCAGCGTGTTGAGCAGGAACGGCGAGCCCATCACGTACCGGTTCAGGACGGGCTGGAACCCGGACCGGCTGAAGACGAGATCGGCGGCCTTGTTGCCGAGCCGGTAGTAGCGCCCCCAGCGCCGGTTCATCTCGACCGGGTAGTGGTGCAGCGCCCGCTCCCGCCGCGGGCCCGGGGGCATGGCCAGGGCCAGCGCGGCGCTCTCGGCCGCGACCTCCCCGGCCTCCAGCGCCTGGCCGATGCCCTCACCGTTCCATGGACTGATCATGCCTCCGGAGTCGCCGACCAGGAGGAGGCCCCGGGTGTACAGCGGATGACGGTTCAGACCCAGCGGCAGCGCGGCGCTGCGGACGGGCCCCTCCGCGTTCTCCTCGCGGAGCCCCCACTCGTGCGGTGTGCGGGCCAGCCACTGGTCCAGGGTGGCCCGCAGGTCGGGCTTGCCGTGGCGGCGATGGGGGATCGCGCCGAGTCCCACGTTGACGCGGCCGTCCCCCATCGGGAAGATCCAGCCGTACCCCGGCAGGAAGCGGTCGCTCCTGGGGAAGCGCAGGTCGGCCCAGAGCTCCAGGAACTCCTCCCGTGAACGCTCGGGGCTGCGGTAGTAGCGGCGGGCCGCCGTCGCGATCTGGCGCTTCGTGTCCCGCTCCAGCCCCATCGCGAGGGCCAGCCGGGCGGAGGCGCCGTCGGCGGCGATGACGACCGGTGCCCGGTGCACCACCGCTTCCGCCGTCCCGGACACCGCGCTCACGCCGGTGATCCGTCCGGCCCGGTCGGTCACCGGTTCCGTCACCTTCACGCCGGTGCGCAGCCGGGCTCCGGCGGCAACGGCGTGTCGGGCCAGGATGTCGTCGAAGTCGTGGCGGCTGCGGGTCAGCCCGAAGTCCGGGAAGCCGCCCAGCGCGGGCCAGTCGATCTGCACCTGCCGGTCACCGGTCACCCAGCGCATCCCGCGCGACCGCGTCCAGCCCGGTGCCTCGATGTCGACGCCCATCCGGATGAGCTGGTGCACCGCGCGCGGCGTCAGACCGTCCCCGCACACCTTCTCCCGGGGGAAGCCCGACTTCTCCAGAAGCAGCACGTCGACGCCCGCCCGGGCGAGGTGGAAGGCCGCGGACGAACCGGCCGGTCCCGCCCCCACCACGATCACCTGGGCCTCCTCGGGCCGGCCGTGCGGCCCCTCGTCCGGCGGGGACTGTTCTGCGTGCGCTTCCCGCATCGGGAGCCCTTTCCTGGGACGGCCGGAGCCGCCCGGGGAAGGCGGCCGTGTACACCGGCATCCTGCCGGTTCGTGCCGCTCCGCGGCAGGGCGGTCATGAGTGCGAGGTGGGGGCTTCCGGTTCCTCCGGCCCGGCCGCTACAACGCGGATCGGGGCCGCACGGAGTGCGGCCCCGAGGACGACGGAGGACGACGACGGAGTCAGTACGGCAGTGGACGCCCGGACGGCGTACGCAGATCGAGCGGCGGCGGCCGTGACGGAAGCTGGGGACGTCTGACAACCCTGATGCGGCCCACTGCCACCACCTCCTGTCGGTCACCCGACCTATGCCCGGCGCCACGCCGTTCACACCCCCGGGGGCCGGTGATCGCGTTCCGTGACCGTTCCCGGCCCACGGGACGGCCCTCAGCGCGGCGGCCCGTGGCCCGCGTCGGCGAGCAGCCGCTCGATCCGGTCGAAGCGTTCGTGCAGGACCTGGGCGGTCTCCTCCCGGACATGGCGCGCGGTCTGCTCCGCCTCGGCGAGCCGGTGACGGCGTCTCTGCTCGTGCCCCACGAACCAGGTGGCGAGGGCCGCCGTGACCATCCCGTACGTGGTGATGCCGACGCCCATCACCACGACGGCCACGATCCGGCCCCACAGGGTCAGCGGGTAGAAGTCGCCGTACCCGACGGTCGTCGCGGTCTCCGCCGACCACCACAGCGCCCGGGGATAGCTGGTGATGGTGGCGTGTCCGGCGTGCTGTTCCGCCATGAGCACCGCCCAGGAGCCGACGAGCAGGGTCAGGGCGAGGATCACCGTCGCCCAGCCCACCGCCTTGAGATGGAGTGAACGGCCTTCCCGGCCGAGCAGCAGCTCGACCGCCTTGGTCAGGAACACAGGGACCATCTCCGGATCATGCCCGGCGGCCTCCGGCGCCGAGGGCGGGCGCGCGCCGGCGGGAGCCGCATCACCCGATCGGAACACCCCCGCCGGCCCGGAACGCCTCCACCCGGTCCGGGCGGGCGGCCCGGACCCGCACTGGAGGCCCGCTCCGCATTCCGACCCCGGCAATTCGTGTTAAACCTAAAGATGTGTGTGGTACAGGTCGGTTCCGGGCGTGGTTTCACCGCTCCGCCCGGCGGCCGCATCGGCACGATGGCGGACGCCCGGGTGGTGACCGGCCCGCGCCCTCCGGCTCGGACGCGAAACGGTCCTCACCGGGGAACCGGCTGCGCGCCCCCTTCAGCTTTCGCACCGTGGCCGGCCAGGTCTTCTTCCTGATGCTGGGCATCGTGGTGCTGCTCATCACCGCCGCGGTCGTCTCGCTGGTGCTTCAGGGCAGGCGCGACAGCATGAACGAGGCCCGAGCCCGTTCGCTGAGCGTCGCGGAGGCGTTCGCGCACGCCCCGGGGATCGTCGCCGCACTGGACGGCCCGGAGCCCACCTCGGTGCTCCAGCCGCTCGCGGAACAGATCCGGATCGGGACCGGCGTCGAGTACATCGTCGTGACCGGGACCGACGGAATCCGCTACACCGACCCCGATCTCCAGCGGATCGGCACACAGATCGATCCGCGGTACAAGGAGGCACTGAACGGGCACGGGTTCACCCGGACCTACACGGGCAGCCGCGGCCGCGCCGTCGTCTCCGTGGTGCCCGTGCCACGGCCCGACGGCACGCCCGCCGGACTGGTGTCCGTGGGCATCAAGGTCGAGACCGTGAACAAGCTCGCCAACCCGAGCATCCCGCTCGCCATCGGCTCCGCCGTCGCCGCGCTGGCCCTCACGACGGGCGGGGCGGTCCTGGTGAGCCGACGGCTGGGGCGCCAGACGCGCGGCCTCGGCCCGGCCGAGATGACCCGGATGTACGAGCACCACGACGCGGTGCTGCACGCGGTCCGCGAAGGGGTCCTCATCATCGGCCCCGAACACCGGCTGCTGCTCGCCAACGACGAGGCCAGAAGACTCCTCGGGCTGCCCGCCGACGCCGAGGGACGCTCCGTGACGGATCTGGGGCTGGAGCCGCGTACCGCCGAACTGCTGGCCTCCGGCCGGGTCGCCACCGACGAGGTGCGGCCCGCCGGGAACCGGCTGCTGGCCGTCAACCTCCGTCCCACGGGGGACCGCGGCGGGCCACCCGGCATCGTGGCGACCCTGCGGGACACCACGGAACTGCGCGCCGTCACCGGCCGGGCGGAGACCGTACGGGAGCGTCTGACACTCCTGTACCGCGCGGGTGCCGGGATCGGCACCACCCTCGACATCGCGACGACCGCACGGGAGCTCGCCGAGGTCGCCGCCCCCGGGTTCGCCGACTGCGCGACGGTCGACCTCGCCGACGCGGTCCTGCGCGGAGCAGAACCGGAGCCACCCTCCGGCGACGTGATACGGCTACGCCGCACCGCCATCTCCGGCACCGGAACGGACCAGCCCGTCTACCCGCTCGGCCGCGTCATCGGGTTCGTGCCCACCGGCCCCGAGGCCATCGGCAGCAGCAGCGGCCACACCTGGCTGGTGCCCGACCTGACCACGTCCGAGCAGTGGCGGCAGGCCGACCCCGAGCAGTCCGCGAGAATCCTGGAACACGGATTCCACTCGTTGCTCTCCGTACCGCTGCACGCGCGCGGCGTCATCCTCGGCGTGGCCAACTTCTGGCGCGCGGAGAACGGGGAGCCCTTCGGCGCCGATGACCTGTCCTTCGCGGAGGAACTGGTGGCCCGCGCGGCCGTCAGCGTCGACAACGCCCGCCGCTACACCCGCGAGCACGAGATGGCCGTGACCCTGCAGCGCAGCCTGCTCCCGCGCGGTGTGCCCGAGCAGAACGCCCTGGACGTCGCCTTCCGCTACCTGCCCGCGCAGGCGGGGGTAGGCGGGGACTGGTTCGACGTCATCCCGCTGTCCGGCGCACGCGTCGCCCTGGTCGTCGGAGACGTGGTCGGACACGGTCTGCACGCAGCTGCCACCATGGGCCGGCTGCGCACCACGGTGCACAACTTCTCCACGCTGGACCTGCCGCCCGACGAACTCCTCGGCCACCTCGACGAACTCGTCGTCCGGATCGACCAGGACGAGCAGGCCGACGGCGGTGTCCCGGTCACCGGGGCCACCTGCCTGTACGCGATCTACGACGCGGTCACCGGGCGCTGCTCGGTCGCTCGGGCCGGCCACCCGGGGCCCGCCCTCGTGCTGCCCGACGGCACCGTCGAGTTCCCCGAGATCCCGGCCGGCCTGCCCCTCGGGATCGGCGGGATGCCCTTCGAGACGGTCGAGCTGGAGGTGCCGGAGGGGAGCCGCCTGGTCATGTACACGGACGGGCTGATCGAGCGCCGCGACCGGGACATCGACGACAGCCTGGAGCAGTTGCGCCAAGCCCTGGCCGACCGCGACCGGACGCCGGAGGAGACCTGCGACGACGTGCTGGAGGCCATGCTGCCCGACCGTCCGGGTGACGACGTCGCCCTGCTGGTGGCCCGCACCCGCACCCTGGACCCGGCCAGGCGCGTGCAGTGGGAGGTGGCCCCCGACGCCTCGGCGGTCTCGGGTGTCCGCAGGGAGGCCACCCGGTGGCTCGCCGGCCAGGGGCTCGACGAGGAGGGGTTCGTCACCGAGCTCATCCTCAGTGAGCTGGTCACCAACGCCATCCGCTACGGCTCCGAGCCGATCACCGTGCGGCTGCTGTACGACCGGGCCCTGATCTGCGAGGTGTCGGACTGCAGCAGCACCTCGCCGCATCTGCGCTACGCGGCGACGACCGACGAGGGCGGGCGGGGGCTGTTCCTCGTCGCCCAGTTCGCCGAGCGCTGGGGCACCCGCTACACCGAACGCGGCAAGGTGATCTGGTCCGAGCAGACGCTCGACGAGCCGGAGCCGCCACCCGGATAGGGCGGCGGCTCCGGCGACGCGGGATCCGGCAGTGGCTGCCGGACCCCGCGCCGTTGGTTCACCTCAGGAGGGGCGTCACGGGAAGGACACCATGTTCGACGGGACGGTGGAGGTCCCCGAGGTGGGCGATCCGGTGTTGTTGATGACGTGTTCGTACTGGCCCTGGCCGCCGAGGGAGACGACGAGCAGGTCGTGGAACCTCACTCCGGGCTTCACGGGCGCTTCGAAGCCGTGGTCCTGGCGGATCGTCGGGTCCACGTTGAAGTAGCAGTAGCTGCCGAGACCCCATCCTTCGTGGGTGGTCACGGAGTCGTCGACCTTGTAGGCCGCGTACCCCTTGGTGCCGCCGTTCTGGACGGCGGCCTGGTTGGGGGCGTCGTACGCCTTCTCGTTCTGGAAGAAGATCGTCTTGCCCCGCTCGCCGGACCAGCGCACGTCGTACTTGTTGAAGTGCTCGACGAACAGCCCGGTCGCCAGGACGTCGTCTCCGTTGACCTGGAGGCCGTAGTCGGAGCGGTTGGTCTCCCAGCCGACCCCGTCGCCGTGGTCGGCGCGCCACAGCCAGGTGTGGTCGACGATGGTGTCGTCGTTGTTGATCACCATGGCGGTGGTGGCCTTGCCGGCTCCCGCGCCGCCGACCCGGACGAACACGTCCTGGACGGTGGTCGGGTTCGCCGAGTGGTCGGCCGAGGCGCCGTCGGGGCCGACCTGGACCAGTACCTGGGAGTTCTGCGGACCGGCGTCGACGAGCAGGCCGGCGAGCTTCACGCCGTCCACGTCACCGACCTTGATCGCCGTGACCCCGTTGTCCGGGATGATCGTGGCGAGGCCCAGGCCCAGGACGACCGTGTTGGCGCGGTCGATGTTGATCGTCTGGTTCACGTGGTAGACGCCGGGCGTGAACAGCAGGTGCAGACCCTGCTGCACCGCCGCGTTGATGGTCTCGGCCGAGGCACCCGGCTTGACCACGTAGAACTGGCTCAGCGGGATGGACTCGCCCTGCGGCGTGCCGTTCCACGAGACACCGCGCGCGTTGGTGCGCTTGGCGGGGACGAACACCTTGTAGTCGTTGCCGTCCAGGTACAGGAACGGCTTCTCGCGGGAGACCGGGGTGTTGGCGAGTGTGGTGTACGGCGGTTCCGGGAAGCTCTGGGCGGGGGCGCCCTCGACGCCGGAGAACGTCATGTTCCAGACGCCGTTGCCCCAGCTGCCGACCGAGCTGTCGCGGGTGTACCACTGCTGCTGCGAGTACGGGCCGACCTGACCGTCGATCTTGCTGTCGGCGATGTACCCGCCGCTCGCCCAGCCGTAGCCGTTCGGCGCGAGGTTCAGCCCGCCCTTGACGTGCATCCGGCGGAACGGGGCGGCCTGGGAGACGGCCCAGCGGTCGGTGCCGCTGACCGGGTTGAGCGCCAGGTTCTCCGCCGAGCGCCAGAAGTTCTGCGTGGCGTTCCCGTTGAACCAGCCCGCGTCGACGGTCACGTCACCGTTGAACGTGGTGTCGTCCGGCTTGAGACCGAGACCGGCGATCGAGGTGTAGAACCCGATCTGCGCGTTGAGGTTGTTGTACGTGCCCGGCTTGAACATCAGCGCGTAGCGGCCGGTGCCGAACTGCGCCGACTCCTGCTTCTTGAAGATCTCGTCGACCTTGGCCTGGATGTTGGGCGTCGAGGGGTCGAAGACCAGGACGTTGGGGCCGAGGTCGCCGCCGCCGGGGATCTGCGGGCCGCCTCCGCCGCCGGTGGTGCCGAAGACCTGGAACTCCCAGAGCGAGTAGCCGTACTGGGTGGCCCGCGCGGTGCCGGTCAGCCGGACGTATCGGGCGGTGCCGGAGACGTTCAGGGTCTCGTTCCCGCCGGGACCCGTGGTGGTCGAGTAGGCGGTGCTCCAGGTGCTGTTGTTCGTGGAGAACTCGATCTTGTAGCTCTTGGCGTAGGCGGTCTCCCACCGCAGCGCGATCTGGCTGACCGAGGCGGCGGAGCCCAGGTCGACCTCGATCCACTGGGGGTCGGAGGCGGCGCTCGACCAGCGGGTGCCGTTGTCGCCGTCCACGGCGGAGGTGGCCGGGGTGCCGTAGTTCTCCTGGCTGGAGGCGGTCACAGTCTTGCCCTGGGAGAGCAGCGTGGGTGCGGCGCTCGCCGGGGCCGACGGGACGAAGGCCAGGAGCGAGACGACGAGACCGGCGACGGCGGCCAGCACGCCGGTGCGTCTTCTTCCGGTCGAGGGCACGGGTCTGTGGAACACGGGGGGTGCGTACATGGGGAAGTCTCCTGAGTCGCGGTACGGGTGCACGACACGAAGCCGGAGAGCGCTCTCTCCGACCGATGGGGATACTTCTCCCTTGGTTCCCTACGCGTCAATAGGTGTGCAACACCCGCTTGGTCGGGCGCCGTTGAGAACAAGAGTTGATGACGGATAGCTCACGATTGACCGAGTTCCGTACGCCTTCAAACCTCCGCGGTCACAGACTTGACGCGGCGTCGATTCAGGTGATGATGGTGCGTACGCATGGAGTGACGGATGTAAAACATGCCGTTGCCACCGCAACCTGACGCCACCCGCAGACGCCGGCGGCGGGCCGGAGGATCTGGGCACCGGAGGCCACCGCGCCTGTTACCGGACATCTTGCCGTCGTCCCGGGACAGCGGGGACGAGTGCTCGCTATCCTCCGGGACATGAGCCGTGAGCGTGGCACGCGCGGCGCCCTTGACCAGGCGCGACGGTGGTTCCGGTGACCGGGGACATGGGCCCGGCGCCGTCCGGACCCGGTGGCGCGGAGGCATGGAGATCCTTCGGAGCCCGGTTGCGCCAGTGGCGCAGACGGGCCGGGCTGACGCAGGCCCAGGTGGGCGCCCGGGTCGGCTACGACCACACGGCCATCAGCAAACTCGAACACGGCAGCCGCCGGACACCGCTGCCCCTGGCCCGCAGGCTGGACGACCTCCTGACGGCGGGCGGCGACCTGCTGGCCGCCTGCGAGGCGGCCGAGGCGCGGGAGTCCGCGTTGGCCGCGGGCGGTGCCGGCGGCGCCCCGCCTCCCATGGACACCCCGGACCGCCGCGGCCCGCTGCCCGGCGAGCCCGCGGGCGGCGCCCTCCTCGCGATGCTGCCGCCCGGCACCGTACTTCCCGCCGGCCTTCCCGCGTACGGCCTCGTCTGTCCGGCGCACGGCCGGGACGGCTGCGCCGTACCCGCGCTGGCCGATGCCGTCGAACTGCACGCGGCCTTCTGCGCCCTGGGCCCGGACACCTCGTCCCACCCCGCGCTGGACACCGAGACCGTGCACGCGCTCACCGCCCTGCTCGCCGTCTGCCTGCGCGCCGACGAGGAACGCGCCTGGCCGGGAGCGACCGCGGTCGTCGAGCGCACCCTGCACGCCATGCTCCGGTGGATGGCGCTGCCCGCCGCCCCCTACCAGCGCCAACTGGCCCCGCTGGCAGCCGAGTACGCGCAGTCGGCCGGCTGCCTGCGGCTGCTGTGGGGCCGCAACGGCACCGCGATGGCCTGGCTCGACCGGTCGCTGCTCTGGTCCGCCATGGCCGGTCACGTGGGGACCGAGGTCGCGGCCCTGAGCGATATGAGCACCCTGGCCCGGCTGGAGGGTGACGGGCCGTCGGCGCTGGCGTACGGCGGGGCCATCAGACAGGCCGCGGCGGGCCGGCCCTGGGCGGGCGCCATGAGTGATCTGTACCAGGCGCGCGGCCACGCGGTCCGGGGGGACGCCCCGCAGACCCTGAGGCACATCGACCGCGCCCGGTCCCAGCTGGACCGGGTCGAGGAGCGGGACGAGACGGAGGCGCCGTGGCTCTCGGTGGCCTCGGTGCGGCTGCGGGTGGAGTCGGGCGCGGCGGGCGCGCTGCGCGATCTCGCGGCGGCCACCGCCGACCGCCGGCTCGCCCTGCGCGCGGTCGGGGCGGCCCGCACCGCGCTCGGACTGCTGCCTCCCGGGATGCACTCGGCCCGGATGCTCTTCCTGGTCAGGATGGCCGACGCCCATGCCTGCGCGGGCGACCCGTCGGCGGCGCAGGCCGTGGCCACTGCGGTGCTCGACACCACAGAGGTGACCCCGTCGACCCTGCTCGGCCAGGAACTGCGCGGGCTGCACGGCAGACTGGCCGCCCGCGGCGCCCGCCGGCCCGAGACCGAGGACTTCGTCCGCAGACTGGCCGCGGTGGTCCGCTGAAACGCCAGGGGCGGGGCGTGTGGACCACGCCCCGCCCCTGCCCCCTGATCCCGGATCAGCTCACGTCGAGCGCGACATCGTCGACGACGAAGCTGGTCTGGAGGTAAGCGTCCTCCTTACTGGTGAACCCCAGCGTCACCGTCTGCCCCGCTGCGGACCCGACGTCGAAGCTCTGCTGGACGTAACCACTGCCGGCGTCGAGGTTCGAGTACGTGGCCAGCGTCCGCGACCCCAGCTTGACGGTGAACGTGTCGTAGGCGGTCGCGTCTCCCGCCGACTCGGCGGTGTCGGTGCGCAGGAAGAACGACAGCTTGTACGTCGAGCAGCCCGCGGGAACGGTCAGTGACTGCGAGGCGCTGTCGCTGTGGGTGCTGCCCCAGCCGCCGAACCAGGCCTGGTAGGCGCCGGTGTGGGCGGGCTTCTCCGAGGTCCGGTTGTTGATGACGCCGTCCGTCTGGGTCCACGGCGTCGTGCCGTTCTCGAAGCCGCCGTTGGCGACGACCTGCCGTGCCTGGCAGGTGCCGCCGCCACCGACGACCAGCGAGTAGGTGGTGGTGTGGGTGGCGGTGCCCGTTCCCGTCACCGTGAGCGTGTAGGTGCCCGCGGTGGCCTGTGCCCCGGCCGAGACGGTCATCGTCGAGGAGGACCCCGACTGCACGGTCGCCGGGGCGAAGGAGACGGTGACCCCGCTCGGCGCACCGGACGCCGTCAGCTGGACACTCTGTCCGGAACCGCTGGTGGTGGCCGTGGAGACGGTCGCGGTGGCCGAGGCGCCGGGCTGGACGTTGCCGGAGACCGGGTTCACCGAGACGGAGAAGTCATTGGCCGGCGCCGTGGTGCCGACGGCCGTCTTCCACAGTGTGTAGGCGACTCCGTCGGCGCTGCGGTCGAGGGCGGTCGCGTTGATGTTGCTGGTGGTGTCGCACGACTGGTGGTAGCACGGGTCGTACGAACGGCCCGCCGTACCGCCCCACTTGGCGGCCTGGGCGGAGGTCTTGGTGTCGCTCGCCCCGGTCGCGTACCCCGAGGTGGCGATGCCGCCCTGCTGGAAGGAGTAGTCGTCGGAGCGGCCCTGGCCCTCCACGTTCTCCTCCGGAGCGAGGCCGAGCGAGGCCCAGTACTCCTTCATCGGGGCCGAGGCGGCCGAGTTGAGGTTGTTGATGAAGTAGCCGCCGTTGGTGGAGGCGACCATGTCGAAGTTGTAGTACGCGGTGATGGCGGTGCGCTGGGCCGCGGTGAGCTGTCCGACGTAGTACTCGGAGCCCTGCATGCCCTGCTCCTCGCCGTTCCACCAGGCGAAGCGCACGTGCTTGGTCATCGTCGGGTTCTGCTGGGCCAGCGCGAGGGCGTTCTCCAGCAGGGTGGCCGAGCCGGAGCCGTTGTCATTGATGCCGGGCCCGGCGCTGACGCCGTCCAGGTGGGCGCCGAACATCACGGTCCGGTCCGCGGGACCGCCCGGCCAGTCCGCGATCAGGTTCTTGCCCGCGTAGGTGCAGCTGCCGCAGGTCTGCTCGCTGACCGTGTAGCCGGCAGCCTGGAGCTTGCCCTTCACATAGGCGAGCGAGGCGGTGTGGCCGGCGCTGCCGGCCCGGCGGTTGCCGCCGTTCTGCGAGGCGATGGTGCTGAGCTGCGACAGATGGGCCTGCACATTGGCGACGCTGATGTCCGGAGGAGTGCCGCCCGGGGTGCCGCCGCCGTTACTGACGGTCAAGGTGTACTGCGCGGTGTGGTCCTGGGTGCCGGCGCCCTTCACAGTGAGCGTGTAGGTCCCGGGCGCCGCGGCCGACGTCGTCGAGACGGTCATGGCCGAGGTCGCACCGGACTGCACGGAGGACGGGCTGAAGGAGACGCTCACCCCGCTCGGCTGACCGGTCGCGGACAGGTTCACGGTCTGCGCGCTGCCCGAGCTGACGGTCGTCCTGACCGTGGCCGTCACCGAGTTGCCCGGCTTCACCGATCCGGCGGACGGGTCCAGGGACATCGAGAAGTCGTTGTTGCCGCTCGGGGTACAGCTCGGGTCACCGCTCTGGGCGGGGACGCTGACGGCGTCCCAGGCCGCCTTCGCCCGGTTGAACAGCACACAGGTGGCGTCGAGGTTCTTGGCCGAGGTGAGCGTGGCCGTGCGGTAGCGCTTGTACGTCATGCCGCTGGTCTTGAGCAGCATTCCGCCGTAGAAGACCTTGCCGGCGCTCTGGATGCCGACGCCGGTGACGGAGGAGCTGTTGCACGTGGGGCTGGACGGCTTGCCGCCGCCGGGGCTGGAGCCCTCGGCCAGCAGGTAGAACCAGTGGTTGAGCGGACCGGCCGCCGCGTGCTCCTCGGTGTTGGGTATGGAGGAGCTGTAGCAGTTCGGGTCGCCGATCTGGCCCGGGTTGTACATGATCCGGATCGGCCCGTTGCCCACCAGGTTGATCTTCTCGCCGACGGTGTAGTCCGGGTCGTCGTACGGGGCCGGCTCGTTGGTGTACGCCTCGGTGAGCGCCCCCATGATGTCGCCGGTGGCCTCGCCGAGACCGGACTCGTTGTTGGCGCCGCCGGGGGTGTACTGGTCGATGCCGTGGCCGAACTCGTGGCCCACGACGTCCATGGCCCCGATCCACTGGTTGGCGTTGTTGTGGCCTATGGAGACGGTGGAGCCGTCCCAGTAGGCGTTCACGTCGTTCAGCCCGACCTTGACCGGCCAGCTGCGGCCGTTGCCGTCGTGACCGTTGCGCCCCAGCCAGTCACGCAGCATGTCCCACTCGTGCTGGGCCGCCCACATGACGTCGACGCAGCCGGTCTCCTTGCTGGAGGCGTTGCCGGTGCCCCAGGAGTCGGAGGACTTGGTGAAGACCCCGCCCGTGCTGTAGTCGGCGCAGCTCAGCCCCGGCCTGCCCGGGTCGCGGAGGGAGTAACTGCCGCCGGAGGAGGTCGTGTTGATGGAGAGCGGGGAGGGCCCGTTCCACTGGCTGTTGCCCGTGCCCGCCTTGACGTCGTCATAGCTGTCGAGCACTGCGCCGGTGCCCGCGTCGACGAAGACATGCAGATGGCTGGGGGCCTTCGCGGTACGGCCGGTCAGCACGGTCTCCCAGGCCAGCCGGGACTTCTTGCCGGTGGCCCGGACGACCAGCCGGTGGCTGTCCACCCGCTCCACCGAGGTGAGCTTCTTGCGTGCGGCGGTCTCGGCCCTTGCGGCCGACACGGTCGCGGTGGTCGGTACGTTGATGCGCCGTGAGAGAGCCGACTGGGCGCCGCGGACCCGTCCCTTGGAGTCCGCCACCACGACGGCGTCGCCGCCGACGACCGGCAGTCCGCGGTAGGTGCGCTGGTACGCGATCGAGTAGAGCCCGTTGACCCAGGGGGTCACGTTCTGCCGTTCGTAGCGCTCCTCGGGGCCCTTCGCCAGGGCGTCGAGGCCGCTCGCCGCCGCCCGGTCGGCGGCCGACACGGCGGCCGCGAGAGGGGCGGGGGCGGGGGGAGACGGTTCCGCGGATGCTGACTGGCCGCTCGTGGCGACCAGCATTCCGGCGAGGACGGCCAGGGTTGTCCCGGCCGTCATCGGTCTGCGTTTCATCGAGGCTCCTCGGTTCGTGGGGACCTCGATCACGGGCAGTGGCGTGGGGAGACGCGCCCGCCCGTGCGGCTGCCGTCGGCCGTCCGCCCAGGTGGTGTCCGTGATCGAGCGACCGAACACTCACACGTGGCCCTGACCTCGTCAACGAACTGGGTTCGCTCAGAAGGGAGTTGGCAAGTCTGGTCAAGTCGCCCTGGTGGGATCGCACAGCGGGCGCACAGGAGCGGCGGAGTGTGCGACGGGGGTGGCGCGGCGACTGGGCGGCTCGCGAACGGTCGACGGCGCGGAGGACCGAGAAAAGGGGTGGACACATCGGCGGCGCGGGGTTTAATATGCACCCGCATTTCAAGATCACGCAACGAAAATATCCACCGTAAGCATATCACCTCTCGCTCGATTACGCAAGCGTCTCTGACGCGTCATCACATGGCAGGCTCCGGTCCGCCACCTACGAGGAAGACGACAGCCATGACTTCGGGAACAACCACCGCGGCGGCCGCCGGTACCTGGCAGCTGGGTGACCTGACCGTCAACCGCATGGGCTTCGGTGCCATGCGTCTGGCCCAGAACGGTGCGGCGTTCAGTCACGACCGCACCCCGCACGACCGGGAACGGGCCATCGCCGTGCTGCGCCGCGCCGTTGACCTCGGCGTGAACCACATCGACACGGCGGCCTTCTACTTCTCACCGATGCGCTCGGCCAACGAGCTGATCAACCGGGCGCTCGGCCCGTACCCGGACGACCTGGTCATCACCACCAAGGTCGGCCCCGGCCGTGGACCGTCGGGCGACTGGCTGAACTGGGCCCGGCCCGAGGAGCTGCGCGGCCAGGTCGAGGAGAACCTCCGCCAGCTCGGCCGCGACCATCTCGACGTGGTGAACCTGCGGATGAACGGGCCCGACCCGATCGCCGACCGGTTCGGCGCACTGGCCGAGCTGCGGGAGAAGGGGCTCATCCGTCACCTGGGCCTCTCCAACGTCGGCGCCGACCAGATCGCCGAGGCCCTGCCCATCGCGCCGGTCGTCTGTGTGCAGAACCGGTACGGCATAACCGGCCGCCATGCGGACTCCGACG
Organism: Streptomyces sp. NPDC087428; assembly: GCF_044744085.1. Classification (NCBI taxonomy): domain Bacteria; kingdom Bacillati; phylum Actinomycetota; class Actinomycetes; order Kitasatosporales; family Streptomycetaceae; genus Streptomyces; species Streptomyces sp. NPDC087428. The sequence continues at coordinate 23,196 of NZ_JBIUXR010000028.1, forward strand.
AAGTGCTCCGGATCTGCGGGGAGCAGGGCATCGCGTTCGTGCCGTTCTACGCCATCGCCGGCGCCGGCCGCGAGTCCGGGGCGGCCGTCGTCGAGAGCGGGGCGGTGGCGGCCGTCGCCCATGCCCATGACGCCACGCCCGCGCAGGTCCGGCTCGCCTGGACGCTCCAGCGCGGCCCGCACGTACTGGCCATCCCGGGCACCGGCAACCCCGGTCACCTCACCGAGAACGTGGCGGCGGCCGCCCTGCGGCTCACCGAGGACGAGCTGCGGCTGCTCACGGAACTCGGCCGGGCCACCGGCTGATCCGCGCCGTCGGCCGTGGCGGACGGACGGGGGCCACCCGGCCGTGACGGGCTCCCGGAGGCCGCCTACGTCTCCGGGCCCACCGGCGGAGGCGAACCCTTCGCCGGTGCGGCCGCGGGGCCCCGCCAAACTCCCCGCCGACGTAGCATGACCCCCATGGAGCAGCGCGAACTGGGCAGGACCGGACGGGACGTATCGGTCGTCGGACTGGGCACATGGCAGCTCGGCGGGGACTGGGGAGAGGTGCGGGAGGCCGATGCCTTCGACGTGCTCGACGCGGCCGTCGAGTCAGGCGTCACCTTCTTCGACACCGCGGACGTGTACGGGGACGGCCGCAGCGAACAGCTCATCGGCCGCTATCTGAAGGAGCGCCCGGACGCGGGGGTCCTCGTCGCGACGAAGATGGGCCGGCGCGTCGAACAGGTGCCGGAGAGCTACGTCCTGGACAACTTCCGTGCCTGGAACGACCGCTCGCGGTCCAACCTCGGCGTCGACACCCTCGACCTCGTGCAACTGCACTGCCCGCCGACCGCCGTCTACTCCTCGGACGCGGTCTACGACGCCCTCGACACGCTGGTCGCCGAGGAGCGGATCGCCGCCTACGGGGTGAGCGTCGAGACGTGTGCCGAGGCGCTGACGGCCATCGCCCGCCCCGGCGTCGCGAGCGTCCAGATCATCCTCAACCCCCTCCGCCTCAAGCCGCTGGAAGAGGTGCTTCCGGCGGCGCTCGCCGCCGGGGTCGGCATCATCGCACGTGTGCCGCTCGCCTCCGGGCTGCTCTCCGGCAAGTACACCGAGGACACCGTCTTCGCCCCGGAGGACCACCGCACGTACAACCGGCACGGGGAGTCCTTCGACCAGGGTGAGACCTTCTCCGGGGTCGACTACGCGACCGGCGTGGCCGCGGCGGCCGAATTCGCCGCACTCGCTCCCCAGGGAGCGACTCCGGCGCAGACCGCACTGCGCTGGATCATTCAGCAGCCGGGCGTCACCAGCGTGATCCCCGGCGCGCGTTCGGTGGAGCAGGCCCGCGCCAACGCGGCCGCGGCCGCGGCCGCGGCCGCGCCGCTGCCGCGGAAGACGCTCGACGCGGTACGCGATCTCTACGACCGCAGGATCCGCGCGGCGGTTCACGGCCGCTGGTAACGGACGGGGCTACCGGCCCCCGTCGGGGGCCGATGATTCCGCACCGCTCGTCGAGGTCAGATCGACCGGTGTGGTGGCCGAACTGGAATCGGGGGAGAACAGGCTCATCCCCAGGTACACGGCGGCGAGGAAGGCGACCGTGCCCGCGATGGCGCTGGCCACTCTGGGGCGGCGTCTTATCGCCTCGCGCGTGGTGCGCCGCCTGACGTTCCTGGACCGGCCCGCCGCGCGCCGCCCGTGACCGGCGGACGCCTGGGGCAGCCGGTAGGTCGTCGGAGCGCCGGAGTCCTCGCCGGATCCGGTCCCGGACCGGTGCTGGGCGGGGGAGGGCGGTGCGGACACCGGCGCGTAGGGCGCGGCCGGTGCGCGCGGGGGAGTGGGCCGGTACATCGGCAGCGGCTCAGCCTGCCCCCGCCAGGCCTCGCTGGTGAACCAGTCGGCGACCTGCTGGGCCGTCGGCCGGTCCTCGGGCTGCTTCGCGAGCAGTCCCAGCAGATACGAGTCGAAGGCGGCGGACATCTCGACCCCGCGCTGCCGCAGCGGCACGGGAGGCGTGTCCACGTGCTGGTAAAGGGTGGCGGTCGGGGTGTCCGAGCGGAACGGCGGCTGGCCGAGCAGCAGTTGGTAGATCACACAGCCGAGGGAGTACATGTCGGACGCGGCGTCGGCCGTACGGCCCAGGGCCCGTTCCGGTGCGAGGTAGAGGCTGGTGCCGACGATATGGCCCGTGGTGGTGAGCGCGGCGGAGGGATCGTCGACGAACTGGGCGATACCGAAGTCGCCGATCTTGACGGCGCCCTCCGCGTCCAGCATCAGGTTTCCGGGCTTGATGTCCCGGTGGACTATCCCCTGGCGGTGGGCCGCGGCCAGTCCGGCGGCGGCCTGGCCCGCGATGCGGGCGACCTGTTCCGGGTCCAGCCGCTCCTGAGCCAGCAGCAGATCGGCGAGGCTCCTGCCCTCGACGAGCTCCATCACGAGGAAGAGCCGGTCCTCCCAGGACCCGAAGTCGAACACCGCCACCAGATGCGGGTGGCTCAGCCGGGCGGCGGTCTGGGCCTCCAGCCGGAAGCGCGCGGTGGCCGACTCGTCGGCGTGCTCCCCCAGCAGCAGCTTCACGGCGACGGACCTGCCGAGGACCTCGTCCGCGGCCCGCCAGACCTCACCCATCCCGCCACGACCGATGGCGGATATCAATCGGTACCGACCAGCAACCAGCACCTGCGCACACCTATCCAATGTCTCGGGCCGAGGACCGCTTCGACTGCCGCGGCTGCGACCTCATCGGGAACTGACGGGGTGGGGGACACGCAGCAAGATCAGGATATCCGGCGCGCGGCCTCCGGATGACCGTCGGGCGGCGTCGGTACGGATCGGGGGAACAGCCACGCGCAGGCGGCCTGCGCGCTGAACTCGCCCTGACCGCCGGGGAAGAGCAGGTCCGCCGCCGCGAACGCCGGATCGCCGGCGGTCGCCGGGACGTAGGGGACCGCGATGCAGCGCATGCCCGCCGCCCGAGCCGCGGCGGCGCCCGGCACGGCGTCCTCCACCACCACACAGCCGGCGGGCGCGACGCCGAGGCGCCGGGCGGCCTCCAGGAAGACATCCGGTGCCGGTTTCCCGTGCGCGACCTCCTCGGCGGACACGTACTCGGTGAGGTACGCGTCGAGGCCGGTGCTCTTCAGTACGGCCTCTATCGCGGCCGGTGACGAACCCGACGCCACCGCCATGGCGATGCCGCGCGCGTGCAGCGTCTCCACGAACTTCCGCATCTCGGGGAAGGCCTCGGTCGAGGTGCGCGCCAGTTCCAGATAGATGGCGTCCTGACCCGCCACCAGCTCGTCGGCGGAGGCCTCGATGCCGTACTCGGTGCGCAGTACGGCCAGCGCCTCGCGGTTGCTGATTCCGATGAACCGGGCGTTCTGCTCCCAGGTGAAGTCCGGTACTCCGTACCGCTCCAGCAGCAGCCGTGCCGACTCGTAGGCGTTCGGCTCGCTGTCCACGAGTGTGCCGTCCAGGTCGAAGACGACCGAAGGGGCCTGCGCACGTGATGAGTTCATGGCGGACATGCTCTCAGCCGCTGATCATCCCGGGCCACCCGCCGCCGCCCGTCCCACCGATTCCACCAGGGGCAGCAGCCGGTGCGGCACCCGCTCGCGCAGGGCCACCTCGGTCCGGGTCCTGACCACGCCCGGCAGCTGGATCAGGCGCTGGATCACATCCTCCAGATGCCCGTTGTCCCGGGCCACGACCCGGGTCAGCAGGTCGCCGCCGCCCGTGGTCGAGAAGGCCTCCACGATCTCCGGCACGGCGGCGAGCGCCTCGCCCACGTCGTCGAGATGCCCCTGAGTGACCTCCAGGTGCACAAAGGCCAGTACCGGGTGGCCGAGCGCGGCGGGGGAGAGGAAGGGGCCGCTGCCGGTGATCACTCCGTCCCGTTCCAGCCGGTCGATACGGGCCTGGAGGGTGCCCCGCGCGATCGAGAGGATCCGTGCGTACTCGCGCACGCTGGTGTGCGGCTGCTCGATGAGCAGCCGCAGGATGCGGGTGTCGAGCGCGTCCACCGCCATGGTCCGCCGGCCTCTTCCTGGTACGTCGGTCGGGGCAGCGACTGTACCAATGGCGCACCGGCGCGCCTCCGGAGCCGCCGCCCCGTACCGGCCCAGGGCGGGGCGGGTCGGTCAGGAGCGGCGGCAGGACGTCAGAACTGCACGTCGGAGCAGGCGTAGAAAGCGTTCCCGGTGTCAGAGATCGTCCAGACGCCGAGGATCAGTTGCTTGCCGGACTTCTGCGGCAGCACGCCCGAGTGGCTCACCGTCGAGCCGGGCAGCCGGCCCCCGAAGGGGACGGTGAGGAACGGCTGCGGTTCCAGGTCCGCCCGGGTGAGCGGCTGGGTGGGGTCGTAGCCGTCCTTGGTGATGTAGTACCGGAAGTCGGTCGTGGCGTGCCGGGCCTCGATCCGCCAGTTGAACGTGTAGTTCTGACCGGCGGTGACCTTGGTGGCGGGCCAGGCGCCGCCACGCGGGTCGTCGAGTTCGGAGAACCGGCCGATGCCGCCCGAGCAGATGTGGCCGTCGGCCGGTCCGCGGGTGGGGAAGCCCTTGGGGCCCTCGACGCTCGGGGGCTCCCACTGGATCTGCCCGCAGTGCTTGACGGTGCCGATCCCGCAGAGCTGCTGGCGGCTGATGGGTGAGTCGGTGTAGCCGTGGCTCTGGGCGCTGCCGGAGGTGGCGAACAGCGCCGCCCCGGCCAGGCCGAGCCCGGCCAGTAAGGAGGTGATCCTTCTGCGCATACGTAGCTCCTGGAGATGTGGGGTGATGTCCGGAGAGTTCTGCGGTCTAGACCAAGGGTGAGCGTAGTCATGTCAACCAGCCGTGTCCATACCGTCCGGAGCGGGCTGTTGCCGGGCTCCGCGGAGGGGATGGCCGCGCGGAGGACGGGCGCGTGGCCGGCGCGGCACCGGGGGTGGAACGGCAGCGGATGTGTCCGTCACCGCGGTCGCGGACGCCGGTCTCCGGCTCCGGCCGGCCCACCTCGTGACTGCCCCGGTTGGGGCGACCGCGCCCGGTGTGCCGGTGGGGTTCCTCCGTGGAGGGACGTCATCCCGTACCCGCTAAGCTGCACACGCCCCGCGGGGGAAGTCCGGTCGAATTCCGGCGCTGACCCGCAACGGTAGGCGGAGCCGTCCTGTGCTCCGCGAGCCCGATTACCCGCGGCGGTGATAGCTCCTGTCAATTCGCCGTGGACTGCGAGAGGCGCTGCGTTGGGCGCTTCGCGTCCGGGCTGCTCCTTCGGTTGCGTAGGTGCACGGCCTGAGGCGAAAGCGATCCGCCCGTGGTCACCTCCCTCGAACACATACCGGCCCCGCCCTCGCGCACGTCCCGGGCCGGCGGCGGGCCCGCCCCTCCCCGGCGGCTCTCCCTGCCCCTCCTGCTGACCACCCTGTCCGTCCTGCTGCCGCTCTCCGTCGTCTGCGGTGCGGGAATCGGGGCCTCGGGGATCTCCTGGGGAGAGGTACTGCGCGACCTGTGGGCCGGCCTGACCGGAGGGTCCATCGCTCCTGACCGAGTCCCCGGGTACACCATCGTCTGGGAGCTGCGCTTTCCGCGAGCCGTGCTGGCCGCGGTCGTCGGGGCCGGCCTCTCGGCCATCGGTGTCGCCGTGCAGGCCATGGTCCGCAACGCCCTGGCCGACCCGTTCGTCCTCGGCATCTCCTCCGGCGCGGCCGTCGGTGCCAACGCCGTACTCATCTTCGGAGTCTTCAGCGCGCTCGGCATCTGGGCCCTGTCCACGGCGGCCTTCCTGTCCGCACTCCTCGCGATGATCCTCGTGTACGCGACAGCCCGTACAGCACGCGGCCTGACCCCCCTCAGACTCGTCCTGACCGGCACGGCGATGTACTACGGCTTCTCGGCCGTCACCACCTTCATGGTGTTCGCCGCCGAGCGCGGCGAGGCCGCCCGCTCCGCCATGATGTGGATGCTCGGCAGCCTCGGGGGTGCCACCTGGTCCTCCGTCCCGATCGCCGCGGGCGCCACGATCGGCGGCCTCGCCCACCTCGCGTGGTCGGCGCGCCGCCTCAACGCCCTTGCCATGGGCGACGAGACCGCGGCCGCGCTGGGCGTGGACGCCGCAAGACTGCGCAAGGAACTGTTCCTGGTCTCCGCGGCGGTCACGGGGGCGCTGGTCGCGGTGAGCGGCGCGATCGGGTTCGTCGGCCTGATGGTCCCGCACGCCGCGAGGATGGTGGTCGGCGCGGATCACCGCCGGCTGCTGGCCGTCGCACCGCTCGCGGGAGCCGTCCTGCTGATCTGGGTGGACATCCTCTCGCGCGTGCTGCTCGCGCCGGCCGAACTGCCGGTCGGTGTGCTGACCGCGATGATCGGCGTGCCGTGCTTCGTCCTGCTGATGCGCCGCCGCTCCTACACCTTCGGTGGCGCGTGATGCGGATCGACATCGATCAGCTCACGGTCGAGATCGCCGGTGCGCGCCTGGTGGAGGAGATCACGCTACGAGCGGGCGACGCCCAGCTCGTCGGCCTGGTGGGGCCCAACGGCAGCGGGAAGTCGACCCTGTTGCGCTGCGTCTACCGGGCGCTGCGCCCCTCCGCCGGAACGGTCCGGATCGGCGGCGAGGACCTCTACGCCATGAGCCCGCGGGAAGGTGCCCGCAGGCTGGCCGCGCTTCCCCAGGAGGCGACGTACGAGTTCGACTTCACCGTCGCCGAGACCGTGGCGATGGGAAGGATGCCGCACCAGGGGCCGGCGGCACGGGTCTCTGAGGAGGACCGGCGGATCTGCGAGGCGGCGCTTGCGGAGGTCGGGGCCGGCCACCTGGCCGACCGCGGCTTCCTGACCCTGTCCGGCGGCGAGAAGCAACGGGTCCTGATCGCCCGCGCCATGGCCCAGCAGCCACGCGTGCTGGTGCTTGACGAGCCCACCAACCACCTGGACATCGCCCAGCAGTTGGAGGTGCTGGCCCTGGTTCGCGCCAGCGGACTGACCGTGCTCACCGCGTTGCACGACCTCAACCTCGCCGCACTCCACTGCGACCTCCTCCATGTCATCGACAGCGGCCGGATCGTCGCGTCAGGCGCCCCGCACGACGTACTGACCCCCGAGTTGCTGGCCGAGGTCTTCGGAGTACGGGCGCACCGGGTGCCCCACCCGGAGACCGGAGCGGTACAGCTGATCTTCGACCGTCTCCACCCCGACCGTTCCCCTTCCTAAGGAACCACTGCCACCATGTCCCACCTGATACGTCCCGCCGCACTCGGTCTCGTCCTCACAGCCGCCATGGCCCTCAGCGGCTGCGGCGCGGAGATCGCCCCGCAGGACGGACAAGACAGTGAGAGCGCACCCGCGGCCGGGGGCCACTACCCGGTGACCGTCGAGAACTGTGGTGAGAAGAAGACCTACGGCAAAGCACCGCAGCGCGTGGTGACCAACGACGTCGGCATCACCGAGATCATGTTCGCCCTCGGGCTGGAGGACCACATGGCGGGCTATGTGATGCCCGACGACAAGGGCGATCTGACGTCCGTCCCCTGGAAGGGCGGCTACAAGAAGACCACTTGGCTCTCCAAGGAGACGATCAACAAGGAACTCGTCCTCGACGCACGCGCCGATCTCGTCTTCGCGGGCTGGAACTACGGCTTCAACGAGGGAGACGGATTCACCCCGGCAGCCCTGGAGAAGGTGGGCATCGACTCGTACCTGTTGAGCGAGTCGTGCCGCAACGGGCAGGGGAAGGCACGCGGGGTGATGCCGCCGCTCGAAGCGCTCTACACCGATCTCCGGAACCTGGGGAAGGTGTTCGACGTCGAGAAGCGCGCCGACACCCTCATCACCCGGTTCGAGAAGCAAGTGGCCCAAGCGCAGGCGACTGCCCTGAAGGGCACCGACCGGCCGAGGGTGTTCCTCTACGACGACGGCCGTGACAAGCCCCTGACCTCGGGTGCCTACGCCGGACCGCACGACATCATCACCAGGGCCGGCGGCGACCACGTCATGAAGGACCTCAAGGACACCTGGACGACGGTGGGCTGGGAAACGGTCGTCCAGCGGGACCCCGAGGTGATCGTCATCAACAACTACGGGGACACCAGCGCGGCCCAGAAGCGGAAGTTCCTGAAGTCCTATCCGCCGCTGGCCAACGTCTCCGCCATCAAGAACGACCGAATCGTCGTTCTCGACTACGTGGACCTGGTCGAGAGCCCGCGCAATCCCGCGGCCATCGCCTCACTCGCGGCAGCCCTGAGGAAGGCCGAACGCTGACGCTCGTTCGCGGGTCCGTGGCCGGACCGACTGGGGGCGGGGCGCGCGGCACGCGCGTCGGTGATCTGTCCCCAGCGACCGGCACCGGCCCTTGACGGGCCGCCGGAGTCCCGCGTACCGGATCCGACCGCACCCGACGCGACGAGCCGGCGGCAGCCCTCGACACCTGGCTGCCGACCGGGTGACCCGCGCCGGTGTCAGGGCAGGTTGGTCCGTTGGCTCGGCCGTGGCCGGGCAAGGTGCGATGATCCTGTGCCATTGGTCCAGAGGATTGGGTCTGATTTGAACCATTAGCCCTCCAGGTGCTGAGATGTGTCCATCAATGGCGCTGCGGGTCCTCCGGGGATCTCTGCGGCGCCTTTCTCATGTCTGCGCTGGTTCCATGCGCGAAAGGGGCGGGGCGACTTGCTGAAGAGGGCGTTCGTCGCACGCGATCCGGGACGGATCCGGCTGCGGTTCGCGTCCCGGGCCGTGCTCGGCATCGGGCTCGCCGTCGTGCTGTGCGGAGCGGCCGGGCACTCGCTGGCGGCGTCCATCACCGGTGGCCTGGCCGCGCTGCTCGCGCTGTTCACGGTGACCGACCCGACGGTGCGTGGGCAGGCGGTCACGACCGCCCTTCTCCCCGCAGTCGGTCTCCCGGTGCTCACGCTCGCCGCCGTGCTGCACGATGTGCCCGTCGCGCGGGACCTGGCGTTCCTCGCCGTTGTGGGGGTGGGGGTGTACGCGCGGCGGTGGGGGCCGCGCGGGCACTCGCTGGGTGTGTTCGGCTTCATGGCCTACTTCTCGGCCCAGTTCCTGCACACCGTGCCCGGCCAACTGCCCGAGCTGTACGCGGCCGTGCTGCTGTCGCTCGTCGCGTCCTCGGCGGTGCGGTTCGGGGCGTGGTGCTACGAGCGGCGGCTTGCGGTACCCGCGACAGTCGCCCTCCCGGCCAGTGCGGCGGGGCTCGGGCGGATCACGACGCGGCAGGCGGTGCAGGCGACGTTCGGGGCGGGATTCGCGCTCGCGGTCGGGCAGGTGCTCTCCGATCAGCGTTGGTACTGGGCGGTCGGCGCCACCTGGTGGGTGTTCGTGGCCACGACCTCCCGGGGCGAGACCGTCGTGCGCGGGTTCCGGCGCTTCCTGGGGACGGTCCTCGGGATCGGCCTGGGCTTCGCGGTGGCCGTGCCGCTGCACCACGAGCCGGTCGTGGCCGCGGTGGTCGTGGCGCTGAGCGTCTTCGGCATCTTCTACACCGCCGCCGTCTCCTACACCTGGATGATGCTGGCCGTGACCGTGATGGCGAGCATGCTGTACGGGCTGCTCGGCGTGCTCGACGCGGCTCTGCTCGTGCTGCGGGTGACCGAGACGACGGTCGGGGCGCTCGGTGCCGTACTGGCGGTGCTCTTCGTGTTGCCGGTGACCACGCACTCGGTGACCGAGGCGTGGGTGGAGAGGGCGCTGCGGTGCGTACGCGCGTGCACGGCACAGGCCGCCGCCCGGCTCGCGGGGAGCGAGGACGCCGACCCGCCCCGGAGCGTTGCCGAACTGGAGGCGATCCTCGGCCGGGTGCGCCTGTCGCTCGCCCCGCTGGTGCATCCGCTCAACCCGGTGAAGGACCGCAAGCGGCGGGCGCGGCACGTGCTCGCGCTGCTCGACGACTGCGCACGCGAGGTGCGCGGCCTGGCCTCCGTCGCCGCCGACCCGGAGGCCTCGCACGACGTCCGGCTCGCCGCGGCCTGTTGGCGTGTGGAGGCCGCTGTCGAGGCCCTCACCGATGCGCCGGCCGTCGGGCGGAACCTCCGGCTCGACCATGCGGCGGCTACGGAGCCGGCGGGCGTCGAACCTGTGCTCGCCCACCTCCACGCGCTGGAGCGGGCCCTGATCGAACTGGCCGTCCCCCTGCGGAGGCCGCGCCGGATTCCGGCCGGCGCCTGAACCGTCGCGCGGTGCGAGAGCGCGGAGGCGGACGCGCTGACGGCTCCTCGGCGGCGGGCCCCTGCCCGCTTGCCGCAGCCCGACCCCGCACCCTTTGGTCCAGACCAGCTGGCGCACTGCTACCGTCGCCGCGGAAGATCGCGACGGTCCCCACTGTCGTGATCACTCGGCGGAGAAAGGCAGTGCGGTGGTCAGCAGCAACGGTGCCGGACGGGCATTCATCGGGTCGTTCACCTCGGCGGGCGGGCGGGGAGTCACCGCCGTCGCCGTGGACCAGGACACCGGGGCGCTCACCGTCCTCGGCGCGACGGATGCCGTTCCCGACCCCTCGTACCTGGCGCTGGGACGGGGCAGCGGCCCCGGCGGCGCGGTCCTGTACGCGGTCAGCGAGACCGAGCCGGGCGCGGCCGCGGCCTTTGACCTCACCCACGACGTGCCGCGGCCGATCGGCGCCCCCCGGCCGGTGGACGGCGACAGCCCCACGCACCTCGCTCTCGCGGGCGGCCGGCTGCTCACCGCCAACTACGGCTCCGGCAGCGTCACCGTGCTGCCCGTACGCGAGGACGGCTCACTCGGCGCCGCAGGCAGCGTGCTCCGGCACGAGGGGAGCGGGCCGGACACGGGCCGTCAGGAGGGCCCGCACGCCCACCAGGTCCTCCCCGACCCCTCGGGGAACTGGGTGCTCAGCGTCGACCTCGGAACCGACTCGGTACGGATCTGCGCACTCGGCCCGGACACCGGGGAACTGCACCCGCACGGTGAGACGGTGCTGCGGCCCGGCACCGGTCCGCGCCATCTCGCCTTCCACCCCGACGGCGCGCACGCCTATGTGCTGAACGAGCTCGAACCCACGGTCACGGTGTGCCGGTGGGACGCCGTGGCAGGGGTCCTCGAAACGGTCGGTGAGACGTCCGTACTGCCCGCGGAGGCGACCGGGGAAGGCGCCGCGGCGAGTTACGCGTCCGAGGTCGTCGTCTCGCACGACGGCCGGTTCCTCTGGGTGGCCAACCGGGGGCACGACAGCATCTCGGTGCTCGGTCTCGACGCCACGGGCGAGAAGGCGTCCCTGGTCACCACGGTGAGCTGTGGCGGGCACTGGCCGCGCGACCTCGCCCTCGACCCCGCCGGGCGACGGCTGTACGCGGCCAATGAGCGGTCCGGGAACGTCGCCTGGTTCGCCGTGGACCCGGAAACCGGTATCCCGGCCCAGGAAGGCTCCCTGGAGGCTCCTGCGGCCTCCTGTGTGATCTTCGCCTGACGTCCGTACACGCGGACGGGTGGTGAACCGGTAGGTGCGCCACCCGCGTCCGTCACGGGACGGGGCCCGGGGCCGGCTTCATCAGCCGGTCCCGGGCCCCGCCCCGTGACGCGGAACGCACCCGGAACGGATCAGTGGGCCTGCGCCCCCTGCGCCACCGGGGCGGCGATGCCGAGCGTCGTGGTGTACATCGACATCACCAGCTTGCCGATCGCCGGGTAGGCGCCGAGCGGCTCGGCCGCCGCGCAGCCCGCCTCCTTGACGGCGGAGTCCAGCAGCCCTTCGGCCACCTCGGGACCCACCAGGTACGGGGCGACCGCCAGCTGGAGCGAGCCGGAGTCCCTGAGCTGTGCGGCGATCGACGCGACCGAACCCTCGACGTCGAGTGCGGCGGCCATCACCGGCACCGCGAGCCGCGCGGCCAGCAGCATGCCGGTGATCCCGGCGGCCTGCACGGCCTCTTCGCCGCCCACCGTGGCCAGCACGATTCCGTCGGCGGCCGTGGCCACCGTGAACAGCCTCGCCCGGTCCGCGCGGGCGAGACCGGCCTCGGAGAGGCGGACGTGCAGCGCCTCGGCGAGGAGCGGGTGCGGGCCGAGCACATCGGTCAGCTCGGCCGGGGCCTGGCTGTCCGTGATCGCTCGGCGTATCCGCTGCACAAGGGCGTTGTCCGGTCCCGCGAGCAGCGGCACCACGACGGCGGCCGGACCCTCCGGCGGAGCGACCTCACGACCGGCGGCCGTCGCGTGTTCGAAGCGCGCGACGCGCTCGGCGGCGGAGTGCGCGAGCGCGGAGGCAAGGGTCGGGTACTCGGCATCGTCGCCGTCGACGTAACCGATCAGGGCGTTCAGACCGGGCAGCTCGGAGCGGGCAATGCTGATCACCTCTTCGGCCAGACTGCGGCTGGCCGAGGAGGGGGTACCGGGAACGGCGAGAACGAGCGCGGCAGCGCCCTCAGGTGCGACCACGGGCTCCGGGCGGCGGTGCCGTCCGGACTGGCGAGGTCGCGGCATTCGTACAGGCAGGCCGGAAGCGGGCCCAGTGGGGGTGCTCATGGCGCCGCATGCTACTGGTTTTGGGTACCCCGCTGCGCGGGGAGGGTCCGGTCGAGCGTTGTCTGTCCGCATTTATCCGTCTGGTCGCTTACCGGTCAACTGCCCTGCTCTGTCCTCCCTCCGCCGGACCGTGGATCCGGTCCGGACAACGGAATGCAGAGCAGCGTCGGATGGTGCGGCAGGAGCAGACCGCCGGTGGCCAGCGCCTGCGCGATGCGCAGGGCGCCGATCAGGGGATCACCCGAACCGGGGACCGCCCGTGCCCGCGGGAGCTGTCGGGCCAGCTCCTCGCGCAGCGGCACGAGCAGCGGGTCGCCCATCCGGAACAGACCACCCGTCAGCCCCACTTCGTATTCCTCGTCGTCCGCTCCGGCCTTCGGGCACACGGCGGCGGCCGCCGCCGCGATATGTCCGGCGGCGTCGCGGAGAATGCCTTCGGCGACGGGGTCGTGTGCCGCGCAGACGGCCACCTCGGGAGCGAACGAGGCCAGGACCGCGGGCCGGTCGGTACGCGGATAGAGCAGGCCGGGCAGTTCGGGCGCCGGGCCGAACACCGCCTCCAGCCGGGCGAGCAGGGCCGGTGATCCGCCGCGCCGCCCGTCGTGGGCGCGCATCGCCGCATCGAGACCGGCCCGGCCGATCCAGGCACCGCCACCGCTGTCGCCCAGGAGATGGCCCCAGCCGTCGGCCCGCCGCCACCCCGTCAGATCCGTGCCGAGGGCGATCAGTCCGGTGCCGCCCGCGACCACCGCGCCGGGCCGCTGCCCGACCGCTCCGGCGTACGCGGTCACGGCGTCGGCGGCGAGTGCCAGCCGTCGCACACCGAGCGTGTCCGCCAGGGCCGCGGGCAGTTCCGACCGCAGTTGGTCGCCGAGGGTGGCCATACCGGCCGCACCGATCGCCGCGGCCGCGATCCGGCCTCGGCCGCCCTGCCGGGCGAGCAGTTCCGCGGCGGTGGGCAGCAGTTGTTCGAGCAGGTGGGCGGCGTCGATGCCGCGGGGCCCGGTCCGTACCGGTTCGGCACAGGCCGCCGTGGCCAGGGGGGCGTCCGAGCCCACGGCGCCCAGGGCCACCCGCAGCCCGGAACCACCCGAGTCCACCCCGAGGACGTACGCGTCGCGGACGTCCTCCCCGGCGCGGTCCGGCCGTCCGGGGGCGCCGGCCGCCGCCGGGACGGCCCCGTCGGACTCAGCGGTCACGGCAGTCGCCAGTCGACCGGCTGGGCGCCCTGGCGCTCCAGCAGCTCATTGGTCCGGCTGAACGGCCGTGAACCGAAGAACCCGCGGTCCGCCGACATGGGGGAGGGGTGCGAGGACTCGATCGCCGGGAAATCCCCCAGCGACGGACGGAGATTGCGGGCGTCACGGCCCCACAGGACCGACACCAGCGGAGTGCCCCGCGCGACCAGCGCCGTGATCGCCTGCTGGGTCACCTCCTCCCAGCCCTTGCCGCGATGCGCGGCGGGCCGGCGGGGCGCGGTGGTCAGGGCCCTGTTGAGCAGCAGCACACCCTGCTCGGCCCACGGCGTCAGATCGCCGTTGGACGGGCGCGGAAGCCCCAGGTCCGAGTGGAGCTCCCGGAAGATGTTGTCCAGGCTGCCGGGCACCGGCTGGACATCGGGTGCGACGGAGAAGCTCAGCCCCACCGCGTGCCCCGGTGTCGGGTAGGGGTCCTGACCGACGATCAGGACCCGCACCTGTTCGAAGGGTTGCTGGAACGCCCGCAGGACGTTCGCGCCCGAGGGCAGATAGGTGCGTCCCGCGGCGATCTCGTCGCGCAGGAAGTCGCCCATCGCCGCGATGCGTTCGGCCACGGGCTCAAGGGCCTGCGCCCAGCCGGGCTCGATGATTTCATTCAGAGGTCGTGCTGCCACGGGCGGCACTCTACTGCTGATACGACGGTATGGATCAACCGCCGGTGGCCGCCGCCCGGACGCACAGGACATCCGGCAGGTGCGAGATGAGCTGCTGCCAGCTGTCGCCGTCGTCCGCGCTCGCGTAGACCTCGCCGTTGCGGTTGCCGAAGTAGACCCCCGCCGGATCGGCGTCGTCCGTGCAGAGGGCGTCGCGCAGCACCGTGCCGTAGTGAGCCGCCTCCGGGAGTCCCGCTGACAGGGGCTCCCAGCTGTGGCCGGCGTCGCGGGTCCGGAAGACCCGGCAGCGGTGCCCGGCCGGGACCCGGTCGGCGTCGGCGTTGATCGGGAAGACGTACGCCGTGTCCGCCCGGTGCGGATGCGCGGCCACGGCGAAACCGAAGTCGGAGGGCAGCCCCTCGCCGATGTCCGTCCAGTTGCTCCCGGCGTCGTCGCTGCGGAACACGCCCCAGTGGTTCTGGAGGTAGAGCCGGTCGGGATCGACCGCGTCCCTGCTGACCTTGTGCACGCACTGGCCGAACTCAGGGTTCGGGTCCGGCAGGAAGACGGCCGAGACCCCCTTGTTGGCCGGGGTCCAGCTCTCGCCGCCGTCCGCGGTCCTGAACACCCCGGCGGTGGAGACCGCGACCGTCACCGCCTGAGCGTCCCGCTCGTCGGTCAGGACCGTGTGCAGCCCCTCGCCGCCCCCGCCCGGGACCCACTCCGAACGCGTCGGATGCTCCCAGAGCGGGCGGACCAGCTCGAAGGACTCGCCGTTGTCCCGCGACCGGAACAGCGCGGCCGGCTCGGTGCCCGCGTACACGACATCGGGGGCCTCCGGGCCCGCCGGGTGCAACTGCCAGACCCGCTCCAGCGATGTCCCGGTGAACTCCGGGAACTTCACGGCCGGCTGCCTGGGCTCGACCCAGGTGGCGCCCAGGTCGTCGGAGTGGAAGACGGAAGGGCCCCAGTGTGCGCTGTCGCCGCCGACGAGCAGCCGGGGGACGTCCGCCCGGGTGTCGATGGCGACCGAGTAGATCGCCTGCGCATTGAAATGCGGACCGTCGAACCTCCACGCGCCCTCGTGCCTGCGGCCGATGAAGAGTCCTTTGCGGGTACCCACGGTGAGCAGAACATCGGTCATGACCGAACCTCCCGAAACGCCGTTGTGCCGGATACCGGCCAGTCTGCACCCGGCCACTGACAGCGGCGCGCAGGACAGCGCGGGACACCGGCGGCTTCCGCGGTCGGGCCTGTCGTGCTGCGGTGCGTGAGGGAAGTGGGTGCCGTCGCGTCGTGGGTCGCTCCGGCCGGCCCGCCCCGCTACGGCCCCCGTCAGCCGCGGGGCGCGGCCGTGCTGCTGCGCACCACCAGATTGGTGGCCAGGTCGACCCGGGTCGTCGCCGGCTGCCGGCCCCGGCCCAGGTCGACCACCAGGCGGGCCGCGGTCTCGGCCATCTCTATGAGCGGCTGGCGCACCGTGGTCAGCGGCGGTCCGATCCACCGGGTGAGCGGCAGGTCGTCGAAGCCGACGACGCTGAGGTCCTCGGGGATGCGCAGGCCCAGCTCCCGCGCCGCCTCGTACACGCCGAGGGCCTGGAGGTCGTTGCCGGCGAAGACCGCGGTCGGCCGGTCGGCCTGCCGCAGCAGATCGAGGCCGGCGGTGTATCCCGCCTCGTGCTGGAACTCGCCCTCGCGGATCAGCGCGGGATCGATCGGCAGGCCCGCGGTCTCCAGAGCGGCGCGGTAGCCGTCCACCCGGGCCCGGCTGCACATCATCCGGGACGGGCCGCTGATGACACCGATCCGCCGGTGCCCGAGCGCGGTCAGATGGCGGGTGGCGGCCAGACCGCCCTGCCAGTTCGTCGTCCCGACCGAGGGGACGTCGTCGCCGGGATCGCCCGCCGGGTCGACGACCGCGTAGGGGATGCTGCGGCTGGTCAGCTGGGCGCGCTGGGCGGCGGTGAGGTCGGAGAGCACCAGGATCACCCCGACCGGCCGGCGGGCCAGTACCCCGTCCACCCAGGTCTGCCCCGGGGTCAGCCGGCCCGCGCTCTCCGAGAGGACCAGGCTCAGCCCTTCCTCCCTCGCGACGTTCTCCACCCCGCGGACGACCTCCATGGCCCAGGCGCTGTCCAGCTCGTGGAAGACCAGGTCGATGAGCTGGGACTGGGTGGTGGAGCCGCGTCTGCGGCGGTAGCCGTGCAGCAGCAGCAGTTCCTCCACCTTGGTGCGGGTGCCGGGGGCGACATCGGCGCGCCCGTTCAGCACCTTCGAAACTGTCGGAGCCGAGACTCCGGCCGCTCGGGCGATTTCCGCCAGGGTGGCGGTGCCTTCCGGCGATGCGCCGGCGGGCGCACTCTCCTGATGTGACTGGACGTTTGCGGGGCTCATAAAGGGATCGTAGCTTCCCGCGGCCCCGGTCGGCGGCTGGGTCAGGCGGGAGTAAATACCGTTCCCCGGCCCCTTGACGCACCCGAAACCCGACCGTACCGTTCCGGCAACATTCGTAAGTCACACCGAAACATTCGACAGAGGTGCGGTCATGCGGTCGGGTATTTTCACTCAGGGCACACGTACGGCGAGATGGACCGCGGCCGGTGCCGCCATGGTCATGGCCGGCCTGCTGGCCGGATGCGGCTCGGACGGCGGCAGCGGGGGCGGCGGCGGAACCCTCACCGCCTACGTCTACGGGGACGACGCCGTGAAGATCCAGGAAGCGGCGGTGAAGGAGTTCAACAAGACCTCCGACGTCAAGGTCAAGCTCGTCTCCGTCCCCGGCACCGACTACGTCAACAAGCTCCGCAGCGCCATGGGCTCCCCGAGCGCCCCCGACATCTTCTACAACTGGGGCGGCGGCTCCATCAAGCCGTACGTCGACGCCGGGCAGGTGGTCGACCTCACGTCGACGATCAAGAACGACCCCGCCCTCAAGGACCGCTTCCTCCCGTCGATCGTCGCCGCGGGCAGCCTCGACGGGAAGATGTACGGCGTCCCGATGCGCGGCATGCAGCCCGTGATGCTCTTCTACAACAAGACCCTCTTCGCGCAGAACAAGCTCCAGCCCCCCAACACCTGGGAGGACATGCAGAAGGCCGTCACCGCCTTCAAGGGCAAGGGCATCACACCGTTCGCCCTCGGCGGCTCCGACAAGTGGCCCGAGCTGATGTGGATGGAGTACCTCCTCGACCGGATCGGCGGACCCGAGGTCTTCCGCAGGATCCAGGACGGCGACAGCTCCGGCTGGGGCGACCCCGCCGTCCTCAAGGCGGCGAAGGCGGTCGAGGAACTCGTCGACGGCGGAGCGTTCGGCAAGAACTTCAACTCCGTCGACTACGGCAACGGGGGCGCCCCCACCCTGCTCAACAAGGGCAAGGCCGCCATGCACCTGATGGGTTCGTGGGAGTACTCGACCCAGCTCGGCAAGGCGCCCGAGTTCGCCAGGAAGGACCTCGGCTGGACCGCCTTCCCGACCGTGGCCGGCGGCGTCGGTGACGCCGCGGACGTCGTCGGCAACCCCACCAACTACTGGTCCGTCAACACCCGGACCAAGCACAAGGACGCGGCCATCGCGTTCCTGAAGACCACGGCCGCCAAGTCCTACAGCAAGGCCCTGGTCGACAACGGCGACATCCCGACCACGTCGGACGCCGCCTCGATGCTGGACTCCTCGCCCAACCCGCGGTTCGCGCACGACCAGTACACGATGGTCCGGAAGGCACCGAGCTTCACGCTCTCCTGGGACCAGGCGCTGGAATCGCGGATCGCCACCCCGCTGCTCACCGAGATCAGCAAGCTGTTCGCCGGCAAGTCGACCCCCGAGCAGTTCGTCGCCGCGATGAAGGCCGTCAAGTAACGATGTCCCACATCTCTCCGTACACCGAGGTGCGTGGAGGAAGGAAGGCGGCCGCCGGCAACGTCGGCCGCCCACCCGTCGGCTGGGCCCTGCCCGGCATCCTCTTCTTCGCCGTCTTCGCGATCGTCCCGCTGGCCATCGCCGTCTATCTGTCCTTCTGCCACTGGGACGGGCTGAACTCCCCGACCCCGGTCGGCGCGGACAACTGGACCCGCCTGTTCAAGGACCACGAGTTCCGTCAGGCCGCCTGGCTGAGCCTGCTGCTCACCACGGTCAGCTGGGCCTTCCAGACCCCGGTGGCGCTGCTGCTGGGCGTCTGGGCGGCCGGCCGGCAGCGCAGCCGGACCTTCCTCTCCGCGGTCTTCTTCATCCCGCTGCTGCTCTCCACCACCGCCATCGCCATGCTCTTCCACGCGCTGCTCGACCCCAACTTCGGTGTGATCAAGCAGATCGGCCCCTGGTTCGGCGTCGATCCCAACATCATGGGCTCCTCCACCGGCGCCCTGCTCACCGTGGCCTTCGTCGGCGGCTGGCAGTTCATGCCGTTCCACACCCTGATCTACCAGGGCGGCGCCCGGCAGATCCCGGAGGTGCTCTACCAGGCGGCCGCCATCGACGGTGCCGGGATGCTGCGGCAGTTCTTCCACATCACCCTGCCGCAGCTGCGCAACACCATCACGACCTCGTCGGTCCTGATGATCGTCGGCTCGCTGACGTACTTCGACACCGTGCTGATCATGACCAAGGGCGGTCCGGGCACGGACACCACGATCCTGCCCTACCTGATGTACCGCACCGGCTTCCAGACCTACGACCTCGGCTACGCCGCGGCCATCGCCACGGCCCTGGTCGTCGTCGCCACCGGTCTGTCACTGATCCTGGTGCGCTTCAGCGGCTTCGGCACCATGCGGTCGACGCGGGAAGGTATGTGACGCCATGTCAGTCGACACCCGTCGTACGGCGCCGCCCACGGCGCCCGCGTTCCGGGCCGGGGGCAAGGCCGCCCGCCGGCCCGGGAAGCGGGGAAACCCACTGGCCGGCCTCGGCTCGCTGGTCTGGCTCGTCATCGTCGTCGTACCGCTGTACACGCTGGTCTCCTCGTCGCTGATGCACCAGGACGAGGCGCTGAGCGGCGACCCACTGGCGTTCCCGACCGACCCGACGCTGGACAACTACAACACCGTGCTGCACAGCGGCTTCCTCACCCTGCTGGGCAACACCGCGATCGTGGCCGCCTCCACCGTGGCCATCGTGCTGGCCCTCTCGGTGCCCGTCGCCTATGTCGCGGTGCGCACCCGCAGCCGGCTCTCCTCGCTCGCCTTCCGGACCTTCCTGCTCGGCGTGGCCATCCCGGCGCAGGCCGTGATCGTGCCGCTGTACCTGCTGATCGGCAAGATGGGCCTCTACGACACCCTGCCCGCGATCATCCTGCCGACCGCGGCCTTCGCGATGCCGGTGGCCGTGCTGGTCCTCAGCGGCACCATGCGGGACGTCTCCGAGGAGATGTACGAGGCGATGGCGCTCGACGGCGCCACCCCCCTGCGCATGCTGTGGCAGCTCGCCATCCCGATGTCCAAGGCAGGCATCAGCACCGTGGCCATCTTCTCGGCGCTGCAGGCCTGGAACGGATTCCTCTTCCCGCTGATCCTCACCCAGTCGCAGGAGAAGCGCGTCCTGACGCTCGGTCTCTTCAACTTCATGTCCCAGTTCGGAGTGAACATCCCCGCCGTACTGGCGGCGATCGTGCTCTCCGTCGTGCCCATCTTCGCCGTGTACCTCGTGGCGCGCAGGGCGCTGGTCAACGGACTGATGGGGGTGGGCGGCAAGTAACGCACCCACGCCGCCCCGCACCACCGCACTCATGAGAGGAACCCCTGCCCCCATGGCAATCCCCGCAGTCCCGCACACCCGCCGCACCGAGGCGGCCCCGGCCGCCGACGGCCCCTGGCGCGACCCCGCGCTCACCCCGCAGGCCCGGGCGGCCGACCTCGTCCCCCGGATGACCCTGGAGGAGAAGGCCGCCCAGCTGTACGGAATCTGGGTGGGCGCCGACGCCGACGGCGACGGGGTCGCACCGCACCAGAACGACATGGTCGACCCGGTCGACTGGGACGAGCTCACCACCCGCGGCCTCGGCCAGCTCACCCGGCCGTTCGGCACCGCCCCCGTCGACCCCGGGGTCGGGGCGCTCGCCCTGGCCCGCGCCCAGCGCCGGATCGCCGGGTCAGGACGGTTCGGCATCCCGGCCCTCGCGCACGAGGAGTGCCTGGCCGGATTCACCGCCTGGGGCGCCACCGCCTACCCCGTGCCGCTGTCGTGGGGCGCGGCCTGGAACCCGGAACTGGTCACCGAGATGGCCCGCCGGATCGGCCGCGACATGCGCTCGGTCGGCGTCCACCAGGGGCTGGCGCCCGTCCTGGACGTCGCCCGCGACCTGCGCTGGGGCCGCGTCGAGGAGACCATCGGCGAGGACCCCTACCTCGTCGGGACCATCGGCACGGCGTACGTCCGCGGACTGGAGTCCGCCGGAATCGTGGCCACCCTCAAGCACTTCGCCGGGTACGCGGCCTCGGCCGGAGCCCGCAATCTCGCGCCGGTCAGGGCCGGCGCCCGCGAAATGGCCGATGTGACCCTCCCGCCCTTCGAGATGGCGCTGCGCGAGGGCGGCGCCCGCTCGGTGATGTCCTCCTACGCGGAGGTCGACGGCGTGCCCTCTGCGGCCGACCCCGTCCTGCTCACCGAACTGCTCCGGGACACCTGGGGGTTCACCGGGACCGTCGTCGCCGACTACTTCGGCATCGGCTTCCTGGAGACCCTCCACAAGGTCGCCGCCGACCGCGCGGACGCCGCCCGGCTCGCCCTGGGCGCCGGCGTCGACGTGGAACTGCCCACCGTCCGCAGCTACGGCGACGCCCTCGTCGCCGCCGTACGGGACGGCACCGTGGCCGAGGAACTCGTCGACCGGGCCCTGCACCGCGTACTGCGGCAGAAATGCGAACTCGGCCTGCTCGACCCCGACTGGTCGCCGCTGCCCACCGCCCTGCGGGACGCCGACCCCGAGCGGGCCAGGGACACCGTCGACCTCGACCCGCCGGAGAACCGGGCCCTGGCCCGCGAACTCGCCGAACAGGCCTGTGTACTGCTCGCCAACCCCGGTGGCGTACTGCCACTGCGCGGCCCCGGCCGGATCGCGGTGGTCGGACCGCGCGCCGACGACGCGCTGGCCATGCTCGGCTGCTACTCCTTCCCCAGCCATGTCGGCGTCTCGCACCCCGAGACCGCGATGGGGATCGACGTGCCGACCGTGCTGGAGTCGCTGCGCGGCGAATTCCCGGGCGCCGACGTCGAATTCACCGCAGGCTGCGAGGTGGACGGCACGGACACGTCCGGGATCGCGGACGCCGTCGGGCTGGCCGGGAACGCCGATGTGTGTGTCGCCGTCCTCGGCGACCGGGCCGGTCTCTTCGGCCGCGGCACCTCCGGTGAGGGCTGCGACGCCGCCGACCTCTCGCTGCCCGGCGTCCAGGGCGAGCTGCTGGACGCCCTGCTGGCCGGCGGCACCCCGGTGATCCTGGTGCTGCTCACCGGCCGCCCGTACGCGCTGGGGCGATGGGCGGACCGGGCGGCCGCCGTCGTGCAGGCCTTCTTCCCCGGAGAGGAGGGCGGTCCGGCGCTGGCCGGGGTGCTCTCCGGCCGGGTCAACCCCTCCGGCCGGCTGCCGGTCTGCGTACCGAAGGGTCCGGGCGGTCAGCCGTGGACGTATCTGCAGCCGCCGCTGGGGCTGGCGAGCGGGGTCAGCAACCTGGACCCGACACCGCTGTACCCCTTCGGGCACGGCATGTCCTACACCTCCTTCGACTGGGAGCCGGGCGATCCGGCCCCGGCCGAGATCCCCACCGACGGCTCGGCCGACATCGCGCTGACCATCCGCAACACCGGTGACCGCGAGGGCGCCGAAGTCGTGCAGCTGTACGTCCACGACCCGGTCGCCCAGACGACCCGCCCCCAGGCCCGGCTGATCGGCTACGCGCGGGTGCCGCTCGCCGCCGGTGCGGCAGCCAGGGTCCGGTTCCATTTCCACGCCGACCTGGTGTCCTTCACCGGCATCGGCGGCCGCCGCGTCGTCGAGCCCGGCGAGCTCGAACTGCGGCTCGCCACGTCCAGCGCCGCCACCGGCGTCCGCCGGACGGTACGGCTGCGGCTCACCGGGCCCGAGCGGACCGTCGACCACCGGCGGCGGCTCGTCTGCGGCACCTCGGTCGAGCCCGCCGCGCACTGACCCGGCCCCGCCCGCGGACCTCCCCGCCGGATGTGCGGGGAGGTCCGCGAAACTTTCGACATGTCCGACGATCAGTGGGCCCGTCACACCTCCGAGCACGTCAACCTCACCAGTACGGTGCACCACATCGCCGCCGCCGGTGTGCGTGTGCTCAAATTCTTGATGGCCGATCCGACGGTGGTGCTCCAGAACCTGGTGATCGGCACGGGTGGCCTCAAGC
Organism: Streptomyces sp. NPDC087428; assembly: GCF_044744085.1. Classification (NCBI taxonomy): domain Bacteria; kingdom Bacillati; phylum Actinomycetota; class Actinomycetes; order Kitasatosporales; family Streptomycetaceae; genus Streptomyces; species Streptomyces sp. NPDC087428. The sequence continues at coordinate 45,857 of NZ_JBIUXR010000028.1, forward strand.
CCGGCTGCCGGGCCCGCCGGAGAGCCTCCGGCTGTACCGAGGACCCGGGAAGTCCGGGCAAGGGAGATACCGAGCGAATGAACAGTGCGAACGACGAGGACAGCGGTGCGGCGGCCGGACATCTGGAGGTGACCCCGGTCGGCGCGGGGGTCGAGATCAGGCTCGGCACACCGGCGGGAGAGCTCTCGCTGATCTGCACCCCCGACCGGGCCCGCGAACTGGCCGCCGCCCTCGGCCTCGCGGCGGACGAGGTGGAGAGCGTGCGCTCGGCGGACCCCGTCACGGTCAGGGCGGACGAGCTGCGCCGCGGAGACGTACGCGACGGCGACCGCGCGATGACGGTGGACGGGGTCAGGACCGACGGGGCCACCGTCCACGTCACCTGGAAGTCGGGCGCCGGACGCAGCTGGAACCAGCTGTACGACGCGGACGCCCGCATCACCCTGCGCCGCCGGGCGCGCTGATCCGCCGCGCATCGCCGCCGGAAGGGGCGCACCCTGGAGGCACACGCTCCGGAGGTGAGCACCATGACGCAGACCGCTGTCGGATGGCACATCGAGCTGGAATTCGAGGAGGACACCCACCGCACCCGCGCCGCCGCCCTGGTGCGGCTCTCCGACGGGAGTGAGGTACGCGCCCACGGCTATGCCAGCCGGCACCCCTCGGACTCCGGGCAGCCCCGGGTGGGCGAGGAGATCGCGGGTGCCCGCGCGCTCAACGAGCTGGCGATGAAGCTGCTGACCAAGGCCCACGACGAGATCGACGAGGAGTCCGGCCGGACGTCCTACCCGCTGACCTGAGGGGTGCGGGCCCGGACCTCGTACGAGAGGCATCGTAATTTGACGGACGTCGTAGTACGGGATGTATCGTACTAGCGATCCTTCCGTACCCGGCGAAACGGAGTCCGTCGTGAGTGCCCTTTTCGAGCCCTTCACCCTGAGGTCGCTTGTCGTGCCCAACCGGGTGTGGATGGCACCGATGTGCCAGTACAGCGCCGAACCGGTGGGGCCCGACGCCGGCGTGCCCACCGACTGGCACTTCGCCCATCTCGCGGCCCGCGCCACCGGCGGCACCGGGCTCATCCTCACCGAGGCGACGGCTGTCAGTCCGGAGGGCCGGATCAGCCCGGCCGACCTCGGTATCTGGAACGACACCCAGGTCGCGGCGTTCCGCCGGATCACCGACTTCGTCAAGGCGCAGGGCTCGGCCGTCGGAATCCAGCTGGCGCACGCCGGGCGCAAGGCATCGACCGCCGCCCCCTGGACCGGCGGCGGACCCGTCGGCCCCGACGCGCACGGCTGGACGCCCGTCGCGCCCAGCCCGCTGCCGTTCGACACCGGCCACCCCGTGCCGCACGAACTGACCGCGGACGAGATCCAGGGCGTCGTCGCCGACTTCCGTGAGGCCGCGCGCCGCGCGCTCGACGCGGGCTTCGACGCCGTGGAGGTGCACGGTGCCCACGGCTACCTCATCGGACAGTTCCTCTCCCCGCACAGCAACAAGCGCACCGACGAGTACGGCGGCAGCTACGAGAACCGCGTCCGGTTCGCACTCCAGGTCGTCGACGCCGTGCGGGAGGTGTGGCCGGAGGACCTGCCCGTCCTCTTCCGCGTCTCCGCGACGGACTGGCTCACCGAGAACGCCGAGGACGAGCGCGAGGGCTGGACCGCCGACGAGACCGTACGGCTGGCCGGCGAACTCCGGGCCCACGGAGTGGACCTGCTGGACGTCTCCACCGGCGGGAACGCCCCCCGCGCCCGCATCGCGACCGGGCCCGGCTACCAGGTCCCCTTCGCCGAACGCGTGAAGCGGGAGACCGGTCTGCCCGTCGCGGCCGTCGGCCTGATCACCGATCCCCAGCAGGCCGAGAAGATCCTCACCGAGGGCCGCGCGGACGCCGTCCTCCTCGGACGCGAACTCCTGCGCAGCCCGTCGTGGGCGCAGTACGCGGCGCGCGAGCTGAGCGGCACGGTGCGCGCCCCCGAGCAGTACGGCTACGCGATCTGACCCACCCGGGGCCATCCGCCCTCTCTGTACCGCCGGGCCCGGCAGGTACGGGGAGGGCGGCCGCGCGCCGTGCGGGCCGCGGCATTCGTTCACCGCGCATTCATCAGGGATGACGGCTGAGGCATTCCCTCCCGCGCCGGGGGGATCTACGCTCGGCCGCGCATCGATCACCGCTGTCGTCGGCCGCACCCCGGCCGAAGACAACGTTGTCCGAACTCCCTGGAAGGTACCGCTGCATGCCCACCAGACCGTTCCCCGCGGCCCGGCGCCTCGCCGCGCGAACAGCCGCCGTACTCGTCACCGGCGCACTCGCCGCCGCAGTCCTTCCCCCGGCCGCAGAGGCCGCGGCCCCCACCGCACGCCCCACCGCCTATGTGGACCCGCTGATCGGCAGCGCCAACGGCGGCAACACCTATCCCGGCGCCACCCTCCCGTACGGCATGATCGGCTGGTCGCCGACGAGCACGACGGGCGACCAGACGAGCACCGGCGCCGCCAACGGCTACGAGTACGGCGCCACCCGGCTGCGCGGACTGAGCCTCACACACGTCAACGGCGCGGGCTGCAACCCCGGTGCGGCCGGGGACATCCCCATCATGCCGTTCGTCGGGGACGTCACCTCCTCTCCGTCCGCCGACACCAAGGACGCCGTCTACGCCGCGGACTTCTCGCACGACGACGAGCGCGCCGTCCCCGGCCGCTACACCGTCGGCCTCGGCTCCGGAGCCACCGCGGACCTCGCGGTGAGCCGCCGCGCGGGCGTGGCCGACTTCGGCTTCCCGGCCGGTAAACCCGCCAGCCTCCTCTTCCGGGTCTCGAACTCGCTCAACGGCAGCGAGGACGCCCAGGTCGAGATCGACACCGCGCACCGCAAGGTCACCGGCTCGGTGCTCACCGGCGCGTTCTGCGGACGGCGGGCCAACGGGGGCACCAACAACCGCAAGAGCTACTACCGGCTCTACTTCAGCGCCTCCTTCGACCGCGCCTTCTCCACCACCGGCACCTGGAAGGACGGCACACTCGCCCCCGGCTCGACCACCGGCAGCGGCGGCGAGGGCTACGCCACCGGAGCGGACCGGGCCGGCCGCGGATCGGGTGGCTGGGTCGGCTTCGACACCGCCTCCGACAACGATGTCCACATGCGGATCGGCATCTCCTACGTCAGCCAGGCCGGTGCCGAGGCCAACCTGCGCACCGAGATCGCCCCGCACGCCGGCGTGGACGACGTGGCGGCCGCCGCGAGCCGGACCTGGGACCGGGAGCTGAACTCCGTACGCACGGGCGGCGGCACCGAGGCGCAGCGCACCACCTTCTACACCGCGCTGTACCACTCCCTGATGCAGCCCAACGTGATCAGCGACACCGACGGCCGCTACCCGGGCATGGACGGCGCCCCGCACCGGGTGGAGCGTGGACAGGGCGCGCAGTACAGCAACTTCTCGGGCTGGGACCAGTACCGGGCCCAGATACAGCTGCTGGCCCTGCTCAAACCGGAGATCGCCGGGGACTTCGCCCAGTCGCTCTACAACTTCGCCCGGCAGAACGGCGGCGTGTGGGACCGCTGGGTGCACATCAACGGCGCCACCCATGTCATGACCGGTGACCCCACCGCCGCCACCCTCGCCACGTTCTACGCCATGGGGGTACGGAACTTCGACTACGAGGGCGCCTACGAGTCGCTGGCGCGCCAGGCGACCGTCCCCGTCGACGACGGCCTCTCGGACGCCGGCTGTCCCGGCCAGTGCACCGGCCAGCGGCCCAATCTGGCCCAGTACCTGAAGTCCCACTACGCGCCGCAGGACGTCTGCCACTGCTGGGGCGGCGCCGCCGAGACCCTGGAGGACGCGGTCGCCGACGACGCGCTCGGCCGCTGGGCCGCACTCCTGGGCCGCGACAAGGAGGCCAAGGCGTTCAAGGAGCGCGGCGGCTGGTGGCGCAACGTGTTCAACGCGGCGGCCACCGACGGGGCCGGCACCAACGGCTACATCCAGGCGCGCAACCTCGACGGCTCCTGGGTCTCCCCGTTCGCCCCGGGCAGCGAACTCGGCTTCGCGCAGGGCACCAGCGCCACGTACACCTGGATGGTGCCGCAGGATGTCCAGGGGCTGGCCGAGGCGATGGGCGGCCGGGACGTCGCGGCGCGGCGCCTCGACGGCTTCTTCCACAAGGCGGACGGCTCCTGGTCGGTGAAGGGCGGCGACTCGGTGCGCTACGACCCGACCAACGAGCCCGGCATCCACGCCCCTTGGCTCTACAACGCGCTCGGGCAGCCGTGGAAGACCCAGGCGACCGTCCGCGAGATCCTGAACACGGTCTACGGCACGGGCCCCAGGGGTCTGCCCGGTAACGACGACCTGGGCACCATGTCCGCCTGGTACGTCTTCTCCGCGCTCGGCCTGTACCCGCAGTCGCCGGGCGGCGGCGCCATGCTGCTGGGTGCCCCGCTGTTCCCGAAGGCCGTCATCGACCGCCCGCACGGCAGGGACATCACGATCACCGCCCCGGCCGCCGACGCCACGCACGCGTACATCGACGCGCTGACGGTCAACGGCAGGCGGAGCGACCGCTCGTGGACGGACGCGAGCCTGCTCGCGAGGGGCGGCACGCTGGCCTACCGCCTCTCCGCGAAGGAGAACACCTCCTGGGCCACGAGCCCTTCCGGGCTGCCGCGGTAGTCGCGCTGTCACCGGACGGCGGGCCCCCACGACTGATCGCGGGGGCCCGCCGTCACACGGGACGGCCCTTGGGCACCCCATCTTTCTATCGTTGAAAATTCTCTGTGCACGACTGTTGTTTTGCGTTTGGTGCTGTGGCTCAATGTTCGATTGTGTGCTGTGCCTCACAGGTTCGAGGCACTTCAGCTCTCTCGACAGGACGACGCCTTGAGACGACAAATGCCCCGACCCCGCGCTCTGCTCAGAACGGTGGCCTGCGCCGCCGCGCTGCTGATACCCGTCGGGGCCACCCTGGTCCCCGCCGCCGCTGCCGCCCCGGCTCCCGCCGCCGGCGCCGCCTCCGTGAAGGGGGCCGACAATCCGGCCACCGCCGTGCACGGGCTGAAGGGCGAGTACTTCAGCATGTCCGCGCCCGGCGCGCGGGACTTCGACAAGCTCGGCGGAGTCGCCCTCGACCCGGAGATCAACTTCCCGGGCCTCACCGGCACGTTCGAGTCCACGACCGGCCGGACCGAGAACACCACCGCACGCTGGACCGGCAGCATCCAGGCGCCCGAGACCGGCGACTACACCTTCTCCGCGAGCGGCGACAACGGCTTCCGGCTCTACATCGACGGCAAGGTGGTCATCGACCACTGGGAGCCCGACTGGGACAACGAGCAGACCGGTGAGCCGGTCGCGCTGAAGGCCGGCGAGCCGCACGCGTTCAAGCTGGAGATGTTCCAGGACACCGGCGGCGCCAACATGTTCCTGCGCTGGTCCAGCGCGAAGCTCCCGAAGCAGATCGTGCCCGAGTCGGCCTTCACCCCGCCGGCCGACTTCGAGGTCTACCCGGTCGGGCTGAGCGTCGCGGGCGACGGACAGCGGCTCCAGGCGACGTTCGACGACAAGGTCGGCACGTTCTCCCAGGTGAAGGACCACCTCCGGATCGAGGCGGACACCTCGCCGATCCCGGTGAAGTCCGTCGCCCGCGCGTCCGGCAACTCCAGGGCGCTGACCGTCACCCTGGCCGCGCCCGTCCAGAAGGGCCAGCAGGTCCGTGTCGCGTACGACGGCAAGGGCGGCCTCACGGCAGGCGGCAAGGCCGTCCCCGAGATCAGCCGCACGGCCGGGAACCTGTCCACGCACCGGCTGACCACGACCTGGGGCGACAAGCTCGACCGCAACCACCCGCTGCCCGAGTACCCCCGGCCGCAGCAGGTCCGCGACCAGTGGCAGAACCTCAACGGCCCGTGGGAGTTCGCCGGAGCCGCGGCGGGCGAGCAGCCCGTGTTCGGGAAGAAGCTCGGTGAGCGGATCACCGTGCCGTTCCCCGTCGAGTCGCAGCTCTCCGGCCTCGAACGCCACGAAGACCACATGTTCTACCGCAAGCTCGTCACCGTGCCGAAGAAGTGGTCCGTGGACCAGGGCCGGAGCAAGGGCAAGGACGGCAACCGGCTGAGGCTCAACTTCGGCGCCGTCGACTACCAGGCCCGCGTCTGGGTCAACGGCAAGAAGGTCGCCGAGCACACCGGCGGCTACACCTCCTTCAGCGCCGACATCACCGACGCGGTCAAGGGCACCGGCCCGCAGGAGATCGTCGTCGCGGTCACCGACACCACCGGTGACGACCAGCCGAAGGGCAAGCAGTCCCGCAACCCCGGCGGCATCGTCTACACCCCGTCCTCCGGTATCTGGCAGACCGTGTGGATGGAGCCGGTCGCCCCCGCCTCCGTGGACACCCTGACGACCACCCCCGACATCGACCAGGGCCGGCTGGCCCTGACGGTCAACTCCGCCGACGCCTCGGCCGGAGCGCGGATCAAGGCCGTTGCCCGGGACAAGAAGGGCAAGGTCGTCGGCACGGTCACCGGCCCGGCGAACCACGCGCTGAGCCTGCCCGTCAAGAAGCAGCACCTCTGGACCCCGGACGACCCCTACCTGTACGACCTTGAGGTCACCCTCACCGACGGCCGTTCCAAGGACACCGTCGACAGCTACTTCGGCATGCGCTCCCTCGGCATCCAGAAGGTCGGCGGCTACCAGAAGCTGGTGCTCAACGGGAAGCCGTTCTTCTCCCTCGCCATGCTGGACCAGGGCTTCTGGCCCGACGGCCTCTACACCCAGCCGAGCGACGCCGCACTGACCTTCGACCTGAAGGCGCAGAAGAAGCTCGGCTTCAACGCGGTGCGCAAGCACATCAAGGTGGAGTCGGCGCGCTGGTACTACCACGCGGACCAGCTCGGTCTGCTGGTCTGGCAGGACTTCGTCTCCTCCGACATCACCGGCGAGAAGGGGCAGCAGGCCTTCCTCTCGCAGGGCAAGCAGATGATGGAGCAGCTCCACAACTCGCCCTCGATCGGCGGCTGGATCGTCTTCAACGAGGGCTGGGGCGAGTGGGACCGCACCGAGACCGGCAAGATCACCGAGGCCGTCAAGGGCGCCGACCCCTCCCGCGTCGTCAACGCGCACAGCGGTGTCAACTGCTGCTCGTCCAAGGGTGACTCGGGCAAGGGCGACATCATCGACCACCACGACTACGTCAACAACGACGCACCGTTCCCGGACGACCGGGCGGCGATGGACGGTGAGCACGGCGGCTTCACGCTCCGTACCGCCGGACACATGTGGCCGGGTGCCCCCGCCGCGATCTACAGCGGGGTCGCGGACAAGGACGCCCTCACGGCCAAGTACGTCGACAACACGCGCACGTACTACCTGGCGGCCGCCGGCGCCGAGCTGTCCGGCTCGGTGTACACCCAGGTCAGCGACCTGGAGAACGAGCTGAACGGTCTCTACACCTACGACCGGCGCGAGATCAAGGTCGATGCCAGGAAGGTCCGGCAGATCAACGAGCAGGTCATCGCGGCCGGCGCGGCCGCCGGCCACCGCGACGAGGTGAAGGGCGGCGCCGCCTGGAACCTCGACGAGGGCAAGGGGACCGAGGCGGGCGACCAGGGCCCCAACCGCCTCCGGCTCACCCTCTCCGCCGGCACCACCTGGACGCCCGGCGTCCACGGCTCTGCGCTGAAGTTCAACGGCGAGGGCCAGTACGCCGAGACGGCGAGCCCGGTCGTCGACACCACCGGCGACTACACCGTCTCGGCCTGGGCCTCGCTCGACGCACTGCCCGGCAACTACGCGACGGTGGTCAGCCAGGACGGCCGCCGCACGGAGAACCCGTTCTATCTCCAGTACGGACAGGGCGCGTTCGCGTTCAGCACGCCGGGCGGGAAGCGGGCACGGGCGGAGATGACGCCCGAGACCGGCCAGTGGTATCACCTGGTGGGCGTGCGCGACGGCGACGAGCTGAAGCTGTACGTCGACGGCAGCCTCGCGGCCACGGCCCCGGCCGGTTCCGCTGACGTCAGCACCGGCCCGCTCTCCGTGGGCCGTGCCCAGTACGCGGGCGCGAAGGGCGACTTCTGGAACGGTTCCATCGACCAGGTCAGGGTGTACGACAAGGCCCTCACCGCTGACGAGGTGAGCGAGCTGCACGGCGCCGAACAGCCGTAGACCGTCCGGCACGATGACCCGCTGCCTGCCGTCACAGCCGTGACGGCAGGCAGCGCCGTGCCCGGCGGCCCGGCCGGTCCGGGCTTCGTGTGAGGATCGAGGGATGGAACAGCCCGAGATCCGTCGCCGCCGCGACGACGACATGAAGGCGTGCGTCGAGGCGCTGGCCACGGTGCACGAGGCGGACCGCTACCCGGCGCGGTGGCCGGCCGACCCGGCGGGCTGGCTCACCCCCGACGGTCTGCTGGAGGCCTGGGTGGCCGTGGACGGCACGGACGTCCTCGGGCATGTGGCTCTCACCAGGACCGACCGCGTCATGGCGGCGGATGCCGGCCTCCCGCCGGACGAACTGGCCTCGGTGTCGCGGCTGTTCGCCACGGCATCGGCCCGGCGGCGCGGAGTGGCGAGTGCGCTGCTCGCGACCTCGACGACAGCCGCGGCGGGCCTCGGTCTGCGGCTGGTCCTGGAGGTGGAGGACGGCGGCGGGGCCGCCGTCGCGCTCTACGAGCGGGCCGGCTGGCGCCATGTCGCCAGCCGCCCCGGCGACTGGCGGACGGCAGACGGCCGCACGGCTCTGCTGCACACCTACGTCGCACCGGCCGGCGCGGCGCGGTAGCGCACCGGCCGGCGCCGCCGTCATGGCGGAGCTCCCCGCACCGGGCGGCGCGGGGAGCTGGCGGGGAGCGCGTGGAACGCCGCGGGTCAGACGAGCTGCCAGAGGTGGTCGGCGGTGCCCGTGTCACCGAACTGGACGACGTGGGCGCTGTCGGCGGTGGACATGTTGTCCACGCCGAGGACCTTGCCCGAGTTGCGGTTGCGGATGCGGTACCAGCCGTCGCCGTCCGGGACGAGCTGCCAGAGGTGGTCGTCGGTGCCGTTGTCGTCGAACTGGACGACGTGGGCGCTGTCGGCGGTGGACATGTTGTCCACGCCGAGGACCTTGCCCGAGTTGCGGTTGCGGACGCGGTACCAGCCGTCCCCCTCGGGGACGAGCTGCCAGTCGTGGTCGGCGGTGCCCGTGTCATCGAACTGGACGACATGGGCACTGTTCGCCGTGGACATGTTGTCGACGCCCAGCACCTTGCCCGAGTGCCGGTTGCGGACGCGGTACCAGCCGTCGGTCAGCCAGGGCGAGCCGCCGGGACCGGCCGTCGGGAACGAGGTGATGCGCAGCCGTGCCGCCCCCATGGGGACGAGCGTGACCTCCTCCACCGGCTCCGTGCTGCGGGCCGGACTGTCCCGGAGCGGGGTGACGACGTGCTCGGCGTCCGCGGTCCACTCCGGGATCCGGCGGGCCCGCGCGGTCATGGTCAGCGGGGTGCCGTCGAGGGTGAACGGGTTGGCGTCCTTGGGGTGGCGGACCGTGTGGGGGCGCAGCGAGGCGGCCGGTTTCCTCCCGTCCAGGACGAGCCCGTAGTTCCACGGGCCGGTGGCATGCACCTCGTACTCAGGGAACCGGTCGGTGCCGCCGATGCGCCGGTACTCCTCACCGATGCGCAGGGAGTACGTGAGCGGGCCGCGGTCCACGCTGACGGAGCCGTGGTTCCGCCCCCAGGTGCGGACGGTGGTCGTCTGGGGGAAGCGCAGGGTCACCTTGTCGCCGTCGGACCAGGTGCGCTCGACGCGGGTGAAGGCGGGACCGGCGGGGGCGTCCACGCGGCGCCCGTTCACCTCGATCCGCGGGGCGTCGCACCAGGCGGGCACCCGCAGCACCAGGGGGAACCGCAGCCGCGTGGGCGCCTTCAGGCGCAGCGTGACCGTGTCCGTGAACGGATATCCGGTCTCCTCGGTGAAGGTGACCTCGGTGCCGCCGGCGACCTTCGCGGTGACCTCGCAGGCGGCGTACATCGCGGCGACGAGCCCCCCGTCGGGGGTGGCGAGCCAGAGCTCCTCGGTGAAGTAGGGCCAGCCCATGCCGTAGTTGTGCGGGCAGCAGCGGTACTGGTCGACGCCGGGCAGGAACGCCTGCATGGCGAAGCCGTTCTGGAACTGCCGGTCCTTCTTGACGGCGTTGTCCAGATCGACGCTGTTGGCGCTGGTGATGTAGTGCACCGCCCGGCCCGAGGGGTCGAGGGCGGCCGGCAGCGAGTTGAACGCCAGCTCCTCGCAACGGTCGGCCCACAGCGGATCGCCGGTGATCCGGGTGAGCAACTGGTGGCTGGCCATGAACTCGACGATCCCGCACGTCTCGAAGCCCTGCCGGGGATCGCCGTGCCCGGGGCGCGCGTTCTCGTCCCCGGCGAAACCGCCGCCCGGGAACTGGCCGTACTGGTCCATGGCCTTGCCGTACGTCCCGTACGTGTTGCGGGTGTCCTGGGCCGAACCGCTGCGCAGCGCGTACTGGGCGGGCTCGCGGAAGCCCTGCGCGATGTTGACGTTGTGCGGGTTGACCAGGTTGTCGCCCCAGTCGGCGCCGTTCGCGTGGATCTTGTCGGCGAGGTCCAGCAGGAAGGTGTCACCGGTGCGGTTGAAGAGCCAGAACACGCTGTCCAGGCCGTCGCCCCAGCGCAGCGCGATCCAGCTGGTGTTGAAGGCCCCCGGCCCCTGGGCGTTCATGTAGCGGAAGAACTTGCTGAGGAACGGGATGACGCGCGTGTCGCCGGAGTACTCCTGCCAGGAGCGCAGTGCCTGGACCAGGGGCAGGAAGGGCCAGAAGTCCGGGCCGCCGTTCAGCGACGTACGCAGTGACTTCGGGCCGAAGAAGCCGTCGGACTGCTGGGTGGCGAGGATCGCGTCGAACCAGCGGCGGACGGCCGCCAGCGCCTTGGCGTCACCGGTGACGATCGCCAGGTCGGTGTACCCGCGCAGCCAGTACGGGACCTCCTCCCAGCCGCCCAGTTCGGGGCGGACCCAGCCGGTGGCGCCGAAGTCGAGGAAGTGCGAGAACTCCTCGTACCGGCCGCAGAGGCCGTCCAGCTGGAGTGTGAGCTGTCCGGCCAGCCAGCCGCGTGCGGTGACCCGGCCCGGCGGCAGTTTCAGGAACGCCGTCGGGTGCAGGGGCGCGGCGTTGGGGGAGTAGTGACCGCCATGAGCCGGTCTCGCCCGGTGCTCGGCCGCGGTCGCGGTGGTGGCCCAGCGGCCGGTCGCCGCCGAGGTGGCGGCGGCCGTGGCCAGCGCGCCTGCCATGAGTTGTCTGCGGTTCAGGGGCATGGAGGGGTCTCCTGCTCTCTGCCGGCCGTGCGGGGACACCGGCTCGGGGAAGGCGCATGACACGTGCGGGCTGCCATGACGCACCGGCCCGGGGGAGGCCGGGGCGTGCGCACGGCAAGGAGCGCCGTCGCGGCCGGAGGGCTGCACGGCACAGTTCTTGCAACGTTGGAAAATTACTGACGGCGGTATGACAGCACGGCGTCGAGCGGCTGTCCAGGGGTGCGGCGGCAACCGGCGGGCCGGAGGCGCCGTTCGGCCGAGGGTGACTCCGACACATTTTGGAAACGCATCGACAACGCTCTTGCCGCCCGTGCCGCGCCGCCTATATAACGTTGTAAACCGAGCCGCCGAGAGGCCGCGCAGACTCTCACGACCGCAGTTCGTGCAGCTGGGGCCCACCCCCGTGGAGCACTGGCGGGGGTCGTGAGGAATGCAGTGGCATCAGCCGCCGGGCGGCCGATGCATCGTCCAGCCATGCCCGACCGCACGCCCGTCGGCGTGCCGTCAACCCGCCAAGGAGCTCCCGCGCATGATGATCCAGCGCCGAACCCGTACCCTCGCCGTGGCCTGCCTCCTCGCCGCCACCGCCACGCTGGCCGCCTCCGGCTGCTCCAAGTCGGAGGGCTCGGACAACGCGAGCGCTGACAGCAGCCAGGGCGCCCAGGCGGCCAAGTCCCCCGAGTCCTCGTCCGGTTCCGGCTGCTCGCTGCAGACCTACGGGTCGCCCGAGCTGGACCTCAAGGACGCGGTGGTCGGCTTCTCCCAGTCGGAGAAGGAGGCCAACCCGTTCCGGATCGCCGAGACCCAGTCCATCAAGGACGAGGCCAAGAAGGTCGGCGTCAAGAAGCTGCTCACCACCAACGCCCAGTCGCAGCTGTCCAAGCAGATCAGCGACATCCAGGACATGCTGTCCCAGGGCGCCCAGTTCCTCATCGTCGCCCCGCTCAACTCGGACGGCCTGGAGCCGGCGCTGAAGGCCGCCGCCGCCAAGAAGGTCCCGGTCCTCACCGTCGACCGCAAGCTCAACTCCACCGCGTGCAAGGACTACGTGGCCTTCCTCGGCTCCGACTTCGTCGAGCAGGGCAAGCGCGCGGCGGACGCGATGATCAAGACGACCGGTGGCAAGGGCAAGGTCGCCATCCTCCTCGGCGCCTCGGGCAACAACGTCACCACCGACCGCACCAAGGGTTTCGTCGACCAGCTCAAGGCCAAGGCGCCCGGCCTGAAGATCGTCGCGCAGCAGACCGGCGAGTTCGCCCGCGACAAGGGCCAGCAGGTCATGGAGCAGCTCATCCAGTCCAAGCCCGACATCACCGCCGTCTACGCGGAGAACGACGAGATGGGTCTCGGCGCCGTCACCGCGCTGAAGGCCGCCGGCAAGAAGCCCGGCAAGGACGTCAAGATCGTCTCCGTCGACGGCACCCGCAACGCCGTCCAGGCCCTGGTCAACGGCGAGTACAACGCCGTCATCGAGTCGAACCCGCGCTTCGGCCCGCTGGCCTTCGCGACCGCCCAGAAGTTCTACGGCGGCGAGGAGATCCCGGAGAACGTCATCATCTCCGACCGTGCCTACGACGAGTCCAACGCCAAGGCCTCGCTCGGCGGCGCGTTCTGACCGCGACCCGCCCCACCTGCCCGTAACGCCCGCGCGGAACCGCCGTGCCGGGACCCGGGCGCGTACCGATCCGTACGTGTCCCACCCGGCCCGCACCGGCTCCCCGGCGGCGGACCGCCGCCGTGACGCTCCCACCCGTCACGGCGGCCACCGGGCCCACACCCTTGGAAGAGCGGAAGGCCAAGACCAGCCATGGCACCACCCGAAGCAGTACCGCAGCCGCCGGAGCCGGCCGCCGACGCGAAGGAGGCAACCGCACCGGCCGCCGACGCGAAGGAGGCAACCGAATCCGACGCCGACGCCGGGGAATCCACCACGCCGGCCTCCTCCGTGAAGGAGACCGCCGACGGGAAGCAGGCCCCCGCGCCGGCCGGGGCCGTCCTCGAAGCGCGCTCGGTGAGCAAGCGGTTCCCGGGCGTCGTCGCCCTCGACGACGTCTCCTTCTCCCTGCGCGCCGGGGAGACCCACGCACTGGTGGGGGAGAACGGAGCCGGCAAGTCCACCCTGATCAAGGTGTTGACCGGCGTCTACCAGCCCGACGAGGGCGAGCTGCGGCTGACCGGACAACAGATCGCCTTCGCCCGGCCGTTCGAGGCGCAGCAGGCCGGCATCTCCACGATCTACCAGGAGGTGAACCTCGTCCCGCTGATGAGCGTGGCGCGCAACATCTTCCTCGGGCGTGAGCCGAAGAACCGCTTCGGCCTGATCGACTTCGGCCGTATGCACCGCGAGACCACCGAACTGCTCGACGGCTTCGGCGTACGCGTCGACCCGAAACGCCCCCTGCACACCCTGGGCATCGGCACCCAGCAGATGGTCGCCCTCGCCCGCGCCGTCTCGGTCAACGCGCAGGTCGTCATCATGGACGAACCCACCTCCTCGCTGGAGCCGCGCGAGGTCGAGACCCTCTTCCGGGTCATCGAGGATCTGCGCGCACGCGGGATCGCGGTGCTCTACGTCAGCCACCGCATGGACGAGCTCTACCGGATCTGCGACCGCGTCACCGTGCTCCGCGACGGCCGCCACATCCACACCGGCGACCTCGCCGACCTCGACCGCATGCAGCTCGTCTCGATGATGCTCGGCCGCGACATGGCCGAGGTCCGCCGCACCGGCCTCACCAGCTTCGGCTCCGAGGGCCACGACGCCTCCCGCACCCCGGTGCTCACCGCGACCGGCCTCTCCCGCAACCACCAGCTCCACGACATATCACTGTCCCTGTACGCCGGTGAGGTGCTCGGCCTCGGCGGGCTCCTCGGCTCCGGCCGCAGCGAGACCGCGAAGGCCCTGGCCGGTGCGCTGAGCCTGGACTCCGGCGAGATCGGGGTCGGCGGGCGCACCCTGCGCAGGCTCACCTCCGCCGGAGCCATCCGGGCCGGCATCAGCCTGCTGCCCGAGGACCGCAAGGCCGAGGGCATCGTCCCGGGCCTCTCGGTGCGCGAGAACATCGTGCTGGCGGCGATGCCGCGCCTCTCCCGCGCCGGTGTCGTCTCCCGCGCCAAGCAGGACCGCATCGTCGACATCTTCATGAAACGGCTGCGGATCAAGGCGGCGAGCCCCGAGCAGAAGGTCGGCGAACTCTCCGGCGGCAACCAGCAGAAGGTCCTGCTGGCCCGCTGGCTCTGCCTGGAGCCCAAGGTCCTGCTGCTCGACGAGCCCACCCGCGGCATCGACGTCGGTGCCAAGGCCGAGGTCCAGAGCCTCATCGACGACCTCGCCCGCGAGGGCCTCGCCGTCCTGCTCATCTCCTCCGACATCGAGGAGCTCATCGAGGGCGCCGACCGCATCGTCGTCCTGCGCGGCGGCGCGGTCGCGGGCGAACTGGCGGGCGACGAGGTGGCGGAGAGCCATCTGCTCGAAGTGCTCGCCGACCACTCACCGGCGCCCGCAGGGAAGGCCCCGGCCGCTCAGGAGGACCCCCGATGACCCAGGCCACGCTCTCCACACCCGCCGCCCGACCGCTGGCGCGGCTGCGCGACCCCGCCTGGTACCAGGAGTACGGCGTGTACGTCGCCGTCGCGGTGGTGCTCCTCTTCAACGCCCTGTTCACCGAGCACTTCATGACCGCGGACAACCTCCGCACCCAGCTCGTCCAGGTCGCACCCATCGTCATCGTCGCCCTGGGCATGGCCCTGGTCATCGGCACCGAGGGCGTCGACCTCTCCGTCGGCTCGACCATGGCGGTGGCCGCCGCGCTCCTGCCGCTCTACCTCGGCTACGGGCTGGTGCCCGCGCTCGTCATGGCGGTGCTGGCCGGTGCGCTCGTCGGAGCGGTCAACGGCACGCTGGTCTCGCTCGTCGGACTCCAGCCGATCGTCGCCACACTCGCCCTGTTCGTCGGCGGCCGCGGCCTGGCCCTCGTCATGGCGGACGGTCAGCTCAAGCAGATCGTCAACCCCGACCTGCTCTCGCTCGGCACCGGATCCTTCCTCGGTGTCCCGCTGGTCGTCCTCATCGCGGCGGTCCTCGCGGTCGCCGTCGCCTTCCTGGTCCAGCGCACCACCTTCGGCCGCCAGGTCGTCGCCATCGGCGGCAACCGGTCCGCGGCCTCCCTCGCCGGACTGCCCGTGCGCCGGGTACTGATCGGTGTGTACGTGCTCTGCGGGGTGTTCGCCGCACTGGCCGGCATCCTCGCCACCGCCAGGCTCACCGCGAGCGACCCCTCCTCGCTCGGCACCCTGATGGAACTCTCCGCCATCACGGCGGTCGTGGTCGGCGGCACCCCGCTCAACGGCGGTTCCATCCGGGTGCTCGGCACCGTGGCGGGCGCCCTGCTGATGCAGCTGCTGCGCGCCACCCTCGTCAAGCACGACCTGCCCGACTCCACCGCACAGATCGCCCAGGCGGCCATCATCATCGCCGCCGTCTACGTCGCCCGGGAGCGTCGGTCCCGATGAACGAAACCTCACCCGCACCGGTGGCCCAGGCCCCGGCACCGCGCAGGACCTCCGCAGCGGCAGGCGGCGGCGCGCCCCGCCCCGTGACCGGCGCACCACCCCCGCTCGGCCAACGGCTCGCCGAACTCCTCCAGCGCCAGGGCGTGCTCGCGGTCCTGCTCACGGTCGTGATCGTCGCGTCGTTCATCTACCCGACGTTCGCCACCCTGGACAACGCGCGCGGCGTGACCGTACAGGCGTCGTTCCTCGCCGTGGTGGCCCTCGGCATGACCATGGTCATCATCACCGGCGGCATCGACCTGTCCGTCGGATCCGTCTTCGCACTGGGCGGCGTGCTCGCCGCCTGGGCCTCCCAATGGGGGTTCCTGGCCGCGCTGTTCGTGCCACTCGTGATGTGCGGCGCGATCGGACTGCTCAACGGCTTCCTCGTCGCCCGCGCGGGGATGGCACCGTTCATCGTCACGCTCGCCACCCTGCTGGGGGCCCGCGGCATACTCCTCGCCTTCACCGACGAGGGCGCCACCACCTACCTGGTCCCCAAGGGATCGGCCTTCGCCGAGCTCGGGCAGGGGAGTGTGTGGGGCTTCGGCTACCCGATCCTCATCGCCCTCGCGCTGTTCGGCATCGGCGGGCTGCTGCTCCAGCGCACCTCGTTCGGCCAGACGCTCTTCGCCGTCGGCGGCAGCAGCGACGCGGCCACCCTGATGGGCCTGCCCGTGGCCCGTACCAAGATGCTGGTCTACACGCTCAGCGGACTGCTGGCCGGACTCGCGGGCGCGCTCAACGCGGCCAGGCTGTCGTCCGGGGTCACGATCGTCGGCGTGGGCATGGAGCTCGACGCGATCTCCGCCGTCGTCATCGGCGGCACGCTTCTGATCGGTGGCGCCGGGTCGATCAGCGGAACGCTCTGGGGCGTCCTGCTGCTCGCCGTCATCCAGAACCTGATCAACCAGATCGGCTCGCTGAACTCCTCGTACCAGTCGGTGGTCAGCGGAGGCTTCCTTATCGTTGTCGTCGTGGCCCAGCGCTATCTGGCGCGCAGCCGCAGAACCACTTGAACCGTGCCGGGGCCGCGGCCCCGGCACAGGTCGAGCCGAACCGGCGGAGCCGGGCCACCGCGCTTCAACGCGCGTCAAGTCGATTCAGGGAGTGCCGTGGGCGTCAGCCTCAAGGACGTTGCGCAACGGGCGGGCGTATCCATCAAGACCGTGTCGAACGTGGTGAACAACTATCAGCACGTCACACCGAAGATGCGCGCCAAGGTGCAGCAGGCCATCGACGAGCTCGGCTACCGGCCGAACCTCACCGCACGGCATCTGCGCAAGGGCCGCACGGGCATCATCGCCCTCGCCGTCCCCGAGTTCGGCAACCCGTACTTCGCGGAGCTGGCCGGTGAGGTCGTCGACGCGGCCGCCCGGCACGACTACACCGTGCTGGTCGACCACACCGGCGGACTGCGGGAGAAGGAACTCCTGGTCAGCCAGGGGTTCCGGTCCCATGTGATCGACGGCCTCATCCTCAGCCCCATCCATCTGGAGACCGAGGACCTGATGGCGCGCACCGAGACGGCACCGCTGGTGCTGCTGGGCGAGCGCGAGTACGAGGCACCGTACGACCACATCGCCATCGACAACGTGGCGGCCTCCCGTGAGGCCGTGCGCCACCTCATCGACCAGGGGAACCGGCGGATCGCCTTCCTCGGCTCGCGCACCGGCCGCGAACGCCAGCCGGCCCATCTGCGGCTGCGCGGCTGGCGGGAGGAGCTCGCCGCCGAGGGCATCACCCCCGACGAGTCGCTCGTCGTGGTCACCGACGGCTACGGACGCGAGGACGGGGCCACCGCCATGGCCGCCCTCCTGGACCGCGGGGAGCGGCCCGACGCCGTGTTCGCGTACAACGACCTCATCGCCATCGGGGCGATGCGCACCCTCTCCGAACGCGGTCTGCGCATCCCCGAGGACGTCGCCGTCGTGGGGTTCGACGACATCGAGGAGAGCCTTTACGGAGCCACCACGCTGACCACGGTCGCCCCGGACAAGGAGGCCATCGCCCGGCTCGCCGTCGACAGCCTCGTCGAGCGCCTCTCCGGCGACGCGGTGCCCGCACCCCGGCGGCCCCGGCCCGGCTACCGGCTGATCGTCCGGGAATCCACCGCCCGGCCCCCTGCCGAGCAGGCCGGACCGTAGCACCCCGACCGGCATGACCCTGCCCGGCCGTCCGCTCGTCGCAAGGATCTCTGATGCCCCGCCCCACCGTGAACCGCAAACCGTTCGGCGCCCATGGGAGCACGGACGTCGATCTCTGGACGCTCGACTCAGGCACCGGAGTCCGGGCCGAGATCCTCACCTACGGCGGAATCCTGCACCGGCTCACCGTGCCGGACACCGGGGGAGCCCCCGCGTCGGTCGTCCGGTCGCTGGCGGGCCTGGACGACTACACGGGCGGCAACCCGTTCTTCGGCGCCCTCATCGGCCGCTTCGCCAACCGCATCGCGCACGGCCGCTTCACCCTCGACGAGGCGGAGCACCAGATCCCCGCCACCGACCGGGGACACGCCCTGCACGGCGGGCCCGGCGGCTTCCACACCCGGGTGTGGCAGGCCGCCGGGGAGACCACCGACACGGCCGCGGCACTCCGCCTCGCCCTGAGCAGCCCCGACGGCGACATGGGATTCCCCGGAGCCCTCGACGTCACCGTCACCTACACCCTCGACGCGGCCGGCACACTCGCCCTCGACTACACCGCGACCACGGACCGCCCCACCGTCCTCAACCTCACCAACCACGCCTACTTCGACCTCGCCGCCCGGGGCGACATCCTCGGCCACACCCTCCAGGTGGACGCCGACCGCTATCTCCCCGTAGACGAGGACGGTATCCCCGAGGGCCCGCCCGCGCCGGTGCACGCCACCCCGTTCGACCTCACCACTCCGTGCACCGTCGGGGAACGGATCGCGCTCCCCGACGAACAGCTGCGCAGGGCGGGCGGCTTCGACCACTGCTGGATCCTCCGGGAACCCGGCACGGGTCTGCGCCGTGCCGCCCGCCTGACCGCCCCAGGCGCCGGACGGATCATGGAGGTGTGGACCACCGAACCCGGCATCCAGGTCTACACCGCCAACCAGCTCGACGGCACCCTGGCCGCCCCCGGCGGCGGCCGCCACGACCGCCACAGCGCCGTCTGCCTGGAGACCCAGCACCTGCCCGACTCACCCAACCGGCCGGACCACCCCGGCACCGTGCTGCGCCCGGACGAAGTCTTCCGCAGCCGCACCGAGTTCAGGTTCCCGCACCTCGCCGCCGTCACGGGCTGAACCCCGGCCGCCCCATGGAACGGCCCGGCCCGCGGATGTCTCGCACTCCGCGGGCCGGGCCTCCTGCTGTGCCGCGCTACTTCAGATACGGACCGGCGGTCCCGACCTTGCCCGGGGCCGCGTTGCTGCCGCCGAGATCCAGGACGTAGACCCGCAGGTTGCCCTTGCCGGGGGCCGCCACGCTCAGCTTGCCGTCCGCCACCACCTGGGTGTCACCGGTGACCGCGTCCTTGTAGGTGCCGTTGGGAATCCCGGAGTAGGTGGCCGCACCGGTGACCGTCACCAGGGCGAAGCTGTCCACTCCGCTCGCCGCGTCGGTGTAGCGCCGCTTGTACGCCATCCGGCCGGTGATGCCCTCGGTGGAGTACTGGCCCATCTGCAGGGCCGGGACGGCGCGGCGGATCTCGTTGAGCCGCTGCACGTGCTTGACCAGCGGCTTGCTCAGCGTGGTGGCGACCTCCCCGGTGGCGGAGGAGACCTTGCCGAAGTCGGACGCCTCGACCGTGCCCGCGAGGTGGTCGCCGTAGTAGGCGCGCCCGGTGGTCGCCAGCGGGCAACTGGGCCCGCAGTCGATCTGCTTGCCGGCCTGGAACTCGATCTCCGATCCGTAGTAGAGCGTCGGGATACCGCGGAAGGTCCACATCAGGGCCATGTTCTCGGCCCAGGCGTCGGTGCCGCCCGCATAGCGTTCGCTGCTCTTGTTGGGGCCGTAGTCGTGGCTGTCCACGTAGACGACGTTGTACGTGGCGTCGTTGTAACTGTCGTCCGAGTCCTTGCCGTTGTTGTACGCGTTGTCGGCGTCACCGAAGTTCATGTGCATCCGCATGTCGATGACGTTCATGCCGGAGAACTCGCTGTGGTCCGGCGTGTGGTAGGCGTTCCCGTTCAGGAAGGCGTTGCTGGAGGTGGGCTGCGCCCCGGTGCCCAGCTTCTCCTCGTAGTCGTACATCTCCAGAGCGGCCTTGGTGTCGTCCGCGTTGTACTCCTTGCGTTCCTTCCAGGTGAAGAACTGCGCCGAGTGGTTGACCGATCCACGGTTCCACTTGTCGTTGACGAACGCACCCACCTCACCGAAGACGAAGAAGTTCTTCGCGGCCTCGGCGCCGAACTGCTGGGTGACGCGCTCCTGGATCGCGGGCAGGAAGCGGCGGTTCCAGGTGGTGCGCGGAATGTGGACGGCGGTGTCGACGCGGAAGCCGTCGACGCCCATGTCGATGTACTTGTTGTACGCGCCGATCAGGTAGTTCTGGACCGGCGCCGACTCGGTGTTGAAGTCGGCCAGGTCCTCGTGCAGCCAGCAGGAGCGCGAGTCCTCGCCCTCCCAGTTCCCCAGCCAGCAGTTGTGGTAGTACTCCTTCGGAAACATCCCCGAAGTCGGGTTGGGCCACTGGCAGTTGTAGATCTTGTATCCCTCGACCGAGGTGGATCCGGTGGGCTTGCCCCAGTTGAGACAGGTGTTGCCCGAGGGTTCCGCGGTGGACCACAGGTCGCCGTTGTAGTACGACTTCCCGGACTTCGTCTCGACGCTCACTCCGTCGTACTCGAAGCCCTCGTTCTTCTCGTCGTAGTACCAGCTCCACTGGTCGTCCCGGACGCCGTAGACGGTCGGGGTGTACAGGCCCTTGGCGCCCCAGCGGGACGAGTGGTTGTAGACGACGTCCTGGTAGATCTTCATGCCCTTGGCGTGCGCGGCGTTGATCAGGTCCTGGTACGAGGCCCCCGCCGATTCGAGGCGGCCGTCGACCTTGTAGAAGTCGTAGCCGTGATACCCGTGGTAGTCGTAGTCGGACCGGTTCAGCACCACCGGAGTGATCCAGACGGCCGAGAACCCGAGCCCCTTGATGTAGTCGAGCTTGTTGACCAGGCCCTTGAAGTCCCCCCGGAACATGGGGTCCTTATTGGCCGCGTTGCCGGACTTCACGTCCTGGCTGCCGCCCCGGTTGTTGCCGGTGTCCCCGTCGTTGAAGCGGGCGGTCAGGACGAAGTAGATCGGGTCCTTGCGCGGGTCGGTGCCCAGTGGCTTGCCCTGTGCGGGCGCCGGCGGTCTGGTGCCCGTGGTCGCCGTCGCGGCGGCCGAGGCCGCCGAGGTGTTGCCGGCCGCGTCGACCGCCTTGACGGTGTAGCTGTAGGCCGTCTTCTCCTCCAGACCGGCGTCGGAGAAGACGGTCGAGCCCACGTCGCTCACCATCACGCCCTTGCTGCCCCCGGTACGCGTGACCTGATACTTCGTCACGCCCCGGTTGTCGGTGGAGGGTTCCCAGGTGAGGACGACCGACACGCCGTCCGCGTCGGCCTTCACCGCCTTCGGGGCGGTGGGTGCCTCGGTGTCCGCCGGTTCGGCGGCGCACGGATCCGCGGCGTCCTTGGTCACGGTCCTGTCCTTGACCGTGGAAACACCGGAGGGGAGGGTGTAGTTGCCGCCGTTGTTGTTGTCCCAGACCCCGTTCCCGTTGTTGAACGCGGCCTGCATGTTCGTCGCGGTTCCGAGGTCGACCGAACGCTTCACCCAGCCGGTGCAGGCCGCCTCCATGCCGACGCCCGGCACCGCGGTCCAGGAGCCTCCCGCCGGCTGGTAGTGCAGGTTGGTGGTGCTCCAGCCGACGGTCGTGGTCGAGTAGTACACCGATGCGGTGTTTCCCGTACCCGAGGTAGGGGAGGGCGAGGGGTCCGGATCGGTCCCGGTGCCGGCGCACGGGTCGCTGTGCGCCACCACCCCGTCCTTGACGGTGATGGTGCCGGTCCCCAGCGCGTAGTTCTTGCCGGAGTTGTTGTCCCAGACCCCGTTCCCGTTGTTGAAGGTGGCGGCCAGTCCCGGTGAACTGCCCAGCGAAACGGTCTTCTTGACCCAGTCCGTGCACGCGGCCTCCATCCGCACGCCGGGCACGGCGGTCCAGGCACCGCCGTCGGGCGCGTAGTGGAGGCTGTACGCGGACCAGTCACGGGTCTTGGTGTAGTAGAAGACCGTCGCCGTGTTCTCGGCGGCCGCCACGGGTACCGCGGAGGAAGAGCCCGCCGGGTCCGGTGCGGCGGTGAGCAGACCCAGCAGCCCTGCCGCGGCCGCCGCCGCTGCCAGGGGCCGTCTGAGCCGCGGGTGGGGGGAGCGTTTCATGTGTCTCTCCAGGGGAGTACGACGGCCTCCCGGGCCGCCGCAGCCAACAGCGGGGTGCCCATCGGGCACCCGCGGGTCCCGCCGGAGAACCCGGACGCGCCTCGGGGTTCGGGCGAGCAGTGCATCCGACAGCAAGTGCTGTCTGAATTTTGCTGCAATCTCTTGCGGTCAGGAAGTTACCTGGGCATGACAGGTACGTAAAGGGTCCGGACAGCGACGGCTGACCCGTGCTCCGCGGCGGTCGCCGGCGCCTGTCGGGGAATGCCGGACCGCGCCCGGCTGTTCCGGCGTTCATGACCTTCTTTGTGGACGTGACCGTGCGGGGCTACGAACTCGACACGCAGGGCCATCTGAACCAGGCCGTCTACCTCCAGTACGCGGAGCACGCGCGCTGGGAGCTGCTGCGGGCCGCCGGACTGTCCCAGGAGAAGCTGCTGGCCGACGGGGTCGGACCCGTCGCGCTCGAGGTCACGGTGAAGTTCCTGAAGGAGCTGCGGGGCGGCGAGCGGGTGCGGGTGTCCTGCCGGTTCGACTACGGGAAGGGCAAGACCTTCACGGTCGCGCAGCGGATCCTCAAGGAGGACGGCACGGTGGCGGCGGACATCACCGGTGTCGCGGGCATCCTCGACCTGTCGTCCCGCAGGCTGATCCCTGATCCCGGCGGCCGCCTCGCCTCGCTGGCCAAGGACCCGGAGCTGCTGAGCGGCTGACGGGGGTTCAGGACCCGAATACGGGCCCTGCCCCGGGCCGTACTCCCTCGACCTCGTTTCCTTGACCTCGTGCTTGCCCGGATCCCTTCACCGGGCGTGGCCCTGGTGCGTAAAGTGCGAGCGGCTTCGGCGCCGTGCGCGCCCTGGCAGCCCCGGCCGCGCGGATGGCGCGACCGAGGGGCCGAGCACCGGGGGGTGACGGGGATGACGGACGCGGGGCGTGCGGACGGGACCGGGACAGTCGGGACCGGGACGGACAGCGGGGGGATCGCGCCGCTGGACCGGCGGGTGTTCGCCGTCGCGGGCGTCGTCTTCGCCCTGCTGATGGCGCTGTCCACGCGCTACGGCTTCCACCGCGACGAGCTGTACTTCCTCGACTCCGCCCGGCACCTCCAGGCGAGCTACGTCGATCAGCCGGCGCTGGCGCCGCTGCTCGCCCGGCTCTCACTGTCGTTGTTCGGCGTCTCGGAGGCGGGTCTGCGGCTGTGGCCCGCGCTGGCCGCCGCCGGGACGGTGGTCGTGGGCGGGCTGACCGCGCGGGAGTTCGGCGGCGCGCGGCGGGCGCAGCTGCTCGCCGCGCTCGCGACGGGCACCATGCCCGTGCTGCTGAGCAGCGGGCACGTTGCCAACACGACGTCCTACGAGGTGCTGGCGTGGGCGGCGATCGCGTTCACGGTCACACGGATCGGCCGTACCGGCGACACGCGGTGGTGGCTCGCCGCGGGAGCGCTGGTCGGTATCGGCGCGGAGTTCAATCACCTCGCGGCGATCTTCGGGGCCGTCCTGCTGGCCGTGGCCCTGCTCGGTCCGGCCCGCCGGACCCTGGCCGACCGCCGGCTGCTCGCGGGCGCGGCGATCGCCGTGCTGCTCGTGCTGCCCGATCTGTGGTGGCAGGCGCGGCACGGCTGGGCCATGTTCGAGATGACGCGGGCACTGAACGCGGAGCACGGTGGCCCGGGAAACATCGTCACCTGGATCGTGGGGCAGCTCAGCATGTCCTGTCTGGTGATGACGTTGTTGTGGGTGGCAGGCCTGAGGTTCCTGTGGCGGTCCGGCCGACCGCTGTGGCGGTGCCTGGCGATCACGTACGCCGTCCTGTTCGTGCTGTTCGCCGTGACGACCGGAGCCCAGGTGTACTACCTGGGCGGGCTGTACGTGTGCCTGCTGGCGGCGGGGGCGGTGGGACTCGACGACTGGCTGCACTCCCGCCCCGAACGGCTGCGCGCCCTGCTGGCCGGAACGGCCGTCTCGGCCACGCTGTCCGCCGTGATCGTGCTGCCGGTGCTGCCGTCCTCCGGCGTGGCCTGGACGTACGGCATCAGCGCGACGTCGGGGGAGACCCTGGGCTGGCCCCAACTGGTCGGCACCGTACAGCAGGTATGGACCGGGCTCCCGTCCGATCAGCGTGCGAACGCGGTGATCTTCGCGGCGGACTACAGCGAGGCCGGCGCCATCAACGAACTGGGCCGGAGCGCCGGACTGCCCACCGCTGCGGGCGCGCAGAACACCGACTGGTGGTGGGGCGCCGGCAACCCGGACGCCACGACCGTGGTGGCCGTCGCCCCCGGCCCCGCGTACGCCCCCGGGTACACCGCCCACCTGCGCCGGTACTTCCGGCACGTCCGCGTGGCCGCCACCCTCTCCGCCCCCGGCGGCGTGCACAACATCGAATCGGGAGGGCACGTCTACATCTGCACCGGCCCCCGCCGCCCCTGGGGGGCGATGTGGCCCGAGCTGCGCAACTACGCGTGACGGCTCCCCGCCGCCTCATTGCCCGGTCTCCTGGTGTGACCGGCGGCGAGCTACGACGGATCTCGTATTATGGGAGCCCCGGACGAAGCGACGATGCGGAGCCACCGTGACCCCTGCCAGTGCCACCGCCCCGGTCGTCGGCGCCCGTACGCTGGCCCACCCGGCACGTGACGAGATCAGGATCGAGTCGGTGCTGCACGCGCTCTCCGACCCGGTGCGGCTGTGCGTGGTACGTGAACTGGCCGCCGCCGACGAGGAACTCACCTGTTCCCGGTTCGATCTGCCGGTGACCAAGTCCACCAGCACGCACCACTTCCGCGTGCTGCGCGAGAGCGGCATCGTCCAGCAGATCTACCGGGGCACCGCCAAGATGAACGTCCTGCGCCGCGAGGACCTGGAGGCACTGTTCCCCGGACTGCTGGACCGCGTGCTGGAAGCCGCGAACAGGCAGGCGAACCGGCTCGGCGAGCGCTGACCGGTTCCGGCAGCCGGCCGGCTGCCCGCACCAGACGCTGGGCGGGCCCCTACACGAGGCCCTCGCCCCGGGCCGCGTCCATCAGTCCCGGCCAGTCCGGGATCTTCACGGGCCCGCGGCCGAGCGACCGTCCCAGGGCCGCCTCCGCCCGTTCGATCGACAGCCAGCCGTCCCACTCCACCGGCCGCAGTCCGTACGCCCGCAACGCGGCCACCGGATCCGGCGCGGCGGGGCGTCCGGCGAGCAGCGGGGCGTCCTCGGCCAAGGAGGCGACCGTCTCCTTGGCGCACGACCGGTTCGATCCGATGACCCCGGTCGGGCCGCGCTTGATCCACCCCGCGACGTACTGTCCGGGCGCCGGGACCCCGTCCCGCAGCACCCGTCCGGCCAGGTGCGGCACCGTCCCGTGCACCGGGTCGAAGGGCAGGCCGGGCAGCGGCATCCCCCGGTAGCCGACCGCCCGCAGGACGAGCTGGGCTTCGATCTCCTCGAACGTGCCGGTGTCCCGCACGCCGCCGCTGCCGTCCGGTGCCGTACGGGCGAACCGGACGCCGGCCACCCGCCCCCGGCGCTCAAGGAGTTCGACCGGGCGCAGGTAGAACCGCAGCCCGAGGGTCCGGGCCGGTGCGCGTCCGGCGGCCGAGGCGTCCGTGGCCCACCCGCGCAGCACGTCGAGGTTCCGCCGCACCATCGCCGGGAGCGCCGGGGCGCCCGGTGCCGTACCGGCGTACGCGGGGTCCAGGACGAGCTCCGCCGGGTCCACGACGATCCGTGCCCCGGGGAGCCCGCCGAGCTCGCGGAGCTCCTTGGTGGTGAACCTGGCCTGCGAGGGTCCCCGTCTGCCCGTCATGTGGATCTCCCGCACCAGGCTGCCGGCCAGGGCGCCGAGCGCGGGCTCCGGCACATCGGTCGGCCGCAGCTCCTCGGCGCCCCGGGCGAGGATCCGCGCCACGTCGACGGCGACATTGCCCACCCCGATCACCACCGCCGAACGGGCCCGGAGTGCGAAGCCGCGGGCTGCGGCATCGGGGTGAGCGCTGTACCAGGAGACGAAATCGGTCGCCGAGTGGCTGCCGGGCAGGTCCTCCCCGGGGATGCCCAGCGGGCGGTCCGTCGCCGCCCCGACGCAGTAGACCACCGCCTGGTACAGCCCGCCGAGCCGGTGCGGCGACACCCCGCCCAGGCCCACCGGTACATTGCCGACGAAGGTGACCCGGTCGTGCTCCAGGACGGTCCGCAGGCTCTGCTGGAGCGATTTGATCTTCTCGTGGTCCGGGGCGACGCCGTACCGCACCAAGCCGTACGGACAGGGCAGCCGGTCCAGGACGTGCACCCGCACATCGGGCAGCAGGGGGTGGGTGACCAGGGCCTGGGCGGCGTAGATCCCGCTGGGGCCGGAGCCGACGACGGCGATGCGTTGCACGGCGCACCTCTTCCCGGAGGGTGCCTCCAGCATCGCACCGGCGGGCCCGGCGGGGGGAGAGGTGCGCCGGTGTTTCGTCAGGAGGGGAGAGCGCGCATCCGGCTGATCTCGGTGGTCTGCTGAGCGATGACGTCGTCGGCCATCTCCTCGACCTGGATGTTGTTCCCCTGCGAGAGCACCTCGGTCGCCATGGTGACAGCGCCCTGGTGGTGGGTGATCATGCGCTTGAGGAACAGCCGGTCGAAGGCCCTGCCCTTCGCGGCCCGCAGCTTTCTGAGCTGCTCCGCGGTGGCCATGCCGGGCATCGCGCCGTGGTCGTGGCCGTCGGCCTGCTCCGTGCGGCCGTGGCGGCTGAGCCAGCCCCGCATCGCGCCGATCTCGGGCTGCTGGGCCGCGGTGATGCGCTCGGCGAGCCGCTTGACCGCTGCCGAGCCGGAGCGGGAGGGGACCAGGCGGGTCAGTACCAGCGCCTGGGAGTGGTGCTGGATCATCATCCGGACGTAGCGGACGTCGGCGGAATTGGGGGTGTCCGCCCCGGCGGCGGCCTTCGCGGCCTCGGAGGCCGAGAGCGTACGTGCCGGCTCGCCCGGCTTTCCGGGAGCCACCACCGAACCACCCCCGCCCGCCCGGCCCTTCGCACCGTCCTCACCGCCGCTCCCGTCGCAGCCGGCCGAGGTGAGCACGGCCGCGGTGACGGCGGCAGCGAGGGCGAATCCGCGGAGCCATCGGACCTGACGGCGAATCAACAAAGCGACCTCCGTTGAGACATGGTTGGTTTCGCTCTGTCCTAGCACGTCAACGCACAGCTGCGATCAGAAACTTTCATTACGTCTCTGTTGCCATCTGTTGATATGGCCATGGCAAGGACGATACTGCCGGAGTCCGTGAACCGGTCAACCACATTCGGATCCATGGGAGGACGCAGTGACCTCGTTGCACACCACCCCGGTGCGGCGCAGACGTCTGGGCGTGGCGGCGGCCGCCGCCGGGCTCTTCGCCACTCTGCTGATGGCCGGACCCGCGGCCGCGACACCCGGCCCAGGTGACTCGGCCACGACCCGAACCGAAGTCTCCACGCGCCAGGAGGCGGAGGCGACCGCCGCGATCCGGAGCGCTGGGATACCCGGCGTGGACGAGATCGTCCACAGCGGCAACATCACCCATCTCACCAACGTCCCGAAGGACGCGCTCCAGGGACTGAACACGGACCTGGCCTTCCAGGGGAAGTACGCCTTCGCCGGGAACTTCGACGGCTTCAGGATCTTCGACATCAGCAACCCGAAGAAGCCGAAGACGGTCGCCCAGGTCCTGTGCCCCGGATCGCAGAACGACATCTCCGTGTCCGGGAACCTGCTCTTCCTGTCGACCGACTCCTCACGCAGCGACAACTCGTGCGCGAGCACCACCCAGCCCGCCACGGAGAAGTCCTCCTGGGAGGGCATGAAGGTCTTCGACATCAGCGACAAGCGCAACCCGAAGTACGTCGCCGCCGTCGAGACCGCGTGCGGATCGCACACCCACACGATCATCCCCGAGCGCAAGAACGTCTACATCTACGTCTCCTCGTACTCGCCGAGCGAGACGTTCCCCGACTGCCGGCCGCCGCACGACGGGATCTCCATCATCAAGGTGCCGCGCCAGGCACCCGAGAAGTCCCGCGTCGTGAACTTCCCGGTGCTCTTCCCGGACGGCGGGAACCCGGGCGGGCCCACGAACCCGGGCGTGTCCAAGACCACCGGCTGCCACGACATCACCGTGCTGCCCTCCAAGGATCTGGCCGCCGGCGCGTGCATGGGCGACGGCCTGCTGTTCTCCATCAAGGACCCGGAGAACCCGAAGATCATCGACCGGGTGCAGGACAACGTGAACTTCGCGTTCTGGCACTCGGCGACGTTCAACCAGCGCGCCGACAAGGTCGTCTTCACCGATGAGCTCGGCGGCGGCGGCGCGGCCACCTGCAACGAGGAGATCGGCCCGAAGCGCGGCGCCGACGGCATCTACGACATCGTCGGCAAGGGTGACCACCGCAAGCTGGTCTTCCGCAGCTACTTCAAGATCGACCGCCCGCAGGCCGACACCGAGGTCTGCGTCGCCCACAACGGTTCGATCATCCCGGTCAAGGGCCGTGACCTGATGGTCCAGGCCTGGTACCAGGGCGGCGTGTCGGTGTGGGACTTCACCGACTCGTCCAGGCCGAAGGAGATCGGCTTCTTCGAGCGCGGTCCCGTCACGACGGACGAGGTCACCACGGCCGGTTCGTGGTCGGCGTACTACTACAACGGCTACATCTACTCCAACGACATCGAGAAGGGCTTCGACGTCCTGAGGATCGACGACCGGCGCACCGACCCCGCGAAGCGGGTGCGGACGGACGAGCTGAACGTCCAGACGCAGCCGGACTACTTCGACCGCTGAGCCGACGGCCGGACCGCCGCGTGGCGGGACGGCCCGCCCGCCCTGACTGCCACACGGTCCCGCCGGGGGTTCCTCACCCGGCGGGACCGGAGTGGAAGGGGGCCGCATCCCGCGGAGCCCGGTCCGCCGTGGTGTTTCAGGCCGCCTCGTACCGGTGCGCCCGCCCGCCCCGCCACTCCACCCACTCGGGGCTGTCCAGAATCCGCTCGGGGTCGTCGAGCCCCGCGCCCTCCAGGAACACGATCACATCGTGGTCGGAGTGCGCGAGGCCGAGTATCTGGACCCGCCCGTCGCGCTGGACGGTGACGCGTCGCCCGCCTGAGGGGGACGGACGGAAGATCACGATCGGGGGAGTGGTCATGCCTCCAGGGTGCGACGCGCCGCAGGCCGCCGCACAGCGAACCGGAAACCCGGCCCCGGGCAGATCAGGGAGGCGGGCGGAGGGCCGAACCGGGGCCGCCCCACCGGACAGCGCTCAGGCAGCGGACCGGTTGCCGCCGCCCGTGGCCGCGGCCCACTCGACCAGCAGCCGCTGGTACTGCTCCTCGTCCTCCGGGGACAGGCATCCGCCCGAGCGCTGCCACAGTTCGCGAATGTCTTCATTCACCACTGCGGCGGAACGCACGGAACCGGACGGGCACGGAGTCGGGGACATACCTACCAGGCTAAGGCCCCGATGTGACTATCGGACCCATTGGGCGCAAGGGACATCTCTCACATGTTCCTCAGGCAACCCCGGGCACCAATCCGAGCTCCCGCAGTCCGTAGGGCCGCTCGGCCAGCGGTGCGTGGTCCACGAACCGCACCTCGCAGCCCAGTGCGGCGGCTCCGGCGTCGGCGTGCCGGTCGTCACCGACCATCACCACATCCGTCGGATGCTGTCCGAGAAGTGTGCAGGCCGTGTGGAAGAGCTGTGCGTCCGGCTTGTGTGTGCCGTGCTCGAAGGACAGCACATACGCGTCCACGAAGGCGTCCAGGCCGTGTGCCCGGAAGACCGGCCGCAGATCCCACCCGATGTTGCTGACCACACCGATCCGGACGCCGCTGCCGGCCAGCCCGCCCAGCACCTCGGCCGCGTCCGGGTACGGGCACCAGGCCTCCGGGACCCGGTGCCGTTCGTACAGCGCGTCGTACAGCCCGGGATCCGGCAGCTCTACCTGGCGGGCCAGACCGGTGTACGCGGCCCGGTGACGCTGCGGGCTCTCGTCACGGGAGGCCCAGTCCTCCGCCAGGGCTTCCGGCACCCGCTGCGGTGAGGGCCCGCCCGGCAGCGCACAGGAGGTCTCCAGCTCCCGTGCATACCGGTCGAAGTCGGCCTCCTCCACGCTCACCCCTCGCTCCGCGAGGGCCGCGGCGAGCCAGGACCGGACGGACT
The DNA here is from genome assembly GCF_044744085.1 of Streptomyces sp. NPDC087428. NCBI lineage: Bacteria > Bacillati > Actinomycetota > Actinomycetes > Kitasatosporales > Streptomycetaceae > Streptomyces > Streptomyces sp. NPDC087428. The sequence continues at coordinate 76,268 of NZ_JBIUXR010000028.1, forward strand.
CGATCCGGAACAGCGTCCCGGAGAAGTCGAAGAGCACACCCTTGATCGGCATGGCCCCGATCCTTGCCGATGCGGCGACGACGCCGCAAGGACGCCTGTTCAGACCCCTGGCGAAGGCCGTTCGCGCGACTCGTACCGTTCGAATCCCGCCACCGCGAACGCGACCAGCGCGGCTCCCAGCAGCCACCCGCCCAGCACATCGGACGGCCAGTGCACCCCCAGGTAGAGCCGGGTGACGCCGACCCCGAGCACCGAGACCCACGCCGCCGCCAGGGCCGCCCGCCACATCCGGGATCCGGCGCCCCGCCGGTGCAGCAGCCACAGCAGCAGTCCGCAGCTCACCACGGCCGTCATCGCGTGCCCGGAGGGGAACGCCGCGTAGTGGGCGGAGTCCACCGGGTCCGGCCACTGGGGACGCTCCCGGCCGACGGCGGCCTTGACCCCCTGCTGCGCCAGGCTGGAGAGCACGCTCGTCGCCGCCACCCAGCCCGCGAGCAGCCGGGCGCCGTGCCACCACAGGGCCGGCACGGCTACGGCGATGAGCGCGCGCATCGTCCAGGGATCCCACAGCCAGTCCGTCAGCACCCGGTTGACGTGGACGAGGCCGGGCTCGGTCACCGCCCGCCGGTGCAGCGCGTCGGCGACCGTGCGGTCCAGGCTCATCAACGGGGACCACCGCGCGGCGACCAGGGCCAGCAGTACCAGGAAGAGGGCCGCGCAGACGGTCCCGGTGCGCAGGGTCCGCCGCGAGGCGCGGATGCGGTCCGGACGGGAGAGGAGCGGGGAGCGGTGCATGGAGGGATCCTCGCCGACACGAGGCACGTGGGGCCATTCCCGTGCTCCGGTCCCGGAAGGTGTGTCCCGCCGGGCCGGGGTGCCGCGCGGCTACCCCAGGGCGCTGATCGCCGGAACGAGCGCGACCAGCAGCGGAATCGCCGGCACGAGCGCGGCCGCCGCGGTCAGCCGCAGCCGGCGCCCCGCGGTGAGCCGCCCCGCAGGCGCCAGCAGTCGGTTGACCCGGAGCGGCACCTGCGCGTCCGGCGACGGGGACGGGCCGAACACGCCCCGGTCCTCGTTGAGTTCGACCAGCGCCAGGGCGATCGTCAGCCGGCCGAAGCGGCGTGACGCCACATCGTCGGCGGCCAGCTCGACGAGCCGGTGCATCTCACCGCGGAACGCCGCGAACACCGGCACCTGCGGAAACCCGGACGCCAGCGCGGAGGAGCAGTTCAGCAGCCAGTCGTGGCGGGCCTTCGCGTGCCCCTGCTCGTGCGCGAGCACCGCATCCAGCTGACGGCCCTTCAGCCGCCCCAGCGCCGCGGTGGTGATGACCAGTTGGGGTGCCGAACCCGGCAGCCACCAGGCGTCGGGGCGTTCCCCCTCCAGTACCACCAGCCGTTCGCTGCCGGGCTCCTCGCCGGGCATCAGCGGGGAACGCACCAGGAGTTCGGCACGCCGCTGCCTGCGCCGCCGCTGCGCCCGGCGGATCTCCCGGGTCAGCATCGCGGCCGTCCACACACCGCCCAGTGCCAGCAGCACCGCCATCACCGCCGACCAGGGCCCGTACGCGGCAAGGGCGTAGGCGTCGACCACGGCGTGCGGCGCGGGCGCGAAGACATGGCCGCGCACCGCCTGCCAGGCCGCGGCCGCGCTGAACGTCATGGACAGGGCGAAGGAGAGCAGCACACCGGCCACCACGCACTGCCACACCCACAGCGCCACGACGGGCTCGCGCTCCGGCCACTCGGCCCGCGCCATCAGCCGCGGGGTCACGACGGCGGCCAGTGCACCGAGCAGCAGCAGCGCGAGGGAGACCAACATGGCGTCACCTTATGAGGGGCACGGCACACACGGGTATGGCTGCGCTCGCCAAGTGACGTACGCCACGGTTTGACGGGCCCGCTGTCTCACAGGGTGAGCAGCATCGCGAACATCGATATCCCCATGGTCAGACGGCAGGCCAGCGCCAGCTCCGGCCTGTTCGCCCAGCCCGCCGACGGCGTTCCGCCCGCCACGATCCCGCCACCGGTCGTCGTCGCGGCCACCGGGATCAGCCGGGCGCCCGAACGCAGGACGTAGGCGGCGTAGTAGGCGAGGAGCAGCCCGGTCAGCAGGGGGGCGCCCCCGGCCGCGGCCATGGTGTGCGATCCGTGACCGCCGTGCGCCGCTCCGCCGGGACCCGCCATCACGACGGCCATGTAGACCATCGCCGACGAGCCGACCAGATGGTGCAGATGGTGACCGCTGCGGCGGGAGAACCAGAGGGCGCGCAGCGCGGCGACCCCGAACAGCGCCGCGTACACGGCCCATCCCCACGTGGGCGGGGCGACGACGGCCGCGGGCACCGCCATGGCGGCCATGCCGAAGCCCATCAGCGCCTCCGCACGCGCCGTCCTGCGCTCCTCCGCGGTCTCGCCGCGGGTACGCAGCAGGCAGTACGCGCCCGTCAGCGCGCACAACGCCATCAGCAGCCAGCCGGACACCGCCGGTCCATGCACAGCAGACCTCCCCCGGGCGAACGACATCGCCGTCGCCTAGTCGATGCCCGGGGCCGGACGTCTGTACGCGGCGCACTGGAGTACTGGGGGAGCGCGCGGCGGGGGTGTATGGCGGTCCGCGGGGTGCGAGCGGCCCGGATGTCAGGGCCGGAAGCGCAGCGGATGGTCCTCGGGCACCTCGACGACGGCGATGCGGACCCCGTCCGGATCGGAGATCCACATCTCGTCGAGCCCCCAGGGCTCACGCCTCGGCGCCCTCAGCACCTCCACACCGAGGGCCGACACCTCCTCGTACGCCGCTCGCACATCGGCCACCTGGAGCCACAGCAGCAGCCCGGGAGCCGGTGGCGCGTCAGCGCGGCCGGACACCTCCAGGAAGCCGCCGCCCAGGAAGTAGACCGTCCCCCGCTCGGGACCGGTGCCGAACTCCCGGTAGACGGGCAGCCCCAGCGACTCCCCGTAGAAGACACGTGACCGTTCGGGATCCGTGGGGTGCAACAGGATCCGGCTGCTCAGCACATGAACCATGGTCCGGAGCGTAGGCCGTGTCCGGAGAGCTACGCTGCTGCGGCACGGCCACAGCAGAGAATCGGAGAGCCCCCTCATGGAAACCGCCCCGCCCCGGGATTCGGAAGAGCTGACCTTCCGCGACGCGACCGACGCGGATGTCCCCGCACTCGTGGAGCTCATCCAGTCCGCGTACCGCGGTGACTCCAGCCGCGCGGGATGGACCACGGAGGCGGACATCCTGCAGGGCCGGCGGACCGACCCGCAGGGAGTCCGCGCGGTGGTGGAGGCCCCCGGCAGCAGGATGCTCGTGGTGGAGCGCGACGGTGTACCGGTCGCCTGCTGCCAGCTCGAGCACCGGGGTGAGGCCGCCTACTTCGGAATGTTCGCGGTCCGCCCCTCGCTCCAGGGCGGGGGCCTGGGCAAGGTGATCATCGCCGAGGCCGAGCGCACCGTCAGGGAGAGCTGGGGCGCGCGGGAGATGCACATGACCGTGATCTCGGTCCGGGAAGATCTGATCGCCTGGTACGAGCGGCGCGGCTACCGCCGTACGGGAAGGATGAGCCCGTTCCCGTACGGCGACGAGCGCTTCGGTATCCCGCAGCGCGACGATCTCGCCTTCGAACTGCTGGTCAAGGACCTGCCGACGGGCTGAGGAGCGGCTACGCGGTGAACCGGCCCGCGCGGCGGATCTCCGGGAAGTCGGTGGTCGCGCCGTCGAGCCCGAGCCCCCGGGCGAGCCGCAGGTGGTCCTGGGTGTTGACCACCCAGCCGACCACCGTCAGTCCCTCCGCGTGCGCCTTCTCGACCAGCTCCAGGGTGATGCGCCGGACGTTGAGCACCAGCCGGGTGGCGCCCACCGCCTTCGCGCGGTCCACCAGGTCGCCGCCCCAGCGGCTGGCGACGAGCGCCGTGCGCACCCCGGGCACCAGCTGCGCGATCTCGGCGATGGCCTCGTCGTGGAACGAGATCACCTCGACCCGGTCGACGAGATCGCGCCGCCGCATCACCTCCGCCAGCGTACGGGCGGCGGCCACGTCCTTGATCTCCGCCTGCAACGGGGATGCCACGGCGTCGAGGACCTCCTCGAAGACCGGTACCCGCTCGCCCCGGCCGGCGTCGAGTTCACGCAGCTCGGTCAGGGTCTTCTCCGCGATCGGGCCCTTGCCGTCGGTCGTACGGTCCACTTCGGCGTCGTGCATGACGGCGAGGGCGCCGTCCTTGCTCAGGTGGAGGTCCAGTTCGATGAGGTCCATCCCGGCCTGCTCGGCATGGACGAACGAACGCAGGGTGTTCTCCGGTTCGACACCCATCACCCCGCGGTGACCGATGGTGAGAAAAGACAAGGCACTCTCGCTTCCGTCGACGGCGTCTCCCCGTGTGCTGCTCCTACCCACGCGGCACCACGGCATGACCGCGATTCGACACCCTGGTGTCCCGTCGCGGCGAGCGGCGCGGCCGGGCGGGCGAGCGGGGCGCCGTGCCCCTGGACATCGGCTGCGCCGAGCAGGAACCCGGTGATGACGGCTGCGACCAGGACGGCACGGATGCTCACGCTGCGGTTCTCCGGAGGGGTACGGGAAGGGCTGACGCCGTCCGTCCTATCGGCCGTGGCCCGCGCCCCGCGAGCTGTGTCACTCGTGTGTGGGCGTGTCTCGCACGGGGTTGCCGGGCGGCCGCGCGAAGCCCGGCCACTCCCAGCCCCTCCGGGGCCCCCATGACCGGCAGCCCAATGAAGCGACTGCCACACCGTTCCACGACAGGAAAAAACGCGGTGACCATGGGGTCGGACAGGATAATTTCCAGGGCTCCACTTGTCTCGGAGAACCGCAGACGGATACGGTTACTTGACGCGAGGTTCTCCTGTGGAGGAAGTGTTATGACGGAAATTCTTATGCACGACGCCGCAGCCGACGGCATAACTGCCGCTCAGCGGGTGATCGAGCACCCGGCCTGGCCCGCGCTCAAGGCTGCCGTGGAGGAGATCCGTCCCTGGCAGTCGAAGGACGGCTCCATCGACTTCGACGCCGAGGGAGCACCCGCCCCTGCGGTCGCCGGGGCGACGCTGGACCGGGTGACCGCCGCGGTCGAGCAGCTCTCCCCGCTGCTCCCGCACGACGCCGCCTACCACCGGGCCCTCGTCGCGGACCTGCGCCGCTGGGCGGCCGACGGCTTCGGTGTCCCGGACTTCCTCGACTCGCTGCTCGCCTTCCAGCCGGCCAAGGAGCGCGCCGACGGGCTCCAGCACCTGGTCGTCTTCGCGATGTACACGCAGAACGGCAACCCCGACCGCAACCTCGAAGCGGTCGTGCTCCGGATGGTCTGGCCCGAGTGGCTCGCCGACCTGGAGGCGACCCGTTACGACAACCCGCTGTTCTGCGGGATCACCTTCGAGGACTTCACCTCCGGGTACGACACCAACTCCGCGGTGCTCTTCCCGGAGACCATCGCTGTGCGCGAGGCCCCCGAGCGCTTCAGCTGGGGCGGCATCTTCTGCGACCGCGAGGCCGCCCGCTTCCGCCGGGTCACCGAGGCGTCCGTCGAGCTCCTCGGCGTCGAGCTGCCCGACGACATCCGCGAAATGGTCGGCGACCAGCAGCGCTGCGAGCAGGCCTTCGTGCTCTGGGACATGGTTCACGACCGCACCCACAGCCACGGTGACCTGCCGTTCGACCCGTTCATGATCAAGCAGCGCCAGCCGTTCTGGATGTACGGCCTCGAGGAGCTGCGCTGCGACCTCACCGCCTTCCGGGAGGCCGTGAAGCTGGAGGCCGACGGCTTCGGCCAGGGCCGCGACGTCCAGTACGCCGTGCTGTTCGACCGGATGTTCCGCTTCCCGGTCACCGGCGAGCGCGTCCGCAACTACGACGGTCTCGGCGGCCAGCTCCTCTTCGCCTACCTCCACAAGCACGATGTCGTGCGCTGGACCGACAACACCCTGAAGATCGACTGGGAGCTGGCCCCGCAGATCACCAACCAGCTCTGCGGCGAGATCGAGAAGCTCTACCGCGACGGCATCGACCGCCCCAAGCTCGTCCACTGGTTCGCCGCGTACGACCTGGTCGCCGAGTATCTGGCGCCGCACCCCGGCTCCCGCTGGGCCAAGGGCCCCGACGCCCTGGACCTCTCCCAGCCGCCCCGCAAACTCGTCGACGACGTGCTTCCGGACGAGTTTCCCCTCAGCATGTTCTATGAGGCGCTCTCCAAGAAACTGAAGAACGTGATCGCCTCCACCAAGGGGATCACCGCCGCGGACGCCGGGCAGGCGGCCGCGTGAGCGCACGGAGCGAGGAGACGGTGACCATGAACGGAAACGGCAGGAGCAGCGGGAGCGGAGCGCTCGAAGGGGCCGTGGTCGCCGTGGCGGGGGCGGCCGGACCGGCCGGCCGGGCCACGCTCCTCCGGCTCGCGGAGGCGGGCGCGATCGTCGTCGCCTCGGACGCGAACGCCGCACGGCTCGCCGAAGCGGTCGACGCGGCCCGCTACGCCCACGGCGGCGCCACCGTCACCGGGGACACCGTGGACCTGCTCGACCTCGGCGCCGCCCATGAGTGGGCCGACAGGACGGAGAAGGAGTTCGGCCGGATCGACGGGCTCGTCCACCTCGTGGGCGGCTGGCGCGGAAGCGCCGGCTTCGCCGAGACGGACCTCGCCGACTGGACGCTGCTGGAGAAACTGCTGATCCGGACCGTCCAGCACACCTCGCTGGCCTTCCAGGGCGGTCTGCAGCGCAGCGACCGCGGCCGCTACCTGCTGATCAGTGCGGCCGGCGCGAGCAAGCCCACCGCGGGCAACGCCGCGTACGCCGCGTCGAAGGCGGCGGCGGAGGCCTGGACCCTCGCGCTCGCCGACGCCTTCCGCAAGGCGGGGGGCGAGGACGCGTCCCGGAGCGCGGCTGCGATCCTGGTCGTGAAGGCACTGGTGCACGACGCGATGCGCGCCGAGCGCCCGAATGCGAAGTTCGCGGGCTTCACCGACGTCAAGGAGCTGGCCGATGCCATCGCCGGCGTCTGGGACCGGCCTGCCCCGGAAGTGAACGGAAAGCGCCTGTGGCTGACCCCGCAACCGTAAGGACCGACGCGCGTCGTCATCACGACCCGCAGGTACGCGGCTTCGCCAGTGACAACTACGCGGGAACCCACCCGGAGATCCTGGCGGCCCTCGCCCTCGCCAACGGCGGACACCAGATCGCCTACGGCGAGGACGAGTACACCGGTCATCTCCAGCGCGTGATGCACAGCCACTTCGGCCCCACCGCCGAAGCCTTTCCCGTGTTCAACGGAACCGGCGCCAACGTGGTCTCGCTCCAGGCGATGACCGACCGCTGGGGCGCCGTCATCTGCGCGGAGTCCGCCCACATCAACGTGGACGAGGGCGGCGCCCCGGAGCGGGTCGGCGGCCTCAAGCTGCTCACGGTGCCCACCGAGGACGGCAAGCTCACACCCGAGCTCATCGACCGGCAGGCGTACGGCTGGGACGACGAGCACCGCGCCATGCCGCAGGTCGTCTCGATCACCCAGAACACCGAGCTCGGCACCGTCTACACCCCCGGCGAGATCCGCGCCATCTGCGAGCACGCCCACGGGCACGGCATGAAGGTCCACCTCGACGGGGCACGGATAGCCAATGCCGCGGCCTCCCTGGACGTACCGATGCGCACCTTCACCAACACCGTGGGTGTCGACGTCCTCTCCTTCGGCGGCACGAAGAACGGGGCGATCTTCGGCGAGGCCGTCGTGGTCCTGAACCCCGATGCCGTCCGCGCCATGAAGCATCTGCGCAAGCTGTCGATGCAGCTCGCGTCCAAGATGCGATTCGTCTCCGTGCAACTGGAGGCCCTGCTCGCCGGCGACCTCTGGCTGCGCAACGCCCGGCACGCCAACGCCATGGCGCAGCGACTCGCCGAGGGGGTCCGCGCGGTGGACGGTGTGGAGATCCTCCACGCCGTCCAGGCCAACGCCGTCTTCGCACGACTGCCGCACGCGGTGAGCGAGCGGCTTCAGAAGCGCTTCCGCTTCTACTTCTGGGACGAGAAGGCCGGGGACGTCCGCTGGATGTGCGCCTTCGACACCACGGAGGACGATGTCGACGCGTTCGTCCTCGCGCTCAAGGAAGAGATGGCGGCTCAGTAACCCCACTGCATGAGTATGCGGTCGACCGGAAAGTCATTGACTCTGGTCGGCCGCATACCTACGCTCGGCGGCCATGGAGCTGATTCAGCAGGTCCCCGGAACCTCTGCGTACCTCGCTGCCGACGAGGCGATCGACCACGGACATCCGCTGGTCCGGGAGACGGCCGCGCACCTGCGTTCCGTCACCGAAGACGCATACACATACGCGGCTGCCGCCTTCGACTTCGTACGTGACGGCATCACGCACTCCGCTGACTCCGGGGACATGCGAGTCACCTGGCGCGCCTCGGACGTCCTGGCGACCCGCAACGGCATCTGCCACGCCAAATCCCACGCCCTGGCCGCCCTGCTGCGCGCGGAGGGCATCCCGGCAGCCCTCTGCTACCAGCGGCTCGCCGACGACAACGGGGACCCGGGACCCGTGCACGGCCTGATCGCGCTGCGCCTTCCCGGCCGGGACCGCTGGGACCGTCAGGACCCGAGGGGCAACCGGCCGGGCGTCGACGCGCGGTTCTCACTGGATGAGGAGCGCCTGGCCTGGCCCGTCCGGCCGGAGTTCGACGAAATGGACTACCCGGAGCTCTACGCGGCACCCCACCCGCTGGTTCTGCGCGGCCTGCGGGCCGCAGCCGACCGCGCCCAGCTCTGGCGCACGCTTCCGGCGGCACTCTGATCCGTGAGCGGCGCGCAGGCGGGGAACCCCGGCCGGAGTGACGTTTCAGCCGTGGTCACGATCCGGTCGCTGTCAGCCCCGCTCGCGGACCTCGGCGGGTGTCGGAGCCGTACCGCCGAGGTGGGCGGGCACCCACCAGGTGTCGCTCGCGTCCCTCGGACGCACCGGGTAGGCGCGCTGAGCGGCTTCGAGGAGCTCCTGCACCCGCTCCCGCAGCCGGCGGGTGATCGCGCCCGCGTACTGGTCGGTGGGGGCCTCCACCGGCTCGCCGACGCGGATCGTCACCGGGATGTGGCTGCGCCTGAAGTTGCGCGGGCGGCCCTTGGTCCACAGCCGCTGGGTTCCCCACAGTGCCATCGGGATCAGCGGCACCCCGGCCTCCTGGGCCAGCCGGGCGGCACCCGACTTGAAGTTCTTCAGCGTGAAGGACTCAGAGATCGTCGCCTCGGGGAACACGCCGACGATCTCGCCCGAGCGCAGTGAGGCGAGGGCGTGCGCGTACGCGTCCTCGCCCTGCTTGCGGTCGACGGGAATGTGCTTCATGCCGCGCATCAGCGGTCCGGAGACCCTGTGCCGGAAGACCGATTCCTTTGCCATGAAGCGCACGAGCCGCTTCTGCGGCAGCGTCGCGAGCCCAGTGAAGATGAAGTCCAGATAGCTGATGTGATTGCTGACCAGAACCGCGCCACCAGTCTTCGGGATGTGCTCCGAACCCTGGGTGTCGATCTTCAGGTCGAGCGCCTTGAAAAACGTACGAGCGGCGCCGATGACCGGCCGATAGACGAGTTCTGCCATCTGGGGGAGACCCTTCTTCAGCGCCTGGGGAGGGTTCTCCCGGCGGAAGTTACGCAGCCGTAGGTTTTCGGCATTGGGCCGATCGTGCCCCATGCGCGTCGCGCTGGCCAGTCTCGGCGGGCGCGGGGCGCGAGATTCTCGTCACGTGGAACAACCGGGAATGTCCCGGCGGACGCGGACGCTGACTCTTTGGGCAGAGCTCTGACAGGAGGCCGGAAGTGGACGGGCAGGCACAGGTGGACAGGCTGGATATCGCCCAACTCGGCGTGGAACTGGGGGAGCGGGCGACTCTCGTCCAGTTCTCCAGCGCGTTCTGCCAGCCCTGCCGGGCGACCCGGCGCACGCTCGACGAGGTGGTGGCCATGGTCGACGGCGTCGTCCACGTGGAGATCGACGCCGAGGCGCATCTCACTCTCGTGCGCGCGCTCGACATCAGCAGAACGCCGACCGTTCTGGTGCTCGACGCCTCGGGCCGGATCGTCCGACGGGCTGTCGGGCAGCCACGCACCGTCGATGTCGTGGCCGCGCTGGGGCGGGCGATATGACGGACCGTGACGCATCTCCCACCTTGTGGGACGGTCTTGACTGCACCCACCATGCATCGTCAGTCTGACGCTATGCCGCCAGTAATCCTTCTCTACGGCCGGGTCCACGTCGACCTCGCCCGCTGTGCGAGTGCGCGCTGTCCGGATGCCTGAGCATCCACGGCCCCGTACCCCGACGCGCAGAAGGACGGCATCTCCCATGACGGCATCACCCGAGCTCGGCAACGCCCGGACGGCATCCCCGGACCTCCTCCGCTCCGTGTTCCGGCAGCACGCGGCCGGAGTCGCCGTGATCACCGCCGCCGGTGACCGGCCGGTCGGCTTCACGGCCACCTCCCTCAACTCCGTGGCCGCCGAGCCACCCCTCATCTCCTTCGGCGTGGGTACTTCGTCCTCCAGCTGGCCGGTCGTCGCGGAGGCGGAGCACATCGGAGTCCACATACTCGGCGAACACCAGCAGGAACTGGCCGCCACCTTCGCCCGCAGCGGTGCCGACCGTTTCGGGCCGTCCACCTATTGGCGCAGCGGGCCGGAAGGCGTCCCGGTGCTCGACGGCGTGCTGGCGTGGCTGGTCTGCCGGGTCGTGGCGCGGATCCCGGCGGGGGACCACCGGATCGTGATCGCCCAGGCGGTGGTCGGGGACCCGGCCGGCTCCGGGCGGCCGCTGGTCTACCACCAGGGACGGTTCACCGCTCTGCGAGACTGAGGACGCCTTGGGGGCGCGGGGCGGGGCGGCGTCGGGCAGATCACAGTTCAGAGCGCTTGCCCATGGGGCAGGTACTGGGTGTACTGGCGAGTAATATTACGGTCGGAGCGTCGGTCGCCCCGACCGGAAATCGCCCCATCAGGCGCCTATGCTGCGTGCAACAAGGCAGCCCGGAAATGACGATGCAGTAGGAGAGCCGGCGTGAGCTTGAGGATCGTTGTCTGTGTGAAGTACGTGCCCGACGCGACCGGTGACCGGCATTTCGCCGATGACCTGACGTTGGA
>NZ_JBIUXR010000029.1:0-64987 GCF_044744085.1 Streptomyces sp. NPDC087428
GGGACACCCCCCAACCATCCGGGAACCTCCCCGAAATTCCGAGAGGAACGACCGCAGATGACCGGTCACCACGAATCTACCGGACCCGATCCCGCGCTGAGCAGCGATTCCATCCGCAGAGTCGGCCAGTACCAGACGGCAGGCGTCAATGCCCGGCTCCGACTGTTCGCGCTCCTGGAGGCGCAGGGTGTGCCCGCGAGCGAGGCGGACGACTTGGTGGCCGCGCTGGAGGCCGGAGCGGTCGCCGGGGCGCAGAGCGAGGTCGTGGAGCTGGAGGGCACGGGTCCGCGTTCGCGGGGCGCGGTGTTCGAGGACGGCTGGGATGACGGTGTGAGGGCCCTGAGCGAGGCCCTGGTGGGCATCGCGGACCGGGAGTGGTCCCGGCGCGGCGGCCGGTCGGCCGGGGCCGCTGAACTGGCCGTACACATCGCGTACGTGAGGCAGCGTGAGCGCGTCGACCTGGTGCGGCTGGAGCGGTACGTCCGGGAAGCCGTCCTGCCGGCCACTCACCCGCACACCACCAGGCGCCGCCAGGTCCTGGAGGCGCTGGGCGAGGCCGGCGGTCTGTGCACGGCCCGGACGCAGAACGCGGATGGGGACGTCATCGTCTGCACGCTCGATGCCGGGCACTACGACCCGGACGACAAGCCGCCCTTCAAGGACGGAAAGCCAGGCGGGTGGCACAAGGCGGATGCCTCGATCTGGAACGACTTGGGCGCGGCATGCATTCCGCACGCAGTCGTCTGAACCACCACAAGAATTCACCGCTCGGGGAGGCACGGAATGTCAGTGATTCGGCTCAAGGAACACCAGGTAGATCAGCGCTCCGCGTTTAGGAAGTGGGTGGGATTCCCTGCAAGGTCATCTGTGCCCCCGCAGGGTGCCCGGGGCACGATCGTGTCAGCGACCGGCTCGGGCAAGACGATCACGGCCGCCGCGTGCGCGCTGGAGTCGTTCGCGGACGGCCGGATCCTCGTGACCGTGCCGACCCTGGACCTGCTCGCGCAGACCGCCCAGGCGTGGCGCCTGGTGGGCCACCGGGCCCCGATGGTCGCGGTGTGCTCGCTGGAGAACGACGCAGTGCTGAACGAGCTGGGGGTGCGCACCACCACCAACCCGATCCAGCTCGCCCTGTGGGCCGGCCACGGGCCGGTCATCGTGTTCGCCACGTACGCCTCTCTCGTGGACCGCGAGGACATCACCGCACCGACGGGTCAGGGGAAGGTTCGCGGGCCGCTGGAGGCCGCTCTGGCGGGCGGAGAGCGGCTGTACGGGCAGCGCATGGACGGATTTTCGCTCGCTATCGTGGATGAGGCCCATGGAACTGCTGGTGATCTTGGTCGTCCGTGGGCGGCGATCCACGACAACAGCCGGATCCCGGCGGACTTCCGGCTCTACCTCACCGCGACCCCGCGCATTCTCGCCGCGGCCCGCCCGCAGAAGGGCGCGGACGGCCAGGAGATGGAGCTCGCGACGATGTCGGACGACCCGGAGGGGACCTACGGTGCGTGGCTCGCGGAGCTCGGTCTGAGCGAGGCCATCGAGCGCGAAATCCTTGCCGGATTCGAGATCGACGTGCTGGAGATTCGCGATCCCTCGCCGGTTCTCGGGGAATCGGAGGAGGCGCAGCGGGGCCGGCGTCTGGCCCTGTTGCAGACCGCCCTGTTGGAGCACGCTGCGGCGTACAGCCTGCGTACGGTCATGACGTTCCACCAGAAGGTCGAAGAGGCCCGCGCGTTCGCGGACAAGCTGCCTGAGACGGCTGCCGCGCTGTACCTGAACGACGCCTCCGACGCCGATCTGGCCGCCGCCGACAAGCTGCCGAAGTCCTCGATCGACGCGGAGTTCTACGAGCTGGAGGCCGGCCGCCACGTACCCCCGGACCGCGTGTGGTCGGCATGGCTGTGCGGCGACCACCTCGTATCCGAGCGGCGCGAGGCGCTGCGCCAGTTTGCCAACGGCATCGACGCGGCCGGACGCCGGGTCCACCGCGCCTTCCTCGCCAGCGTTCGCGTTCTCGGAGAGGGCGTGGACATCACGGGTGAGCGGGGAGTCGAGGCGATCTGCTTCGCGGACACCCGCGGCTCCCAGGTGGAGATCGTGCAGAACATCGGCCGGGCGCTGAGGCTCAACCGCGACGGCTCCACCAAGGTCGCCAGGATCATCGTGCCGGTGTTCCTGGAGCCGAACGAGGACCCGACCGACATGGTCGCCAGCGCCTCGTTCCGCCCCCTTGTCGCCATCCTCCAGGGGCTCCGCAGTCATGATGATCGACTTGTCGAGCAGCTCGCCTCCCGGGCGCTCACGAGCGGCAAGCGCAAGGTCCACGTCCGGCGGGACAATGACGGGCAGATCGTTGGGGCCGGCGGGGAGGGTGACGGCGAGGACCAGGAGGACGACGACACGCAGGCCGCCGCCGAAGCGGCCCTGCTCCACTTCTCCAGCCCGCGCGACGCAGCGACGATCGCGGCGTTCCTCCGTACTCGGGTCTACCGGCCCGAGTCGCTGGTGTGGCTGCAGGGCTACCAAGCCCTGATCCGCTGGCGGAAGGAGAACGAGATCACCGGCGTCCACGCCGTGCCCTACGACATCGAGGTCGAAGTGGGGGTCACGAAGTCGTTTCCGCTTGGCCGGTGGGTCCACCAGCAGCGCAAGGCGCTGCGGGCCGGGGAGCTGGAGGACCGCCGCAAGACCCTGCTGGACGCGCCGGAGGCCGGGATGGTGTGGGAGCCGGGCGAGGAGGCGTGGGAGAACAAGCTCGCCGCGCTCCGCTCCTACCGACGGGCCACCGGGCACCTCGCGCCCCGGCAGGACGCCGTGTGGGGCGAAGGCGAGGCGATGGTGCCCATCGGCCAGCACATGGCCAACCTCCGCCGGAAGGGCGGCCTGGGCAAGGACCCGCAGCGGGCCGCCGTGCGCGCGGCGCAGCTGACGGAGATCGACCCGGACTGGGACTGCCCGTGGCCGCTGAACTGGCAGCGGCACTACCGGGTGCTCGCCGACCTCGTCGACGCCGACGGCGTGCTGCCCTACATCGCGGGCGGCGTCATGCACGACGGTGATGACATCGGCACCTGGAGGTGGCGTCAGCAGGAGCCGGGTACCTGGGCACAGCTCCTGCCTGAGCAACGCGAGCGGTTGACCGTCCTGGGCATCCGCGGCGCCACCCTCCCTGTGACCGCCGCCGCCCTGGCGGAGCTCCCTGCGGCGCCGGCCGACGCGGCCTCGGGCCCGAGGAAGGCCGGGAGCAAGGCGGAGGCGGCGTTCCAGCGGGGTTTGGCAGCTCTGGCGCAGTGGGTGGAGCGGGAAGGGCAGCGGGCGGTGCCGCGCGGGCACAGCGAGACGATCACGGTCGACGGTGAGGCGGAGCCGGTGATCGTGAAGCTGGGTGTGTGGAATTCGAACGTCAAATCGAGGAGGGACAAGCTCAGCGCCGACCAGCTCGCCGCCCTCGCCGCGCTGGGCGTCGACTGGGCGGGAGCGGTCCGAGTCGCCCAGGACGCTCCGGCGCAGCCCGCCGCCGTACGGGCCGCACCGCAGCGCAGTCACCACGATGAGTGCGACAAGTCGCTCTACGAGGGCGGTACGTGTACCTGCGGCCTCATCGAGCAGTACGGGCCGCCCTCCGAACGGGACAACTACTGACCGCTCTCCCGGCTGGACCCCGGGCCTCTTGAGGCCCGGGTGGTCCAGTGCTGTGGCCGTAGTCGGCCGATGGTCGCAGGTCAGGGGTGCAACGCGGACTCTGTTGCACTCCCATGTTGCAGGGCGGTGTTGCACGAGGCGCTGTCAGCCCCCGTGCGGTCGGGCGCGGGCCTGGAGGCCAAGCTGGCGAAACAGGCGGGGGAACGTGGAACCCCGTGCACTGCCTGCTGGGAAATGCCAACGGCCCGGGGCGGCCGAGTCCGTACCCTTGAAAGAACTAGAGGTTCAATTCATTCCAGGTGAGGCCAAGTTGAGCGAAGAGGGCGTTGTTGTTGTGCCTACCTCCAGTGTGGTCACGACGTTCGATGAAGTACCCGGTCTGATGCAGAGGATTCGGCCGGACTGGCAGGCGAAGAAGTTGATCGAGAGGGTGCGCCGCATCCTGCCTGTCGACCCGAGCAGTGCTTGTCAGCGTCTGTTCAACGCCGCCGTTCGTGATCTCAAGGACAAGATCCTGATCGTGGGCGTTGGCATCGCGGGCGAGGCCGCCAGAGCTGCGAACCCGAAGCTCCCGCCAATCCAGAACGCTGAGGACGTCGAGCACTACACGACCTCTAACTTGATCAAGCTTGCCTACCGCATCGGGCTTCTCAACCGTGCCGAGTGGCGCAAGATGACGCGGGTGTACGACATCCGCAAGGACCTCGAGCATGAGGACTCCGAGTACGAAGCGGCATTCGAGGATGTCGTGTACACCTTTGCAACGTGCATCGACGCCGTGTTGTCGAAGGACCCGATTACGTTGATCGAGGTGCACGAGGTAAAGCAGATCATCGAGGCATCCGGCCCCATCACTCTGGACACCCGCCTTCTGGCCGACTTCGAGCAAGCACCAAACCAGCGCCAGCAGGAGATCGTCCAGGTCCTGGTGAGCACGGCCCTGAGCAACTCCGAAGCCGATGTCGTCCGTGAGAACGCCTACCTAGTGCTCCAAGAGCTGCGCAAGCTCACTCGAAATGGTGTCCGCCTAGCCGTCGCCAAGGACCTGCTGGACCGGCTTGGGCGTAGCTCGCTGGATGAGCTCACCGTACGTGTGGCCCACGCTGCTGGACTGCTTCCGTACCTCCACAAGGGACAGCGGAAGGACTTCTTCACGCAGCAGCTCGACAAGCTCAACGGCATCGGCCACCACTGGAAGCAGCACGAGGAGCACGGCCCCGCGCTGCGGCTGTTTGAGGAGTTCGGCGGCATTGCCGAGATTCCTGACGACGTCAAGCCCGCCATCGTCAAGTGGATGGTGCGCTGCTACATCGGCGAGCCCGGTGGGTACGGAGCCGGCCTCAATCGGAAAGTCTTCTACAGCAACCGAGCCGCCCCCATCATCGAGGAGCTCTTCCTCAACAGCCGAGGTGACGTCCAGAGGGTTGTCGATGCTCTCCAGTCCGATAAGGACGTCCGACGCTCCTGCGAGAACGAGCACGTGAATCGTCGTTTCCAGGACCTACTCGACATCGTCGGAAGCTGATCTTCCCCGGGCCGCCAGAGCCACCGCTGGCATGGTCGTGTACAGCTCCTGACCCGCACCACCTGAACCCGTCCGCGGGGCCGCGCATCCGTCTCAGCCGACGAGCAGCCGGGAACAAGTAGCGGGCCGGGCAGGGTGATCCTGTCCGGCCCGCTGACACGGATCCTGATCAGTGTGGAGCACCGAGGTAGTACCGCGAACGGGCTCCTGCACGCATCGGCCTACGGTGTGGGGGCTTCTCCGCCACTGCGCTGGTCCTCGAACAGATCGAACTTGCCGAAGTCCTCAGCAACGGGAAAGACCGTCTTCGCGTAGAGCGCGTACTGGCAGATCGACGAATGTTCTGCTGAGGAGAGTTCCAGCTGCTGACGAATCTGTGTGGGCTCCCGAAACCATTGGTCAATGCGCATGAACTGAAGGGCCGCTGTGCCCTGGTGAGGCTCGTAAACGATGCGGTTCAGCCCTTCCAACACCTTTGCGTGGGTAAGGGACTCACGCCGACCAGCGGGATCCGTGAACGACACGCTCCACGACCACTCATGGCCGTCGCTGAGTTCCACGTCGGGCGGGAAGCGACCTTCGAAGTCCCTGTAGTAGTCGGCCCTGGGGCCTGTCACGATGCGCTCCCACTCCGCGTCGCCCAGCCAGGGTGATGTTTCGAGGAATCCCTCAGTAATCTTCCGGGTCTCCTCGTCGGTGATCAGGTGTCCCCCACCCATAGCTCACTCCCCTTCTCGTGGCTCTGGTCACCCGCCGCTGTCCGTGCCTGGAACAAGCGATGACCGTTCGGCCAGCGTACCTAGACGTGAGGCCGCCGTGAGGCGGTCGAGACGCTCGTACAGGGCCCGTACGATCCTTGGGCGCAGCGTGCCGTGCCTGCCAGGGTGCCGGCCAGGCAGCGCTTTGCTTCCGCGAGAACGACGTTGGCCGGTGCGAGGGCATGGCGGTCCTGGGGCAGGCGGGCGGCGGCGCGTTGTACGTCGGCGGCCACCGATCGTGCGGCGCCAGTCAGCAGCGCGATCTGTTCGTGGTGCGCCGTGGCAAGAGCGGAGTCGCCCTTCCGGGCAAGGACGGCCTCCACCAGGCACTGATGGGTTGCGTGATCGAGGGGGAGCTTCTCCTCGAAAGTTCTGGTGTACATCAGGTTCGCGGCATCGTTCCCCCCGCTCCGGCGGTCATAGCGAACGACCGACTCTCCCTGCTACACGGACTGGCGGCAGGCCGCTGCCTCTTCACGGCTCAGGTCCGAGGTGGCAGGAGCGCCACCGGTGCCCGGTGCGGCTGATTAGTCCAAGGGCTTCCAGTCGACCGAGTTGGTAGGCGACCGAGCTGCTGCTGGACAGGCCCACCCGTTCTCCGATCTGCCGGATCGAGGGCCCCTCTCCGTAATCCGCGATCCAGTTCCTGATCACCCGCAGAATCTGGACCTGCCGATCAGTCGGGGCCCCGGCGCTCACGCCGCCCTCGCTGCGCGCCGGTCACCACGGGCCTGACGGCGCAGCTCGGTCCGGTCCGCCGGCCTGCCGGGCAGTTGGGTGTTCCAGAAGGGGTGCCACCAGATGCGGGCGGACAGGATGAGCAGGCGGCGGCGCAGTGCGGTGTTGCCGTGCTGGCGGGGTGTGGCGAGGGCGTCGTACGTGGCGTTGAGGTCGCGCTGGGCTTGGACCAGGTCGGCGGGGAAGGTGGAGGCATCCATTCCCGTATTAGATCGTGTGTTCGATTTCCTTGTCACGTCTGGACACGCGTGTCCGTGCTTGCAGCCCGATCATCCGCACGACTCCTACCGGCAGCCACTGAACATGGCGGGGGGCCTGCAACGCACGGTTCTGCACCGGCTACGCACCTCCATCCAGGGCATCGGCGCAGGTCAGGGGTGAAACGTGCAGGAGCGTTTCACCGGTGGCGTTTCACTGCCACGGGCTGGTGTTGCACCTGTATGGGCTGCGCAGCGGGCAGGGACTCTTCGTGGTGAAGGCACACCGATTCCCGTCCTGGTGGACCCCATGTCGCACCAGACTGGTCGCATGACACAGGGACCGAGGGTGTACGGCAGCGAGCGTGATGACCCTGAACCCGGGCCGCAGCCCGGCCGCGACTACCGCGAGCTGACCGGTGGGCCGCTGGATGGGCAGCTGATCGAGGTGACCGGCTGGACGGAAGAGGAGATCACCACCGGCGCGTTCTTGATCACCCCTCACAGCGCATACGGACCGGGCGGGCGGGCCTCCTACGGGCCTACCTTCAGCCGTCCTGGCGGTCCTTGGGTATGGGAGGGTGACACGCCCTGATCGGCTGCGGGCGCGGCAGACGGACCGGTTGCGGTCTCCAGGCGGTCCAGCCGTTCGTAGAGGGCACGAACAAGCCGGGCACGGTTCTGGGCGCAGTGCACAGTGCCCTCGATCGTCGTAGCCAGTCTGCCTTCTGCCTCGCGCAGGACGACGTCGGCGAGCGCCTTGGGTCCGCTGTCCTTCGGCAGCTGGTTCGCGCGGCGCCGTACGTCAGCGGCGACCGCGCGGGCGTGGCCGGTGAGCTGAAGGGCGATCTGCTCGTAGTCGCGTACGGCGAGCATGTCCTCGCCGGTCCACGCCAGGACGGCCTTGACGAGGCACTCGTACGGTTCGCGGTCGAGCGGGAGTTCCGCCCCGAGTAGTCCGTCGGGGTCGTACAGGGCCGTGTGGGTGCTGGTGTGCATGGCGAGCCTCGCTGCCGGAAGTGTCGTGTGCGGGTGGCCAGCGGTCACCACTGGCGGCCCTCGCTGCCGTCGACTCCGTCGTCCTGGTCCTCGTCGTGCTCGCCGAGGAATCGGGCGAAGCCGCGGTCCGCGCGGGCCAGCAGGGTCGGGGAGGGGATTCCGTAGGCGGGCGACTGGATTCCGCGGCCCTCCCGGGCCGGGGCAGTGGAGTCGGTGTGTGCGCGCATGAGGCCCCGCCTTCCAGCTGGTGGTCCGTCGGTGCCATCGACGCTACGCACCCACAGTCCGCGCTCTCAACGAAGTTGCGGAGAATTGCGGAGGTTCACTCCAGGGCGTCGATCGCGGCCCGGATGAGGGCGCGGGCGGCGTCTCCGTAGACGGCCATCTCCGCGAGGCCGGCGAACGCCTTCAAGTAGTCGGCGAGCTCGCGCGGCTGCGTCACCTTGATCTCAGCCGTCAGCGTCTCCACCACGGCCATGGTGTCGTCATGGACGTAGAACGCCTCCAGCGGCCACACGGTGCGCTGCGCGGTGAACGGGATGATCCCCAGCGAGACCGAGGCGAGGGGCATCACGGCCAGGAGGTGGCGCAGCTGCCCGCACATCGCCTCGGGGCCGGCGGTGCGGTAGCGCAGGACGGATTCCTCCATGAGGACGACGTAGCGGTGGCCGCCCTCGTAGAGGAACCGAGAGCGGGCGATGCGGGCGGCGACCGCTTCAGCGATGTCGTTGGGGGTGCCTTGGAAGGTGGTGATCTGCTCCATGAGGGCGGTGGCGAAGCCGGGCGTCTGAAAGAACCCGGGCGGGACGTTGGAGACGTAGACCCGGCAGACGCGGGTCCGCTCGTGCAGGGTGTTCCAGTCCTGCTGGACCTTGCGCATGCCGCCCTGGTGCAGGCGGCGCCACTCCAAGTACATGGAGTCGACGGCGCGGGCGGTGGCGACGAGGTCGTCGGCCTGGTCGTCGGCGCCGCACGCCGAACACCATGTGCGGATGTCGGTGTCCGAGGGCGCGGCGTCGCCCTTCTGGATGCGGGTGGTCTTCGCGGGGTGCCAGCCGCACCGGGCGGAGAGGTCCTTCCCGGTGAGGCCGGCGTCCTTGCGTAGGTGCTGCAGGCGTACCGCGAGGGCTACGCGGGCTCCTTGGGCGCTGGACGAGGGAGAGGCGGGCATCGGCAGATCGAGTCCTAGACGGTGTACTTCTCGTGCGGGATGCCGCGCTCCCACACGGTCTCGAACGCCGTGGCGCACAACGCGGTCGCGGCGGTCTCCCTGGTGCGTTCCTTGCCGTCCGTCGCCCAGTCGCCGGTGCCGGTGAAGTGGTGGAACTGCACAAGCCGTTCGTCCAGGAGCCAGAAGTCGTTGCCGGGCAGCGGGATGTCGGACGCGCGGCGGCGGGGCAGCCAGCGCACGTCCTCTCCGGCCTGAAGGTTGAGCGGGGTGATGGCGTGCTCGTAGCGGATGTAGTCGGTGACCGGCTCGGAGACGATCCGCGCGCGGCGCATCACCACCCCGCGGGTGACCGCGTCCTGAACGAGCGGCATCCACTGCGGCCAGAACGAGCGGCCGGGGTCGAGGTTCGGGACGCCGGTGCGCAGGAAGTTCTCGAAGTCGTCCGTCTCGTCGCCGACGGCGTAGACGTCGCGCATCTCCAGGTGGACCGCTGTGTGATGGGTGTCGGCGAGCAGCTCAGCGAACGTCGCGGTGTTCAGCTGCTGCGCGTTCAGCGGCATCGCACGCCTCCTTGAGAATCTGCACCATGCGGAACGGGATCCGGATCACCCGCTCGTGTGCGGGGATTCCGGTCTTGTGGCCGGCTACCCACTCGGTGGAGCCGACCAGGGACTTCAGGAGGGCGTCGGCTTCCTCGCCCTGGAGGACCAGGTCCGCGCTCTCCTCTTCCACCCACACCGTCGGCGATCCCTCTCCGCCGGTATTGGGGTCGATCCCGACGAACCGTAACGTCATCGCGTACTCCCGTGTCGAGTCGGTTGCGCTTAGTTGCGCTGACCGTCCCGCGTCCCGGCCCCCGCGGTCAAGACCGGGGCCGGATCAGTCCCTCGTACGGTCAAAAGCGCGCCGAAAGCGACAGCCTGATGGGCCGGACAGGTGGCCGCCGGGCCCGTGGCGTGCCGGGGCTGACGGGTTGCCGGTTGGGGATTCAGCGGACCGATCGGCCCGCGCACCGGGTCACGTCTGCGAGGCACAGCATGGGACGTCACAAGCAGCACAAGCCGCGCCGCCCCCGGGGCGAGAGCGGCCAGCCGACCACGGAGTGGTTCGGCACCGCTTTCCACTCCACCCAGGGGATGCAGCACCTGGACGTTCGCCAGTCCGGCAACGGCATCCTGATCACCTCCTCCCCCGCCGAGATCGACGGCGTTGCGGCCTCATGGCCGCTGCGCCTGCGCAACGACGCCGACGGCGGGCTGAACGAGGTGGGCGCGGCCCTCACGGCCGGGCGCGGCCACGTCTTCGGCGTGACCGAAGGCCCCGGCCACAGAACCGTCCTGGCGTTCATGCCCGACCATCCCGAGGAAGGCGTCGGCACGCTGGCCCGGGTCCGCACCCCCGAGGACCCAGACGGCGACGTCGTCTTCGAGCGGAGCGCGGAACGACCGATGGGGCTGTGGGCCGAAGCAGGGGAGAGCCTTCTGCGGATCCTGCCGCTGCTCGGTCCGGACGCGCCGCCGACGGACGAACTCGAGGACTGCCGCCTGTGCCCTGGCTGCTACCGGCCCGTCTACGAGAGCTCTTCCTCGCACACCCTGATCGGGGCCGGTCCGATGCCGTTGATGGGGCTGTGCAGGCTGTGCGCCGAGGGATCCACGCTTCGCTCGCTGCGCCAGGCCGACGTGCCCATCGACACCCACCAGCGCGCCGTACTGGAGACGGTGGCCGCCGCCCTGGCGTAGCCGGGTCGTCGACGCCGATCTCGTACCAGGGATCGCCGCGCTTCAGCGGGGCAGGGTGGGTGTTCACCCAGACCGCGGCGCGCCCTCTACGACGGCGGCGAGCGCCTGGAGGCGGCTACCGCCAGCCAGACCTTGCGTCTTCAGCTGGCGTAGAAGTCCTGCAGGGTGTCATCGAGGTCTCCGAGGGTGTCTTCCTCGCTACTTATATCGAGGGCGCTCAGCATGCCGATGCATGAGGCGGAGTAGCGTCCGAGTGCGACGATGAGGTCGTAGTACCGCTCCTCGTCCTCGTCGAACAGGCGGGCCAGGAAATCGGCGGTCTGCTTCACGCCTGGCGGTCCGGTCAGCATCGTCTCGATCATCTTCACCACATCGCGCTCTGGGATGCCTTCCGGGAGCCCGACCGTGAGCTGGGATATCAAGGCTTCCACTTCCACCCCGCGCTCCTTCGCGAGCCAGAAGGTGAGACCTGACGCGGCCATCCCTGCGCCGGTGACAAGCTGAGTGACGTGGTCGATTCCGCCGGCCTTCAGATCGGCGTTCACTGCCGTGAGCACTACACGGCACACCGGGTCGTCAGCGCGGACAAGCGCTGGTGACGCCAGGGGTTGGAGGGCCGCTCGTAGCAGCTGCATCACGGGTTCGGATAACGAGTTCATAGCGTCATCCTCCCGCCTTTGCGCTGCTCACCGGCGGGCATTCTGCAACCTCGGGTAGCAGGAGATCCGTTGGTCAGGGTGATCCGGTAATGATGAGGGCTCCGTCGCCGCCAGCCCGGCGTATGTCCCTCATCTGCAGTGGTGGCGAGGCGTAGAGGAGTGTGCCATCCCGGTACAGCCAGTACTGGAGCTGCGTCACCTTCTCAAGGTTCCGGCGCTGCTGTGGGTCAGCATCGGGCAGCACCAATTCGACGAAACCCCGTCCGTCCTTCAGCACCCCCTGGACGACGATCGCGCCCACTGCGGTGAACGATGTCCCCGTCGCGATCAGGTCAACACGGTCGCCATGGATCGGGCGAGTGCCAGGAAAGCTCATGCGGAACCCTTCAGGGGAATCGACGCGATCGGCTCCCACTTGATCGTCGCGCCGTCGTGCCACTGCTCCACGAGGTGGATGCGGTCCGCGCGCACCGTATGCGACAGCGGGGCCTCGAGGCCGGCCAACGCCGCCCGAAGACTGACGGGATCAATCTCCTCGGAGCCCGGACCGGTGTAGGCGATGGACATGTGGGGGTAGCGGCTGGCCGCCGGGCGGAATGCGGTGCGCTGCTCCTGCGTGAGCTGGGTGATGCTCTCCACCAGGCGCGAAAACGGGGCTCCGGGCCAGCCGCTGATCTCGATCGCGACGGGGGCAATGGCCGGTCTGTCGAAGGTGAGCGTGAACGGCGCCACCTGCTGGGCATGCGCGCGCACGTCCCTCACGAGCGCATCGACGTCGACGTCAGCGGCAGAGATCCCGACCGCGTGCAGGAGAGTGCAATGGAGCCACTCACTCGGCACCCGTACGAGCCCCGGCCTTGAGAACACGGTCTCGGGGTAGGACGCGAGCAGCGCGTCTGCCTCGCTCGCTGCCGGGAGGATGTGCCAGTGCAGGTCACGCCGCCCCACCGGCCATGCCTTCGCCACCCGCTCGAAAAAGTTCTCCACCCGCGTCCTCTCCCCCGAATCTTCCGCCAGAGCCTGCCACCTTTCACGCACCCCATGTACTGGATTCGCCAAGGAACATGAGGTTCAAGGGGCGGGCTCTCGGGGCGTATCGCCGGAGTAGCAGAAGCGGCAGCTGACGCCGGGCCCGGGTAC
This sequence comes from Streptomyces sp. NPDC087428, assembly GCF_044744085.1. NCBI lineage: Bacteria > Bacillati > Actinomycetota > Actinomycetes > Kitasatosporales > Streptomycetaceae > Streptomyces > Streptomyces sp. NPDC087428. The sequence goes on from NZ_JBIUXR010000029.1 coordinate 12,575, forward strand.
CCGGGTATGCGAGGTTCCCACTCCCCACCGGCCCGTGCCCACCGGAGTCCACGCGCTGCGGCGAGGGCCGGCCCTCCCAGATCAGCTCGTGCCGACGGGACGGGCGTCCAGCGCCGTACGCAGGCGTCCCGCGATGGGCTGGTACTGCTGGACGAAGCCGGGGTCGTTCAGCCGGTCGGGCTCGGGCAGCTGCTTGTGCGGGTCAGACCGGCGCTGCCCGGCGAGCGACCAGCCCATGGGGCGCAGTCCGGCACGGTCCATGTCCCGGTCGACTCCCGCCAGGTAGTCCGCGTCGACGGGCAGCTCCCAGTTCGACTGCCAGATCACCCCGTCCAGGGCGATGGGGAGGTGCGGGAATCCGAAGAGGAAGCCCAGACAGCGCTCGCGCAGCACTGCCGCGCTCTGCTCGGGGCTCAGCGGGACGCCCTTCTCTTCGTTCCCGGGGCCGGGGAGTGCGGTCCTGCAGTCGGTGTCGGGGAAGATGTCGATCTCCCCGATCACGACGTGCGCCGTCGCGTTCTCACGATCGGGGTAGGACCAGTACTTCGGCACAAGGACGATCACGTCGTAGGTGCCGAGAGCGTCGGCCACCGCCGACGCGAGCGGGCTGCGGTCGGTGCGGGGCAAGCCGCGGTCGCTCTCCTGCGAGGCGTGGCGGACCTGCCACATGCAGGCGTGGTGTGCCAGGAGGCCGGGGCCGTCCGGCGAGGCCCACAGCGTGCTGGTCGTCGGCTCCGGCGGGGTGGCCGGCTCAATCTTGCGGCGGCCCCGGCCGCGACGCGCACCGCTCATGGTCCAGCTCCAGTAGTCCTCGGCTTCCTCGAGGAGCAGGACCCGCTGTCCGCTGTGTGCCCAGGCCGCCGCGATCCCGCCGACCAGGTGGTAGAGGTTCCCTGAGCGCTCCGCCAGGAACCGCAGGACGTGCGGTGCGTGCGGCGCATAGCCGGTCCCCGCACGGCGCAGGGCCTCGGTGTACTTGGCTCCGCTCCGGCTCGCCTTGCGGGCGGTCTGTGCGGCGGTGGACTGGTTCTTCGGCATGACGTACTCCTCTGCCGGGCCGGGCCACGCCCCCGGTCCCGGCTCGTACGACTGCCGTGGACACGACGAAACGCAGAACGGGAAGGAGCGGGCCCCGCAGGACCTTGACCCCCGCGTCCGGCGGCGTGGCTCCGGAGACGGGCGGTGATCGGCAGTACGCACTAGCCGGGCAGGATACTAACCGGCACAGCCACACCGACCGAAGCCACAAGCCGCCGTATCCCCCGAACGGACGAGGTCTGCGAATGTCCGTGTCGCTCAGGCGTCCCCGGCCACCGGCTCCCACAGGGAGCGGGCGCGCCCGGTCCCGTCGCAGTGGAAGCAGCAGCCGTTCGCGGCATCGTCGCGGTCGCTGATGGTGTAGGTGGCGTCACGGAAGAGCCGGGTGAGCCCGGCGGTGTGCGCGGTGTGGATCGGGAGCTCCTGCCGTCTGCCGAGCGTGAGCTCCAGGGCGACGCCGGGGCCAGCGAAATGGGCGCGGGGCAGGTTGCCGGTTATCGAGCGGAGCGTCTCGTTCACCTCGTGCATCGTCTCCGCGCCGGTCAGCTGCACCCGGGCCGCGAGGATCGTGTCGGCTGCTGCGGTGAAGGACAGCAGCCCGGCCGGACGGGCGAGCGGGCCGATACGACCCACCGCGTCGGGATGAGTGTGGTGAAGCTGGACCAGGGCGTGCCACAGGTCGCCCGGCAGATCCGGCGCGGTCTCTTCTCTGCTGCGTCTCATGAGACCGGTCTATGGCCTGGCACTGGCGTACAGCCGGGATCGGGTTGTTCTCTCCCGTACGGCGACGCCGCGACTTCGCGGGCCGTCCCGCCGGGCGGGCGGTCACACCCAGCCGGCGGGCAGCCAAGCCCAAGCTCCCCTCGGGCTTGGCCGGGTCAGGTTCGCCGGCGGAACCAGCCGCGACCCCGGTCCGGCTCGGAGTCGTCCTCCGGCTCCGGCGGCGCGGCGGCCTGGCGGCGGGCGGCTTCGGCGGCGGCTTCCTTGCGGGTGACGTCGTCGGCGTGGCAGGTGTCGCACAGGGACGCGTCCCCGGCCGTCCAGGGGCCACCGCGCGCGGTGGTCTCCTCCCAGCGCTGGTCGGTGAACTTCGCCCCGCACCGCTTGCACACGGGGCGCTGTGCCTCCCGCTCAGCGGCACGGTGCCGCTCTTCCGCCGCGTCGGCGCGGGCCTCCTGGTCACGGAAGAGGACATCGCCGTCAGGGTTGTCGAGCGCGGCCGTCAGCTTCTGCTCGCCCTCCCGTCCCAGCCGCCGCCACACCTCCGCGTCCGCGCCGTGCTCCGCCAGCTGCTCCAGGGTGGTGACGACGACGGGCACCGCCTGGCCGTAGTCCTTCGCGGTGATCCCCCGGTGGTAGGTCTCGTACCGGCGCGGCGCCCAGTAGGCGCGGCCGGCCTCCTCCAGCACGGCAACCGTGTTGTCGACCTTCGCCTCGGTGGTGTCCGCGAACACGAACGCGAGAGGCACCAGGCCCTCCCGGCCGGTCGGCGGGTAGAACCGGCGCCACAGCCGCTGCTCGTGATCGACGTGCTCGATCGCGTCCGGCCGCGAACGGACCCGGTCCGCAGTGCGCTTGTCCGCGTCCTTCGGCAGCAGCCGGCCCCACTCCCAGTACCGCCGCAGCTTGGCCACCAGGTCGTGCGCGTCCTCGGTGCGGCGGTCGATCTCCAGCAGCAGCACCGGCACCCCGGCCTCCGGCGCCCGCACCACCAGGTCCGCCCGCTGTACGAAGCTGCTGCCGAGCCGGTGCCCGATCTCGGTCTGGAAGCCGAGCCGGTGGCCGATCCCGGCGCGGTGGAGTTCGGCGGCCGTCGAGGTGACCGCCGCGGCGTGGTCGTCGTAGCCGGTGCCGAGCAGCTCCCCGGTGTCCGGGTCGTACTCCTTCTTGCGCAGCACCGAGACCCGTATGCCCTTCGGCTCCAGCAGCTGCTTCGCCTCTGCGTGTCCTCGCTTCGTCAGTACCCACACCTGCCGCTGGTCCTCCTGCACCGACTCGATCCTCACCAGGTGGTGGTCCTCCAGATCCAGGAGGTTGTCCCGCGTGAGCCGGTCGTGCTGGTTGTCGGGGCGGGTCAGCTTCCACAACTGATCGGGCGTAGCCCTCTGGAAGATCCCCAGCGCTTGCAGCAGCTCCCGACGTCGAGGCTCGGTCGAAGTCCTTCTGTGCTTTGGCTTCCTAAATACAAGAGGGTTGTCGGCGCTGCGACGGCCCCCCTTCCGGCGTGCCTGACCTGCGGAAACGCCCGGTCCTTGGCGTCGAGGCGCGGAGGGGGTGATGGAGGGGTCCACGGAGGGGGCATCTCCGGCCTGGACAAGGGGCGGCTCGGGGCCGTCGGCGGTGCTCGCCACAGGGTGCTCCTGGAGGTGGGGCGGGCCTGTCCCGCCGTTCACCTTCTACAGGTGTCGTTTTCGGCTCGTGTGTGACGCCGATCTTGAAAAACCTCTCTGCCGTGACCGCATCGTGATCAACCCGAGGGGGGAGAGTTCTCCCCCGTCAGCGGCCGGACTCTGTCCACAGGGGCGCAGTTCGAGGGTGTCTTCGAGGCCGCCGCGAACAGCGGGGCGGCCCCTACGTGAGGAGCTGTCCATGTTCCAGAACCCGCTCGTGCCGCTCGCCCCGATGACGCCGGACACGGTGCTCAGTGCCTTCCGCTACCTGCGGGCTGTGGAGGCCGGCGACACCGAAGCGGCTGCCGGGTTCGCCGACGCCGATCCGCGGATGCCCGAACTGCTCGCGGACGTCGCGGAGCGGATCGTCCTCCCGGTCACCGCGCTGTGCGTCATCGACCCGGACCCGTGCGACGACTCCTTCGCCCTGGCGGCCGTCGGGCAGGTCCTCACGGCCACCCTGCGCACCTGGGCACAGGCCGGGCCGGACGCGGTAGAAGGCGTGGCCCACATGGTCATCGCCTTCGTCCGGCAGGTCCTCACCCAGGAAGAGATCGGTGAGACCGTCGCCGACGTCCTGCGCCTGATGGAGGACGTCGGCCTCGACCAGGCCCTCGATGCTCACCCGATGCGCCCGACCACCGCGTAGCGCGCACCGGGGAGGCGGTGGTGCGCATCGCGCGCGCACCACCGCCGGACGGTGCGCCGCGCCGCGCGTCCGGGGGCGCGCCACCGCACCGCACCGGGCGCCACCGCACGGCGGCGGGCCTTTTATCACACACCCCCTTGACTTCTGTCTGATCGACGGCCGATACCGGCTCTGGCAAGGGGAAACGCTCCGCTATCCAACGTGGTCAAGGGAAAACGTGCGCCCGCCCGAACCTGGACAAGGGGTCGCTGCCCTCCCGCCCGGAGGCGGACAAGGGGTCGGGCCGCCGATGCGTACGACCCGGGCGGGTGCGCACCGGGTGGAGTCCGGAACATCGGTGCCCGACCTCGTGATGCGCGCGAGAGTGCCGGGCATCGTCGCGAGGCTCACCGGGTGCGGTGGCGGACATCGTGGTGCGCACCGGAGTGGCGTCCATCGTTATCCGGTGCGCACCACGGTGGCGTCCACTCGGTGGCGTCCATCGGGTGGAGCCCACTGAGTGGAGCCCACTCGATGTCGTGCATCGCCACTGGATGCTGAACATCGTCGGCTCCACTCGGTGGACGATGCCGGGCATCGTCACCACAGCCAGGCGTTGGAGTGCCGCACCCGGGACAGAGCTCGGGCGTCGCGGCGCGCGGCCGCGTTGCCGATCCGGCTCTGCAGGGAGCGGGGCCGGCGGGACTCCCCGGCCGCGAGACGGCGCTTTCCGGCGTCCTGGAGCCGCCGCCGCTGCTTGTGCAGCTCCAGCTTCTTCGCCGCCTTCGACTTCGGTGTCCGGGGCCGCTTCCAGACCGGCTGCCACCCCGCGGGCTCATCGGGCTCGGGCTCCTGGTCCTCGTCGAGCGCGGCGTCCATCTCCTGGTGGGCTGCGCGGGCTCGGGCGAGGGCGTCCTGGGGGTTGGGCAGTTCTTCCGGGGTACTCACGCGACTCCTCCTGTGGGCCTGCCCGGCGTGTGCTGGATGCCGGGCTGCTGGGTGTGCGGGGGCGGGGACGCCGCCGGGTCGGGCTGTGGACGCAGGCCGTGGGCGACTTCGCGTGCCCGCTTGCTGTCCTGGATCGTGGCGGCCAACTGCGCGGCGGCGGCTTCCATCGTTTGGCGGGTCCGTTCCACCGTGTCGACGCCGGTCTCCGGCTCCAGGAGGTGGTCGGCCTTCGGTCCGGCACGGAACGGCCGCGGGTACGTCCTCGATGCAGCGAGCACGGCGACGGCGTGCGGCCGGGAGCGAGAGCCCAGGCGCTCCGCACGTCGCGCCGCGTTTACCCGGGCGGCCAGGGCACCGGCGGCGAGGCGGGCCCGCTCGTACGGGGGCGCGGTGCGCTTGCGGGTCAGCGGGCGCAGCACGGCCTGGTCGTCGGTGTCGCGCGGGTACAGGGCGGACAGGTCGGCGGTCCTCGTCCGGCCCCGGCCGACGGGCCGGGTGTAGTCGTCGACGGCCGTCTGCACGATCTGTTCGTCCAGGCCCGGCTGGTGGGGTCGGCCGCGCAGGACGTAGGAGAGGTAGCGGCGGGCTTCGGCCAGTAGGTGGTGGCGTTTGAACGCCCCACGCATGACGTACACCACGGCGACGACGTCGACGGCGGCCAGCACTATGTCGACCACCGGCCGCACCCGTGCCCACACCGCCGCGGCTGCTGCTCGCGCCCGCTCCGCCAGACGGTCGACGACATCGGCGCCGAACACGGCGACCGCCGACTCCCGCCATCCCTCGCGCAGCTCGGACAGCGACCGCAGCTCCTTGCGCTTGGGCGGGCGCGTCCGGTCAGCGGCCTTACAGGCCAGCGCATAGCCAGCCCGCTCCCCCGGGGCATGTCCGTGGTCCTCTTCGTAGTCGGCCACCAGGACGGACAGTGCGTCCTCGATCTGCTGTCGGCGGGTCGACTGCCAGCCGATGAGCCGCTGATCAACCCCAGCAATCTCCATCACGGGCCGGCGGCCGGGCGTCACCTCACGCGGCTCCCACGCCCACCCGAGCCGGGCGGACACCTCCTCCATGAAGAACAAGAGGTAGAGCATGTCGGCGGCGACGATGTTGGCCAGCAGCGTGTCCGCCGACAGGTTGCCCCACGAACCCGCCTCGTCCGGCCGCCGGGCGCGGATCGACACCACCGCATGATCGTGGAGCAGCGGCCTCGATTCCGTAGCTCTGGACTCGTAGTGCCGGAACACCGCCACGATCAGCCCGCCGTCCCGGATCGGCTGGCGGCGCTTGCCGCCGCTCCCCGACCGGATCTGCGCGACCGACTCCCCCAGCCACGCCAGCGTCTTGTCCACGGAGATGTCCTGGCACAGCTCCAGCACCCGCCGGGTCTCGTCATCCATCAGCGCCCACGCGATGTGCGCCGTCGGCGGCGGCCGGAATACCAGGTCCATGCCCAGCCAGGGCTTCCGCTCCTTGGCCTTGTCCGTCTTCGCCGACCGGTTGTGCTCGATGGGCCTGCCCAGCACAGTCGCCCGCCGGGCCTTCGCCGGATCGTCGCCCGCCTCCAGACGCTCGCGCTCGATCCAATCGGCGCCCGGGTGCCTGCCTTCCCCCAGGAGCAGTTCGGCCTGCCGCTCGCTCACCACGTCCCCAGCCGTGAGGCCGACAGCGGCCAGGCCCCGGCCCCGCCAGACGCCGGGCGGGACGCCGGCTTCGTCCTGGGCGTCGCGCAGCGCCTTGCCCGCAGGGCGGCGGCCGTCGCCGACCATCACGCCACGGAAGAGGTAGCGCACCCCGCCACCCGGGCGGAGATCCGATTTACTGATCACCGGGCCATGGAACACCCGACCTGACCTGCATAAAAGCGTGATCCGGGGCCCTTCCCGCCGGGCGGGAGGCCATCACCAAGTCTTTACCGCGGGGCCCGCCAGGCGGGACGCCACAGCAGCCCGAGACGGTAAGCCAGCGCCGTGTGCACAGTTCGCCGCATGACCAACGAACTGCTCCACGGAGACCTCTGCCCGCTGTGCTGCCGACCCCTCACGCTGCCCACGACCACCGTCGTCCACTCGAACGTGCCGTACCCGACCCGGATCGACATGGTGCCCCACTGCACCAGCTGCGCTGGCGACATGGCCCGTGCGCAGGAGTGGGCCGACCTGATGCGCGCCCGCTACGAGAGCTGACCCCGGCCGTGCGATTACTGCGCGCCGACCACACGAGCACCACCCGCCACGAAAACGGACGGCAACTGACTCCAGCGTCATCGAGCGCACACCGGTGCCTCACACCCCCCGACAACTGACCACTGCTGACCGCGCCACGTCACTGACGCCCTTCAACGCGAACAGCCACCACTGCCCCCGGCCACCGGTCGGGGGCTTCGTGCTTCCCGGAGGAGTTCGCCGTGCCCACGTACGAGACCCTGCCGCGCTTCGCTGCCGACCTGGACCGCCTCACCCCGGAACAACGCCGCAAGTTCCGCCAGACCGTGGCGGCCTTCGTCGAGGACCTGCGCGCCGGAGGACGCTTCCGCGCCGGCCTTCGCGTCAAGCGTGTCCAACGGACGACCGGGGTCTACGAGATCACCTGGGCCATGGGCACCGGACCCGCAGGCCGCGCCACCTGGCAGTACGGGCCCGCGCTCCGCCCCAACACCCCGCACGTGATCTGGCGCCGCATCGGCACCCACGACATCCTCACCGGGCCCTGACGGCTCGGCAACGCGGAAGGCCGGCCCAGGTGGTCTGGGGCCGGCCTTCGTCATCGACCTCGGAGGTCACTCCGCCTTCGGGAGCCTGATCGCCACTGCCCTGTCGATCTGCTGGAGCAGCGAGCCGATCTCCTGGATGAGCGGGACGGCGACGTCGGGCTGTGCTTCGACGGCCCGGCGTGCTGCCGACTTGTTCACCTTCTTCGCCGCCTCCTGGAGGGAGGCGAGGGTGTTCTGCAGTCGCTCGATGTCCTTCGTTGCAAGGAGGTCTGCCTTGCTATTGCTGGGCTTCTGGCTCGACTCCCCATTTGGGGAGTCGCCGCCGAGCGAGGTGATGTCGGGGACACCATCGTTCTTCTCGTCGGCGTCGGACTTCTTCTCCGGCGCCTCCAGGAGCTCGCGGACACGACGGCCGACGTCGGCGGGCTTGGCGTCCTTCGGGAGGAACCCGAGGTCGCCCACCACCTTCTCTACGAGTTCCCCTGTGACGCGGGGGCTGCATCGGGCGATGGTGTCGTAGACCGTGATCGCGACCTTATCGTTCGTCTGGCGGCGCAGCTCGGTCATCGCGCGGACGTGGGACTCCGGCGGCTTGTGCCCGAGGTTGGCGAGAGCTTCACCGACGCGCCATTCGTCGATGAGCCGGTAGAGCTGGGATTCGGAGACCTCCCAGGTGTCCCAGACCCATGCCGCGTAGTTGGGGTTCTCCTCGCGGTGGAGCTTGGCCACGCTCATGGTCTCGAACGACTTGCCTGCGATCCAGAAGGCGTTGCGGAGGTTGTCGACCCCGGCCTTGCAGGCTTCGAGGTCCGCGCGCTCCTGGTCGGACAGCTCGTCTTCGCTGTGAGGCTGGTACGGCGCGGGGATCAAGGCGAGGGAGGTGCCGGGCAATGGTTTGACCACCACGCTCGCCGCACCGGCCGCTGCCGCCAGACCTCCGCCGAAGAGGCCGCCTGCGCCCTGGCCTTGCTGGGCTTCTTCGTCGACGTCGAACAGGCCCATCAGGCCCTCCTCCTAGTGTGGTCGAAGATTTCCTGATTCAGCTCCCGCATCTCCTTGGCCAGCGGGACGATCGTGTCCGGGACGACGTCGGCCGATGTGGCGCGGCCGGCCTTCACGTCGTAGGTGGTCGCGGTCGTCGGGAGCAGGTCGGCGTACTCGCCGAACAGCAACCCCTTCTTGCGGGCGTTGCGGGCGGGCACCTCTCGGTATCCCACGATCGTCTCCAGGATCGGCGTGCCCTCGCCCAGAGCCGTGCGGATGTCTTCGTAGACGGCCGCGTGCATCAGCGTGGCCGCACGGTTCGAGCCGTAGAGGAAGGCGCCGGCCATCTGGAGGTGAGGGTTCACCTGGGTCTTCACCAGCTTGAAGTTCTTGCTGATGCGCTCCATGCCGCGGACCGAGGAATCGTCGGAGCGGGTGGGCACGATGAGGTACTTCGCGGCGGCGAGCACCAGCTGCTCCAGGGAGTCCTTCTCCGGGGCACTGTCGAAGATGATGCGGTCGTAGAGAGGTGCGATCGGGGCCAGGGCCTGTGCGAGCGACATGACGACGCCTGCGCCTTCCTGGAGCGTGCGCAGCATCAGGAGTCCGTCGATCTCGCCGACCTTGGGGCCGCCAGGCATCACGTCCAGGTTCGGGCGTACTTCCCGGATCGGTCGGAGCGGGGTGCGATCGTGTATGGCGCTGTAGAGACCCTCACCGTCTATGACGGACGGGCCCTCCGGGTGGATTCCGCGGTTGAACCGCTTGATGCCGAGGTCGTCGTCATCCTGCCCGGTTACGCAGATGAGGAGGGTCCGCTCCCCGGCAGCCGCGGATTCGCCGGCGAGGTGCGCGGCCACGGTGCTCTTGCCGACGCCGCCCTTCCCTGTGCCGACAACGGTACTTCCCTCGGGGGGTTCGATCGGCTGCGCTGCGCTTGGGTTCAGCACGGGGGGTGCCCTTCCTTGTTACTCATGCGTGGGCCGCACCGTGCGCGGCAGAGGCATCTTGACACACCCAGAACCCTTGCCAGGACTGGCTTGCGAGCATCGCTCCCCAATTGGGGAGCCCATTTCTAGGTTCATGATCCATCGAGTGCTGGACTGTGCGGAGTTGACGGCTCCGAGTCCAGAAACGAAAAAAGCCCTGCCCTCGGCACGGGGCCGGAGGCAGGGCTTCGGGTAGAACAGGCGTCAGGCCGACCGGGCCTTGAGGACGCGCGGGAGGTGGGCGTGGAGGTGATCGACTTCGACCTGGCGGCCGCGGTCTCGGAGTTCGCGGGCAAGGATTTCAGTGAGACCGCATGCCCTGTGGCGACCTCCTGCGCAGCCGATGGCGATGCGGCGGGGGCCGGCGGGAAGGGTCGCGTAGTCGACGAGGTTGGCGAGGAGTTCGCGGGCGCCGGGGGTGTTGAGGACGACGTCCTGAACGCGGGGGTGGTGGCCGTCGAGGTCGAGGATGTCGCGGGCGGCGGCCGGGTCGCGGAGCCGGTCACGGACGTCTTCGATCCGGTCGGCGGCGGGCGGGACGGGCTGGCCGTCTGGGCCGGTGGGCAGGTGCAGGTATCCGAATGAGATCAGGCGGATCGGGTGCACGAGGTGGCCTCCAGGTCGTGGGTGAGGGTGGCGTGCTGAGGAAGTGCTGCTTCCGGCTCGGGGCGGAGTGCGGTGACCGGCGGCAGCCACAGGTGGGTGCAGTGCCGGCAGCGGTGGTAGTGGCTCCATCCGGTGCGGTCGGGCCCCTTGGTGAAGCAAGTTGAGCGGCTGGTGCGGGCGCAGGCCGGGCACCGGGATGGGATCGCTATGTCCTCCCGCTCCAGCCACTCGATGGCGATGAAGGTGGCGGGCTGGGCGGTGGGGGCGTCGGGGTCGGCGTCGTCGACGTACCAGGGGCAGTCGTCGTCCGCGCCCGCCCTGACGGCCTGGATGTGGGTGCGCCTGGTCCCGAAGCTGAGCAGGTCGGCGAGTTCGTTGGTGGGCACGATGCGCTCTCCGAGCACCCGCCGGTGGTAGACGCTGGTGACGGCCAGGACCGTGCGGTCGGTGAGGTGGCCCAGGGCCAGGAGGCGGTCGCTCTCCTCGCCCAGAGCGGCGGCCGGGATGCCGTGCAGGCGGTCGAAGCCCGGCTCGGTGCCGGACAGGACGAACAGTTCGTCGGCGGCGGCGTCGGTGAAGACGGTCACGAAGGTCTCCTCAAGTTGAGGGGGCGGCATCCGGGGCGGCCGGGCTCGTGGCCGGCGACCGCCCCGGGCCGGACATGGGTGAAGCGGGCCCGCCGCCGCACCTTTCGGTGGGGTGGTTAGCGGGTGGTGTCGGTGCCACGAGGAACTGGCCGGTGGCGAGGTCCATCACGACGTGGGCGTCACGGCCCTGGTCGCGCTGCGCGACGGGCCAGGAGTGGGGATGGCGTCGACCCAGCCGTCGACGGTGCAGTACGTGGTCTCCATCAGCTGGCATCCGCCAGGGCCTTGGTGGTGCGGGGGGAACGGGGTCGGGACGTGTGCTGCGCGTGGAGCAGGAGTTCGCGGTTGCGGCGCTGCTGCTCCGGGGTGATCGGCCGGAGTTTCGGGCCCTGGCGGTGCCAGAGCGGGGAAGCGGGCGGCTCGGGATAGGCGAGGTGGTCGTCCTGCGGAGTGCTGCTCACCGGCAGGGTCGCGGCGCTCATGCGGCTTGCCCCCACATCGCTGTACCCGGCCTGCCCGCCCGGCGGCCGTTGATGGACGGCGTCGTGGCGTGCGCGGCGGTGGCGAGGTGGGCGCGGCCGGTGTGCTTGCCGTCGTAGAGAGCGGCGTCGGCCGCCCTCTGTAACGCGGTCAGGTCGCGGGTGCCGAGCACGTCCGGCGTCGCGGCGCCGACCGACGCGGCGACGTCGACCGTGCGGCCGTCGTCCAGGACCACCGGTGTGTTCAGCATCCGAACCAGCTGCTCCAGGCGCTGCGCGCGGCGGCCGGGGGTCAGCTCGAGAACGACTGCGAACTCGTCGCCTCCGAGGCGGCCTACGGCGGCGTGCGGGCCCGCCCAGGCGGTGAGCCGGGTACCGATCGCGGCGAGGACGGTGTCGCCCGCCGCGTGGCCCATGCCGTCGTTGATCTGCTTGAAGTGATCAGCGTCAACCATGAGGATGGCCGCGTTGTCGCCGTGGCGGGCCAGAAGCCGGCGGGCGCGGGCTGTGTAGGCGTCGCGGCGCAGAAGGCCGGTCAGTGGGTCGCGCTTCGTGGCTGCGAGCTGTCTGTGCAGCGCGACGGCGTGAACCACCCAGCCGGTCAGCGGCACAGCAGCAGTGGTGAACAGGAGAGTGCGCGGGCCGAACCGGCCCCGGGTCTGCAGGACGGAGTCCATACTGAGGCTCCCTCTCGTCTCGTACGGGATGGGTGGCCCGGGACGGCCGATGGTTTTCCGGCCGTTGCGGCCGTCCCGGGGTGAAATCGTCTGGTCCTGATGTCTGTTGCTTGAGGGACCACCGCGACCGCCCCGGCCTTCGCGGGCCGGGACAGCACGGAGCGTCCGTCAGGCAGCGACGGCGGCGGGGGAGTCGAGGCCGACACCGCGGAGCGCGTCGAGGACGTACGGCTCGAAGCGGCTCTGGTGCTGGGTGGCGACCGCGTGGCCGGTGGCGCGGCCGTAGGCGTAGCAGCGGGCCATCATGCTGGCGTCGGTGTCGGCGAGGGCCTGGTCGACGGTGTTGCGCGCGAGGTGCTCGATCCAGGTCTGGGCGGCCGACTCACGGCGGTTGCGCGAGACCCCCATGGCGACAGAGTCCGCCCACCGGCCGCTGCCGCAGGTGGGGCCGCCGCACTGCTCCCAGTTCCACTTCCTGTCGCTCATGACCTCGGGGTCGGCGTCCCAGTCCGCAGCCCAGCGCGCGGCCCGCTCGGGGATCTCCTGCTGGATGACGTTCAGGACGTCGCGGCCGGAGGGACCGAGCGCGCGGTGGGCCTCGGTCTCCTCGAGGACGCGGATCTGGTGGGAGAGCAGCCGGTAGGGGTAGTAGCGCTGGCTCCAGTTGCCGGTCTCACCGAGCGGCTCCACGATCCACAGCCGCACGGGCCAGGTGACGGGCCAGATGCCGGTGTCCTCCAGCGCCTCGCCGACGCGCTTGACCATACGGAAGTACGAGAAGCGGCTCTCGTCGAACCACAGGTTGGTGCAGGGCTTGGGGTGGTCGATGACCTTGCCGACGCTGGCGGAGAGGTCCACCGGGGTGCCGGCCTCGCGGGACATCTCGATGATGCCGTCGGCGGAGGTGGCGATGTACCAGGTGACGGGCTTGCGGGCCATGCGGTCCTCCGTGAAGGGGTGAGAGCGGCCGGGCCGCTCATAACTGGAAGTTGATCGGGGTGCAGGGATCGTCGGTGCTTCCGTCGGCGGTGCGGCTCATTCGCGGACAGCGTCTGCGAACTGCGCTTCGAGGTCGGCGCGGCCGTCAGGGTCGTCGGTCGGGCCGTGGACGGTGCAGATGATGTCTTCGTCGTCGTCCAGGCCACCGCTCAGCGCGCGGAACAGGCAGGTGACGCTGTGGACGGGCACCCAGGCGCTGCTGGTGCATTCGTCGTCGTAGGGGCACGGCACCAGCGCCTCGAAGCCGTAGTCGCCTTCACCGTCGATGTCCGGGCGGTACGCGAGGGTGAGGTACTGCTGACCGAGGCGGATCTCCGCGACGCGGTCGCCGCCGGCGAGATCGGAGCCGGGCTTCCACCGCCACAGCGGCAGGATCTCCGAGCCGAACACCCTGCGTACGAGCAGCAGATCACCGAGGCCATCGCCGTGGTCCAGCCCGAGGTCGGCCTGCCGGGCCCCGCTCAGCCGCTCCAGGAACGGCAGCAGCTGGCAGACGCTGTCGGAGAAGACGATCTCGGGGAATCCCTCCGCCTTGAGGGTCCGGTGCGAGTTGACCGTGTCTCTGTGCTGCTGAACGACCGTGTCTTTTGGCACGCGGCGGTTGGCCGGCCGCGTGGCCTGCCGCTCCTCACACGTCACGCCGGGTGTGGCGACCATGAGCGCGATGGGGAGCATGTTGTGCCGCTTGGCGGCGGCAACCAGCGGCTCCCTCGCGGCCCGGGTGGTGTTGGTGGCGTCGATGACGGTGAACAGGCGTCGGCGCATCCGGGCCTCGAGCAGCAGGTGCAGGGCGGCGACGGCGTCGCCGGTCGCGCGCTGGTCGCCCGCGTCGTCGCTCACGGATTCGCGCAGCGCGTCCAGGGACAGGACCTGCGAGGCGGGCCAGGTGTTCGCGAGCGTCGACTTCCCGGCGCCGGAAGGCCCGATCAGGACCACCAGGCTGTGCTCGGGCATCGGCGGGTAGATCGGCTGATTCATGTGAGTTCTCCTTGCGGGTGAAGGGCTCGGGCGGCCCAGATGAGGCGCTGTCCGGCGTTGTCAGTGATCAGTGCGGCGGCTTCGTGCAGCGGGCAGGAGGCGTCACCGTCTCGGTCGGGCTCGAGCTGCTCGGCACGGCGAGCAGCTGCGGTGAGCAGCTGTGCGAGGAACGGGATGAGCCCGCCGGGCGGGTCGGTGTTCTCGATGAGCTCGCACAGGATCGCGGCGAGCTCCTCCTGGTCGACGTCGGCGGCGGCGATGTCGTCCTCGATCTGCTGGAGGGCGAGTTGGGCAATGCCGACCGACGTACGGACGCGGTCCAGACGTGTACGAGGTGGGGTGGTCACCTGCTGGTCGCCTTGGTGGTGGCGATGAGGGCGGCGGCGGTTTCCCAGCCGTGGTGCCACGAGTTGTCGAGGTGGAACGCGCCGTTCATGCCGTGCGAGGCGAGTCGGTAGAAGTTCTCCTTGCCGGTGTTGATGGCGAGCTTCTCCAGGACACCGTCGCCCCGCACCCGCCGGTCGGCGATGTAGTGCGTGCCGAAGGACAGGGCGAGCGCGGCCGCGCCGGCGGCGGGGCGGACCCGGATGCCCAGCGCACGGGCCCCGAGTCCAACGACGATCGCCTGCGTCGCCGTGTACGTAAGGCAATGGCGGAGGCATGCCCTCTGGCCGTCGGCCGTTCCGTGCGTGGTCTTCCTCTCGGTCTGCGGGTCCTCGTAGGTAACGGGGAAGTCGTCGGACGCGCCCTTCACCTGGGCGCAGTAGTCGTTCTGGATCCAGAAGTCGCCGATCTTGCTGGCGGCGCGGGTCAGTCCGAGCAGGGCGGCGAAGACGGCGGGGTTGCGGTGTGCCATGGGGGAGGTCCTTGTCCGGAAGTGGTGCAGGCCGGGCTGTCCGGTCCTCCGCGCTGCCCCAGCCCGGTAAAGGGGTTGGGGCAGCACGGGGGGCCGTCAGCCTCCGTCGGTGCTGTTCGTCCAGCGGTGTCCGGTACGGCACTTGAAGGTGTGGTTGGACAGAAGCTGAAAGTCGCCGCGGTCATCCCAGGCGTGCGTGCCCTCCACCGGGGGTTCGCCACAACGCCAGCAGGGCTCCCGGCCCACCAGCTCGTACGCCGCCAACGGGCGGGGATCGGTGGACCGCGACTTCCGTGCCGGGGCCAGGCGAAGCGGCGGCGCTGCCAGGAGCGCGGCCACGTGGTCCACCGGGGGCTGCGGCGAGTACACGGTGTCCGGTGCGCCCCACCGGCGGATCCGGACCGACCAGTTCAGGGCCGGCCCCCAGCACAGCGGTCCTGCGGCGAACCACACCCCGAGGTAGACCACGATCGCCATGGCGCCTGTCATCAACAGCGGCATCATCAGCACGCCGTACGCGACGATGCTGCACAGCACCCCGGCCACCCACGCGACCAGCACGTCGGCGTGGAACACGGTGATCGCGGCGGCCAGCGCGACCGGCCGCTTCACCGCGGCTGGCAGACGGTTCTTCGTCACCGCCATCACCTGACGATCATGTTGGCGGGGTGGCGGCCGCCCATGTGGGCCACGCACTGCGGGCAGTCCTCACGCGGACCGAGGTGCGCGTGCGCCTCACGGCTGGCGTAGGCGTGGAACCAGCACTGCCGGCACTCACCCCTGGGCGGGTTGTTCGCGCGGCTGTTGGCCATGACGACTCCTTCTTCTTCACAAGCCCGGGACGGCCCCGGGGTCTGCGGCAGGCCCGCAGGGCGGGCGGCATGGTGTACGGGTTCGGGTGTGCCAGCGCCCGTGGTGTTCAGAACGGGGGTTCGTCCCAGTCCGGGCGCGGCAGGAGCTGGAGCGTTCGCGTCGGGCGGTCCCAGCACCAGCAGACCTCCCCGCCCGGAAACGGGCCGTCGGACCACCAGCCGCCCTCGCCTTTGCAGTCCGGGCAGTTGGGCCGGGGTGCGGGGGAGAGGCTGATGGCGTGCCGGGAGAGGGACAGCTGCCAGGCGCCGGCCTTGAGTGCGAGGGCGACGGCCGCAGCGAGCGTGAGCGGCACAGCACCCGCCAGGGCTGCGGTTCGGAGGCGCACCATGTCAGGCCCGGCCCTGGCCGCAGGCGTGCTGCCTACGGCAGGTCACTTCGTGCACCGCGGGTCGTTGCTGACGATGGCGATGTCGCCGTACGGCTTGTCGCCGTGGTAAAGCACATAGACCCGGTTGGGGCCGTCGCACTTCGAGGCGGCATTGGAGAAGCCGTCGGGCATGCGGATCACGTCGGCGGGCGCGCCGTTGTCCTTACCGCTCCTGGGCGCGTCCTTAAACGGCTCGGAGAATTTGCCACTGCAGGCGGTCGCGCCGAACGCGAGGGCGGCGGTGACGCCGACCGCGGCAGCGATGTAGCGAGTACGGGTGCGTGTGCGCATCGAGGTGTCCCCAAGGGAAGTTGGAAGCCCGGTCCGGGCGGCTCACGGGCACCAAGCCCGGACCGGACTGCTGGCCGGTCGGCCACCACCCATCCCGAGCTCGATGTTCGGGGCGGGTAGAAGCGGGCCGGATAGTGGGTGCTGTCAGCGCGGGCGTGGGGTGTGCTGGTCGTTGCAGTCGGCGCTCCAGCTCTGATGGGTCCAGCAGGTCACGCGGTCATCGGCGTGCATGCCAGCCTCTTCGCGCTCGTTGTCGCGCTGGATGGCGTCGTAGAGCTTCTGGGAGAGGTTCGGGCCGAACTTCGTGTGCTTCGGCATCAGGTGCCCTTCCAAGTCGTCGCGTGCCATGTGTGCTGGGCCGGTCGGCCACCGCCGTCCCCGGGCGGTGCGCCCGGGGACGACGGAAGCCGGTCGGTCATCAGCTGCGGCGGCGGCGCGGACCGCCGGAGGTGTTCTGGCGGCGCGGGACACGGATGTCGCCGGACATGGTGTGCGGCCGAACATCGAGGAAGTCGTCCAGGGCGGCCTGGGTGGCGGTGACCTCGATGTCGCCGGACATCGTCTTGGCGTCGATGTCGCCGCCGGCGGTGGCGTGGACGTCGATGTCGCCGGACATCGTCTTGAGCTTCGCGGTGCCGCCGAAGTCCTTGATCTTGATGTCGCCGGACATGGTGTGGGCATCCACCACGTCGGTGCGCCCCAGACGCACGTCGCCGGACTGCGTCCGCGCCACGATGTTGGGCGAGTCTCCGACGGTGACATCGCCGGACTGGGTGCTGCCCGAGACGGAAGCGAGGGTGCCATCGGCGGTCACGTCTGCGCTGTCGGTACGGCCGATGACCGAGCTGCCCTCTGGGACTACGGCCTCAATCTCGACAGTGGAACCGCCGATGATGACGGTGCTGCCGGCTCCGCTGACGACACGGCCGTTGACGACGACCGTGCCCCCGCTGAAGCTCATGTTCCCGCCCGACATGATGACGGTGCTGCCGGAGTTGTTGCTGACCACCTGAGTGACGCGGCCCCGCCCGCCGCCGGTGATGACGGTCTGAGAGTTACTGCCGCCGCCCTTCCCGCGGACGTGAGCGACAAGGGCTCCGCGCTGGTCCCAGCGCAGGTCGGCGGCGCGGACGGCGTCGGCGGAGTCGCCAGAGTCGTCCGCGGTGCGGATCGTGATCTCCGCGTTCGTAATGGTGCGCTTGGTGCGGACCATCACGATGCCACCGAGTCCGAGCAGCTCGGCATCGATGGTGATGGGGCCGGACTGCTCAGCGGTGAGGGTGCGGGTGGTGGCCATGGAGGTCTCCTTCATCGGGTTCATCGGGTGATGTGGGCGTCGCAGGTCAGGCAGCCGTCGGGCTGGCCGGGCCGTTGAGGTAGGAGGTGGGGTCGGCGGGGGTGCCCTCGTGGCACTCCAGGCAGATCCCGAGCGAGATACGCAGGCAGTAGAAGAAGCGGCGGCCGCATTCGGGACAGGTCTGCCGGGCAGCCATCGCCTTGTCGAGCGCGTACTCCTTGGCGAGGGTCATCGGCCGTACGGGCTTCGCCAGAGCGATCTCGTACAGGAAGCCGTTCTTCGGGCCGCGGGTTTCGACCTCCGCAACGACCTGCTGGCCGCCGGGGCGAAGTCCCAGCTCCTTCAACTGCCGCTTGGTGGCGAGTCCTTCGGGAGCCTGGTTGCGCTTGTAGACGGGGATCGTCGTCGGAGGCTCTTCTGGTCCGAACGGGTCGACGTCGACCAGGTCGTTGTCATTGGTGTGCATGAGTCACCCCCTCGATGTGAACTTTGTTCGCGAACTGATTTCACGTTAGATCGCGCAAAGACCGCCTGTCAACTTTGTTCGCGAACTTTGTTGTGAGAGTCTGGGTACATGAGTGATCAGCAGAGCGAAGCCAGAGAGGCTGTGAGGGACGCCAAGGTGGCGTACGACCAGGCGCGGTCGGCGTTCTTCGGTGCCATCAAGAAGGCCCTCGCGGTAGGCGTAGGCCCGTCGGACCTGTCACGCGACAGCGGATTCACCCGCGAGTACGTCGCCAAAATTCGCGACGGAAAGGGCCCCAAGGGCACTTGACGTTGCTTCACCAGCCCTCGCAGGGGGCTCCGTAGGCCCAGGCCGGCAGCCAAGCGGACCTGGGGCAGCGATAGAACGCGAGGTGGGGCAGACCTCCACGTACTGAGTGCGCCGCACGGGATCCTCCGTGCGGCGCACTGTCGTTTCCAGCGGATGCGGCCACAGGAAGCCGGCGGAACTCACCGGACCGGCTCCGTCACACGAATGTCCAACGCACAAGGGGCGGGCAGCCATGGCTGTGGCGCCTCACTGCCACCAAGTTGCTACTGAACCTGGGCGGCGCGGGTGCGGGCCTGATGGACGTCGTGGCGTCGCAGGCGGGTTCCGCTGTGGGAGGTACACAAGTCGCCAGGCTGCGAATTGCAATCAGGGCACGCGACGTGAATCGCGGGGAGGTTCAGAGCGGGGGTGTCGGGCTGGTCGGGCATCAGGGGCTCCTTCGGGATCGAGTGAGGGACCGGTCGGCCAGCCCGGTCCTCGGTCGCGCAGGGCAACCGAGGGCCAGGCAGAGCGACGGGTCAATTTCGGAACGGGCAACCGCTGTCCGGGCGGTCATCGGCCGGCGCTGCAGGGACCGGCACAACGTGGATCTCGGGGCGCACGGTGACCTTCGCCGGACGCGCGGGGCGGGCGATGGGACGGCGCAGGGTCATGCCACGCATTGCGATGGCGCTGAGCACCGTCCAGCCGAGGATGGCCAGGCCCACTGCGACAGTGCGGCTGGTGTCCGGGGTGGCCGTCCAGACCATCCACACGGTGGCCGCGCCCCACCCTGCCCACATCGCGCGCACTCCGTTGTTCCGGGAGAGGTAGCCGAGGACCAGGCCGACGATCCCGGTGAGCAGCCACAGCGTGTAGATGGTGGAGGCTTCAACTGCGAGGCCGGCGGAGTGCTGCGCGATGTACGTACGTACCGGCTGGTCGACGACGGCGGCAACTCCGCTGGAGGTGTCGACGCCGACCTGCACCTTGGGCACGGCGGTGAGCAGCTGGTGCAGCGCCTGGAGGACGACTTCGCCCGCGGCCTTGGCCATCAGGACGACGAAGGAGAATCCGGCGGCCATCAGGACGGTGCGGATCCAGGGTGCCATGTGCCGTGGTCCGTCCTCGGGGGCGCTGAGGATGTCCTCCCACATTCCGCGCAGGACGCCGTCGACGTCCCAGGCGCGGTTCCATCCGTCGCGCAGCGCCTCGCGCAGCGCGGTGAACCGCGGCTCCTTGGGCTGTTCCTTCGGAAACGGCACCGGGAGGTAGGTGAGCTCCTGGCGGTCGGTGCCGGGGGCGTTGTCGTTGGACTGCACGGGGCAACTCCTTGTTGTCGATGCGGTGTTCACGGAGCGTGCGAGTGGGACAAGCTGTGTGCGACAGGACCTGAGAGGGGAGGCGGCTGCGATGGGGTGGTTCACCCGCGATGAGCCGGAGGAAGTCGTCTTCGAAGAGGTCGTGGACACGGACGGGACGATCTGGCCCGCGTTCACCGACGACGACGGCGTGCTGTGGATCGACGTGGAAGAGGAAGTCGAGGTGACGGTCAACGGGGCGAT
The DNA here is from genome assembly GCF_044744085.1 of Streptomyces sp. NPDC087428. Classification (NCBI taxonomy): domain Bacteria; kingdom Bacillati; phylum Actinomycetota; class Actinomycetes; order Kitasatosporales; family Streptomycetaceae; genus Streptomyces; species Streptomyces sp. NPDC087428. Next base: position 32,591 of record NZ_JBIUXR010000029.1, read on the forward strand.
CGTCGACGGGCAGATCCGGGGTGCCGAGGTGGATGACTACGGCCGGATCTGGATCGACTACGACTGACCGGTGAGGCCGGACGGCCTGCCCCGCACCCGAAGCCCGGCTTGTAGCGGGTGTCGGATGCGAGGCAGTGTGCCCGGGACTCAGCGGACGTCGTTGTGGGTGCGGGAGAACATCCCGCGCTGGGTGCTGCTGTTGTTGATCTGCGTGTTCTGCACGACCGGGCCCTCGTAGTACGTCTTGGACACCGCGCTGCGCGCCTTGTTGATCGCACCGCCGATGGCAGTAGCGACCATGGCGACGCCCGCGAAAGGGAGCGTCACCATCAGCACGCCGTAGAGCGTGACGGAAGCCAGGCCCTGGAGGACCAGCCAGGCTCCGCATCCGATGCCGGTGATGCCGGCCCCGACGCCGATGGACGCCACTGCGATCCCGGCCGCCCAGGCCGGGACGATCCGCTTGTCGTCCTGATGGACGGGCGGGGTGTTGCCGTACGCCGGGACCTCGGATTCGTCGCGGAACGACGTCGGGAACTGCCGCTCGGGGCGCATCGCTTCGGCGATGATCCGCTCGGCTTCGGTCTTGGCTTCGGAGGCGGACAGGGGGCGCATGGTGTGGTTGTCCACGGTGAGCTCCATTTCGGGGCAGACGCGGGGCGCCCTCCCGGCCGGATGGCGGGGAGGGCGCGAGGGGCGAGGGAGCGGTGCGGGGCTACTGCTGGGCGGCGGCGTCCTCGAGCGCGTCCGGCGTCGGGTACTGCAAGGGCCGGCGGGTCTCGGAGCGGACGACCAGGCCGTTGCGGCGGCCGGTGCGCAGCAGGTCGGCGACCAGTGCGCGGGCCTCGGGGCTGGCCGCGAGGATGTCGGTGGCGTCGTCGACGACCAGGACCAGGGGGCGGTTCATCGGGGTGTTCTCCTTCTCGTTCGGCGGGACGGAAGCGGGGTGGTGGTCAGAAGTTGCTGATCCAGCCGGTCAGGGAGGACACGGCGCTGGTGATCGTGGGGGCGATGCCGGTGCTGGCGAGGAAGAAGCCGAACAGGCAGACGGCGATGCCCGGCATGATCCGCTGGTAGCCGGTGCGCACGAGGATGACGACGATGATGCCGAGCAGGACGACCAGGGAGATCGACAGGGCCACGGGGATCGGTTTCCTTCGGTGATCGTGGTGGGTGGAAGGGGTGCGGGTCAGCTGTCGGCAAGCTGCCAGACCGCGCGCTTGAGGGTCTTGGCCAGGCCCTTCGCCTTGAGCTGGGAGCAGGCGTTGCTGATGCTGGAGGGCTGGAAGCCGGGCAGGGCCTCGCGCAGTTCCTTGAGGTGCTTGGGCCCGTCGGCGAGCAGTTCGAGGATCTGGTCCTGGAGGCCGGGCTCCTCACCGATGTCGGGGCCGCTGTCGCCGAACGGGATCCCAAAGGGCGCATCGGTCGCGGGCGGGGCGGGTGCCTCGCCGTTGTCGCTGGCGGTGTCCGGGGCCGGGGTGCCGACCATCGGCTCGCTACCGGGCGTCTTGGCCATCGCCTGGGCGAGGGTGTCGCAGTCGGCGTACGGGTTGGAGTGCCGCATGCCGTAGAGCGGGGCCCCGGCCTGCGCTGCCTCGGCCTCGCCCGCGGTGAGGCCGTTGGCCGGGTCGTCGCCGTACAGGGCGATCAGGTCGGGATAGACCCCGTCGACCTTCTCCGCGAAGAACGTCCTCATGAACTTGGCGCGCCCGTCGAGGAACATGTACGCCATGCCCGCGGTGGACTCGCCGTCCTCGTCGTCCGCGCCACTGAACAGCGCTTCGATCTGACCGTTCTCGTAGATCCGGGCGGGGATGTTCTCCATCTGGAAACCGGCCGGGGCGATGCCGTCCAGGCCCATCTCCTTGGTGGAGGAGGAGGCGGTGCGCATGAGGAACAGCGCACCGACCTTGCCCTGCTGGCGGATCGCGTCGTCGTCGCCCAGGTCCTTGAGGTGCAGGGACTGGACGGCGAGGCGGATGCCGATGCCGACCTTGCGGCCGGTCTTCTGGATGTCGGCGATGAAGTAGGCGGTGGCCTTGCGCATCGCTTCGTCCGGGTGGGACAGCAGCCGGTTGATCTCGTCCAGGGTGATGTTGATGAGCGGCCACGGCCGCCCGAGCGCGAAGTCGCCGCGCCCCATCTCGTTGGACACCCGCTCGCGGTACTTCATGACCGCGTGCGCGGCCGTGAGCATCAGGAGCGTCTCCACCGGGCCCTTGGCGAACCAGTCGACCCGGCCCTCCGCCTCGGGCAGCGACATGCCGCCCTGGACGTCGCCGACCCAGGAGACGACACCGGAGCGCTTCTCCCCGGCCAGGATCAGGTTCTGCAGCACACTCTTGCCCGCGCCGGTGACACCGGCGGTGATGCCGCGCAGCGCGCCCTGGCCCGGATCCCACAGCCGCATCCGGGCGGGCTTGCCGTCGTGGCAGATACCGATGGTGATGCGGCCCTTGGAGTCCATCGTCAGGTCTTCGACGGTGGCCTTGCGGACCTTCATCAGCGGGTTCGTCCGGTAGACGGAGACGACACCCTGGCGGATGCCGTCGGTCTCGATGACCAGTCGGGACGGGTCGTCGATGCCGAACGCGGAGCAGATCGCCGTGTGCGGCAGGCGAATCTCCTTGCCCGGCGGAGAGGCGACCAGCAGCACGATGCGGTGCGGCTCGGAGCGGTGGTCGATCAGGTCGACGCCCGGAGCGGCCCCGCCGGACGCGGAGACCGCCGACTCCCACAGGCCGCGCAGCCCCTCAGCGGTGCGGCCGACGTCCTCGGTGGTCGGGCGGGCGATCAGCTGCATCCGGCCGGGCCCCGAGCCCTGCATCGGGCGCATCCGCACGGTGCCGACGGGGAAGTCGAACGCGGCGGCCAGCTGCGTCTCGTTGAACGTCGGCACCGCCTTCCCGGCCTGGGCGACGACGACGGCCTCGAAGTCCGGCCGGTCGGCGCGGAACGGGGCCACGGACACCAGGCGCGTTCCGTCGCCGGTGGCCTGCGCCCATTTCGCGGCGAGGAACTCGGTGTACGTCAGCTCCCGGGCGGGGCTGGCCTGCTCCTGGTGCTGGGTGAGCTCCAGGACCAGACCGGCGCTGCGGGTGAGCGGCGCCATCCAGCCCATCAGTCCCGCCCACGCGGCCGGGGCGACGACCTCCCACCAGTTGAATCCGGGGGTGATCAGGTTCGCCACGTACGTGCCGGCGGCCGTCAGGAACGGAATCGCCCGCTGCGCCCGGGTCAGCATGCCGAGGCCCTGGTCGGGGTCCTTCGTCTTCGCGTACAGCCAGGCGAGGGTGCCCAGTCCGATCCCGCCGGAGGCGAGGTAGGACCAGGCGCTGTCGTCCAGCTGCGGGCCTACGGCCATCCCGGCCGCCGCAAGGGCGTAGGAGGTTCGTTCGGCCAGGACGCGCCGGTAGATGACGTGGCCCGGAACGCTCTTGGTGGTGTCGGCGGTCGGCGCCGCCTGGTCGATGGTGCTCAACTCAAGCCTCCTTCGAGGGCAGGGCGCAGCAGGGGCTGCGCCCGGTGTGTGGGCGCGGCCCCTGCTGCTGCGGGGGTGGGGTTAAGTCAGCGTCGGCCGGTGCGCCGGTAGAAGCCGGGCTTGGCCTGCTGGACGCCGGAGCCGTTCACGGCCTCGTACACGCCGCGGTATTCGGTGTCGTGGGCGGAGTTGAAGCCGCGGGCGTCGTTGTCGACGCTGTCGGCGGCGTTCGTCATCTCGCCGGACGCTTCTGCGACCCGGGTGAGGGAGGCGGAGGCGTCCAGGATCATCGCGGTGAACTGCGGCTCGACTTCGGCCGCGTCGCACATCTCCGCCAGGCGGGCGGCCTTGGCCGCGTTGCGGCCCATGTGGGCCCGGAGCAGGTGCATGCCCTCTTTGAGGAAGAGGGCGGCACTCGCCAGGGCGGCGGTCCGGGCGGACAGGGCGATGAATCCGTTGTCGCTGCTGGAGGCGCCGCTGACTCCCGGGATGGCGGGGAGGTTGTCGCTCATGTGTGTCTCTCCTCAGCCCTCGTTGTGGATACGTGCGGACGGGACCGCGAGGCCGGCGTCCTCGGTGGCCTGCTGGACGGGCCGGTAGGCGTCGAACATGGCGTTCTCCGCCTGCTCGCAGAGTTCCGCCGCCTCGAGCGACTTGGTGGACATCTCGTCGGCCTTGCGGGCCAGGAGCTCCATGGATTCGGCGAGCCGGGCCATCGCAGCGCCGGTCAGGCGACCGAGGATGTTGTGCCGGGACCGCAGGTCAGCGGCCAGTTCATCCAGCCGGTGCCGGATGTCGCGGGCCTTCGCGGCGAGCTTCAGGCACGTCTCGTGTGCCTTGAAGCTGTCCTGCGTGAGTTCCTCCAGGACGTCGAGCGTGTCGTCGAGGGTGACCTCGGTGGCGTGCTCCGAGGACATCTCCGCGACGCCGCCGCTGCTGTGCGTCGTCAGCGCGTCTCCCATGCTGCTTCCCTCTCTGCTCGTGCTGGCGGGCAGACCCGCGCCGGACTTCGACGGAGCTGAATCGGCCCGCTCGACTGTGATCGGACCAGTCGGAGCGGACACCGCCGTCGCCATGCCCATCGCCTCGAACGGCGACAGGCGCGGTGAGCCGGTGCCCGGCACCGTTCCTCCCCCCGCTGGCGGTGCCGGTGCCGGGGTGGTGGTCGCCCCTGCGACCGCAGCGGCCGGGGCCGGGGCGGGCGTCGGAGCGGCGGGCCCCGGCGGTGGGGTGGTTGCGCCGGTCGTCGGCGCCGGGCGGGGCGCGGGGACCGTGGTGGTGCGCATCCGGGCCCGCTTGCGGGCCCGCGCCTTGGCCGTGGACCAGGGTGTGCGGCGGGTCGGCGCCTTCGCAGCCGGACCGGTCGGCCCGGTCGCTGCGGGCTTGGTGCTCCCCGGCTTCGTGGTCTTGGTCTTGGGGCCGGTCTTCTTCTTCGGCTTCTTGACCTTGACCCTCGTCATGACGGGCGGGCCCATCTTCTTGCGGCGGCGCTTGAGGCGCTTCTCAGCGGTCTCGTGGATCGCCTCGCCGAACGTGGTCCGCCCGCGTGCGGCGGACTTCATCGCCCCGAGGACCTTGCGGCTGTATTCCTTCTTGAAGCGCCGGCACTTGCGGCAGCGGCAGTCCTGCTTCACCGATGACGCGAACGTGCCGTGTGCGATGCCGTGCGTGAGCGTGAGCTTCTTGCCCTTGCGGGACTTGCCGCCCGGCGTCCTGGGTACCGAGGCCGGGCCCGTCCCTCCCCTGCGGGAGCGGGAGTTGCCCTTCTTGCCGCCGCCTCTGCCGGATCCTGCCGGGCCCGTGCCGCCGGGGCCGGTGCTGCCCTTCGACTTCGGCTTCGGGCCGGTCCCGGAGGTGGTGGTGCCGGGCTTCTTCCGCAGGATCCCGGACGGGCCGGTCGTCCCGCGCGGCGACTTCTTCGTCCCGCCCTTCGGGCTGGCACCCGGGCCCTTGCCGGTTCCGGTGCCGGGGCCCTTCGAGCCTGACGGGCTGGGCGGAGTGGTCTTCCCGCCCGTGCCCTTGCCAGGGCTCTTGGTAACGGGGCCGGTCGTCTTGCCGGTGCCCGTCCCGGATGAGCCCGGTCCGCGCTTCGCAGTGCCACCCGATCCGCCGGCCCCGGCCCCGGTGCTGCCGGGCCCGCGCTTGCGGTTCGTGGTGGAGCCGCCGCCGGAGGAGCCGGAGCCACCGCCGCCGTTGGGGGAGCGCTTACGCCCCCCGCCACCGCCGCCGCTGCCCGGCCCCTTGCCGCCGCCCGAACCTCCCGAGCCACCGGACCCGGAGGAGCCGGGGCCGCGGTTCTTCTTCAGGTTCACGCCCCCGCCCTGCGAGGTGCGCTTGAGCGGGGTGATCCCCGAGCCGCCCTTGCCGCCGCCGGAGCCGGAGTTGGAGCGGCCGGGACCGGAGCCCGAGCCGCCGCCGCGCCCGCCCCGGGAGCCGCCGCCGGAGCCGCTGGGCGACTTGGTCGTCGGCGCGTTCCGCCTGCCGCCTCCCGAGCTGTTCAGCGCCCCGCCGCCGCCCCGTCCGGACCTTCCCGGACCAGCACCGCCGGAGCGCCCTCCCGGGCCGCCAGGGCCGCGCTGGAGGGACTTGCGGCCGTACTCGTGGCCGGGCTGCACCTGCTTCTTCGAACCGCCCCCGGAGGAGCCGTCCTTGCCAGTGCTCGCGGTCTTCGCGACCGCCTCACGCTGCTCCCGGTTCGCCCGGCTGGTCGCGATGGAGGAGTGGATCCCGCGCATCGCGGCCAGAGACACCGCGAGGATCGCGGCCAGCGACAGCGACCCCAGACCCGGTGTCGCGGCCTGCTGCGCACCCTCGGAACGGAAGGTCGCCGGGACCGCCGCGCCCGCCGTGGCGGGTGCCGTGGAGGGCTGCGAACCGGCGTTGAACGGGGCGCCGAGACCGGGCTCGGGCAGGGCCGAAATCGTGTCCAGAGGAGAGGTCCGCATCGCGGGTGCAAACGTCTCGGGAGCCCCTGCGGGGGCCGGGGAGACGTTGGCGGGAGCCGCGAACGGCGCGTCGGCGGGAGCCGGACCGGGCGCTACGGCCGGTGGTTCGGTGGGAGCGGTGAAGCCCACGCGGGGGAAGTGGATCAAGTTGTTGGGGCCGTCGTCGTCGGCCATGACGTCTCCCTCTCGGAGTTGACAGACGGTCACCGCCTGGGGCACCCTCGCGCGCGCACGACACGCGCGCGCCTTGGGGTGCTCCAGGCGGAGAGTAGGAGGCGGTGATGAAGAAGAACTTCGTCACCCTCCGTTGTTCTTGTAGAAGTCGTGCAGCGTGGCGGTGAGCTTGCGCCACACGTCCGGCTTGCCGTCGCGTTCGGCCTGGCGGGCCAGGGTCCGGCACGCGTCGTACCAGACCCCGGCCCGTTCCTTCTCGGTCTCCGCTTCCGCGATCCGTGCGTTCCAGTGCTTCGCGCGGTTTTGCGTCTGCCGAGGCGTCGTCACCCCTGCTCTCCCTTCGCGAAGTAGTCGTTGATCGTGCGGTTCGGGGCCTGCTCACCACCGGCCGCCATCGGCCACTGCTGCCAGGGGTTGTCCGGCGCCACAAACTCCGCCGGCCTCGCCTGCCCGGCCGTGCCCGGGGCCTGCGCCTGCGGGGCGTTGAGCGAGGTCACCGTCTTGTTCAGCGAGCCCGCGACGGCTGCGCCGACCGCGGTCTGGCGGCTGTTCTTGCGCTCCAACTTCTTGGCCTCCGCCGTCGCCCTGCGCTGCGGGAGCTCCAGGACCTCGTTGACGTAGGTCGCGTACAGGGCCTCCGCCTTGCTCGCGGCCTCGCCGGACGCCTTCTGCATGGCCTTGAGCTGCCGCGCGACCTTCCAGGCCCGGAGCCGCTTGGACATCCAGCGGTCGCCCTCGATGGGCGTCTGCTCCAGGCGGCTGCGCACGATGTCGGCGATCTGCCCGTACTGCTGGGCGTCGCGAACGTGCTGGTCGCGGACAGTGGCGGTGAAGGCCCGAAGGCCCTCATCCGTGAACAGTGCGTTGATATCCATGAGGTGGGGATCTCCTTCTCGGGGCGGGGGCGATCTGGGAGGCTTGTGATGGCGTTTCGGCGCCTTCACCGCGCTCCCGAGGCGCTGACTTCGTCTCGGGGGCCGGTGGAACCGTCGAACAGCTCGTTCATGCAGGTCACTGCTCCGGGCGGTAGCCCTGGTTGAGCAGGTCGACCGCTTCCTGGCGGTACTTCGAAGCCGTGTCGGTGGAGGACACCGCCGTTTCGCGCTGGATGTCGGCGAGCAGCACCTGGTCGGCGTCGCCGCCGGCGGCCAGGATCATCCGGGCGACCTTGCGGACCGCCCGCTCACGCGGGCTGAGCTTCGCGGCGTCCTCGATTTCGACCGCGCGCCGCTCGACTTCGGCAGCAGCCAGCCGAGCTTCGGCAGCGGCGTACTCGGTTTCGGCCTCACGCTTCCGGGCGGCCTGGACGTTGGCGTCGGCGGTCGCCTTGCGCTCGTTCTCCTGCGCCGTGAGCCGGTCGGTTTCGGTAGCACGGCGGCGGGTTTCGGCAGCGGCCCTCTCGGTTTCGGCAGCAGCCCGATCAGCTTCGGCCGCACGCAGGCGGGCCTCCGCAATCTCCGCCGTCTCGATCGCCTGAGCCTCCGCCGCGGCGACCCTGTCGGCCTCCGCCGCGAGCCTCCGCTTCTCCGCCGCCTGGCGCTCCAGTTCCGCCGCGCGGACATCCGCGGCGGCCTTGGCCTCGCGCTCCTGGGCCTCCCTGCGCTCCGCCTCCGCCTCGCGGGCGCGGGCCTCAGCGATGACGGCCGTCTCCAGCGCCGCCTCCTCCAGCTCAGCGGCCCGCTCTGCGGCGCTGATCTGGGCTCGGGCGTGCGCACGGGCCTGGCCGGTCTCGCCTTCCACCCGGGCGCGGACGGCCTCGAGCTGACCGTCTGCCTCCAGCCGGTCGGCCTCCGCCTTCTTCCGGGCGAGCTCCTGGCGCGTCTCCGCGTCCAGGCGCCGGCGCTCAGCTTCCTCCGCGCGGGCCTCAGCGTCACGTTCCTGCTGCTCAGGCATCTCCAGGGCTTCGGTGACCGTGTAGCCGTACGCGGCCATCTTCATCGGCAGCCGCTCGTCCTCGGTCGCCTTGCCCAGGTCGCCGTTGTACTTGCGCTTGAGCCACTGCTCGTAACCGATGAGGTCCTGCTGGCGCTGGATCATCTCCGGATACGAGCTGATGTTGTGCAGCCGCATCCGGCGGTAGAACCGCGGTGTGGCGATGGGGGAGAGGATCCAGCGGTGCAGCGGGATCCGGTCGGTGGCCGTTCCCGCTTCCAGCCTGGCCTTCTGGATGATCAGGCGGCGGGCGGCCTCCACACCGATCACGAACAGGATCGGCATAATGCCGTGCGAGGCGGCCTTGACCGGGTCGGCGCTGATCTGGCCCTGTGAGCTGGCGTTGAACCAGATCGTGGCGCCGGTCATGGCGTGCGCGGCCACCCGCAGCAGCGGCCACGGGGTGCTCTTGCGGATCAGGTACAGGTCCAGCGCGAGGAACGCGATGATCGACGCGTCCACGCCGACCGGGAACCACGGCGCCAGCTCCTTGCTGAATCCCCAGCTCAGAGCGACTTTCGCCAGGGTGCTGTACGACATCGCGAAGCCGATGACGCCGACCAGCGTGCCGCCGATCGCGGCGACGAGCGACAGGGCCGTCATCAGCCGGTCGCGGGTGGGCTTGATCGGCTTCCGCTTGTCCGGCCGCGAAACGCCCCGGGCCGCTCCCGAAACCTTCTCGGGTGTGCCCGAAGCAGCGATCGGCGGGTGCGAAACAGGGGTGTCGGGGGCCGCGCTCTGCGGCACTTCGGTGATCGTCATGGGTGCCTCCGGAAGGGGTCGTTCTGGGCGGGATCGAAACGGTGGCCGCTGCTCCCGAAACGCGAGGGGTGCGTTCCCGAAGCTGCGGTCAGGGCGGATGGTTGCTTGCGAAGCGGACACCCGCTCTACCCGCTCCGGGCGCACGAAAGGACCGGCGGCCCGGGAGGCGGGCAGCCGGTCTGACGAAGCGCTGTGGGGCGGACTCGAAACTGTCTGCCGCTCCCGCCGGGCGGGAACGAAAGTCAGGTCGTCGGAACCGGGTCCGCGAGCGACATCAGGTCCCTGCTCTCGAAGTGCCGGGACAGGACCCGAGCGGTCTCGCGCCGGGCCGTCTCAGCGTCCGGAGCCGCGACCAGCGAGGCCACGAGCTCCTCCAGGTCCTCCTTGAGCTCGGTGTGGCCGCGGTGCAGACCCTCGAAATCCCGGCGCAGACCCTCGAACTGCTCACCGCTCTGCCGCAGCCGGGTCAGGGACCTGGTGGACAGCCCGCGGTGGAAGTCGAGCTGCGCGGTGACGCTGGTGAGCTCGCTCTCCAGGCCGGGAACCTTCGCGGCCTGGCGGACCTGCTCCTGGTCCTGGCGGGCGGTGCGGCCGGTCATGATGCGGATGCGGAACACGTGCACTCCCTGCTGTTGTGGCGGCCGGGCTGTCCGGCTCCCCGTCACCGCCCGTCCCGGCCGCCATGGTTCGGCGGTCGGGACGGGCGGATCAGGCAACCGTCAGATCGGTCAGACCGCAGCCGCGGCGAGGGGCCGGTGCGGGGCGATGATCCGGCCGTCGGGCAGCAGCTCCCCGGTGTCCTCGAAAAGCAAGAGGCCGTTGCACAGAAGGCTCCAGCCCTGCTCCGGGTAGGACGCGATGGTGTGTGCGGCCTCCCGGTCGGGGCTGGTGGCGGTCGGGCACCTTGGAGTGTGGGTGCACAGCGAGGCCGGCAACTGAGTGGCAGTCGTCGTGGTGTGGGGCTGGGTGCTGCTACGCATGGGCTCTCCCGCGGGAATGCGGGGCGACCGGTTGCAGGTCTGGGCGTGTTCCCGGGCAAAGTCGGGGGTCGTCTGGAGCGTCCAGGCGTACTCGCCGCAGCCGGTGCAGTCGCTGCTCAGGGAGCCGTCGGTGTCCCGGTGGACGTGCACGGTGGCTCCGGCCGGGGTGAAGAACTGGCCGACCGGGACAAGGGAGGTGACGGTGGCGGTCATGGTGTTCCTCTCTGTCAGGTCCTGCGGAGGTGGGTGAGGTAGGCGTCCTGGAGCCGGACGAACTGTTCCCGGAGCGGCGCCCCGGCGGGGCAGTGCTGGCCGGCGTCCAGGGACGTGCAGGGCTCACAGCCCTTGCGGTGCGCGCGCCAGGTATCGGACGCAGTCAGGTAGCGGGTCTGGAGGTCAGCGGCCACGGTCGGCGGCTCTCTGTGCGGGGGAGGGGTGGGTTTCGGCTGCGGGATGCCCGGCATCCCAAGCCCTGGCGGCAGCCGCGGCGGCCGCGGCCAGGAGCGCGAGGGAGAGCGGGTGGCGCAGGCCGGACACGGTGATGGCCCGGACCGCGTGCTGCTGGGCGATCCGGGCCGCTCGTATCGGATGAGGCATGTCGCGTCGGCTACTTCTGTCCGCCGCCGCACTGGCACGGCTCATGCCGCACCGACTGGTACGGCTTACCGTCAGCGCCGACCTGATTCACGGTGACCATGCGCGGGGGGTGTCCACAGCTACTCACAAGGCCACCGCCTTCACGGCCGGGGCCGGGGCGGCGGAGCTGCCGCAGCGGCAAGTCCAGAACCCGCACAGCACGCAGGCGTCATCCGCACCCGCACGGGGTGCGGACGGGGTGAAGGTCAGCGACCGGGTCATCCGAAGCACCGGCCGCAGGGTCTGCCCCGGGGCCATCTCCTCCAGGGTGCGGCGCGCCCGGCGGCCGGCACTCACGGCGCGATGGTCGCCGTCGGCCACCAGGTGGTCCACGAGCTCACGGAAGCAGCGATCGGTCTCGTCCCGCTCGTAGCCGCGCCCGTCGTCGCCGCCCCGGTCGTCCTGGCGGCCGATCTCCTCAGCCACGCCCGCACGGGGAGCCAGAGCGGCCCGCAGGCCGTTCATCCGGGTGGAGATCATTCGTGTCATGCTGTCCATCAGGTCCTCCGAGTCAGGTCCTGGACAGTCCGAGGGCTGCAATCCCAAGGGCTGTCACGATCACTCCCCATTTGGGGAGTCGACTGCTGTACGAGCAGCCAAGGCCCCGGCCTCCCCATCTGTGGGGTGGCCGGGGCCTTGGTCGTTCGTCCAGAGCAGGTCAGCTCGCGCGGCACTCGGGGTGCAGCGTCTTGAGCGGCACCGACGGTGCGCCCAGAGGTGCTTCACCATCCGGCAGCTGCGCGCGCCGGGTGTCGGCGTCGCGGACCGCGGGCGCGGTCGACACCCACTTCATCTCGCGCAGCAGCCACAAGGGCCGGCCGTCGCCGGAGTCGTCGTCCGCCCTCGCCGTCTGCTTCTGCGCGGCGATCTGGCTGACGGCCGGGGCCAGCGCGACCTTCGGCTTCCGCAGCACGGTGGTCTTGCGGCGGTGAACGGTCTCCGAGTTGCCGTCCTCCAGGCGTTCCTGCCACTTCTTGACCGTCATGTCGATGGTGACCAGGCGGTTGCTGCCCAGGCGGCAGCGGACGGACGCGTCCTTGTTCGCAAAGCCGGTGTCGTGCGGCACGACCTTGGGCTTTCGTGTCTGGAGGCCGGTGATCGGCACCCACGTCTTGCAGTCGGGGCAAATCAGCGACGCGCAGGCCGGGCGCAGGTCGTACTGGTGGGGCTTGAGGCTGGAGATGACAAGCGCCGGGCGGGCGTTGACGGTGCGGGAGCGGGTTCGACTCCGGCGGGGCCGGGCGGTGCGCTCAAGGGTGGAAGCAGACATCTGAACTCCTCGTGGACGGAGTGACAGGGAGCGCGTCGCGAATGCTCTCTCTGCCCCCCAGGCCGCACGGCACAAAGCCGGCGTCCCGCAGGACAGACAGCGCACAGCGCTGCGACGTGCACGCAGTTGTCGCGGCCGTCAGGCTCCGGAGGAGTTCGATGGTGCTCTCGCGCCCTCGGATCCCAGCGAGCTGAGGAGGGCTACTCCGGCCGACCCCGAAGGGCGGACGACTACTGCGGTGGTTCGACTACTCGGCGTTCCGTGAGGCTCACCGTCTTACATACATCAGGTTGCCTCAGGTACCCTCAGGTGTCAAGCGGTATAGTGAGGCACCTAGACGGAAAAGAAGGAGGCGAGGCGACATGCCAGGGCAACCGAGGGCCGACAACCGGCCGCCGTACGCGCGCATCGCGGGTCACTACCGCGACCTCATTAGTTCCGGGGAGCTCGCGCCGGGCGACCTGCTGCCCAGCATCCGGGCCCTGGCAGATCAGTGGAACGTCAGCACTGCAACGGCCGACCGCGCCATGAAGCTGCTGCGCGACGAGAAGCTGGTCAACGGCATCCCGGGCGTCGGCACCGAGGTCATGGCGCGGCCCGTGTCGCTCGCCTCGGGGTCCGAGCGTCACGACCGCAGCAGCAAGACGAAATCGTCGTGGGGCGTAGGAGAGAAGTCCTCCGGCCACACCGCTGGCATGGTGCCGGCCCCGGAGGACGTCGCGCATGTGCTCGGCATCGACCCTGGTGACGACGTGATTCGCCGGAGCCGCGTCTACCGGGACGCTCACGGGATCGTCTCCCACTCAACGTCCTGGATCCCGGCGGAGTTCGCCCAGGTGCTGCCCGAGCTCGCGCGCAGCGAGCGCCTCAAGGGCGGGCTGTCGCTGGACCTCATCGCTGAAGCCACAGGGCGGCAGGTCGAGCAGCGCATAGATGAGGAGACCGCTCGGATCGCCACGAAGGAGGACCTGGAGCTCCTGGAGCTGGACGCCGAAACCGTCGCAGCGATCCTGGTGCTGACCGCCAGGTTCCTGGACATCGACGGCCAACTCCTCGAGTACGGCGTAGACCTGGGTGCTCCTGGCCGGACGCGGCGCACCACGACCGAAGTGTCTCGGTGAACGCCCGCGACGCCGTCCTCCTGGACGACACCCTCGTCAACTGCCTCGAAGCGCGGCTTGGTGAGCTCCTTCGAGCTGAGCGCGCCGACACCCTCACCCTGGAAGGACGATTCGAGATCAGCCGCATCTCTGCAGCCCTGTCCGGCCGGCCGGGACCTGCGCCCCGCGCGATCCTCATGACCGGCCTGCAGGGTGCTGGAAAAACGACCCTCGCCCGCGCTTTGGAGGAGAGTGGCTTCCGACGTCTCTGCCCTGATGAGGAGATGTTCCGCCGCTACGGACACTACGGTCGCGACTTCCCCCGCGGCGAGTTCCGTGTCCGGGAGGCGCCCGTCCTCAAGGACATCGCCCTGGAGGTACAGCAGCTCCTGGCGGCCGGACACGAGGTCGTAGTTGACCACGGGTTCTGGACACGGGAAGAGCGTGCTTTGTGGGCAGCAACCGTTATGGAGGCCGGCGGTGAGCCTGTGCTGATCTACTTGCCTGCGCCTCACGAGGTGCGCTGGGAAAGGATCCGAAAGCGCAACGAGAAGTCGCTGATCGACGCGAACAGCATCTCGTTCAGCGAGGACGACCTGCTTCGGCATGCGAACCGCTTCGAGGCGCCCACCGCCGACGAACCGCACATCGTGTACGCCGGAGATCCGGCGCACGTACTGGCAGAGCTTCGCCGTGCACGTCCTTCCGCGGATGGCGGCCGCCATTGAGTACCTCCCAGTCACCTCACGGAGCGCTTCCGTTACATGACGGTGCTCAAAGGCAGGCTCTGCGCCTAGTGACGAGTGCTGGTGACATCTGGAATGTCACCGCTACTTGTCACCTCCGCGCGATCAAGGCGCCGTGCCATGCTCGGCCGCAGAAGGGCCAGCCTCCTGTCGGGCAGGCTGCGCCGCTGAGCCGTACGGGGAAGGGGAACAGCAATGGATGAACGTCCCGACTGGGCACGCCGGATGGTTGAGGAGCGCGCGGCGCGCGACTGGTCGCAGGTCGACGCGGTCCGCGCGCTGATGGCCCGCCTCCCTGACGACCAGGTCGTGAGCGAGCAGGACCTGCTCCGGCAGTGGAAGCGCTGGGAGGCAGGCGATGCCCAGCCCGTGAAGTACAGGTCGGTCATCGCTCAGACCTTCGGCACGACCACCGGAGCGTTCTTCCCCGAGAAGTCCCGCCGGGACGGACGGGCGGAAATCTTGCAGGTCAGCGGCATGGACACCGTCGACATCATCGCCCGGCTGCGTGCCTCGGATGTGGATGTCGCGACGCTGGACGCGCTGCGGATCACGGCGGACCGGCTGTGCTGCGAGTACGCGTACCTGCCCGCCGACCAGCTGCTCCTGGAGGGCAAGGCGTGGCTCGCCCGCGTCGTCGGCCTCCAGCACCAGCGGGTCAGCCTGGCGCAGCACCGCGAGATCATCGCGCTCTCTGGGAAGTTGTCGCTCCTGGTGGGCTGCGTCGAGTACGACTCCGGCCGCCCGCGCGACGCGGAGGCCACCCGGCAAGCCGCACTGATGCTCGGTCAGGAGGCTGGGGAGCTGAGCGTGCAGGGCTGGGCGCACGAGATGCGGGCATGGTTCGCGCTGACCCGGGGTGACTACCGCGGCGTCATCGCGGCCGTGGAGGCCGGCATCGCCGTGGCGCCGACCGAGAGCGTCGCCGCGCAGTTGTACGCGCAGAAGGCGAAGGCGTGGGCTCGGCTGGGTGACCGGTCGCAGACCGAAGTCGCGCTCGACAAGGGACGCCAGATTCTCGAACTCCAGCCGTACCCCGAAAACATTGAGAACCATTTCGTCGTCGACCCCGCGAAATACGATTTCTACCGCATGGATGCACTCAGGAAGTCCGGCGAGAACCGCCTCGCGGAGCAGCTGGCCAACGAGGTCATCCGGGCGGGTACGGATTTCGACGGAACGGAGCGGTCGCCCATGCGGATCGCGGAGGCCCGCGTCACGCTTGGGGTTGTCGCCGCGCGCGAGGGCGACCTGGACACGGCGCTCGCCTACGGGGAGCGGGCCCTGGCGGGGGAGCGGAAGTCGTTGCCGTCGCTCGCGATGGTGGCCGCCGACCTCGGGCAGGCTCTCCAGACGCACTACGGACACGCCTCCGAGGCGCAGGAGTTCGTCACCCACCTTCGCGAACTGCGGGGTGGCCAATGAGCTTCCCGTTCGGCGGGCAACTTTCCGATTACGTACCGCGTCGCGGTCGCGGCATTCCGGGCCTCTCGGACTCTGCGCCAATTCGCCCCGCAAATATGTCGGGTCGTGCAGTTAGGCTGTGCCCAGCAGTGATCCAAAACGACGAGCACCCCGCGACCGGGCCTGGTCTACGGGGTGGCTCGAACGGGGCAAAGCTCCGTTGGCGACGCACCTGGAATGGAGGTGATCGCGGGATGAAGGCTACCCGCACGCGCGGAACTACACGCGCCGCTACGCCGTTGATCTTCTGCGATCACGCCATCCGGACTGTGCCCGCGCATGCTGACGCCAGCCTCCGGATTCTGGGGGTTGGGATGACCTAGCCAGCCATCGACCGCGCGTGTCAGAGAAGGTGGACTCGCAATCCCCTTCGGCCCCGCGCGGCCCGTCTACCGCCTGGATTCGCAACCCAGGTCGGTCGCTCAGATCTCGGTTCGCAGCCGACTCTGAGCCACGGCTTATCAAGCCGCTGTATTCCCACCGGCCCCTTATCAGGGCCACTGCTCAACCCGCGGGCCCCCGGCAAGGGGCTTCGCGGTCGCACCAAGTCCGTCGACAGAAAAGGATCCGCCTCTGGCCTTCGTACTGAGCCCGCTCCTCACGGAGGGGGCTCCCACACATCCACACGAACCACCGAGTCGCGCTCCCGGCAGGGAGCCCGTCTGCGTTGATCCATATGAAGGCTGGTATCGCCATAGTGCACGAGCACCGCAGGTCTTGTCAGGTCGACCACGACCAGGCCAGTACCCCCTCTGGGGTGATTGCCGCAGGTTGTGGTGTCCCCCCTGACGGGATTGTGACGCACATCACGCGCCTTGTCCCTCACTCTGATGGCGCAGGGTCGGCGGTCCGTCCGGCCTCGGGAGTCCCGGAGGCGAGGTCGGACGCCGCCCTGATCCACCTCGTCCGGGACGTCATCCACAACTTCGTCGACGACGTCCTCGAGGGGGCCGTCCCGTGTGGCGGGACGGTTTCCAAGATTGTTGCCCGCCGTGCGGGAGCGACGGGGGCAATCGGGGCTCGTCGGCCTCTGTCCACAGGGCTTCCGTTGCAGGGTCGGCGGATGGATCACGAAGCGCGCGTTCGGCCTGCTGAGGGGGGTGTCCGCTTTGGCGTGTACACCGGCCCGATGACACAGGCGACGTTGGGATGTTCGGCCCTCGCGGTGGCCGCCGCTCCGGTCGGGGCGGTGGACCGATGAGCGCCGTGGCGGCACCGACCGCCGTGCTCCCGCGCCCTCGTACGCAGTTCGCCGGCGGGGCCTCGCGTCGTCGGTTGCGGTCGGTCCCGGCGCAGGCTGGTCCGGTCGCGCGGCTGGAGCTGGGTAACCCGCTCCAGTTGTCGAAGACGATGCGGGCCCGGCTGCTCGCCGCGGTGCGCGCGCTGGTGACGTCTCCGGCGCTGGCCGGGGCGTCCGACGGCACGCGGCTGGCGTCGGTCGTGCTGACCGCGAAGGCGGATGCGCGCAGGGACTTCGAGACGTCGATCTGGGCGCAGGAGCTCGGGCGGTGGCTGGGGGTCTCCCAGTCGACGGTCGCGCACACCGTGCTGCCCGAACTGCGCGGCGCCGGGTTCCTCGGCTCGAACGTCGCGACCAACAGCATCGGGTGGGCGACGGGCCTGGAGTGCTGGGTGATCCCGATGTACCGGGCGCAGCAGGCCGGCGACCGGCGGCATGCCCTGGCGCTGTCCCGCTCGGAACTGGCGGTGCTGCTCAGCCTGATCACCGTGCTGTTCGGTCCGGGGTGGGCGCC
The DNA here is from genome assembly GCF_044744085.1 of Streptomyces sp. NPDC087428. Classification (NCBI taxonomy): domain Bacteria; kingdom Bacillati; phylum Actinomycetota; class Actinomycetes; order Kitasatosporales; family Streptomycetaceae; genus Streptomyces; species Streptomyces sp. NPDC087428. Next base: position 49,835 of record NZ_JBIUXR010000029.1, read on the forward strand.
GAAGAACAAGCCGGTGGTCCCGGCCGGGCTGCTCGCCGGTCGTACGGGCCGGGGGGCTGCGACGGATCGGCTCGGGCTGCTGCTGATGGTGCTGACGACGGGGTCGGCGGGCTGGCTGCAGCTGTGCCCGGGGTCGGTCGACACCGAGCGTGGGCGTCCGGCGGCGACGGTGGCGCGGCTGCTGGGCTGCACGGCGGCGGCCGGTGCGAAGGTGCTCAAGCGCCTCCAGGAGCACGGCGTCGCGGACGTGGTGCGCAAGGAGACCGGCTCGGGCCTGAACGCGCAGTCGCGGGTGCGCCTGGTGCCGGTCGCCAAGGCCCACGGTGTGGCCGTGCGGGAGGCCCGCCGGGTCGCGGACGCCGTGTTTTCAGACCTCGCCGGTACTGCATCCGGAGATCTTGAGTCCGGCGAGACGGGCGAGACCCTTGTGGCAACTGGGATCGAGGGTGCCGGGCAGGGCGAGACGACTGGATCGGCAGACCTCGCCGCAACTGCACAGCACCACGCTCTCCACGCTTCTGGGGTTACTCCTGGTGGTCCTCTCGCGCTCTCTGATGGCTTTTCCGGCGAAGGCCGTGGTGGGAACCACCGTCTGCCGGACCGCGCGTGCGTGCGCGAGGACGGCGGCCCGCTCCGCGGGGAACAGCAGGAGAAGTCCCCGGTCGTCGAAGGCGTGAAGGGCAGCGGTGGGCTGGTGACTGGTGCTCCGGTGCGGGTCGTGGACGGTGCGGACCAGGGCAGGCAGCAGCGGGGGAGGGTGCCTCTGCCGCCGGAGGATCTGCGGGCCGTCCTGGCTCCGGTCGATCTGGTGTGGGCGCGCCTGGAGCGTCCGGCCGCCCGGAAGCTGGTGGAGGCCGCCGCCCGTGGCGAGCTGGCCCGGGTGGTCGGCCTCGCCGGCCGTACGGATGCTCCGCAGGTCCTCGCCGACCGGGTCGCCCGGCGCCTGGAGGACCAGATGCGACTGGCCGGGCCGATCAAGGACCCGGTGGGCTGGCTGATCGGCCTGGCCCTGCCGCAGCGTCAGCGGTGCGGCGACGTGCGGTGCGACGACCGGGTGCTGCTCGACTCCGGCACGGACTGCCCGCGCTGCGGGGAGAAGCAGGCTGACCGCCGTGACCAGCGCCGGGCGGTCGCGGCCGCCGTCGACGCCGCGTTGCCGTACGCCTCCGAGACCGAGCGCCGCGCGGCGACCGAGCAGCAGCTGCACCAGGATGTCACCGCCCAGGCGTGGATCCGCGAACATCGGTGGGCACAGGTTCGCGAGCAGCAGGCCGCCGCAGCTCAGGCCCGTGCCGAAGCTGCGGCCGCCCAGCCGGCCGACGACGTCCCGGCCGTGCCGATGGCGCCGGTCGAGCTGCCCGCGCCGCGTCCGTTTGCCGCGCCCGACCCGGTCGACGACGTCGACCAGGAGCAGGAGCTCGTCCTCGAGGACCTGACCCGTGAGCAGGTTCGGGCCTGGCGGGTGCGGGGGTTGAAGGACCACAGCGTCGTCCTCGATCACATCGACCAGTACGGCGAGACGTCGGCCAGGCGCCTGTTCAGCAACCAGGTAGTCGACCAGGCACAGCACCACTCCCTGCTCGGGCACCTGGACCTCGGCTACACGACCTGGGGGCAGGCATGAGCGAGGGCGAGGTGTCCGGAGTCGACCTGGCCCGGGTCGCGCTGCGGGCCGCAATGGAGGCGGCCCGGAAGAACGGCGCCGGTCAGAAGGCGAAGAAGAAGCCGCGGACCGGCACGGTGGTGCGGCGCGACGGGCGTGAGCCATTGGGCCTGGGTGCCGCGATCGGCGCGCTGGTGACCGAGCGGGCCTGGGAGCTCCCGGCCGCCGGCGCTTCCCTGCGGGACCGGTGGGCGGCCATCGCCCCGGAGCTTGCCGGGCACGTCGCCGCCGTGTCGTACGACCCGGACTCCGGCCAGCTCACGGTGTGCCCGGAGTCGTCGGCGTGGGCGACGAAGGCCCGCCTGGAGCAGACCCGTGTCATCGCGGCCGCCAACAAGGCCGCGGGCCGCACCGTCGTGCACGCCCTGCGGATCCTGCCGCCCGGCCCCGTACCCGCGCCCGGCCCGGCCGACGTCGCTCGGGCCGAACAGGACCGAGCGCCCACCGGTCCGGCGAAGTCCAGGGAGACGGCGTGCGAGGGCTATCGCCGCGCGCTTGCCGCACATCAAGAGGCCGCCGGGCTGTCCCGTGTGGACCCGGGTATCGCGGAGGCGGTGGAGCGGCAGAACCGGGCAATGCGTGAGCTGTCCCGCAGGGCGTTCCCCGAGACCGACGTCATCGCGGACGATGCGCCGGCTCCGATCGACCAGGCCCGTACCCAGCGCCGCCGCGAAGCCGACGTCTCCCACGCGGCGGCGCTGCGCCGGGCTCGTGCGGAGCGCGCGGCGAGGGAGGCCGGGACGGCGGCCGTGCTTCCGCAGCCAACTCCGCTCCGGTTCACGGCGTGACAGGAGGGGCGGCAGGATGTTCTGGTGTGGTGTTGAGAAGGTTGATCAGGGCCTCGTCGTTGAGTGTCTTTCTCGCTGCGATAGCGAACTGGTCGACAGCTCCCGAGGCTTTGTTCCGGTATTCGCCCAGATCCTCCCAGTCTTCGAAGTCGAAGAAGCTCTCCATCGGCCACAGGAACACGGTGAGGACTGCCTCCATGACCTGGGTCGGATAGAGCATCGAGTCGGGGCCTTCAACCCGTACGCGGGTGTACAGCGGTGCGAAGTCCTTGAGTTTCTCCTCTATCTGCTGGACGACGGCCGCGAACTGCGTCCTGTCGTTCGCTTCGATACATCCGAGCGCGCGCTCCAGGAGTTGCATGACCCAAGACGCCTGAGTGAGTACGGCCGTGTACGCCTGAGCCCGGGGGTCGTGACGCTGGTTCAGGTACTCAAGCCGGAGCTGCCACTGAGCTTGGGTCAACTGAGTCTGGGCAGTGATTCGCGCCTGCTGTTCCGCCTTTCGGCCGGTGATGTAGGCGGATCCTGCTGCGCCAAGCGCTCCCACCGCTGCACCGATGACACCACCGAGAAGTCCCGCGAGCCCAGCATCCATGGTCAGGAGTCTGCCGGTCCCCGTTCGCCCCTGTCCCGCGTTTCGATACAGCTCTATCGAACGCGCAACGTACGCCATTCGTACGGCGAACGTACGCGCATCGTGCGTTTCATGGGGTAGGATGTTGGTCAGGAGGTAACCCATGTCCGAGTTGTTCGACGCGGTCGACGCCCTGCTCGCGTCCCGCGCCACGCTCCCGCCACCGGCGGAGCGCAAGCGGCTGCGTGCTGCCCACGGCCTGACGATCGACGAGGTGGCCACCGCCCTGAAGGTGCGCCGCGCCACGGTCAGCGGGTGGGAGTCCGGCAAAACCGAGCCCCGGCCGCCGGAGCGCGACGCCTACGCCCGGCTGCTGGACAAGCTCGCGGAGCTCTACCCCGCACCGGCCGACGCTGCCGTGCCCGCTCCTGACGCTGCGGTGCTGGCCACGTTCACCGGCGCGCCCGCCCCGGCGGAAGTGCCGACTCTGTCCACAGGTCCGGCGTCCGAGGCTGCGGTCATGACTGCAACCGAGAACACCCAGACCCCTGCCCCTGCTCCCGTCGCCCCTGTTCCGGCGGCTGCGCCGCGTCCGGCGAGCACCACCAGGCCGACGTCGTCGACATCGCGCCGCCCGGGTGCGAAGAAGGCGGCCCCGGCCGGAACCCCGGCGGGCGAGAGCGACCCGCGATTCGAGAACGGACCGCTGGCCGTCGTCGACGTCGAGGACGGGAAGGTGCTGGCGTACTGCACCGGTGGCCTGGTCCTGGACGTGCCCGCCAAGTCCCTGCCGTCCTTGGTCGACTGGACGCTCAAGGAGGCGAAGCTCGGGCAGCCGAAGCTGTCCGGCCCGGGAAGGCCGGCCGACCCGCTGATCGTGCTCACCGAGGCCGCGTGCGAGCGCTACGGTCTGCCCGTCGCGTTCACGGCGGAGGAGAAGGACGCCGGGCGGATCCCGGAGGGCCACAAGGTCGTCAAGCAGCTGGTGCGCGCCGACTGGAAGCTCACCAAGCGCGGGTTCGGGCCGTGGGCACGGATCTACCGCCCGGCCAAGGGTTCGGACCGCCAGTGCGTGCAGCTGTGCATCCCGTCGTGGAACGCGCTGGACGCCCGGTTCTGGGGCGACGCCGCGCAGCTTCCGCCGGCGGAACTCGCCCGCGTCCTGGGCGTGTATGCCTCGAGGGTGATGACGCCGCGCGGCTCCACCGCCGTCACCGGCCTGGAGCTGATGACCGCGCTGCACCCGCCGACCCACGCCGTGCGCGACGAAGAGACCGGCGCCCTGCGGCAGGCCGAGACCAAGACGCCCGGGTCACTGGGTAAGGACCCGGTGGACTGTGCGCCGTGCGAGGCCCCGGACGGGCACCCGCTCCTGGCGGACCTGCCGCGTTTCACCGTCCGGGGGCCGGACCAGAAGCTGTTCGAGGAGGCGTACGACTGGGCGCGGCCGATGACCGATGACGAATGCACGCTGCGCTACCTGGTCGGCCTGGACGTGAACATGGCGTTCGCCGCCGGTGCGAACGGGCTGAACGTCGGCCTCGGTGAGCCGACGCACGTCAAGGCTCCCGCGTTCGATCCGAAGCTGCCCGGCTCGTGGCTGGTCGACCTGTCCCACGTCGACCTGTCGAAGGTGAAGGTCGGCAAGGAGTGGGTGGAGCTGGACGGCTCGCTGCTCCCCTCGCCGTTCACGCCGAAGGGCGACCGCCCCACGGGCCCGGCCTGGTACGCGACGCCCACCGTCGCGTACGCCCAGGAGCTCGGCTACGACGTCGCGCCGATTGAGGCGTGGGTCCGGTACGAGAGCGGTCGCTACCTGGACGGCTGGTACGGGCGGCTGCGTGACGCCTACCTCGCCACGATGGCCGACCTCGGCGTCGATGCCGACCTCGCCCCTGCCGACTTCCTCGCGGCGATGGACGGCTACAAGGAGCGCGACCCGGAGCTGACGATCGTCGTCTCGGCGATCAAGGCGACGGTCAAGGGCGGCCTGGGCAAGCTCCGCGAACGCCCGCGTGGGGAGGGCTGGCGGCCGGGCGAGCGGTGGCGTGCCCTGGAGCGCCCGACGTGGCGCCCCGACATCCGGGCGGCGGTCATCTCCCGCACCCGGATCAACCTCCACCGGAAGATCGTCAAGCACGCGGCGTTCACCGGGCAGTACCCGATCGCGATCCTGTCCGACTGCGTCGTCTACGCCGCCTCCGGACCGTCGCCGCTGGACTTCCTGCCCTACCGGGAGGGCAAGCCGCTGCCCGGCGGCTTCAAGCTCGGCATCAACCCCGGCCTGGTCAAGCACGAGGGCACCCAGACCGTCCTGTGGGGAGAGGAAGTCCGCGAGCAGTTCAACGCCCCGGAGCTCAACCTCGCCCGGTCCATCAAGGACGGCACCGTCACCGACGCCGACAACGGCGAGTAGGGGAGTACGCAGGCGATGAGCATGTTCGGGGACGGCCTGGACAAGGCGGTGCAGAAGGCGTTCACTCGCCCGGCACCCAAGTCCGCGGGCCCGCAGATGCGGTACATGGTCAAGCAGCTCGGCGGCACGAAGGCCGTCGCCGACCTGCTGGGCATGTCGCAGCGGCAGGTGGAGCGGTACGTGGCGGGCAAGGCCAAGAAGCCACGTGCCGACCTCGCCGCGCGCCTGGAGCGTGAGGTGACCAAGCGGTGGCAGCCGCAGATCCGGGCCAAGGCCCGGCAGAAGGCGGCGACGACCGGCGGCATCGTCATCGACGCCCGCGCCCGCATGGGCTACACCGCGCCGATCGGCTCCACGGACCAGGACCGCATCCGGCACCTGACCGTCGCCCTACCCCCGGTCTACGCCGCCCGCCTCTTCGACGCCCAAGCGGCCGGGGCCAGTGACGACCGTCTACGGGAGATTGCGGCCGAAGCGCTCAAGGAGGTGTACTTCCAGGACGGCGGCCGCCGCGCCGGCAGCCTGGACGAGGTCCGCATGCTCGATGTCGAGCACCTGGAGTTCGACCTGTAGCAGCCGCGCCCCGAACAGCCCGCGAGCCCGGACCAAACTGGTCCGGGCTCGCTCGCGTTCCGAGGGTGACGGGCCCGGTCACCCGCTCAGTGCGCAGGGCCGGGCAGGACGCCCCTGATGACCAGCTGCCGCCCGTACGGCGTGGCCATGGGCTCCATCTGGACGCCGGTGCGCAGCGGCTTCACCGAGAAGCAGAAGCCCTGGATCGGGCCGTGGCAGATGAACCCGAGCGGTGTGGGGATGCCGATGCCGTCGGGGGAGAGGGTGAAGCCGAGCCCTGCGTAGAAGTCCGTCAGCTCCGGCTCGTGCGTGACGTACAGGACGGCCGCGCCGAACTTCCCCTTCTCGTGCGCCGCCATCGTCCTCTCGGCTTCGGCGACCAGGGCGCGCGCGACGCCATGCCCGCGCCAGGCTTCCACCACGGCCAGGGAGTCCAGGCTGGAGACCAGCCCGGCGATGATGTGGGCGTTGGGCGATCCGGCGAGCATGGGGTGGTTGTAGGCCCACACCGCCGGCATCCCGAGCATGCCGCCGACCAGCGTGCCGGACGACGTCTCCTCCACCACGCGTGCGCACGTGTACTTCTCCGGATCGAGGCTCTGGTCGATCACGGCCGGGAGCACCCGCCAGGAGCCGTCGGGGTTGTCCGGGTCGGCCATCCGGATCACTGGCTGGAGCGCGGCCGCGTCGTCTCGGGCCGCATCCCGCAGTTGGAGGCCGTCCGGCAAGGCCGGGGCGTTCACCGGGATGATGGTGCCCGGTTGGACCGCGAAGCCCGCCGTGGAGGTCGTGGCGGCGTACATGCGCTCGCCCATCACGTTCCCCGAGAACAGGCGCTCCGCCTCGCGGCGTGCCGGGTTCCCCGACCGCCGGGCGCCCTTGCGCGCCCCGTTCCGCTTTCCCACGGTGTTCCTCCCCTTGTCACCGCAACCCTCCCCCACCCGCGCACCCTCCTAACGCCGTTCAGCGGAGACCGACTTGGGCACCGGAGCCCGGCCGCTGTCCACAGGTGAACCATGAGCCCCTGGGGGCATGAGCGATCACGAGCAGCAGCAGCCGGCCCCGCGCCGCGGCAAGGTCCTGGAGGCCCTCGCGCGGGCGGAGCGGAAGGTCTTCACCCGGCCCGCGCCCAAATCCGCAAATGCACAGGTGAAATTCCTCCTCACGCGGGCGAAGGGATCGACCAAGGCCCTGGCGGAGCGCCTGGGCGTCTCGCGCCGAACGGTGGAGCGCTACCGGGCCGGGAAGCTGACGACCCCGCAGAAGCGCCTCCAGGCTGCCCTGGTGGAAGAGACGGAATCCGAGTGGCAACCGCAGGTCAGAGCGCAAGCGCGCGCACAGGCGTCGACCTCCAGGGGGATGATGGTGGAGGTGACGGCCTACTTCGGATTCACCTGCACGGGCAGCTCGGACGACGGCCGCGAGCGCCAGATCACCACGGACATCTCACCCACCTACGTGAAGCAGATCCTGGAGCTCCAGGAGGCCGGTGCGACGGAGGAGGATCTGCATCCGATCGTCGCGGAGGCCATCACGGAGTCGTATTTCACGGAATGGGGCACACGGGCCGATGGACTTCGCGCGGATTTCACGTCCGTCTCTTCAATTTCCTTCCGGTTCTGACCCGCCCGAATTAGGAGGCTGCTATAAACCAGATCTTGAGCCGACGCACGGTAGTTGTCACATAGGCATGCTTGTTGTCACCGGCGTAGTGGAGTACGTGCGGTGCGACTGTTCGGCACAACCGAGCAGACCGGCATGCGCTGCCTCGGCGCGGCCCACCCGAAAAGCACCGCCAGGCTGCTCAGGTAGCCCGTCTGGTTCAGCTCTGAAGCGTGGCGAGCCAGTCGGTCAGCAGGCTGTTGACCTCGTCGGGGCGTTCCTGCTGGATCCAGTGGCCGCATCCTTCCAGGAGGTGGGAGGCCGACAGGCGGGGGAGGGTGGTGGGGTAGGCGTCGATGGCGTCGGACATCCAGATGGTGGAGGCGTCCAGGGCGCCGCTGATGAACAGGGATGGCTGCCTGATTGGAGCTCCGCGGTACGGGGCGAGGTCTTCCCAGTCGCGGTCCATGTTGCGGTAGCGGTTGAGGGCGCCGGTCAGACCGGTGCGTTCGAACTCCCCGGCGTAGACGTCGAGGTCCTCCTCGCTCAACCATGTCGGGAGCGGGCCGACGGGGAAACGGTCGCGCAGCTGACAGCCCAGGGCCACGAAGTGCGGGGCGGGCTCGCCCTCGGCGGGCATGGTGTCGGCGGACAGGGCCGCGTAGAAGCCGGCGAGCCAGCTCCGGACGCGGGGCTCGATCTCCGCCTCGGCACGGCCGGGCTCCTGGAAATAGGAGACGTAGAACTCCTGCTCGGGGCCGCCCATCTGGCCGAAGACTTCGGTGGGGCGGGGGCCGCCGGGCGGTGCGTACGGGACGCTCAGCAAGCCGACCGCGCGGAAGACTCCGGGGTGGAGCAGGGCGGAGGCGGCAGCGATGTTGGAGCCCCAGTCGTGGCCGACGATCACCGCGCTCTCCTCGCCGAGAGCGCGCACGACGGCGACGTTGTCCTCCACCAGGTCGAGCATTCGGTAGGCGTCGGTTGCGGCGGGCTTGGAGGAGCGGCCGTAGCCGCGCACGTCGATCGCCACTGCCCGGTACCCGGCCGCGGCGAGGGCCGGGAGCTGGCGGCGCCAGGAGTACCAGGACTCGGGGAAGCCGTGCACGAGCAGGATCAACGGGCCGGTGCCCTGTTCTACCAGGTGCAGGCGCCCGGCTGGGGCCTGGACGGTGCGGTGGCGCGGTTCGGCGGTCGGTGCGGATCGCATGGGGGACTTCTCCTCGGTTCGTGGGCGGCCAGCGGGAACCCATCGATCATGCGGCGCTGCGGCCACTCGGCGCGATCAGCGTTGCCATTCTGGCAAGGTTGCAGGACAGGACGGTGAAACGGCACGGCGGGAAGGAACGGGGACGATGGCAGGTGACGACGTGACCCAGACGCTGGCGGCGATGGGGCCGCGGCTGCGGGCCGTGCGCGAGCGACGTGGCGTCACCCTCGCCGCTGTCAGCTGCGCGACCGGCATCTCGCCCAGTACGCTGTCGCGGATCGAGACCGGCCGGCGCAAGCCCACCCTGGAGGTGGTGCTGCAGCTGACGAAGGAATACGGAGTCGCCCTGGACGAGCTGGTCGGCACCGTACCCGCCCCTGCGGCCGAGCCCCGCAGCGCGACGCCGCACAGCTTCGGCGACGACAAGGCAGTGTTGCCGCTGACCCAGTACGTCGGTGGCCTGCACGCCCACAAGCACGTGCTGCCTGCCGTCGCGGAGCAGCCCGGGCGAGCCCGCCAGGTGTCCCACGAAGGCTACGAGTGGCTGTGCGTCCTGTACGGGCGGTTGTGGATCGCACTCGGCAACCAGGACCTCATCCTGGCTGCCGGGGATGTCGTCGAGTTCAACACCCGCATCCCCCACGGAGTCACAAACGCCGGACCCACCGGACCGGTCGAGTATCTGATCATGTTCGGGCCACAAGGAGAACGTCTACGGCTGCGCACCCCTCCGGCCGCTGGTCGCGGCAGTGGTGACAGAAAGGCTGCTGAATGAGCAGTTGTGACAAGCCGCGTGCCTCGTCGGTGACAATCACACCGCTTCGGTCGGCCTCATTCGCCACGTCATCCGGCTCTACCGGTGACAACTATCGTGCTTCGGCTCAGATCTGCGGGCCGCCGTACAGCGCTCTGGCGGCGGCCCGCACCGCATCGGCACGATGAATGGAGACCGAAGATGACCCGGTTCTGGCCGCCCGGCGAGAGCACCCACCGACCGCTCGCCCCGCGCGTTGCCGCGCCCCGCGAGCCGGTCGACCCCGCCCGGATCGGCCGCCGCGTCGTACGGCGCCGGGCGAAGGGCATGGGCGCCGGCGCCATCGCGGCGGCCCTTGAGGAAGCACGCTTCGACGCCCGGCAGGCTTCCCGGCACGAGGACCTGGCCGACGACCTTCGCAGCCGGGCAGAGCTCTCGGAGTGGGAGCGCCTGCACCAGCTGCTCGCCGCGGCCGCGCCGGGCACGGTCTACGACCCGGACACCGACGTCGTCGTCCAGGCCGAGCTCGCCGCCGACGCCGCGGCCGCCGCCGCCCGGGAAACCGAGCTGCGCGAAGCAATGCGGATCGCGGCCCGCGCCGACGAGCTCCAGGCGCTGCGCGAGCTCGGCACCCTGGAACAGACCGAACCCCGTACCGGCGACGAAGCCGTCCGCGACGAAATCACCCGGCGAGCCGGCGGCTACGTCCAGGCCGACGTCGACGCCTGGCTCGCCCGTGCCCTGGCCGCGCACCTCGGGCACTACCGCGACCCGGCAGCCCGCGAGGAAGCCGCCGTCCTCCTGACGCCTCCGGTCCTCGCGCACGCCGCGCTGCTCGCCGAACTCGCCCGCCTGGTCCCCGGCGCCGACGTCGGCGAGCTGGCGTTCGCGGCCCGGATCGCCATCACCGAGTCGGAAGCAGCCGGCGCGCTCGCCGCGTTCCTCACCCGAGTTGAAGGAACGCCACCAGGCCGGCTGCCTGCGGGCCCAGACCCGGTGTCACGCTGACGGAGAGTGGCTGTCACGCTCCCTCGCGATGTCAGATCTTACGTGTCACGCTGCCCGGAATCTGTCCCTGTTTGTCCTTTTCTCGGGTCCGTAGGGCTCTCCAGAGGGCGTTTTTTGGGGGTGGAGCGTGACACTCAAGATTTGGCATCACGCGCACTTATGAGTAGTACGGAGCGTAGTTGCGGGCCGGGTTCCGTCGGAGTGCTCCCGGGCCCGCCTGCCCGGCGATACCGTGGTGAGACAAGCCAGTTCTGCCTTCTGGAGTCCTTGATGAGCGAACAGCCGGCCCCTGCCGATACCGCCGCCCGGCAGCTGGAGCCCGCGGCCGCCGACGCGGTGCGCGCGTACGCGGCCAAGACCCGCGCCGACGCCGACCGGTTCGCCGCCGTCCTCGAGGACATCGCCACCAACGGCCTGCCCGATCCCGAGCAGTGCACCCCGTGGGAGGAACTGCGCGAGGCCCACCTCACCCGCCTCGCCGCCCAGCGCCCGGCCGTCGCCTGATGACCCACCAGCACCGCCGCCGCGCCCGGATCGCGTTCTCCGACTCCGCCGCGAAACAGCTGGAGAACCTGACCAGCGAGGCGGAGATCCACGCCCTGGACCGCGCCCTGGTCGTCGTCTCCGTCAACCCGGACGTCGGCGAGCCAATCCCCGGCAGCACCGCCGGCCCACAGCTGCGCGAGTACGCCGACGAAGTCGAGCACGTACGCCTTCTGTACTGGGTGAGCGCCCTGGGCACCGTGGTGGTCGTAGCGTTCATCGAAGTCTGACCGCGAAGGAGTCGCCGTGCCGACCGTCTTCCAGCAGCTCGCCTCTCACCGCGAGATCACCGCGCTCCGCAACGTGCTGGACTGCTCCCTCGATGCGTCCGTACTGCGCGAGGGAGCAGTCATGGAGTCCGGCTCTCGTCCGGCCTGGCTCATGCTCCTGTGCCCGGCCCACTCCGAGGAGCTCCCCGAATGGCCCGGCGCCGCGACGCACACCGACACCGGCTCGATGTCGTGCGGCACCGTGCTGGACTACCGATCGACTGAAGAGATGTTCCAGTCGCACGCCGATCTGTGGCTGACACCCCTGACCGGGGTGCGGCCGGACGCCTTCGGCGGTATCTGGTCCGAGGTCCTGAACGAGGCCGATCGCGTCCTGGCCGCCCGCCTGGAACGGGAAGCCGACGGCGACCGTGAGGATGAAGTGCTGCAGGGCATGCTGACGATGATGGATATGGCCTGTCGGTCGGCTGCCGAGGACAACCTCACGCAGGCCGTTTCGTCCCTCGCCCTCTGCGAAACACTCGCCCTGCGCCTCTGACGTGCCCCGACTCCACGCCGCTCTTGCACCCATCGCCCGGGTGCCGCTCCGGGAGCCACCGGCCGGCGGCTCGTCCACGGCCCGGCCCGTGGACGGCCTTGCACCCCAATGTAGGTAAGTACTTGTAGTACTTACCTACGGGTTGAACTCTCTTCCCTCTGAGAGCGGAGCTCGTCGCGCGGGCAACACCATCTGCCACTCACCTGTGCCAACACTCGGTCGCCCTCCGGGCCGCATGATCCTTCCCGGCGCTGCGCGGCCGCCGGCTGCGCCCTGACTCCCTTCGGCCTCCCGAGCGGCGATCAAGGGCCCAGAGGCGCTCACGGCGGCGTACGACGGTTCGAGCGGGCGTCGTCGTCGCGTACCTCGAGGTCTGACCCACGACGTCTTGGACCAGGCCGACCACGTGCTGCTCGCCGGTCGAAGAAGCCGTCGCCCGGAGGCGAGGATGGTCCCGCGCAGAACGCCATGTTCATCGTTTGGTGAGGGATCGGGTCCGCCGGTTGGTGAGGGATCGCTCGCGTAAGAGGAAGACGTAGGACTGACTGACCAGATGACGAGCGCGTTCTTCTCACCCGCCGTAGGCGAGATACCGGTGGTAGAGGCTGCGCAAGACCTCGCTGTCGCGGATGTTCGGTTGGGGTTCTGGTGGGTGCGCAGTATTCGCACGGTCGGGCGGAGCTCACCAGCGTGCCCGTAGCGCCACGGCCCACATGATCCTTCCCGGCGCTGTGCGGCCTCCTGCGCCGCTCTGAGCGGTTCCGGGCTCCCGGGACAACGATCACGGGCCTCTTGGGCTCTCACAGCGGCGTACAGCGCTTCGCGGCGTCGGGTGTCTCCGCGGTTCGGCTCCTGCGCCGGTGATCTCGTCTCCCGGCCGCGAGCTCCGCTCTCAGAGGGGGGAGAGTTCAACCCGCAGATAGGCACTACAAGTACTTACCTACATTGGGGTGCAAGATACGGCCCGGCCCGACCCGCTTGGACGGCCCCGCCGACCTCCCGGCGCGGGGCCCCGCTGTGGACCTCCGGCACCACCCAGACCCTTGCACCCTTCTGCTTGCCGCCCGCCCTGCTGCACGAGCTGCTGCTCCTGGTGGTGAAGGGTGCAAGGGCAGCACAGGGGTACAAGACCGGGTGCCGTCCCGGCCGCCCGGCTCGCGGTGCAGCACTCGCCCGACCCAGATGGCACACGGGTGCTGCACGGGTAGCAAGGCCGACCTCACCAGGTGCAGCAACAGCGCAGCAGTCCGGCCCGGCCGCCGGTGGTTGTTCTGCTGCTCCAGAACAAGCCGGTTCACCTGGTGCTACCGCCCACCTGCTGCGCGGGACGTGCGGCGCGGACCGCGCGGTGGCTCGCGTTTGTTCTGCTCCTCCAGAACAAGACGGTTTAGCTAGTGCTACCGGGCAGGGCATGAAGAAGGCGCCGCACTCCTGGTGCGGCGCCTGGGACCTTCGGTGGGACGGTTCAGCCGGTGGCGGCCAGGTTTGCCATCTGGGCGGCGAACCTGGCCCGTCGCTGTTCGGTGAAGCGGCCGGGTTCGGCGGCCTTGATCTCCGGGACCTTCATGACGGGGGAGGACACCTTGCCGCCGGTCAGGAGCGGGTGGAGCTGGTAGAGCCCGTCTTCCAGGCTCCAGGCGAGTCCGCACTCGCGGAGCTCCTTGAAGCCGCGGTTCACTGTCGGCTTGCTCGCGCCCAGCTCGCGCGCCATCTCGTTCTGGCTGATCGAGGCGGTGCCGTTCTCCGGGTCGCTGAGGTACAGCAGCTGGTCCAGGACGCGGCGGCCGGCGGTGGAGACGTCGACCAGGGCCAGGAGGCGCAGCACGGCACGGGGAATCGTGACGGGGGCCTCTGTGGGAGGGCTGGGGACGTAAGAGCTGCTCACGGAGCCTCACCACTTCCGATCAGGTCGACGTATAACGAGGATATGCCGCGCGAGGTCATGCGCTGGCCTTGCGAACCGGCCGCCTCTGGCGCAGCGTCACGACCTTCTCCTTGCGGCGGGCGGACTCCGCGGCCTTCTTCTCCACCTCGCGCGCCTGACGCCACTCGGTGGGGTAGTCGGAGTGCGGGATGAGGCAGGACGGGCCCTCCGCGCTGTTCCAGAGCGCCTGCCACTTTTCCTGCTCGCCCGAGGTGCCGGCCACCGTCAGCCACGGGTTCAGCTGAAGCACGCCGCGCTTGGCGGTCCGCATCCAGCCGATGTGCGCGAAGAACTGGCTGGCCTCGTTCACCGAGGCCGCCGACAGGTTGCACCGGGCCTGGAGGTCGCGCTGGTTGGTCTTCACGAAGCCGCGGGCGGCAGCCCGGGTCTGGTCGTCGGCGCGGTTGGCGTTCTGCAGCGCCACGAGCTTGCACCAGACCTGGAACCAGCTCCCGGGCATCTTGAGACTGCCGAGCACGTCCATCAGCAGCCGGGCGTCCAGCACGTAGCCGCTGCACTCCGCGCTCGCGGCGAACTCCCGGCCCTTGATCTTCTCCACGCCCAGGATCAAGCCGCCCTTGCCGTCCGACCGCGCAACCACGCGCTCGCCGGGGCGGACGATCGGCAGCTGTTCCATCAGCACAGTCCTCCAGAGATGATCAACGTTTCAGCCTGCACGGTAGCACTAGGTAAACCGGTTTGTTCTGGAGAGGCAGAACAAACCGTGGCTCACAGTTACCTGATGATCCGTCAGGTTCAGGGTCCGTTTGTTCTGGATCTCCAGAACACTCAGGACGCGTTTGTTCTGGAAACCTAGAACAAACGGTTTCGGATCACCGCAGGTCAGAGCCGGTTTAGGCGCGGAACTCTCTTATGTGTCACTAGAGCTCAACCAGCACGCGAACCTCCGCCGACACGCCCCGGCGCGTACAGGGCAAGCAGCTGCCAGCGGCGGGCGTGTCCCGTCGACAGCCACCGGATCGAGGAGGGCCGGCCTCTGTCGCTGAGGCAGCTTCGCGTGCGGCACCGCGCCCTCGTGCGGGCCGTGGACGGCAGCAGCGGCTCTGAGTCTCGGGTGGTGCCGACCGTGACGTTCAAAAGCGAGGAAGCGTGGCCGGTGCCGGTGGATTGTTCCGCCGCCCGGCCCGGGGGCCGTTCGGCTCCGGTACCTCCGCACGCCGGAATTCGAGCTTTCCGATATCTGAGGTACCGTTCTGTGGCTCGGGTCCACGACTTCGCAATTCGTTATTCCTCGCGTGGGTGGTGGGAAACGAATTCCAGCGCTGACCTTGCATCAAAAGCCGGACCCCGCCCGGTTGGTTGGGGGTGTCCT
>NZ_JBIUXR010000030.1:0-38348 GCF_044744085.1 Streptomyces sp. NPDC087428
TTTTCTGGGGCTTTCCTCCGGGCGCTTCCCTTCGGTCTTGCGTTTCCGACTCTATCAGACTCTTTCGTGTCCGATTCCCGGTCGAAGCGGGATTGCTTTCGAGGAATTCGCTTTCGCGCTTTCCCTTTCGGCGTGTTCACTACTTTAGCCGATTCCCCCGGTGACTCATAATCGAGTCAATGGGCTTGAATTTCGGCACGCCGAAATTCGCACCCGCTGGGGTGAGTCGTAGGTAGTGGTTGGCCGCTTCGAGTCGCCCGGCATGAGGTCCGATGGACCCAACCGTTGGCTGTACCGTCTCAAGCGGCTCGGACTACATTAGGTGCCCCGCATGGGCGAGTCAAGTTGACCTGCGCCGTGGTGCGTGCGCCCGGTACGGGCTCACCGTGGGGTCACCGTCCACCCAGAAGCGCCACGGGTGGGTGGCACCGTCCCCGCCCACTCCGGTGCGCGGGCCGTTGCGTAGCTGGTCGCGGGGTGGCGGGGCGCCGTGCAGTACGGAGAGGACGGCGCCCGGGTGGGCGATGGCATCGGTGCCGTTGAGCGCGCGGTCGATGTCGAGAGCCGTCGCGAGCCGGGCCGGCCCTTTGGCCAGTTCTCGGTCATTGCGGGCCGAGACTCGACGTTTACGGGTGAGGTCGGCGCCCGTGCGGATGTCGCCGGCCCTGAGCAGTACACCGCTCGCCATGCCCTCCGGGCCGCACACCAGGTTGAGGCAGTGCCACATGCCGTAGGTGAAGTAGACGTACGCGTGGCCGGGCGGCCCGTACATCACGCTGTTGCGCGGGGTCCGGCCCCGGAAGGCGTGCGAGCCGGGGTCGATCTCCCCCGCGTACGCCTCCACCTCGGTGAGGCGCAGCTCGATGGGGCCGTCGGGCGTACTGCGTACCAGCGTCCGGCCCAGTAGATCCGGCGCCACGTCCAGCACGGGGCGGTCGAAGAAGTCCCGCGTCAGCGGCGTACGGTCCTGGCCCTCGATCATGAAGTCCGAGGCTACCGGGAACCGACTACGGTCATGGCGCGTATGTAGGGGTCAGGACCTAGGAGGAGAAGACATGGGCTTCAAGCGGCTGCTCGCGAGCATGGGTGCCGGCGGTGCCTCGGTGGAGACGGAGCTGACCGAGCTCAACGTCGTACCGGGTGGGGTCGTCCAGGGCGAGGTGCGGGTCCAGGGCGGATCGGTGGACCAGCAGATCGAGGGACTCTCCGTCGGGCTTCAGGCCCGGGTCGAGGTCGAGGGCCAGGAGCAGGAGACCAAGCAGGACATCGAGTTCACCAAGCTTCGGCTCGGGGGCGCGTTCGAGGTGCGGGCGGGTGCGGTGCACGTCGTGCCGTTCGGGCTCGAAATCCCCTGGGAGACGCCGATCACCATGTTCGCGGGCCAGCACCTGCACGGGATGAACATCGGGGTGACCACGGAGCTGGAGATCGCACGGGCCCTGGACTCCGGGGACCTGGACCCCATCAACGTGCACCCGCTGCCGGCGCAGCAGGCGATCCTGGACGCCTTCGGGCAGCTGGGCTTCGGCTTCCGCAGTGCCGACATGGAGCGCGGTCACATTCGCGGTACGCGTCAGCGGCTGCCCTTCTACCAGGAGATCGAGTTCTTCCCGCCGTCGCAGTACCGCGGGCTGAACCAGGTCGAGCTGACGTTCGTCGCGGACGACCGCGAGATGGACGTCGTGCTGGAGATGGACAAGAAGCCGGGTCTGTTCAGTGAGGGCAGCGATTCGTACCGCGCGTTCAAGGTGGGTCTCAACGACTTCCAGGGGACCGACTGGGCGGCTTACCTGAACCAGTGGCTCGCCCAGGTCGGCGGTCAGCGCAACTGGCTCTAGGGTCGTTGGGAGATCTGCCGACACCGGAACCGCCAACAGGAGAGGTGCTGACGTGACCGAGCCGAAGAGGCCGCCGTTGCCGCACGACTTCCATCCCGAGGTCCCCTCGTTCACCGTGGTGAGCGAGGACCTCGCGCCGGGGGCCGTGCTTGCGGACGCACAGGTGCAGGCGGCGGGGAACACCTCGCCGCAACTGCGGTGGGAGGGGTTCCCGGCGGGGACGAAGAGTTTCGCGGTGACGTGCTTCGACCCGGACGCTCCCACCGGCAGCGGGTTCTGGCACTGGGTGCTCTTCGACATCCCGGCGTCGGTGACGGAGCTGCCGGCGGGTGCGGGCGGCGGGACGTTCGAGGGGCTGCCCCCGGGCGCCGTGCACGTCCGCAACGACTACGGGTCGAAGGACTTCGGCGGCGCCGCGCCGCCGCCCGGCGAGAACCACCGGTATGTGTTCACCGTGTACGCGGTGGACAGCGAGAAGCTCGGGCCGGACAGCGAGGTGTCGCCCGCGGTGGTCGGTTTCAACCTGCGGTTCCACACGCTGGGCCGTGCCCAGCTGATCGGTGAGTACGCAGAGCCCGCAGAAAGCACGACAAGTCGATAGTTCCACCCTGTTTGCCCTGCCCTGGTCCTGGAGAGATCAGGGCAGGGCGTTTTTTATTGCGTTGTCCATCACGGCCCGCCCAGCCAGAGTTGATCCGGGCCTGCCAGGTGGCGGGCGGCACACGGGAGGTGGGCGGGATGCGGGACACGCTGGTGCTGAATGCGAGCTTCGAGCCGCTGTCGACGGTGACGCTGAACCGTGCGGTGGTGCTGATCCTGCAGGACAAGGCCGTCGTCGAGCAGTCGCATCCCGGCCTCCGCATGCGCGGTGCCGCCGTGGACATTCCGGTGCCCCGGGTGATCAGGCTCTGCCGGTACGTACGGGTGCCGTTCCGAAGACAGGCTCCGTGGTCCAGAAGGGGGGTGCTGATACGGGACCAGCACCGGTGCGCGTACTGCGGGCGGCGGGCGAGCACCGTCGACCACGTGGTGCCGCGTGCCCAGGGAGGCCAGGACACCTGGCTCAACACGGTGGCCTCCTGTGCCGAGGACAACCACCGCAAGGCGGCCCGTACGCCGGAGCAGGCGGGGATGCCGCTGTTGCGGCAGCCGTTCGTGCCGTCTCCGGCGGATGCGATGCTGCTGGCGCTGGGGGCCGGGGACCGTTCGGCGCTGCCGGAGTGGCTGGACCGGTCCGCGGCGTAGCCCCCGTACGCCCGCTGTCGTGGCCGAGGCCCGTCTCCGTGCGGAGGCGGGCCTCCGTGTGTCAGCGGAGCAGCAGCTGGACGATGGCGGCCGTGCCGACCGTGACGACGAGGGCGCGCAGGACGGTGGGGCTCAGCCGGCGGCCGACCTTGGCGCCTATCTGGCCGCCGAGTGCGGAGCCGATCGCGATCAGTACGACGGCGGTCCAGTCGAAGTCAGCGACGAAGAGGAAGAAGAGCGCGGCGATGCTGTTGACGAGTGCGGCCAGGACGTTCTTCACGGCGTTGAGGCGCTGCATGGTGTCGTCGAGCAGCATGCCCATCAGGGAGAGGTAGATGATCCCCTGGGCGGCGGTGAAGTAGCCGCCGTAGACGCTGGCGAGCATCAGGCCGACGAAGAGCAGCGGGCCGCCGTCGGGGCGGGCCGGGACGCCGGTGTGTTCGCGTCGGCGCTGGACGGCTTTGCTGATGCGCGGTTGCAGGATGACCAGGACGAGGGCCATGGCCACCAGGATCGGCACGATGGTCTCGAAGGCCGTGGAGGGCAGCGCCAGCAGCAGGGTGGCGCCGGTCAGTCCGCCGACGAGCGCGCCGACGGCGAGCTTGAGTACGCGCGGACGCTGCCCCGCGAGCTCCTTGCGGTAGCCGATCGCGCCGCTGATGGAGCCGGGGATCAGGCCGAGTGCGTTGGAGACGGTGGCGGTGACCGGTGGCAGACCGGTGGCGAGCAGCACCGGGAAGGTGATCAGCGTTCCCGAGCCGACGATCGTGTTGATCGTGCCCGCGCTGATGCCCGCGACGAAGACGGCGAGCATCTCCCACATGGTCATCCCGAACCCCCCGTGCCTGATCGGTGCTTGGTGCATTGATCATGCACGAGGGGGTGTACACGTCAGTCGATCGGGGTGTCCTCGCGACGTTCCTTGTTACCGCCGTTGCCGCCGTTGCCGCCACCGTTGTTGCCGGTGTTGAAGCCGGGCATGCCGGTGCCGAGGTTTCCGAAGGCGCCGCTGAGGCCCTTGAGTGCGTCACCGATCTCGCTGGGCACGATCCAGAGCTTGTTGGCGTCGCCCTCGGCGATCTTCGGCAGCATCTGGAGGTACTGGTACGAGAGGAGCTTCTGGTCCGGGTCGCCGGCGTGGATGGACTCGAAGACCGTGCGGATCGCCTGGGCCTCGCCCTCCGCGCGCAGGGCGGCGGCCTTGGCCTCGCCCTCGGCGCGCAGGATCGCGGACTGCTTCTCGCCCTCCGCGGTGAGGATCGCGGACTGGCGGGTTCCTTCGGCCTGGAGGATCGCGGCGCGCTTGTCGCGGTCGGCGCGCATCTGCTTCTCCATCGAGTCCTGAATGGAGGTGGGCGGCTCGATCGCCTTCAGCTCGACGCGGTTGACGCGGATGCCCCACTTGCCGGTGGCCTCGTCGAGGACTCCGCGCAGGGCGGCGTTGATCTCCTCGCGGGAGGTCAGGGTCCGCTCCAGGTCCATGCCGCCGATGATGTTGCGGAGCGTGGTGACGGTGAGCTGCTCGATGGCCTGGATGTAACTGGCCACTTCGTACGTCGCGGCCCTGGCATCGGTCACCTGGTAGTAGATGACCGTGTCGATGTTGACGACCAGGTTGTCCTGGGTGATCACCGGCTGCGGCGGGAAGGGCACGACCTGTTCACGGAGGTCGATCCGGTTGCGGATCGAGTCGATGAACGGAACGACGATGTTCAGGCCCGCGTTGAGGGTGCGGGTGTACCGGCCGAAACGTTCCACGATGGCGGCGCTGGCCTGTGGGATGACCTGGATCGTCTTGATCAGAGCGATGAAGACGAGCACCACCAGAATGATCAGGACGATGATGATCGGTTGCATCGTTTCCTCGTGCCCTTCGGTTGCCGACGGATCGCGATGATCGAGGTCGAGATCGTATGAGGGGCCGTGCGTCAGGTCGGTTGTCCTGCCGCACCGGTTCTCATGATGATCGACATCGAGTGTGACAGAACGGGCTCTGCCGTGTGGGCTGTTCGGTCACATGACGACGGCTGTGGCCCCGTCGATCTCGACGACGTCGACCTGTTGGCCCGGTTCGTAGCTCAGTTCCGCGTCGAGGGCGCGCGCCGACCAGATCTCGCCGGCCAGCTTGATCCGCCCGCCGTCGCCGGTGACCCGTTCCAGGACGACGGCCTGACGGCCTTTCAGCGCGTCGATCCCGGTGGCCAGATGGGGCCGGTCCGAGCGGTGCCGGTTGGCGATCGGCCGGACCACGGCGATCAGCGCCACGGACACGAAGACGAAGACCAGGACCTGGGCCACGATTCCGCCGCCGAGAGCCGCGACCACCGCCGCGGCGACCGCTCCGACGGCGAACATGCCGAACTCGGGCATCGCGGTCAGGACGAGCGGGATGCCCAGTCCCACCGCGCCGATCAGCCACCACACCCATGCGTCGATGATGTCCACCCGGCCATCGTATGGCCGCAAGCACCTCCGCCGACAGGGCGCAAGCGGGCCGGTGCTTCGGCGGAGGGCCCGACAGGCCCCTGGGGCCTTTCGTTCGGATCAGGCCGGCCCGGCATGATCGAAACCGACAGGCCCTAGCCGAGCGGCAGTCCGCGGGCGGTGTAGCGGTCGCCCTGGTGCTCGACGACGAGCGGCAGGCCGAAGCAGAGGGAGAGGTTGCGGGAGCTGAGCTCGGTCTCCATGGGGCCCGCGGCGAGCACCTTGCCCTGGCGGATCATCAGGACGTGGGTGAATCCGGGGGCGATCTCCTCGACATGGTGGGTGACCATGATCATGGAGGGTGCGTACGGGTCGCGGGCCAGCCGGCCGAGGCGGCGGACCAGGTCCTCGCGGCCGCCGAGGTCGAGTCCGGCGGCGGGCTCGTCGAGGAGGAGCAGTTCGGGGTCGGTCATCATGGCGCGGGCGATCAGGGTGCGCTTGCGCTCGCCCTCGGAGAGGGTGCCGAACTTCCGGTCCAGGTAGTCGGTCATGCCGAGCCGGTCGAGGAAGGCGCGGGCGCGGTCCTCGTCGACGGTGTCGTAGTTCTCGTTCCAGGTGGCGGTCATGCCGTAGGCGGCGGTGAGCACCGTCTGCAGGACCGTCTGCCGCTTGGGAAGCTTCTCCGCCATCGCGACGCCCGCGATCCCGATGCGGGGGCGCAGGTCGAAGACGTCGGTGCCGACGCCGCCGAGCAGCTCTCCGAGGACCGTGGCGCTGCCCTTGGTCGGGAAGAGGTAGCTGGACGCGACGTTGAGGAGGGTGGTCTTGCCGGCGCCGTTGGGGCCGAGGATGACCCAGCGCTCCCCCTCCTTGACCGACCAGGAGACGTCTTCCACCAGAGCGCGTCCGTCGCGGACCACGGATACGTCCACCAGCTCCAGTACATCGCTCATGAGCGCGTTGTCTCCCCATGCAGTTTCGTGATCGTCGCGTGCCTGTGGGCACAGCTCCCAGGGAAAACCTACGCCACTGCACGAGCGCTTCCGGCGCTGGGCCCGTCGACGCAGGGTTGGCGCGGGTCCCCCGCCCGCCCGGAGGTACGGGTCCGGGCAGGGTGACGACAGGGGCCGGGTCCGTTCCCTAGGCTGTCGTCATGCTTTCGGAACCACGCTCAGGGCTACTGGCCGCTTGGGGCAACGCGCTGCTGGCCGGCCTCGTCCCGCCGGACGACGCGGCACTCGCCATTGTCGGGGAGGACGCGGTGCACCGCGTCGAGGGGCTGCCGGGCGAGGCGGGGCCGGTCGGTCTCACGCTCGCGCTGGGGCGGCTGCGGGGACTCGGGGTGACCGGTTTCCGGGTCGCGCTGCCGGTCCCGGGGCATCCGCTGGGGCTCAGTGGCCCCGCGGAGTTCAATGCCAGGGCGCTGGAGGCCGAGGAGGCCGTGGTGACCTACGGCGCACCGTTCGGGCTGGTGCCCGAGGTGCGCGAGTCGGGGCCGGCCGGGGATCTTCACGTCGCCGTGGCGTGGCACTGCCTGGCCGTGCGGGAGGCGCCGCCGGCCGATGTGCCGTCGCTGGGCGAGGCGGAGCGGGAGCTCGCCGAGGCGTTGCGGGATGCGACGGCTGCGCTGTCGCGGCTCGACGTCGCCGGGTCCGGGCCGGTGGCCGAGGCGGCGCTGGACGCGTACCGGGCGCGGGCGGAACGGGAACGCGAGGTACTCGCTCCGGGGTACCCGCCGCGGGCGGTGCGGGTGCTGGAGCTGGCGCAGCGGGTGGGGCTGCTGGTCGCGGTGGCGTACGAGAACGGGCACGGCGGGGCGGTGAGCGCGTCGGAGATGGCGGCGCGGGGTGAGGCGCTGCGGCCGGTGGAGCGGGTGGCCCGGCGGGCGCAGGTCGCCGCGTACAACGCGTATGTGGAGGAGCGGGCGCGGTAGGGGCGGGGCCGGGGTGCGGGGTGCGTCCGGGCCGCGTTGTCCTCAAGCGCCGGACGGGCTGGAAAGCTGTCCTCCACCGCCGGGCGGGCTGGACGGATGCCCTCCACCGCCGGGCGGGCTTGAGGTGGCGGACACCCCGCCACCGGAGAGTGTGAATCTCAGCCCGCGGCCCCGTGCCGGACCGCCCAGAGCGCGGCCTGGGTGCGGTCCGACAGGTCCAGCTTCATCAGAATGTTCGAGACGTGCGTCTTGACGGTCTTCTCGGAGAGGACCAGTGCCCGTGCGATCTCCCGGTTGGAGCGGCCGTCGGCGATCAGGCCCAGCACTTCCCGCTCCCGTTCCGTGAGGGTGCTCCCCCGGCCCGTACCGCTGCCGGGGTCGTCCTGGGCGAGCAGCGCTCCCGCCACCTCGGGCTGGAGCAGGACATGGCCCGCGTGCACCGAGCGGATGGCTCCCGCCAGCGCGTCCGGGTCGACGTCCTTGTACACATAGCCGGAGGCGCCGGCGCGCAGGGCGGGTACGACGGTGCGCTGTTCGGTGAAGCTGGTGACGATCAGCACCTTGGCCGGGTTCTCCAGCTCCCGGAGCCTGCGCAGCGCCTCTATGCCGTCGGTGCCCGGCATCTTGATGTCCATCAGCACCACGTCGGGGCGCAGCTCCTCGGTCCTGGCCACCCCTTCGGCGCCGTCGGAGGCCTCTCCGACGACCTCTATGTCGTCCTGGATCTCCAGGAACGTCCGCAGACCGCGGCGGACCACCTGGTGGTCGTCGACCAGCAGCACCCTGATGATCCGGTCAGCCACCGGGTACCTCCATCTCGATCGTGGTGCCCTTGCCGGGCGCCGATTCAACGCTGAGTGTCCCTCCGACACCGCTCGCGCGGTCCCGCATCGAGACCAGGCCCAGGTGCCGCCCCGCCTGCCGGGTGGCCGTCGGCTCGAAGCCGTGGCCGTCGTCGGTGATCCGCAGCACCGTGCCGCCGCCGCGGCGGACGAGGCTGACGTCCACGTGAGCGGCCCCCGAGTGGCGCAGGGCGTTGTGCAGGGCTTCCTGGGAGACCCGGAGCAGCGCCTCCTCCTGTGCGGCGGGCAGCGCCCGCACACCCAGGCTCTCGAAGGTGACCCGGGCCGTGTGGGCGCGGTCCAGGACCTGGATCTGGGTACGGAGGGTGGCGATCAGGCCGTCCTCGTCGAGCGCGGCGGGGCGCAGTTCGACGACGGCTGCCCGCAGCTCGTCCACGGCCTCCGCCGCCAGGGCGGCGACCTGCTGGAGCTCGCCCTTGGCCCGTGCCGGATCGCGGTCGACCAGCGTGGCGGCGGCCTGGGCGGTGAGCCGCAGGGAGAACAGTTTCTGGCTGACCGCGTCGTGCAGCTCGTGGGCGAGGCGGGAGCGCTCCTCGGCGATGGTGAGCTCGCGGCTGCGCTCGTACAGCCGGGCGTTGGTGAGGGCGATCGCCGCGTGCTGGGCGAGGATCGCCAGCAGCTCCTCGTCCTCGACGGTGAATCCGCAGCTGCCCTCGGGCTTCGGGCAGCGCTTGTTGGCGAGGAAGAGGGCGCCGATGGTCTCGTCGCCGTCCCTGATGGGCAGGCCGAGGAAGTCGGACATGTCGGGGTGGGCGGCGGGCCAGCCCTCGAAGCGCGGGTCCTTGCGGACGTCGGCCAGGCGCTCGGGCTTCGCCTCGTGCAGCATCGCGGCGAGGATGCCGTGCTGCCGGGGAAGCGGGCCGATGGCCTTCCACTGTTCGTCGCTGACGCCGTCGACGACGAACTGGGCGAAGCCGCCGTGGTCGTCGGGGACCCCGAGCGCCGCGTACTCGGCGTCGAGCAGCTCGCGGGCCGAGGCGACGATCGTCTTGAGGACGTCCCGCATTTCCAGGTGCCGGCTCATGGCGAGCAGCGCGGCACTCACTGCTGCGAGGCCGCCCGACGGTGGGCGATGGGTCATGGCCTCACCGTACCGGCGGGCCACCGGCCCCGTATCGGCCTGTGGACGGCCACCGATTAGGGCGCAGGGACTAGGTCCATGTGCCGTGCGGCGTGCGGGTACGAGGGGGCGGGTCGGCGTCACCGGTCGGCCCCGGGAGGCCGCTGCGAGCAGCTCAGGCCCCCTCCGAGCCGTCCCGAGCCGCTTCACGTCCCCCATGGAACCGGAACGTCACACTCCGAATTGCTCGCGCAACGGTTGGTGAGATTGATACACGGCCGATGTGAGCCCGCGCATAGGACCTGCGTCACTTACGAAGCCACCTAGTGGACAAATAGGACGGAGCGGGCGGGTATGAGCGCAGGTCACCCCGTTCGAGCGCGACCCCGGCCCACTACCCGGCTTCGTACGTCACACCTTTGCCACACCATTTTGCGGTCGCTAAGAATTGCACTTGTCCCCGACGGAGAAGCGATGTCGCCTCCCGTCTTCGTCCTCCGTGAGGACCCCCGCGATTCGAAGAGGTACCTGCATGTCCGCGTCCAGCATTACCGACCGTCTCCGACGTCTGAACAAGACCCAGAAGCTCTCCGTGGCGGGAATCTCCGCCGTCGCCGCCACTGCGCTCTCGTTGTCGCTGGTGCCCGGTAATGCCGAGGCCGAGACCGAGCCGCAGGCCATCTCCGGCGCCCCCGTCGTCTTCGCGTCCGCCGCCGGCGCCCCGCAGGCCAAGTCCATCCAGGCCAGCGTCATCGAGCAGCACTCCACCGCCGAGCAGCTGATCAAGGCCGCCGACGCCGCGAAGGCCAAGAAGGCCGAGTCCGCGTCGAAGGAGAAGGCCAAGAAGGCCAAGGCCAAGGCGAAGAAGGACGCGGCCAAGCGCGGCAAGCAGTCGGCCAGCCGCTCCGAGTCCCGTACCCCGGTCTTCTCGAACAACCTGGACGGCTGGATCAAGGAATCCCTGTCGATCATGAAGGCCAAGGGCATCCCGGGCACGTACGACGGCCTGCACCGCAACATCATCCGTGAGTCCAGCGGCAACCCGAAGGCCATCAACGACTGGGACGTCAACGCGGTCAACGGTGTCCCCTCGAAGGGGCTGCTCCAGATCATCAAGCCGACCTTCGACGCCTACCACGTCAACGGCACCCCCCACGACCAGTACGACCCGATCGCCAACATCACCGCGTCGGCCAACTACGCCGCCGACAAGTACGGCTCGATCGACAACGTCAACAGCGCGTACTGAGTCCACTCCGGTACGCCGTGACACACGCCGAAGGGCGGCACCCCGTGCGGGGTGCCGCCCTTCGGCGTCGTACGGTGCGCAGCCGCGCGGCGGCTACTTGCGCATCACCTCGGGCTCGTGGCGGCGCAGCAGGCGCGCGACCGCGAACCCGCAGATGACACCGAGGAAGACCAGTACCCCGATATTGATCCCCCACTGGCTCGCCGTGTGCTCCCACAGCGGGTCCAGGTCCGTGGGGTTCTTCTGGTCCCACGGCGGCATCAGGTGGGCGAGGTCGAGTGTCGAGCCCGCGGCCGCGATGGCCCAGCGGGACGGCATCAGCCAGGCGAACTGCTCCAGGCCCAGCGATCCGTAGACCTGGAAGAGGATGCCGGTGAAGACGACCTGGACGATCGCGAACATGACCAGCAGCGGCATGGTCTTCTCGGAGGTCTTCACCAGCGAGGAGATCACCAGGCCGAACATCATCGAGGTGAAGCCGAGCGCGATGATCGTCACGCAGAGTTCGACGGCCGGCGGCATGATCAGGCCCTCCGCCGGCAGATCGCGGGTGGCGAAGCCGATGCCGCAGATGATGACGCCCTGGACGGCCGTGATCATGCCGAGCACGATCACCTTGGACATCAGATAGGCGGAGCGGGAGAGGCCGGTGGCCCGTTCCCGTTCGTAGATCACCCGTTCCTTGATCAGCTCTCGTACGGAGTTGGCCGCGCCGGAGAAGGTCATGCCGATCACCAGGATCAGCATGATCGTTCCGGCGTCGCTGTTGAACCGGGACGGCGGCTTGGGCGGGCCCAGGCCGAAGTCGGCCGGGATGACGACGCTGACGACACCGAGTACCGCGGGCAGGATCACCATCAGGCCCATGAAGCCCTTGTCGGACGCGATCACCGACAGGTAGCGGCGCATCAGGGTCCACAGCTGCGTGCCCCAGCCCTGCGGCTTCGGCGGACGCATCTGCTGCGGCGGCGGCATGTGCACGGACTGCGCGGCGACGGAGTCGATGTCCGCGGCGTACATCTGGTAGTGCTGCGAACCGCGCCAGCGGCCCGCCCAGTCGTAGTCGCGGTAGTTCTCGAACGCGGAGAAGACGTCGGCCCAGGTGGTGTAGCCGAAGAAGTTGAGCGCTTCCTCCGGCGGACCGAAGTAGGCGACGGCACCGCCGGGCGCCATCACCAGGAGCTTGTCGCAGATGGCCAGCTCGGCGACCGAGTGCGTGACGACGAGGACCGTGCGGCCGTCGTCGGCCAGCCCGCGCAGCAGCTGCATGACATCGCGGTCCATGCCCGGGTCGAGGCCGGAGGTCGGCTCGTCCAGGAAGATCAGCGAGGGCTTGGTGAGCAGTTCCAGGGCCACCGAGACGCGCTTGCGCTGGCCGCCGGAGAGCGAGGTGACCTTCTTGTCCTTGTGGATGTCGAGCTTGAGCTCGGCGAGGACTTCCAGGATCCGGGACTGGCGCTCGGCCTCCGTGGTGTCCGCGGGGAAGCGGAGCTTGGCCGCGTACTTGAGGGCCTTGGTGACCGTGAGTTCCTTGTGCAGGATGTCGTCCTGCGGAACCAGCCCGATGCGCTGGCGCAGCTCGGCGAACTGCTTGTAGAGGTTCCGGTTGTCGTAGAGGACCTCGCCCTGGTTGGCGGGCCGGTAGCCGGTGAGCGCCTTGAGCAGGGTGGACTTTCCGGAGCCGGACGGGCCGATGACGCCGATCAGCGACTTCTCGGGGACGCCGAACGAGACGTCCTTGAGGATCTGCTTGCCACCGTCGACCGTCACCGTGAGGTGGCGGGCGGCGAAGGAGACCTCGCCGGTGTCGACGAACTCCTCGAGCCGGTCGCCGACCAGGCGGAACGTCGAGTGGCCGACGCCGACGATGTCGTTCGCGCCGATGAGCGCGGAGCCGGACTTCGAGAGCGGCTGGCCGTTGACGTACGTGCCGTTGTGGGATCCGAGGTCACGGATCTCGAAGCGGCCGTCGGGCGCCGCGTGGAACTCGGCGTGGATGCGTGAGACCTGGAGGTCGTAGACGACCAGCTCGTTCTCCAGCGCACGGCCGATGCGCATCACCCGGCCGAGAGCCACCTGGTGGAAGGTGGTCGGGCTGCGGTCGCCGTAGACCGGTGGCGCCCCCGCCGCGCCGCCGGCCCCGCCACTCCCGGGGGTGTTCGCCATGCCCTGCCGCGGAACATGGGGCTGCTGCTGTGCCGGGGGTGCCTGCTGCCAGGCCTGCGGCTGCTGTCCCGGAACCTGCGGCTGCCCCGCGTTCTGCTGCTGGCCCTGCCCGCCGGGTCCCCCCTGCTGCGGTTGCGGCTGCTGCGGCGGAGCCTGCTGCGGCTGCTGGGCGGGGGCCTGGGCCCCCGCGGCGCCCTGCCCGCTGTACACATCGGCGCCGGCCGCGGCACCGCTGAGATTCAGCCGGGGCCCGTCGGTGGCGTTGCCCAGGTTCACGGCGGAGCCGGGCCCGATCTCCATCTGCTGGATCCGGCGGCCCTGCACATACGTGCCGTTGGTGCTGCCGTGGTCCTCGATGAACCAACCCCGGCCACTCCAGCTGATCGTGGCGTGCCGCCACGACACCCTGGCGTCATCGACCGTCATGTCGCCCTGCGGATCACGTCCGAGGGTGTACGACCTGGACGGATCGAGCGTCCAGGTCCTTCCATTCAATTCCAGTACGAGTTCCGGCACTCCGCGCCCCACTAGTTGTCCCCCGATTACCCCCGTCGCAGGGAGTCTAGGGATGCTGAACATCGTGGCGAACTATTCCAGGAGCAGTCGCGGATACGAAAGCCAGGCGGGGGTTTGACCCCGCTTGCACCTGCACTGTTACGGCATTGACGCCGACGAAACAGTCACCTACCGCCATAACTGGCCATGAATGACTGTGCATCGTGCGGAATTATGTGGTTGGGGGGTATCGGGGCATGCTGTCCGGCACTCGGGACAGGCCGTCGGCCGCGCGGCGCGGACCGATACGGTGGACACACCATGAGCGCATCTCAGCCACCTCAGTCCTCACCGTCTCCTGAGTCCCCTGAGTCACGTCAGGGCATCGACGCACCGACCCTTCTCGTGAAGATCTTCGGGAAGGACCGTCCCGGCATCACCGCCGGGCTGTTCGACACCCTCGCCGCCTACTCGGTCGATGTCGTCGACATCGAGCAGGTCGTCACCCGTGGCCGCATCGTCCTGTGCGCGCTGGTCACCGCCCCGGTCGCGGGCGGAACCACCGCGGGCGACCTGCGGGCCACCGTGCACAGCTGGGCCGAGTCGCTGAAACTGCAGGCCGAGATCATCTCCGGCACGGGCGACAACCGCCCCCGTGGCGACGGCCGCTCCCACGTGACGGTGCTCGGGCACCCGCTGACCGCGGAGTCGACCGCCGCCATAGCGGCCAGGATCACCTCGACCGGCGGGAACATCGACCGGATCTTCCGGCTCGCGAAGTATCCGGTCACCGCCGTGGAGTTCGCGGTGTCCGGCACCGGGACCGAGGAGCTGCGGACCGCGCTGGCCACCGAGGCCGCCGAGATCGGCGTCGACGTGGCCGTGGTCTCGGCCGGGCTGAGCCGCCGCGCGCAGCGGCTCGTCGTGATGGACGTCGACTCGACGCTCATCCAGGACGAGGTCATCGAGCTCTTCGCGGCCCATGCCGGCTGCGAGGCCGAGGTCGCCGCCGTCACCGAGCAGGCGATGCGCGGCGAACTCGACTTCGAGCAGTCGCTGCACGCCCGGGTGGCGCTGCTGGCGGGCCTCGACGTGTCCGTGGTGGAGAAGGTGCGCGCCGAGGTACGGCTGACGCCGGGCGCCCGCACCCTGATCCGTACGCTGAAGCGGCTCGGCTACCAAGTGGGCGTCGTCTCCGGCGGGTTCACCCAGGTGACGGACGATCTCAAGGAGCGGCTGGGGCTCGACTTCGCCTCTGCCAACACCCTGGAGGTCGTCGACGGAAAGCTCACCGGCCGGGTGACCGGGGACATCGTCGACCGGGCCGGCAAGGCCCGGCTGCTGCGCCGCTTCGCCGCGGAGGCCGGGGTGCCGCTGGCGCAGACCGTGGCGATCGGTGACGGGGCGAACGACCTGGACATGCTGAACACGGCCGGGCTGGGCGTCGCGTTCAACGCCAAGCCGGTGGTCCGCAGGGCCGCGCACACGGCGGTGAACGTGCCGTTCCTGGACACCGTGCTCTATCTGCTGGGCATCACGCGCGAGGAGGTCGAGGCCGCCGACGGTCTCGTCGAATAGGGAGCCGCCCGGAGCGGAGCCGGGGTCGAGGGTCCCGGCCGTCCCCCGGAAGCACGGAGGGCCCCGGTGCGCAAGCCGAAGCGTGCGCACCGGGGCCCTCCTCATGAGCCGGTGGGACCATGAGCCGGTGGGACCACGAGCCGGTGCGGCCGGTCGCCGTGAGCCCGTGGGGGGGCCGGTCGTCCCGTCAGTCGTTCGGCGTCCAGTACTCGGTGAGCTTGCCGACGCCGTGCTCCACGGCCTTCCAGGTGCCGGGGAACTCGACCACGGCGAACGCCGCGGTCGGGAAGCCGCCGCGGGTCATCCGGGCCAGCGCGTCACCCTCCGCCGCGCCCGAGAGTGCGTCGGCGAGCGCGTGCATGCCCGGGTTGTGGCCGATCACCAGGAGGTTGCGGACCTCGTCGGGGGTCTCGTTGACCAGGGCGATCAGCTCGCCGAGCGAGGCCTCGTACAGCCGCTCCTCGTACACGGTCCTGGGGCGCTCCGGCATCTCGTGCACGGCCAGTTTCCATGTCTCGCGCGTCCTGGCGGCGGTGGAACAGAGGGCCAGATCGAAGACGATCCCGGAATCAACGAGTTTGCGGCCCGCCACGGGGGCGTCCTTGCGGCCGCGTTCCGCGAGCGGCCGCTCATGGTCGGAGTCCTGCGACCATTCCGCCTTTGCATGCCTGAGAAGGACGATCCTGCGAGGTGTATCGACGCTCATACACCTCAGCTTCGCACGAAATGTGCCACCTGGCTCAGGGTGTTGGAGGCTTGATCCGCCACGGGCGACGGCCGTCAGCGGCCCAGCAGCTCCACGATTCGCGCGAGCAACTGGCCCATCGCCGGATCGTCCGTGGCCGCCTGCGCCTGCCCCGGTCCGACGATCAGCAGCAGAAGCGCGCCGAAGGCGACGGCGGGCAGCGCCACGGCCCACCACGGCAGCCTGATCTCGACACCGCCCGCATCCGGGCGGGTGGACCGGGGGTGTGTACGGGCCGACATGTCCGCCTCCGTGGGTCATCGGGTCTGATACCTGAAAACCTACGGACCCTGGGATGTCCGGCCCATCCGGTGACCCACCCACTTCACCCTGACCCTGGCCCCCTAAGGGATGGTGGGGCTACCCCCACCGTCGTCCCTCGGTGAGCCCGGACCACTACGGGGAGGCGAGGGTGGCGATGACGGCGATGACGATCGAGATCAGCACCATCGCTCCGAAGACGAGCAGGAGCTTCTTCTGGCCGTTCTGGGGATTCGGGTCGAGCACAGGAGACATGGGCCCAGTCTCGCATCTCAGCATTCGTCCTCGATCGTCCGGTCCCGGCCGGCCAGGATGCCCGCCGCCATCTGCGGCACCATAAGGGCCGCCATCAGCGCGATCGGCAGCCCCCAGCCGCCGCTGTGCTGGTAGAGCACGCCGACGAGGAGCGGTCCGGGGATCGAGATCAGATAGCCGGTGGACTGGGCGAACGCGGACAGCCTGACCACTCCGGCGCCGCTGCGCGAGCGCATGCCGATCATCGTGAGGGCGAGCGGGAAGGCGCAGTTCGAGATGCCCAGGAGCAGCGCCCAGGCCCAGGCGCCGCCGGACGGGGCGAGGTAGAGGCCCGCGTAGCCGACGAGGCCGCAGGCGCCGAGGAAGACGACGATCGCGCCCTGGTTCCGCATCCGGGCGGCGACCCGGGGGATGACGAAGGCGAGCGGGACGCCCATCGCCATGGTGACGGCGAGCAGGACGCCCGCGGTGCCGGCCGAGACCCCGGCGTCCCGGAAGATCTGCGGCATCCACCCCATGGTGATGTAGGCGGCGGTGGCCTGGAGGCCGAAGAAGCAGGCCAGGGCCCAGGCGGTACGGCTGCGGGTGATCCTGAGCTCCGGGGCCTGCGCCCGGTGGGCGGAGGGCTGTCCGGGGGTGCCGCTCCGGTCCCGTACCAGCGGGATCCAGGGCAGGATCGCGGCGGCGGCGAGCACGGCCCAGATACCGAGGCCGGCCTTCCAACTGCCGCCCATCGCCTCGGTCATGGGGACGGTCACGGCGGCGGCCAGCGAGGTGCCGAGGGCCAGCGCCATGGAGTAGAGGCCGGTCATGGAGCCGACCCGGTCCGGGAACCAGCGCTTGACGATCACCGGCATCAGGACGTTGCTCACGGCGATGCCCATCAGGGCGAGCGCGCTCGCGGCGAGGAAGCCGGCCGTGCCGCCGACGAGGGGCCTGATCACCAGCCCGGCGGTGATGGCGACCATGCCCGCGCAGACGACCGCACCGGCTCCGAAGCGGCGGGCCAGCCGCGGCGCCATGATGCCGAAGACCGCGAAGCAGAGCGGCGGTACGGAGGTGAGGACCCCCGCGACGCTGCCGCTCATGTGCAGCCCGTCGCGCACCTCTTCGAGGAGGGCGCCGAGGCTGGTGATGGCCGGGCGGAGGTTGAGTGCGGTGAGGACGAGCCCGACGACGACCAGGCGGAGCAGCCACGGCGCGGGGCCGGCCGGCGGGGCGGGGACGTCGGTACGGGGGGTCGCCGGAGTGGCGGGGCTCAGCGTCCCGGTCGGGGTCTGGGGAGGGGTTTCGTCGTCACGCATGGGGCCATCATAGAATCATGGGATGATTACTTGTCCATTCCGCTGATCCCCTGAGAACCTTCGGACACCCCGGGAACGGCGGGACGGTCCCCGCACCCGGACACCCGAGCAAGGAGCACCATGGCGCTGACGTCCCCGCGGCGTTCGGCACTCGCCGACCAGGTGATTGCCCAGCTGAGGAACCAGATCACTACGGGCGAGTGGCCCGTGGGCTCGCGCATCCCCACCGAACCCGAGCTGGTCGAGCAGCTGGGGGTGGCCCGTAACACCGTCCGCGAGGCGGTGCGCGCGCTCGCGCACAACGGGCTGCTCGACATCCGGCAGGGCTCGGGCACCTATGTGGTCGCCACCAGCGAGCTGGCCGGGGTGATGCACCGCAGGTTCGCGACCGCCGACCCGCGCCATGTCGCCGAGCTGCGCTCGACGCTGGAGTCGTCGGCGGCGCGCCTGGCCGCCGCCCGTCGTACCGACCGGGACCTGAAGCAGTTGGACGCGCTGATGCGGCGCCGGGAGGAGACCTGGGCCGCGGGGGACGCGGAGGCCTTCGTCGCGGCGGACGCGACGCTGCACCTGGCCGTGGTGGCCGCCTCCCACAACGACGTGCTGACCGGGCTCTACGCCGACCTGGGCGATCTCCTGCGGGACTACCTCCGGGTCGACGTCGGTCATGAGCTGCGGCCGGAGAACCACATGGACCACGGGCGGCTGGTCGAGGCGATCCGCGCCGGTGACGCGGAGACGGCGGCATCCGAGGCGGCGAGCCACGCGCTCGACTGCCTGGTGGACCGGGTGTAGGGCCGCTCGTCCGGATCAGGCCGGGCTCGCGGGACCTCAGGAGGCCGCGCGGGTCCCGTTCCCGTGGGTGATCCACACGGCGCCGATCTCTTTCCAGCAGCGGTCGTCCAGCCGTACGGTCCGCCCCGGTCCGACGTCGACCGGCCTGGAGTCCGCGTCGACGTCCCACCAGCGGGCGCACTCGGTGTGCAGCTGGACGCGGTCGGCGGACGGGTACGGGTTGTGGCAGTAGGCGACGACCCTGGAGCCCCGGACGGACGTACGGCACTCGGAGCCGGAGGGTTCGGGGTCCGGTGCGGGCGGCGCTGCCGCACCGGTGGCCCCGACATGGCCCGCGGCGTACAGGGCCCCGGGAACGAGCAGTCCGGCGACGACCGCGGAGGCCGCCAGCAGGGACCGGGTTCGGCGACGTGTGCCGTGCACAGCGATCTCCTCCCCTCAGCCTGACCAGAGTCCGGTTCCTCCACATTCTGCGGTGGATCGACCAGGTTTTCGACCTGAGCGCCGAGAGGCCGGGCGGGACAAGGGGAACGGCCGCGCACCACCTCCGGGGGAAGTGGTGCGCGGCCGTTTCCGAACGCGGTGGTACGAGGGTCAGGCACCCATCATGTGCACGCCGCTGTCGACGTGGATGATCTCGCCCGTGGTCCTCGGGAAGAAGTCCGAGAGCAGCGCGACGATGCCGCGGCCGGCCGGCTCCGGGTCCGACATGTCCCAGGCCAGCGGTGCGCGGGTGTTCCACACCTCGGCGAGGTCGCTGAAGCCCGGGATGGACTTGGCGGCCATGGAGCCGAGCGGTCCGGCCGAGACCAGGTTGCAGCGGATGCCGTCCTTGCCCAGGTCGCGGGCGAGGTAGCGGGAGGTCGCCTCCAGCGCGGCCTTCGCCGGGCCCATCCAGTCGTACTGCGGCCAGGCGAACTGCGCGTCGAAGGTGAGGCCGACGATCGAACCGCCCTCGCTCATCAGCGGCTTGCACGCCATGGCGAGCGACTTCAGCGAGAACGCCGAGACGTGCATCGCCGTGGCGACCGACTCGAACGGGGTGTTGAGGAAGTTGCCGCCGAGGGCGTCCTGCGGCGCGAAGCCGATGGAGTGGACGACGCCGTCGAGCGTGCCGAGCTCGTCGCGCACGAGACCGGCGAGCCGGTCCAGGTGCTCGGCGTTGGTCACGTCCAGCTCGATGACCTTGGCCGGCTTGGGCAGCTTCCGGGCGATGCGCTCGGTCAGCGTGGGCCGCGGGAAGGCGGTCAGAATGATTTCGGCGCCCTGCTCCTGGGCCACCTTGGCGGTGTGGAACGCGATGGACGACTCCATCAGCACCCCGGTGATGAGGATGCGCTTGCCGTCGAGAATTCCGCTCATGGTGATCAGTGACCCATGCCCAATCCGCCGTCAACAGGGATGACGGCTCCAGTGATGTACGACGCGTCGTCGGAGGCGAGGAAGCGCACCGCGGCGGCGATCTCCGCGGGCTGCGCGTAGCGCGCGAGCGGCACCTGGGCGACGATGCCCTTGCGCTGCTCCTCGGTGAGCGCCTGCGTCATGTCGGTGTCGACGAAACCGGGCGCGACGACGTTGAAGGTGATGTTCCGCGAGCCCAGCTCGCGGGCCAGCGACCGGGCGAAGCCGACCAGACCGGCCTTGGACGCGGCGTAGTTCGCCTGTCCCGCGGAGCCGAGGAGGCCGACGACCGAGGAGATCAGGACGACCCGGCCCTTCTTGGCGCGCAGCATGCCGCGGTTGGCACGCTTGACGACCCGGAAGGTGCCGGTGAGGTTGGTGTCGAGTACGGACGTGAAGTCGTCCTCGGACATCCGCATCAGCAACTGGTCCTTGGTGATACCGGCGTTGGCGACCAGCACCTCCACGTTGCCGTGCTTCTCCTCGATCTCCTTGTAGGCCTGCTCCACCTGCTCGGCGTCGGTGATGTCGCAGCGGACCGCGAGAACACCGGCCTCGGTGAGCGCCTGGGGCGGCTCGCCGGAACGGAAGGTGATCGCGACCTTGTCGCCGTTGTCGACGAAAGCGCGGGCGATGGCGAGGCCGATGCCCCGGTTTCCTCCGGTGACGAGAACCGAGCGGCTCAACGGATCACCCTTTCCATAGCTGTCTGGTACCTCGAAAACCTATCGGTACCGTCCGCTTCCCGAGGAATCGGCCTCTGACAGCGCCTTCGGCCGGTCACTGTGGGGTTCCTACAGTCTGCCCGCCTGTCAGTCCGCCATACCGGGGGCGTGAGCCGACAGCCCCTCGGCACGAGCGGTCTCGAGCATCCTGCGGTCGTAAGTCACCAGGGCGGTCAGGTCGTCCCGCAGCAGGAGCGCGCTGGCCACGTGGATGGCGTCCAGCGTCCTCAGGCGCCCGAACAGCAGAGCAGCCGCGTTACGCACCTCCCGGCTGAGGAGGATCTCGGCGATCCGGGCGTCCAGGTCCTCCATGGCCTTTGGGAACTGACCCATGAGATCCAGCGTCCGTACGGTCTCCACGAAGCCGAGCGTGCTGGTAGCGAGCGGCTCCGTGGTCTGTCCCTGGAGGAAGGTGTCCGGAGCATCCCGGTGGCTTCGCCGGGTCATCCAGGTGACCAGTAGCGGGGACGCGTCCACGTAGATCAACGGTCGTCCTCTGCACGCTCCACCAGCAGCAGCGCCACAGGATCGGCACCTCCCGGCACCTCGTAGTGCGGCATGCTGTGCCGCTCGGCCGCGGTGACCGGCTTCAGCTTGATCTTCCAGTACCACCAAGTGCGCATACCGCTCCACGGGACTGCCGACCGGTGACAGTATCGCGATGACGTTGCCGTGCCGGGTGACCTCGATCGCCTCACCCTTCTCCGACGCGGGCGAAGACCGCGCTGGGATTGGTATGCGAACTCTCGAATGGGAGTGGTGCTCATGGCAGGCTCGTCAGTTGTACCTACGTGTATTCACCGTGACCACAAATGAGGCGCTTGCATGCGGCTGGCCGACCCTGCCACAGCTGGTCGTCACTCTGCGTCCTTCCCTCCCTCCATACCGTCGAGGAGCCGCCGGGCGAGGATTGCGAGCGTCTCCCCCTCCTGCGTGGCCCAACGGGCGGTGCCCTGGTTCGAGACTGGGCGCCCTTCCCAGTCGGCCAGCTCCCACATCCGTGCAATGAGCCCACTGGGCGAGTACGAAAGCCCGTCGGCGGCCCAGACGATCGGGCGCGTCCGGTTGGTCCTAGTCCACTTGGCCAATGCTCGACGCGGGTTGGCAGTGAGCCACTCGGCCAGCGCTTCCTTCTCCGGCTGAAGGTACAGGGCCAGGTGGAGGGGGGCGCCTTCCACCAGAGCACCGCTGTCGACGATCACGTGCACGGCGTTGGGCCTACGTCGCTTGCGCGGCTTGCTCTCCTGCCGCCGGTACTTCGCGGCGGCCTCTCCGGTCCCGCCCCCTTCAAGAGCTGCCAGAACCGCAGTGACGAGCTCAGCGGCCTGCCCAGGGTCGGCGCACACGCGCTGGATACTCGTCCGGGCTCCAACCTCGTCGTCCAAAACCTGTACAAGCACCGGGACCACGCGCTTGACGAGGTTCGGGACCTGTGCCACCGCCTCAGCGGCCCAGGCCAGAGACTGGTCCGGCTCCCCCATGCCGGCGTCCTGAGCAAGCAGCCGCCGGAACGCCAGGTGGGTGATGAGGAAGGCACCGTCGTCGACGACTGCGGCCGCGCGCCCCGCGTACTGCTCGCGCTCCGCACGCAGAGCCGTCCGCACCGCTCGCAGCACCTTCACCGCGTTCCAGGTCTCGTACACGCCAGGCACGGAGCGGAAGAGAGGGTCGTAGATGCCGCTGCCGCCCCGTTCCCACAGCACATCGGTGGAACCGGCCGCCACGAGCCGCGCCGCGAACCGGCTGCCCGTGTGGGCGCAGGCCAGCGCGCACGTGGCCTCCACGACGGAGCAGCCCTCGTCGTCCTGCGGTTCGAGTTCGCTGCGGCGCACGCTGTAGACGAGGCCGAGTTCGGCTCTAAACTCGGCCATGAGCTCTGCCTGGACAGGGTCGAGGGCGATGCGGTCGCGTTCGGTGATGTGGTTCTGCCGGTTGGTGGCCTGGGTGGTTCGGTTGGCGAAGTCGGCGTCGCCGCCGGTGACGATGAAACGAACGGTGACCTGGGCAAGTTCGGCTTCCTCGGCCTGCTGGGCCGCGTCGATGACCGAGCGCACGGTCTGGGCGCCGTTCACCACACTGGCACCGTGGGCCGTCAGGCGGACTGGGTGACGTTCCGGGAACTTCTGCGACACGGGTACAGCGTCCACGGAGTCACACAAAACCGTGATGCCGTTGTTGAAGTACCAGAAGTAGGACGGTTCGTCAGTGAGGGTGTCCACCAGTTCCTTGTTGATGGGGGTCAGACCAAGCGGATTGCGGATGTTGCGGGCGAACAGCTCGTTGCCATGCTCGGCCCAGGTCGCAATCTCCTCCGCCTGCACGATTCCCTCGTATGAGAGATAGGGCAAGGACACACTGAACCAGGGGCGCAGCGTCACTTCCAGGGTGACGGGTTCGCTTCGCTGGTCCTCGCGCACCAGCGCATAAGCCTCCGGGGCATGCAGAAACTTGTGATCGACGTAGTCGCCGTGGGAATTGAACTCGCTCTCGCCATTCTTGATGGCCCGCAATACGCCAGGCGCGGGGTGCTCAGTTCCCATGAGGACGATCACCTGCGTGATCCTGGTCGCCTTCTCACCGATCAGCTCGTGGGCCCGCTTGGCGAGTATCTGACCGCGCGGGTTGAACTGGGCGGACTCTCCCGAGTCGATGAGGGTCAGTCCCACGAAGAGCTTCTGTACTGCGGTCTCGTTCGCCTTTGCCGTCCCGTTCGGACTCCACTTGGCCTGTACGAGGTAGATGTGTGCCGCCGCCTCGTCGATGGCGATGGCGTCGATCCCCTGGTCCTGGCCTCCATCGATGACGCAGTCGGCCGCCTGCTCGGCCGCCCATCCCGTCATGATCCGGACGGCGTGCGCCGCCAGCGCGCGAGACCGGAAGGCGGGCGCGGTCTGTTCGGGCGCCCGGTTGCCGAAGTCGCTCATGTCGATGAGGTCGGCGTACGTTTCGTCGAAGGCACGCTCAGTCTGGCGGACCTGGGTGGGGACGTCGGGTTGCTGCGGAGTGGCGTTCATGGTCTTCCTGTCCGGCCGGCTGCGTGTGGGTGA
Source organism: Streptomyces sp. NPDC087428 (assembly GCF_044744085.1). Taxonomy (NCBI): domain Bacteria; kingdom Bacillati; phylum Actinomycetota; class Actinomycetes; order Kitasatosporales; family Streptomycetaceae; genus Streptomyces; species Streptomyces sp. NPDC087428. The sequence continues at coordinate 23,385 of NZ_JBIUXR010000030.1, forward strand.
CGGGTGCGGATAAGGGGACGGCGGTCTCAGCCGAGGGAGTCCAGGACCGCTTCGAAGCTCCGCTGCGCGTCGCCGAGGTGGTCGATGATCGAGCGCGCGATGTCGCGTGGATCGCCCGAATCATCCAGTGTGTCGGCGAGGTTGGCCCGCAGGTTGAGGCTGACGCCGGGACTGTCCAGGATCTTTCGTACGGCGTCGCGGTCGTAGCGCTTGAAGCGCGACGATTCGGCACGCCCGGTGAATCGTTCCTCCCCAGGACGGAACGCCTCCAGAAACTCCGCGAAATCCTCCTCGGAAAGAGGGTTCTCGGTGTCCGTGTGGTGGATGTCGCGAGCGTCGTACACCCATAGCTCGTCGGTGTTCGGCTCACCGGTCGGACACCTCACCGACTTAGTGAAGAAGAGGACGTTCGACTTCGAGTTGGTGTCGTGGAACATGCCGGTCGGCAGGCGCAGCAGAGTGTGCACGGTGCAGTTCTTCAACAGCTCCCTGCGGATGGTGGCCGCCGCGCCGCGCTGGAACAGCACACCATCGGGGACGAAGACAGCCGCCCTGGCACCTCGGGGCAGGGTGATGGCCAGATGCTGGAGGAAGTTGGCCGGAAGCGTGGCGTTCTGCGCCCAGAAGTCATCCCGCTGCTCGGTGTTCGTCTCCACGCTCTTGAACGGCGGGTTGCAGATGACGACCGTCGCGGCCACGTCCCGCTCGTGCCGGCGCACCAGCCGGTCCTTCACCCTGAGCGAGTCCGCGCGCAGAACCGGGGGGACGTCGTGGAACTGGCGCCCGGTGTTCAGCAGTACGTTCATCGTCGCCAGGCGACACATCTGTACGTCGATGTCGGCACCGGCTATAGCGGAGGCGTCGACGCGGTCGCCGTGCACCGCCATCTCGCGGTGCACGGCGATCAGACTGGTACCCACCCCGACGGCCGCATCGATCACCCGGTCCTCAGGGGTGAGCGCAAGCGCCTCGGCTATGACCTTCAGGAGGTACGGAGGGGTAAGGAACTGGCCCGTCTCCCGCTTGGCCCGGATGTCGTCGCGGCAGTCGCCGATCAGCAGAGAGAAGGCCACACCGAGTTCGTCCCGCTTCACATCCGCCCAGCGGTACGGGTCGAACTCCTCGATGATCAGCCGTCCGAGTTCTGCCATCCGGTCCACGGGCCAGGGACGGGACTCCTGGAACAGAACGCTGGCGATGGCCCGGCGGGGGTCCTCCGGGTTCGGCCTGCCGAGCTCCGTCATCAGCCGGGTCAGCGTTGCGTGCAGATCCTCCCCACTGGCGAGTACGAGGTGCGGCCAGCTATCCACCGGCGCGATCGGCCTGCTTGCGAACATCCCGGACCGCTGGGTGTGTTCGTGGTCGAGCTTGAGGAAGAGCAGGTAGGCGATGTGCTCGGTGAATTCCAACCGAGTCAGCGCCTTGGCACTGGTCTTGAGTTCGTAGAAACGCTGCCAGCGCTCAAAGATCCTCTTCGCCGTCCAGTGCGTCTCCGGCCCTCTGGCCCCGACTCCGTCGCGCTCTGTCGCCATGCCCCGCCCGTCCTCGTGCGTCCCGGTCCGAGTGGATGCGCCGGCTGGCCGTTCCCCGTCCCGGGCAGCCGCCGACTGTGGCGGCCAAGGCTCTTAACAGCACACCGGACCGGACGACCGGACCGCGGGCGATCAACTCCCTCCCATCGTAGGCATATCTTCACGATCAGTACGACAAGATTGGCAGTCGGTGACGGGGAAGCCCATCAGGCCCCCGCGTCCCCCTCTCCGGGAATCCGGCAGCGCACCTGATTCCCGACCGGCGTCCCCGCAACCCGCCACCCCGGCGCAAGCAGGTCGATCATGGGCAGCCCGCGCCCCGATTCCGCCTCGGGATCATCCATTCGCACACCGCCGACCACGGGCAGCGCCAACCGGTACGGGTCATGCAGCCTGACCCGTACCCCGCGTTCCGCACCGTCGCCGTACCCGCGCGACGGCTCCACGGCCACCTCGGCGACGAGCGGCACGAAATTGCCGCAAGCCCGCACCGCATTCCCGAACAGCTCGGACATCACCAACTGCGCCGCATGCGACTGCCCTTCGCCGACACCTGCGTCGGCGAGCGTCTTGCCAATCAGGGCGCTGGCGGCGCGGAGATGGTCCGTGGTGGCGGAGAGGTGGAGGACGAAGCCGGTGGAGGTGGAGGCGTGGTACCAGCCGAGGGAGTGAGGCATGGGGGGCTCCTACGTCGGGGAAACAGACCTTGGTCGGCCTACGCTGACTTGAGAGTGCTTCACCGCACATCGAGGTAGCAACCTTTCTACCCAAATGGGTGGCACTTTCGAATTGGCCCCTCTCGCGACTTGGAAATGGCAGCATGTCTTCATGCCGAATGCCCCTCTGACCCCCACTGTCAGGCGCCGTCGCCTCGGAGGCGCACTGCGCAGGCTCCGCAACGAGGCTGGACTGAGCCTGGATCGCGCCGCCGTTGCAATGGGATGGCAGAGCCCGAAGATGTCGAAGATCGAGAACGCCGTACAGGCGATCCGGCCGGCTGACCTCGAACAGCTGCTCGTTGTTTACGGAGTTTCCGACCCTCAAGTCCGTGACGTCTTGGAGCAGCTGCGGAGCGACGCCGCAAAGAAGGGCTGGTGGCAGGCATACGCGCAGGTTGTCAGCCCCCTGTACGCGGACTACATCTCCCTGGAGACCGACGCCGAGGTGGTGTGCTCCTGGTCACCGCTCCTTGTCCCCGGGCTCCTGCAAAGTGCCACGTACGCACGCGAGACGATCTCCGGAATCACCACCACTCGGAGCTCCGAGGAGGTCACGGCGCTGGCGGAAGTACGCATGGCTCGCCAGTCCGTACTCACCCGGCCCGGCGCTCCTCTGGAGTTCTGGGCGATCATGCATGAGGCGGCCCTGCACCTGAGGTTCGCCAGTCGCCCCGACACCATGCGGGAGCAATTGCGCAGACTGCGTGAGACCGCAGAGCTTCCCAATGTGACGGTGCAGTTGATGCCCCTCAGTGCGACGCCTCACCCCGGGCTCGAGGGCGGCTTCTCTCTCACTAAGTTCCGAGCGCCCCTGCCAAGCGTCGTCCTCTTGGAGAACCCCGGCGGAGCCACATACGTTGAGGGTGAAGACGCGGTCCCCTACGAGCGGGCGTACGAACGCATTCGTGCCACGGCCTTGCCCGTCGAGGACTCGCTCGTCCGCATCGCCGAGCTGGAAGAGAGCTTCAGAAAGTGACGGACCACAAGACCGAGCTGTACAAACAGGACCTCACCAACGCCGACTGGCACAAGGCGACAGCCAGTGGGGCGGAGAATGACTGCGTCCAGATCGCCGAACTGCCGCACGGAGCACGGGCCGTACGGGACTCGAAGAACCTGGAACGGGAACCGCTGCGGTTCACCGCGTCGGAGTGGGCCGCGTTCCGGACAGGCGTGATAGCGGGCGAGCTCTGAGCCCGCAGAGAAGGGCACGACGGAGGGCCCGCGGTTCCGGAAGAACCACGGGCCCTCCGTCCGTTCCTACTTGTCGCCGCCTGACGGCGGCACATCCTTCTTCAATGCCTGGGCCACGGCGGTGAACTCGGCCAGTGCCACTTCGAGCTCGTCGACAATCTCCTGGGCGATCACGTCCGGCGACGCGTATGTCGCGGTCATGGCGGAATCGGACTTCAGGACCGTGAGGTCGAGGTTGACCTTGTCCCGTGCGATCAGCTCGTCGTAGTCGTAGGCACGGAAACGGTCGCTCGGGGTGCGCTTGGTGAAGTCCGTGCCGCCGGAGTGGTAGGCGGCGACGAAGTCGTCGAGGTGCTGGCGACCCAGCTGGCGCTGCTTGAGAGTGAAGCGCTGATCGGTGCGGAAGTCGTAGACCCAAAGTTTGCGGGTGCCGGGGCGGCCTCCGGTGCGCTGGCCCGTCTTGCCGAAGAACAGGATGTTGGCCTTGACGCCGTTGGCGTAGAAGATGCCGGGGGGCAGGCGCAGGAGAGTGTGGATATCGCAGAGGTTGAGAAGGTTCCTGCGAATGGTCTCGCCGGCACCGCTCTCGAAGAGGACGTTGTCGGGGAGGACCAGGGCGGCCCGACCGTTGGTCTTCAGCAGGTTGTAGATGTGCTGGACGAAGTTGAGCTGCTTATTGGTCGTCTGCGCCCAGAAGTCGGTGCGGGCCGTGTACGACTCGCCGGTCACCGAGCCGACGCCGAAGGGCGGGTTGGCAAGCACCATGTCGTAGTGCCGCTTCGGGGGGCGGGCGAGTGAGTCCTGAATGGTGATGAGCGGCTTGGCCTCGGAGTTTCCGATGCCGTGCAGCAGCATGTTCATCAGGGCGAGGCGGCCGGTCTCACGAACGAGCTCATAACCGGTGATCGCACCGGTCTGGAGAGCCCGCCCCTTGTCGCCATAGAGCTCGTCCTCGTAGTGCTGGATGAGGTGGGCATGCGCCGCGATGAGGAAGCCGCCAGTACCGCAGGCCGGGTCGGTGATGGTCTCACCGGGCTTCGGCTGGACGCAGTCGACCATCGCGTCGATGAGGGGGCGGGGTGTGAAGTATTGGCCCGCGCCGGTCTTGCGGTCCTCGGCGCCACGCTGGAGAAGCCCTTCATAGGCGTCGCCCTTGAGGTCTTGATTCTCGGTGGTCCAGGTGTGGGGATCGATCAGGTCCTTGATCAGCCGTTCGAGGACCGCAGGTTCCTGGATCTTGTTCTGCGCCTTGGTGAAGACCTCGCCAAGCATGGTCCCGCCGCGCTGACCGAGGTCCTTGAGGATGAACTCGTAGTGGTCGAGCAGTGCCTCGGCAGATCGGGTCATCAAGCTCTTCCAGTCCCGTCCCTCGGGCACGAGGGGCTGTTCGGGGGCGTTGCGCCGGAAGACGGCCGGGCGGTTTGCACGCTCGTCGGCCATCTTTAGGAAGAGGAGGTACGTGAGCTGCTCGACGTAGTCGAGGGTCGAGACGCCGGAATGGCGAAGCAGTTCGCAGTACGACCAGAGACGGTTGACGAGGGTGGAGGTCGAGACCGGGGCCGCCGGGGCGGCCTTGGTCTTGCCCTTGGCTCCGGTCTCGCGGGGGGTGGCCGCGCCGGGCGCGTACTCGGCCTCCGCGTTGGCGGGGCTCTCGGAGGCCGTGGTCTCGGTACTGCTGCTCATGTTCGTGCTCACAAGGGAAGTGTGTCCTGGGTACCGGCCGGAACCGGCCGGCCGGAGGTCTCGGGTGCGGCCGGGGATGCCTTGCAGGGCGCGCGCTTGCGCTTGGCCGGTTTGGAGGCGGCGGCCCGCTGCGTGCGACTCCGGTCGAGGAGGACGGACGCGTGCTCATCGTCAGGATCCTGGGGAACGAGGGCGCCAATGAAGGCTGCGTGGAGGAGGGCGTTACGCAAACTTTCGCCCTGCTCGCGCACGCCCTGAATCACCTGCTGGGCAGACCTCGCCTCCGCCAGGCGAATTTCAACAGCCTTGACCAGAACGTCTTGCATAGACTTTGGCGGCACGGGGATAGGCATCAGCTTGATTGTTCGAAGACTGATAGAGGCAAGATTAACCGTCTGCCTCCCGTTGCGATCACACCAGTTTTTACCGAATGCGTTGGAATGCCAGGCAAGCAGCCTGGGGTCCAGCATCTTGCCTCTGATACGCGCGCGAAAAACGTGATTCTGGTGAATACAGTCCTCTATCTGCCCTTCCCAAATCCACCCGCGCCCCAGCTTGTCTCGGTCTCCCCCCTCATTTAGGAGAACATCACCGGATTCAAGCTTCAAAGAATGAGCCTTCTTCGCAGGCAACCTGATTCTTTCCACGCGATCAAGCACAAGGCGTCCACGCTGCACATTCGCAACCCGGAGGTACGGAACTTCAACATACTCGGGGTCGCCCTGTTTCTTGCCATCTTTCGTGACTCCACCAACTACTTCGGCAATGTCCCCGAGACGCACCCATTTCCATCCGAGCGGAAGATCAGGAAGTACGCCGTCATCAACATCTGCGGGTTCAAGCGAGGTAGGCAAGCACTCGACTCCGTACAGTCCACCTAGTGCACCACAGCCGGTAATCAGATCTTCCAAAACTGCGGAGGCAGTCAAAGCAGCCCGCACCGCCTCCTCTCCCGCCTCAACATGTGCCAGCTGATCGTCCAGCTTGGCGACGATTCGGTGCTGTTCGGCGAGGGGTGGCACAGGGATCTCCAGCTCCGCCAGGTACGGGCGCGGAACGCGACGCTGCCCCACAGCGCCAGCCATGTGCCGCTCGGCTGTCTTCCGGATGTTCGATTGCAGCAAGAAATGCATCAAATATTCAGGGAGCACGGCTCCGCGGCTCCGCAGCACATGAAATTCCGTACTTCCCAGAGCGCGCCCGCCAGTCAGCCCCTGCGCCTTCGCGATCTTCCCATTCTCCATGCAGGGCGTGATCTTAGCGAAAAGTACGTCGTTCTCCTGGAACCTGGTGAGCGACTTCTTCTTCAGATCTCCATATCGCACCCGCATCGATGCGTCCATACGCCCCGTCGCCACCTCGACAGCAGCCATCGGAACCTGCGAAATCAACTCGCCGTCGGCCGGTTCCTCGTCAAAACCACGAGGATTTACGTCACACAGCTCACCGATCGTTGCCCGAACCCACCCCTCAGGCAGCTCCGCTGCAACACCCTCCTCGGCCCCCGAGCCCTCCGGCTCCGGCCCCGTTCCCGAGTCGGTCGTCACGCGCTCAGCTCCCTGTCCAATTCAGTGATGATGTGTTCGGCCCGCTTTCCCCCGAATTCGGCGATGAAGCCGTCCGTACCATTGTGTTTGGTGAAAGGGGGGTAATCCAGGTCAGCGGTGTCGAAGCGTACACGCCTGGCCGTCGCTTCGGCGATGCGGTCGAGCCACCAGTGCTGGCGCGCCGTGAACCGGCTGCCCATCTGTTCCTGACTGGCGATCCAGCGCTGATAGCGCTCGCGTACGAGCCCCTCGTACGGACGTGGAGCAGGCGCCCCCCGCTCCGCGCCGCCCGCGAGCTCGTAACGGAGCAGGGCCAGCAGGTCGGAGGCCGTACGCGTACGACGGGCGCCGTCGGTCACCACCTCACCGAGCCGCTCGTACGCCTGCCAGAGCCGGTCAGGGGTCCAGGAGCGCGGTGGGCGGGCGATCCTGCGGGCCACGTCGTCGAGCCTGTTCATGGCGGCGCTCGGTGGCACGTCCGAGCCGGCGCTGAACGCGATGGACATAGCCGCGATCTCGTCCCGGTTGTCGGCGATGTACTGGCGCCAATCCCGGACGGTCCGCAACGCCGAGTCCTCGTCCTCCACGACCGCGCCCGCGCCCGCCCCGAGCAGCTCGTCCGTGCCGGTCTCGTCGTAGAGGATGTCCTTCGCTCGCCGCATCTCCAGCAGCCTGGCACGCAGCGGTGGCTGGGCTGCGAGTGGCCGCACGGCCCATTCGATGAGGTCGCGTACCGCGTGCTCGGGATCGCGGCCGGCGCGCTGGGCAGCCTCGCGGGCCTCCAGTTGCCGGTCCGCCGAGACGGCGTCGACCATTCCATGGACGATCTTCGTCAGCTCCAGTCCACCGCTCAGGCGCTGGATCTCGGCGCGTTCCTCATCCGTCATCTGGACATCGAGCTTGGCAAGGCGGGCCGCGAGGGTGGAGACCTCTTCCTCCTCGATGGTGTTCGCGGCGGTCTTGCGGAGCAGCTTCTCCAGGCTGATCTGTTTGTCGGTGTGGCGTTCCAGCGGTGCCGCGTCGACCTTCGGCTTTTTCGTCACACCGACCGCGTCGACGATCACGAAGCGGGTTTTCGGGCCCACGCCGGGGGTGACCTTCTCGAACTCCGTGAGGGACAGAGTCCGGGCGCCGCGGCCCTTCATCTGCTCGAAGTAGGCCCAGCTCTTGACGTCCCGCAGGAACAACAGACATTCAAGCGGCTTGACGTCCGTGCCGGTGGCGATCATGTCGACCGTGACCGCGATCCGCAGGTCGGGCAGGTTTCGGAAGGCAGCCAGGCGTTCGGGGGCGTTGCGGGCCGCGCTGGTGATCTTCGCGCAGAAATCGTTGCCCTTGCCGAAGACGTCGCGGACGACCTCGACGATCTCCTCCGCGTGGTTGTCGTTCTTGGCGAAGATCAACGTCTTGGGCACGTGCATCTCGTCCGGCAGCAAGGCTCCCGTGGCCGGGTCGCGCTTCGCCCGCTCGGGGAAGATCTCCGTGAACAGCCGGTCGTGGAAGGTCTGGACGACCGTACGGAGCTGGTCCTTGCTGATAACCCCGACACCGACCTGGTTCGCTCCGTACGCAATGTCCTCGTCGATGTCCTCGTAGCGCTGGCGGCGCGTGCGGCGGTCACGGACCGGAATGGTGCCCTGCGCGATGACACCGCCCTCGACCGTGATACGTGTGTTGATCTCATAGACGGAGAAGTCGACGTTGACGCGGTCGGCCACAGCCTCCTGATAGGAGTACTCGCTGACCAGGTTGCCGTTGAAGTAGCCGAAGGTCTGGGCGACGGGGGTGGCGGTGAGGCCAACGATGGGGGCGTCGAAGTATTCGAGGACGGAGCGCCACTTGCCGTAGATGGAACGATGGCACTCGTCGACGACGATCAGGTCGAATGCCTCCGGGGGGATGTCCGCGTTGTAGCCGACCTCGATGCCGCCGGGCACGTCGATGTCGTACTCGATCTCCCCGTCCCCTTGCACGGCCCCCGGCAGGCTCGCACCGGTGAGCTCCATGTAGAGGCGCTGCACGGTGGAGATCACGACCTTGGAGGAGGTGAGCATGCCCTCCGCGCCAAGACGCTGGACGTTGTAGAGATCGGCGAACTTGCGATCGGTGTCCGGAGTCTTGAAGTTCTCGAACTCGGCGAACGCCTGCACGCCGAGGTTGTTGCGGTCCACAAGGAATAGGACGCGCTCGGCGCGGGCGTGCTTGAGGATCCGGTACGAGAACGTGACGGCCGTGAACGTCTTGCCGGCGCCGGTGGCCATCTGGACGAGGGCGCGGGCCTGCCCCATGCCCTGCTGCCCTTTACCCAGGGCCAGCGAGTTCTCCACGCCGCGCACCGCTTTGATCTGCGCGGGGCGCAGAGGCCGTTCGTCGAGGTCGGGCATGCGGTGGCGCAGCCGGGCGCGGTAGCTGGGGGTCTGCTCGTCCTCCTCGGCCTGGCGGACCCAGCGAGCGAGAGTACGCGGCTGGTGGAAGAAGAAGATGCGACGAGTACGGGAGTCCGGGTCAAGGACGGACCGGAAGCGGGTCTCTCCGCCATCGCTGACGTAGCGGAACGGGAGCGGAGTGCGCCATGCGTTGAAACGCTGCTGGGCATCGGTGAGATGGTCGGCGTAGCGGTCGGCCTGGGCCTCCGCGGCGGACAGGTCAGCCCCCTCGCGCTTGGCCTCGATGACGCCGACGAGCTTGCGGTCGACGTAGAGGGCATAGTCGGCGCGGCCCCGGGCGGTGGTGACCTCGCGGACGGCGACGCCGTTACCCCGTCGGTCACCCTGGATATGGAGGTTGAGGTCCGCGCCACCGTCCTGGACGTCCCAGCCGGCTGCTGCCAGCATGGCGTCGAGTCGCTTGCGGACCTGTACTTCGGTGAGCGGTTCGCGGGAAGCCTGCTCCGCGTTGTCGAGGAGGCGGGCGCGCTCCGCGACGGCGGCCGAAGCGGCGGCTCGGTCAGTGGTGGCGGTGTGACGGCGGTCGAGCTGAGTCGCCTCGGCAGCGGCCTGGAGTTCCTTGAGCTGGTGCTGCATGGCAGCGACCGCACGGGCCATTTCCTCGCGCTCGGCCTGCGCCTGGGCGAGCTCGCGCTCGACGACGCTCCGGGCGGCCTGTTCGGCCTGGGCCTGGGATGCCTGGTCGTGATAGCTGAGACGGGCCTCTTCTAGTTCCCGGCGTGCCTGGGCGACATCCTGGAGGAGAAGCGCGTTCTCCACGGCGGGGATGCGGTCGGGACTGGGCGGCACGAACGCCAGCTGCTCGCGTGAGCCGGTGAGCAGTCGGTGGTACCAGACTCCGAGGCGGAAGCAGGTACGCAGAGCTCGGAAGGCGTCGTCGGCGTTGTCGAGCCCCGAGTGGTTCGCGTCATTGCCGAGGGTGCGCACCTTGTGAAAGGCAGTGCCCACGTCGCCATGGAGGTAGCCCTCCCGTTCCAGGGCCCGCAGCCGGTCGAACTGGGTGGTGCCTTCTGCGCGGACCCGCCCACGGCTTACGAGGTCGGCCGCCATGGCCTCGGCGAACTGGCGCGATTTGATCAGAGATGTATTCGGGTCACTGAAGACATGGCTCTCGGCGGCGCTTCCATAGGCGACGAGCAGCGCAAGGTGCGGCAGCAGGAAGCCGAAATTGCGAGTCCGTCCTGCCAGGCCTAGAAGTCGAGGGTCCGACGCCTGCGGCACCCCGTCTGCGCTGCTCATGGGGTAGGTACCACCTTCCAGGAGTACGAGAACCACCGCCACTCGTGCGGTGTGATCACCCGTCGAGCCTAACCGGCGACAGGTCCTTGCCGCTGGTTTCTCCGACTCCCTGTTCCAACCGCTGGGCTCAGGCGTATCTCGCTGACGAAAATCCGCGCCACCATGTCGGCGGCATGGTTCACTCACCCGGACCCTGCCATCACCACAAGGGAAGGCCGCCCGTGCCCCATGAGGTAGATCAGTCGTTCCTGGCGCTCCCGCTGCGGCCGCTGGCCGACGCGGCGCTCGCCCGCGCGCGGGCGCTCGGGGCCGTGCATGCCGACTTCCGCTTCGAGCGGGTGCGCAGTGCCACCTGGCGGCTGCGGGACGCCCGGCCGGCCGGGGCGTCGGACAGCACCGACCTGGGGTACGCGGTGCGGGTGGTGCACGGCGGGGCGTGGGGGTTCGCCTCCGGGGTGGATCTGACGATGGACGCGGCGGCGAAGGTGGCCTCGCGGGCCGTCGCCATGGCGAAGCTGTCGGCGAAGGTGATCGCGGCCGCGGGTTCCGACGAGCGCGTGGAGCTGGCCGACGAGCCGGTGCACGGGGAGCGGAGCTGGGTGTCGGCGTACGACGTCGACCCCTTCGGCGTGCCGGCCGAGGAGAAGGCGGGACTGCTCGCCGAGTGGAGCGCCCGGCTTCTGCGGGCGGAGGGCGTCGCGCATGTGGACGCCTCGCTGATGACCGTCCACGAGAACAAGTTCTACGCGGACACGGCGGGCACGGTCACCACCCAGCAGCGGGTGCGGCTGCACCCGCAGTTCACCGCGGTGGCGGTGGACGCGACGAGCGGCGAGTTCGACTCGATGCGCACGATCGCTCCGCCGGTCGGGCGCGGCTGGGAGTACCTGACCGGGACCGGCTGGGACTGGGACGCGGAGCTGGAGAGCATCCCCGCGCTGCTGGCCGAGAAGATGCGCGCCCCGGGTGTCGAGGCGGGGACGTACGACCTGGTGGTCGACCCGTCCAACCTGTGGCTGACCATCCACGAGTCGATCGGCCACGCCACCGAGCTGGACCGGGCGCTGGGGTACGAGGCGGCGTACGCCGGGACCTCGTTCGCGACCTTCGACAAGCTGGGGAAGCTGGCGTACGGCTCCCCGGTGATGAACGTGACGGGCGACCGCACGGCCGAGCACGGGCTCGCGACCATCGGTTACGACGACGAGGGCGTCGAGGCCCAGTCGTGGGACCTGGTGAAGGACGGCACGCTGGTCGGCTACCAGCTGGACCGCCGGATCGCGAAGCTGACGGATCTGGGCCGGTCCAACGGGTGCGCGTACGCGGACTCGCCGGGCCATGTCCCCGTACAGCGCATGGCCAATGTGTCGTTGCAGCCGGATCCGGGCGGGCTCTCCACGGAGGACCTGATCGGCGGGGTGGAGCGCGGGATCTACGTGGTCGGTGACCGGTCCTGGTCGATCGACATGCAGCGGTACAACTTCCAGTTCACCGGTCAGCGGTTCTTCCGGATCGAGAACGGCAGGCTCGCCGGGCAGTTGCGCGATGTCGCCTACCAGGCGACGACGACGGACTTCTGGGGCTCGATGGAGAAGGTCGGCGGCCCGCAGACGTACGTCCTGGGCGGCGCCTTCAACTGCGGCAAGGCCCAGCCCGGCCAAATCGCGGCCGTCTCCCACGGCTGCCCCACCGCCCTCTTCCGGGGCGTCAACATCCTCAACACGACGCAGGAGGCCGGACGATGAGCCGCGTCAGCAAGCCGCACGAGATCGTCGAGCGCGCGCTCGCGCTGTCCACCGCCGACGGCTGTGTGGTCATCGCCGACGAGGAGTCGTCGGCCAATCTGCGCTGGGCGGGCAACGCGCTCACCACGAACGGGGTGACCCGGGGCCGCACGCTCACCGTCATCGCCACGGTCGACGGGGCCGAGGGCACCGCGTCCGGCGTGGTGTCCAGGTCCGCCGTCACCGCCGCAGACCTGGAGCCGCTGGTGCGGGCCGCAGAGGCCGCCGCACGCGGGGCCGGTCCGGCGGAGGACGCGCAGCCGCTGGTCACCGGGGTGCCCGCCTCGCCCGACTTCACGGACGCGCCCGCGGAGACGGACTCCGATGTGTTCGCGGCGTTCGCCCCCGCGCTCGGCGACGCCTTCGCGCGGGCCCGGTCCGGCGGCCGTGAGCTGTACGGCTTCGCCAACCACGAGATGACCTCGACCTACCTCGGTACGTCGACGGGGCTGCGGCTGCGCCACGACCAGCCGAACGGGACGCTGGAGCTGAACGCCAAGTCGCCCGACCGGTCGCGCTCGGCCTGGGCGGGGCGCGCGACCCGCGACTTCAAGGATGTCGACCCGGCCGAGCTGGACGCCGAGCTGGCCCGGCGGCTGAGCTGGGCGGAGCGCCGTATCGAGCTGCCGGCCGGACGGTACGAGACGCTGCTGCCACCGACCTCCGTCGCCGATCTGCTGATCTACCAGCTGTGGTCCTCGACCGCCCGGGACGCCACGGAGGGCCGGACGGTGTTCTCCAGGCCCGGTGGCGGCACCCGGCTCGGCGAGACGCTGTCCGCGCTGCCGCTGACGCTGTCCAGCGACCCGCACGCGCCGGGTCTGGAGTCGGCGCCGTTCGTCGTCGCCCACTCCTCCGGGGACGACGCCTCGGTCTTCGACAACGGGCTGCCGCTGGCCCGTACCGACTGGATCCGGGACGGCCGGCTGGAACACCTGACGACCACCCGGCACACGGCGGGTCTGACGGGGCTGCCGCTCGCCCCGGCGGCCGACAACCTGGTGCTGGAGGGCGGCGGTGAGCGGTCCCTGGAGGAGATGGTGGCCGCGACGACCGGCCGCGGGCTCCTGCTGACCTGCATGTGGTACATCCGCGAGGTCGATCCGGCGACGCTGCTGCTGACCGGGCTGACCCGCGACGGGGTGTACCTCGTGGAGGACGGCGAGGTCGTCGGCGAGGTGAACAACTTCCGCTTCAACGAGTCCCCGGTGGACCTGCTGTCGCGGGCCACGGAGGCGGGACGCACCGAGAGGACACTGCCGCGCGAGTGGGGCGACTGGTTCACCCGGGCCGCGATGCCCGCGCTGCGCATCCCCGACTTCAACATGAGCTCGGTGAGCCCGGGGGTGTGACCCGCCTAGACTGGCTGTTGCAATTCAGTACACGTATCTGAGGAGACACGGAACCGTGACGGACATCGTCGACGAGCTGAAGTGGCGCGGGCTGTTCGCCCAGTCCACTGACGAGGACGCACTGCGCAAGGCTCTCGCGGACGGTCCCGTCACGTTCTATTGCGGCTACGACCCCACCGCGGCGAGTCTGCACGTCGGCCACCTGGTGCAGGTGCTCACCATGCGCCGGCTCCAGCAGGCCGGGCTGCGGCCGCTCGCCCTGGTGGGCGGGGCCACCGGTCAGATCGGTGACCCGCGCCCGACCGCCGAGCGCACGCTGAACGATCCGGAGACGATCGCCGCCTGGGTGGCGCGGCTGCGGTCCCAGATCGAGCCGTTCCTGTCCTTCGAGGGCGAGAACGCCGCGGTCATGGTGAACAACCTGGACTGGACCGCGGGCATGTCCGCGATCGAGTTCCTGCGGGACATCGGCAAGCACTTCCGGGTCAACAAGATGCTCACCAAGGAGTCCATCGCCCGGCGGCTGGAGTCCGACGAGGGCATCAGCTACACCGAGTTCAGCTACCAGCTGCTCCAGAGCATGGACTTCCTGGAGCTGTACCGGCGTCACGGCTGCACCCTCCAGCAGGGCGGCAGCGACCAGTGGGGCAACCTCACCGCGGGCCTGGACCTGATCCACCGCCTGGAGCCGGGCGCCGAGGTGCACGCGCTGGCGACCCCGCTGATGACGAAGGCGGACGGGACCAAGTTCGGCAAGTCCGAGAGCGGCGCGGTCTGGCTGGACCCGGAGATGACGACGCCGTACGCGTTCTACCAGTTCTGGCTGAACGTCGACGACCGGGACATCTCCCGCTACATGCGCATCCTCAGCTTCCTGAGCCCCGCCGAGCTGGAGGAGCTGGAGAAGGTCACCGAGGAGCGGCCGCAGGCGCGCTCCGCTCAGCGCGCGCTGGCCGAGGAGCTGACGACGCTGGTGCACGGCGCGGACCAGTGCGCCGCGGTCATCGCCGCGTCGAAGGCCCTGTTCGGCCAGGGGGAGCTGGGTGAGCTGGACGAGGCGACGCTGGGCGCGGCGCTCTCCGAGGTGCCGCACGCCCGGGTCACCGAGCTGGGTCCGCTGGTGGACCTGCTGGTGGAGGTCGGTCTGGCGCCGAGCAAGTCGGGCGCGCGCCGCACCGTCAAGGAGGGCGGCGCGTACGTGAACAACGTCAAGGTCGCCGACGGTGAGGTGGCCCCGGCCCGCGAGGAGCTGCTGCACGGGCGCTGGCTGGTGCTGCGCCGGGGCAAGAAGAACCTCGCGGCCATCGAGGTCACGGCCGGCTGAGCCGTCACCGGACACCACCGCGGCCGGGGGCGCCGGGGGGGGGGGGGGGGGGGCCCCGCCCCCGGGGGGGACCGCGGGGCCCGGTGTGATGAGTTGACGTGAGCCCCGAGGCGCACCCCCAACCAACGCGCCCCCCCCCCCCA
>NZ_JBIUXR010000030.1:38358-45084 GCF_044744085.1 Streptomyces sp. NPDC087428
GTGGTGGGGCGCGGGGCAAAGATCCCCCTCGGGCCCAGCGCGGCCCCGGCGGGCTGAGCCGACACCCCACCCCCCCGCGGCGGGGCCCGCGTGCCGGGGGCCCGGCCGCGGCCGTTCGGTGCCCGGCGGTCCTCAGGTTTTCTGTCGCTTGGTACCGCGGATCGATGCCCAGAGCATGTCGCCGACGCCGACCACCACCACGGCACCGATCAGCTGGAGCACATGGCGTGTCCAGTCGATGCCCTTGGTGTCGTTGACACCGAGCCAGGTGGCGACAGCATTGCCGAGGATGCTGCCGATCATGCCGAAGATGACCGTCAGCCAGAGCGGGATCTGCTGCTTCCCCGGCAGGATCGCCTTCGCGATCAGGCCGAGGACCAGGCCCACGATGATTGCCCACAACCAGCTCATGCCGCCTCCTCGTGCGACGCGGTGTCGCGATGTCCGATCAGTCTCGGCGCTGGACGGGCACCCCGCATGTCGGAGGGGTCCGTACGTGCGACGGGAGCGGGTTCCCGGCGCGCCCCGCTCTCGAACGCGCCGGATGCCGGGCGTACCGTGGGAGCGGTCCGGTCCGGGGAGCGTCCGGCGCGGGAACGGGGTGTCCCCGGTTCCTTCGCGGGCTCGGGGAAGATGGGTGGAGTCGGGATGCGGAAGCAGAGCGGTGCGGAGGTCTTCCGGATCACGGGTGCCCGGCAGGGTCTCGCGGAGGATGTGCGCGGCAGGCAGCGGCGCTACGTGATCTCGATGTCCGTGCGCACGCTTTCCGTGGTCGCCGCGGCGGCCCTGTGGAACGTGGAGCGTTATGTGGCGATCGTGGGGCTGGCGCTGGGCGTCCTGCTCCCGTACGTCGCCGTCGTCATCGCCAACGCGGGCCGGGAGAACACCCCTTCGCTGCCCTCCACCTTCGTCCCGGCCCCGACGCGGCCCGCGCTCGGCGCCGCACCGGCGGCAGGCCCGGCCGAACCGGGCCCGGAGACCGGCCAGACCTTCCGCGCCTCGGATCCGCAGGGGCACGGCTGAGCCCGTACGCCCCGGTTTCGACCGGATTCGCGGGGGATTCAAGCTCAAGAAAAGCTCAGATCAATCATGAAGTTCCAGTGCACCGCACCCCGGTCTGCGTGACATACTTCGTTAGCGCTCCGCATCCCCCGTCGGAGCGACGGACCGACGCCGGGCAGCTCCCCCCGTGGCTGCTCGGCGTCGCCCTTTCTCCGGCAGGGGATGCGTCAGGTCAGCCGCTCAGCGGCCGGCCCACTGCTTCGCGACAGGCTCTAGGGTTGAGTCCGTGAACTCCCCTGAATCCGCGGCCGAGAACGCTGCCGAAGCCCCCGTCTGCTCCGCCAAGGGCTGCCGTGCCGACGCCGTGTGGGTGCTTGCCTGGAACAACCCGAAGCTGCACACCCCGGACCGCCGCAAGACCTGGCTGGCCTGTGACGAGCACCGGGAGCATCTCTCCTCGTTCCTGGATGTGCGGGGCTTCCTCAAGGATGTGGTGACGCTGACGGAGTGGGAGTCACCGGACTCGCCCCGCTAGGGCCTGGATCGGGACGCGCTATCCGCCGATCGCCGACATCGGGCGGTCGGGCTGGAGGAAGGAGGGGTCGTCCAGACCGGACCCGGCCTTCTTGCCCCACATCGCGAGCCTCCAGATCCGGGCGATCTCCTGGTCGGAGGCGTCCGACCGCAGGACTCCGCGCAGGTCGGTCTCCTCGCGGGCGAACAGGCAGGTGCGCACCTGTCCGTCGGCGGTGAGCCGGGTGCGGTCGCAGGCCCGGCAGAACGGCCGGGTGACGGAGGCGATGACGCCGACCCGGTGGGGTCCGCCGTCGACCTGCCAGCGTTCGGCGGGGGCGGAGCCTCGCTCGTCCCGGCCCTCCGGGGTGAGGTCGAACCGGGTGCGCAGCGAGTCGAGGATGTCGCCTGCTGTGATCATGCCGTCACGCTTCCAGCCGTGCTGCGCGTCGAGCGGCATCTGCTCGATGAAGCGGAGCTCGTAGGCGTTGTCCACGGCCCAGGCGAGCAGGTCGGGGGCCTCGTCGTCGTTGAGCCCCGGCATCAGGACGGTGTTGACCTTGACGGGGGTGAGCCCGGCGTCCCGGGCGGCTTCGAGGCCGGCCAGGACGTCGTGGTGCCGGTCGCGGCGGGTGAGGGTCTTGAACACGTCGGGGCGCAGGGTGTCCAGCGAGACGTTGACCCGGTCCAGACCCGCTGCCCTGAGCGCGGCGGCGGTCCGCTTGAGCCCGATGCCGTTGGTCGTGAGCGACATCCTCGGGCGGGGCTCCAGGGCCGCGCACCGTTCGACGATGGAGACGAGCCCGGGGCGCAGCAGCGGCTCTCCGCCGGTGAAGCGGACCTCGGTGATGCCGAGCTGGGTGACGGCGATGCGGACGAGCCGGACGATCTCGTCGTCACTGAGCAGGTCCGGCTTGGCCAGCCACTGCAGGCCTTCCTCCGGCATGCAGTACGTGCAGCGCAGATTGCAGCGGTCGGTGAGCGATACGCGCAGGTCGGTGGCGACCCGGTCGTAGGTGTCGATGAGCATGGTGGCCCCCCTCCTCCGGCTGACTTCCCGGTTGCGGTCGCTGACTCTTTCGAGACTACGCGAGACGTGTGACATCGCAGGGGCGCGTTTGGCACGAGGTACGGCGCGGCCGCGTCGTAGGACTCTACGACGCGGCCGCGGGAAGGGAGTGGTGCGAGAGACGGACTCCTGGGTGAACTCCTGCTCTCAGTGGGCTCCGATGCCGGTGAGGGACTTGACCTCCAGCTCGGCGTACTTGCCCTTGTCCGGCTCCTCCTTCGACAGGAGGGAGCCGATCCAGCCGAGCAGGAAGCCCAGCGGGATGGAGATCAGGCCGGGGTTCTCCAGCGGGAACCAGGCGAAGTCGACGCCCTTGAACATCGAGGTCTTCTCGTTGCCGGAGACGACCGGCGAGAACAGCACCAGGATCACCGAACTGGCCAGGCCGCCGTAGATCGACCACAGCGCGCCCTGGGTGGTGAACCGCTTCCAGAAGAGGCTGTAGAGGAGGGTCGGCAGGTTGGCGGAGGCGGCGACGGCGAAGGCGAGCGCGACCAGGCCGGCGACGTTCATGTCGCGGGCGAAGGCGCCCAGCAGGATCGCGGCCGCGCCGATGAAGACGGTGGCCCAGCGGGCGGCCCGCATCTCCTCCTTCTCGCTGGCCTTCCCCTTGCGGATGACGTTGGCGTAGATGTCGTGGGCGAAGGAGGACGAGGAGGCGAGGGTGAGGCCCGCGACGACGGCGAGGATGGTGGCGAAGGCGACGGCGGAGATGACGGCGAGCATGACGGCGCCGCCGGTGGTGCCGACCCCGCCGAGGTACTCGGCGAGCTGCGGGGCCGCCGCGTTGCCCGCCGGGTTCTTCGCGATGATCTCCTTCGGGCCGATGAGGGCCGCGGCGCCGAATCCGAGCGCGATCGTCATCAGGTAGAAGCCGCCGATGATGCCGATGGCCCAGTTGACGGACTTACGGGCGGCCTTGGCCGTCGGCACCGTGTAGAAGCGGATCAGGATGTGCGGCAGACCCGCGGTGCCGAGCACCAGGGCGATGCCGAGGGAGAGGAAGTCCAGCTTCGAGGTACCGGTGGCCCCGTACTTGAGTCCGGGCTCCAGGAACGCCGCGCCGTGGCCGCTCTTCTCCGCGGCGGTGCCCAGCAGGTCGGAGACGTTGAAGTCGAACTTCCACAGCACCATGAAGGTCATCAGGATGGCGCCCGCGATGAGCAGCACGGCCTTGACCATCTGGACCCAGGTGGTGCCCTTCATGCCGCCGATGGTGACGTACACGATCATCAGTACGCCGACCAGCGCAACGATGAGGATCTTTCCCGCGTCGCTGGTGATCCCGAGGAGCAGGGAGACCAGTACACCCGCGCCGGCCATCTGTGCCAGCAGGTAGAAGATCGACACGACGATCGTGGAGACGCCCGCCGCGGTGCGCACCGGGCGCTGCCGCATCCGGTAGGCGAGGACGTCGCCCATGGTGTAACGGCCCGAGTTGCGGAGCGGTTCGGCCACCAGCAGCAGGGCCACCAGCCAGGCGACGAGGAAGCCGATCGAGTAGAGGAAGCCGTCGTACCCGAAGAGGGCGATGGCTCCGGCGATGCCGAGGAACGAGGCGGCGGACATGTAGTCGCCGGAGACCGCGAGTCCGTTCTGGAAGGCGGTGAACTGGCGTCCGCCCGCGTAGAAGTCGGAGGCGCTCTTGGTCTGGCGGCCGGCCCAGACGGTGATTCCGAGGGTCGCCGCGACGAAGACGGCGAAGAGCGTGATGATCAGCGGCCGGTGCTCGGTGGTGGAGGAGGCGGCGAGCACGGCGGTGTGGGAATGGTACGCGGCGCTCATGCGTCGGCCTCCATACGGGACTTGATGGCCTCGCCCTTCGGGTCGAGCCTCGCCGCGGCGTGCCGCGAGTAGAACCAGGCGATGAGGAAGGTGGTGAGGAACTGGGCGAGGCCGAAGACGAAGGCCACGTTGAAGTTGCTGTACACCTTGGTGCCCATGAAGCCGCCGGCGTAGTTGGACAGCAGCACGTACAGCAGGTACCAGAGGATGAAGGCGGCGGTCAGCGGGAAGGCGAACGAGCGGTACGAGCGGCGCAGTTCGCCGAATTCCGCGCTCTCCTGCTCCGCGACGAAGGCCTCGGTCGTGGGCTGGGCCGGCCCTTTCTCCGTACTGCCCTCGGGCGGCGGTGCATCGGTAGCCACGGAATCTCCTCGCGACGCGGGTGCGGTAGTGGTGGGGACGGTGGTTTTCATTGCGGACCTCGGTATCGGGGGGTGATGGTGCGCCTCCCCTGACAACGGCACGCGGCGCGCGGCGAAGCGGTTCACCACTCTTCCGCCCTTCTCCGGGTCACCCCTTCGGACGCCTCGGCGCAGACGGGTTCTCGTGAACTCATTGATGAGCCGGGATGATCAGCGATAGCTTCACTCGTCATGTACGCGACTGGACACGCCCGTGTCCGGTCCACTGACACGGATGAAGTGGAGACCCCATGGCTCATCTGGGATCCAGACGGACGCGCGCACTGTCGCTGCCCGTCGGATTGGCCCTCACCGTCTCGCTCGGCTTCCTGCCGACGGGCGCCGCGACCGCCTCGCCGGTCGACGGCAGTCCCGCGGCAGCGGTGTCGACGGACGGACCGAAGCTGTCGTACGTCGTGAATACGCAAGGCGGTCCCGGCACCGTCAAGCAGGTGCGCAAGGCGGTGGAGCGGGCCGGCGGCACGGTCGTGATCGCCTACGACCGGATAGGTGTCCTCGTCGTCCATTCACAGAACCCGGACTTCGCGCAGTCCATACGCGGGGTCAGGGGCGTGGATTCGGCGGGCGCCACCCGTACCAACCCGATCGTCCCGCAGGCCACCAAGGACATCGGGGTCGAGCAGCCGCTCACGGCCCAGGAGGAGCGGGGCGCCGCGGCGCGGGCGACGGCGGACCAGGACCCGATGGAGCCGCTCCAGTGGGACCTGCCCGCCATCAAGGCGGACAAGGCGCACCAGAAGTCGCTGGGCAGCCGGAAGGTCACGGTCGCGGTCATCGACACGGGTGTCGACGACACCCACCCGGACCTCGCACCGAACTTCGACCGGAACGCCTCGGCGAACTGTGTGACCGGCGCACCGGACACCACGGCCGGCTCCTGGCGTCCGAACGCCGGTGAGAGCCCGCACGGCACCCATGTGGCGGGCACGATAGCCGCCGCGAAGAACGGCGTCGGGGTGACGGGCGTCGCCCCGGGGGTGAAGGTCGCCGGTATCAAGGTGGCGAACCCGGACGGCTACTTCTACACCGAGTCCGTCGTCTGCGGCTTCATGTGGGCGGCCGACCACGGTGTCGATGTCACCAACAACAGCTATTACACCGACCCGTGGCTGTTCAACTGCAAGGACGACCCGGACCAGGGCGCACTGGTCGAGTCGGTCGCCCGTGCCACCCGGTACGCCGAGCGCAAGGGCACGGTCAATGTCGCCGCGTCGGGCAACTCGGCCGAGGACCTGGCGGCCGACACGATCGAGGACTCGACCAGCCCGAACGACGGTGACACGGTCACCCGGACGATCGACCCGAAGAAGTGCTTCGACATCCCGACGATGCTGCCGGGTGTCGTGACGGTCTCGGCGACGGGTGCGAAGGGGCTGAAGGCCTCGTACTCGAACTACGGGAACGGCGTCATCGACGTGGCCGCCCCGGGCGGCGACTCGACGGTCTACCAGAGGCCCGAGCCGCCGGCGACGAGCGGGCTGATCCTGTCCACGCTGCCGGGCGGCGCGTACGGCTACATGGCCGGTACGTCGATGGCCTCCCCGCACGTGGCGGGTGTGGTGGCCCTGATCAAGTCGAAGCACCCGCACGCGTCGGCGCTCGCGGTGAAGGCGCTGCTGCTGGCGGGGGCCGACGCCACCGCGTGCGGCGCGCCGTACGACATCGACGGTGACGGCACCGTCGACGCGGTCTGCGAGGGCGGCAAGCACCGCAACGGCTTCTACGGAGCCGGTGTGGTGAACGCCCTGAACGCGGTCCGCTGGTAGCGGGTCCGGTGCGGGGGCCGGTGATCCCACCGGCCCCCGCACCACCCGGGCCGGGGGGGGGGGGGGGGCCCGCCCCCCCCCCCCCGGCCCCACCCGGGCCCCGCCCCCCCCGGCGGCCGGCCCCCGCCCCCTGGACGGCCGGGCGCACCGGTACGCCCAGGCGACCGGC
>NZ_JBIUXR010000031.1:0-41566 GCF_044744085.1 Streptomyces sp. NPDC087428
AGGCGAGTTGGTCACGAGTTTCGTCCGCGATGCGCATACCACAACAACGACAACCAGAACCGGAAGCAACACCTTGATTCCCGGCAAGCCCTAAGGGCTGTCCCGCAATTCCTGGCGGGCGCGCGACGACAGCTACGGCACCTCGCCGCGTTGTCGGAACATCCGCATACATCCAGTATGCGAACGTCCCTCCGCCTTGCGATGCACCGCATCTGACGCCGCGCGCTGATCCACCAGGAATTGCGGGACAGCCCTTAGGGACCGCCCGGGGGCCGGGGCGCTCGGGGCGCTCCGGGTCAGGGGGCGTCGTCCAGCCAGTGCAGCCGGCCGAGCGTGACCAGGCGCAGCCGGCGCCGGGCGATCTCGGCCACCGTCCGTCCGCCGTCCGGGCCCGCGTCCAGCATCGCCGACGCGGTGATCACCATGTGGTCGACGTAGAGGCCGCCCAGCATCAGCAGGTCCTCCTCGCTCCAGCCCCGCGACTCCGGCTCCCCGGCGAGCGCCGCCGCCACCTCCTCTGCGAACAGCCGGAGCTGGGCGGCGATGGCCTCGCGGACCGGGCCGACCCCGCCGTGCTGCTCACGGGCGATGAACCGGAAATGGGCGGGCTGCTCGCGGACATGGCGCGTTATCAGGCCGACACTGCGGTCCAGCCGGACCTCGGTGTCGCCGGTCTCGGCGAGGATCGCGCCGATCATTCCGTGCAGGCTGCCCAGCGTCTGCTCGACGAGGGCCACCCCGAGTCCGGCGATGTCGTCGAAGTGCCGGTAGAAGGCCGTGGGCGTGACACCGGCGGCGCGGGTCACCTCGCGCAGTCCCAGGCTGCTCAGGCTCTGGTGCTCCAGCAGTCCGAGAGCGGCGTCCAGCAGGGCCTGGCGCGTCTTCAGCTTCTGGGTCTGGCGGATGCCGGCGGTGTGACTCATGCCATTCAGTAAACAACTGTTCTCCGGGGCGGGGAAGAGGCGCACGGGTCTAGACTGACAAGTCAGTGAACACTCGTGCTCTCAACTGTGGAAAGGCTGACCATGATCGTCCTGGTCGTCGCCCTGCTCCTGCTGGGGATCGTGCTGGGCGCGGTGGCGCAGATCCCGCTGCCGCTGACCCTCGTCCTCGGCGCCCTGATCGGCTGCTGGCTGCTGGTCTTCGCCCTGCGCGAGCGGACGGGCGCGCAGCGCCGGTCCCGGTGACCGACGCCGCCCTCCGCCGTCCGGCCACCCCCGTCGCATCCCGCCACGAAGGAGTCCGCACCATGACGCTCACCACACTCACCCGCCGCTCCGGAACGGCGGACGCCGCCGCTCCGAGCGCCCCCGCCGACGCGCCGCGGGACGGCATCCGGCGCCCCGTGGGCCCCGGCTCCGTCCGCTCCACCCGGGACGCCGACGCCCTCGCCGTCGCCTCGTTCGTTCTCGGACTCGTCGGTCTGCTCGTGATGAACATCCTGCTGGGCCCGGCGGCCGTCGTCATGGCGGTCATCGCCCTGGCCCGCTCCACCGCCCGCCGCGGCCGCGCCCTGCTGGGACTCGCGCTCGGCATCGCCGACCTGGTGATCCTGGCCCTCCTCGTCACCGGGAACGGCGTCGTCGTCTGGAACTTCGGCGGCTGACGGGGCGCGATTCCCGCCGCTCTCCCCACCGGATCGGGCTCCGGACCGGGGCGGGTGAGAGGCACCTTCCGCGGTGCGCGGGTGCCGGAACGCCATGCGCCCGCCGTACGCCCCGCCGCAGGCTCGTAGAATCGAGCCCACCATGGCCTACCTCGACCACGCCGCGACCACGCCGATGCTTCCGGAAGCGATCGCGGCGATGACCGCCCAGCTCGCTGTCACCGGCAACGCGTCCTCCCTGCACGCCGCCGGGCGCCGGGCCCGCCGTACCGTCGAGGAGTCCAGAGAGACCCTCGCCGACGCCCTCGGCGCACGCCCCAGTGAGGTGGTCTTCACCTCCGGCGGCACCGAATCGGACAACCTCGCGGTGAAGGGCCTGTACTGGGCCCGCCGCGACGCCGACCCCCGCCGCACCAGGGTGCTGGCCAGTCCGGTCGAGCACCACGCGGTGCTCGACGCCGTGGACTGGCTCGCCGAGCACGAGGGCGCGACCGTCGAGTACCTCCCCGTCGACCGGTACGGGCGCGTCCACCCGGACGTGCTGCGCGAGGCGCTGGCCCGCGACCCCGACGACGTCGCGATGATCACCGTGATGTGGGCCAACAACGAGATCGGCACCGTCATGCCGATCCGGGAACTGGCCTCCGTCGCCCGCGAGTTCGACGTGCCCATGCATGCCGACGCGGTACAGGCCTTCGGGCAGCTGGAAGTGGACTTCGCCCGCTCCGGACTGGCCGCGATGACCGTCAGCGCGCACAAGATCGGCGGCCCGTTCGGCGTCGGCGCGCTGCTGCTCGGCCGCGAGTACACCCCCGTCCCCGTGCTGCACGGCGGCGGTCAGGAGCGCCACGTGCGCTCCGGCACCCTGGACGTACCCGGCGTCGCGGCGTTCGCCGTCGCGGGCCGGCTCGCCGCCGACGGGCGCGAGGACTTCGCCCGGGAGATCGGCGGCCTCCGCGACGAACTGGCCGCGGCCGTACTGGCGCGGGTCCCGGACGCCCTCCTCGGCGGCGACCCGGCCCCCGGTGGCCGGCTCCCGGCGAACGCGCACTTCACCTTCCCCGGCTGCGAGGGCGACTCGCTCCTGCTGCTGCTGGACGCCCAGGGCATCGAGTGCTCGACCGGCTCCGCCTGCACGGCCGGGATCGCCCAGCCCAGTCACGTCCTGCTCGCCACCGGTACCGACCCGGACCTGGCGCGCGGCACCCTGCGCTTCTCGCTCGGCCACACCACGACCAAGCAGGACATCGACGACGTGGCACGGGCGATCGGCCCGGCAGTGGAACGGGCACGCACGGCGGGCCTCAGCTAGGGCCTGTATTTGGTTGTCACGCGGAAGAAGGAGCGGGACCACCCCGCGCAGGGCCCCGTACCGATCGGTTGGCCGCCGGCGGGCTTGTCGGTGGGTTGGGCCTGAGGTGGGCGCCGGTCCTGGCGGCGTCGCTCATCGTGACGCGGATCGTCGAGCGCCGGAGCCGGGGCGAGGCAGGGGCGGGCAGTCCTCCTTCCGGTGGAACGGGCGCCGTCCGGGCCGGGGAAGCGAGGGATATGGTTCCGAGCGAGAGGAATCCGCTCGGTACGCGTCAACCGTGCCAGGGCCGGACACGGGCGCGCCGCCCGGGGAGGAGCCGGATGCTGCAGGCGCTGGGGCTGAGCCCGCCCGAGGACGCTGTCTACACGGCACTGCTGGCCCGGCCGTCCGCCTCCGCCCGAGAGGTCGCCCTCCAGGCCGGACTCGAAGAGGGCGAGAGCGACAGGGTCCTGCTCGACCTCGCCGCCCGGGGTCTGGTCGCTGTCGCCCGGGAGGCGGCGGTTCTCGGCCCGGACTCGGTCGACGGCGGGGCCGGACCGCGCTCCGCCCGCTACCGGCTCACGCCGCCGTCGGTGGCCCTGGCCCCAATTCTCGCCGAGCAGCGCAACGCCCTGCACCTGGCCGAGACCGCGTTCTCCAAGCTGAGCGAGCAGTACCGCACCACCGCCGCGCGCACGGCCGGCGGTGTCGTGGAGGTGGTCGTGGGTGTGGAGCAGGTCGCCCACCGGTTCCTCCAGCTCCAGCGGGGGGCGCAGCGGGAACTGCTCGTGTTCCTGGTCGGCGAGCCCACCGCCGTACCGCGCGAGGACACCGACACCTCGGAGAGTTCCGCGCTCGACCGGGGAGTCGACTTCCGGGTCGTGGCCGACAAGGACTACCTCACCGGTCACGAGGTGGTGCGGGACGTGCGGCAGGCCGTGGCGGCGGGCCTTGTGCTCCGGATGGCCGGATCGCTCCCGCTGAAGATGGTCATCTCGGACCGCGAACGTGCCATGGTGCCGCTGGACATGACGGAGTCCGGGGGCGAGCCGAGCGCGATCGTGGTTCATCCCAGCGGTCTGCTGACGGCCCTGGTCCATCTCTTCGAACGGGAGTGGGCCCAGGGGAGGCCGATGTTCACCCCCGGCACGGGGGTGCGCGAGGAGCCGGCGGGTGATCTGGTGCCGACCGGGGAGGAGCTGGAGGTTCTCGCCCTCCTGCTGGCCGGGTTCTCCGACCGGCGGGCCGCCTCCGAACTGGGGCTGTCCATCCGTACGGTGGAGCGACGGGTGCGGCGTCTGATGGATCTCTCCGGCGTGGAGTCGCGGCTCCAGCTGGCCTGGCACGCGGCACGCGTCGGCTGGGTCTGAGCCGGCCGGCCCCTCCGGGAGCCGAGGCGGTGGAACGGGGTGGGATGGCGCCCTCGGAGACGCCGACTTCCCTTCGTCGCAGGGAAGTTGCTTGCCGGACACTCCAGATATGACTGGATGTCGGACTTCCGCCACGTGGGTAACCCGCCATGCGCGGCCCCCCTGAGCGGCCCATATCCCTGCCAGGATGCAGCCGCAGCACGGCATGTTCATGGATTCGAGCAGGGAGAATCATGCATCCAATAGGGCGAATAGCCATGGGCGCGGCGACCGCCGCCGTCCTGGCGTTGACCACGGTCACGCCTTCCGGGGCGGCGGGTACACCCACCGACGGCGCCTCGGGGAAGAGACCCCTCGTCGGCAGCGGAACGGCGGCTTCCGGTGGCAGGCAGGTGACGGTCACCCTCGTCACCGGTGACAAGGTGCTGGTGACCACGGACCCGTCGGGCCGCAGCTCGGCAGCCGTCCTGCCGCGCAAGGACGGGTCGCAGCCGATCGTGCAGACCTACCAGCTGGGCAAGGACCTCTACGTCTACCCGGAGGACGCCTCGCAGGCGATCGCCGAGGGCAGGGTCGACGAGCAGCTGTTCAACGTCAGCGGGCTGATACGCCAGGGGTACGACGACGCCCACACCGGCGAGCTGCCCCTCATCGCCACGTACGAGAACCGGGTCGACGTCGCCGCCACCGCGCCGGCGGCCCCTCGTGGCGCCGAGCGGGTCCTGAGCCTCCCGGCGGTGAACGGCGTCGCGCTCAAGGCCGACAAGGACGGCGCCGCCGCCTTCTGGCAGGACGTCGGTGTCGCCCGTTCACGCGCGGCCGCTCCGTTGAAGAAGCTGTGGCTGGACGGCAAGGTCAAGGCCACGCTGGACCGTTCCACCAAGCAGGTGCACGCGCCGGAGGCCTGGGCCGAGGGCTACGACGGCAAGGGCACCAAGGTCGCCGTGCTGGACACAGGTGTGGACGCCGAGCACCCCGACCTGGTGAACCGGGTCGAGGCGGCGAAGAACTTCACGGACTCCGCCGACACCGCCGACCGGCAGGGCCACGGCACCCACACCGCCTCCACCGTCGGCGGTTCCGGAGCGGCCAGCGGCGGCCGCAAGAAGGGCGTCGCCCCCGGAACCGGCCTGCTCATCGGCAAGGTCCTCAACGACGGTGGCTCCGGGCTGAGTTCCTGGATCATCGCCGGCATGCAGTGGGCCGTCGACCAGAAGGCCGATGTCGTCTCCATGAGCCTGGGCAACTCCGAGATCGGTGACTGCGCCGACCCGCTGGCCCAGGCCGCGCAGCAGCTCTCGCAGAACACCCACAGCCTGTTCGTGATCGCCGCGGGCAACTTGGGCCCCGGCACCGAGACGGTCTCCTCGCCCGGCTGCGTGCCCGGCGTGCTGACCGTCGGCGCCGTCGACCGCGACGACACCACCGCCTCGTTCTCCAGCCGCGGTCCGGTGGCCGTCACCCACACCCTCAAGCCCGAGATCGCCGCACCCGGCGTCGACATCTCGGCGGCCGCGGCGGGCGGGCGTGGCGTCTACGCCTACCAGTCGATGTCGGGCACCTCCATGGCCACCCCGCACGTCGCGGGCGCGGCAGCGGTCGTCCGCCAGGCCCACCCGGACTGGACCGCGCAGCAGGTCAAGGCCGCGCTGGTCTCCTCCGCCCGCACCGGCGGCAAGGTCGCGGGCGCCGACCAGACCGGCGGCGGCGTCCTCGACGTGTACGCGGCAGTCCACCAGAAGGCGCTCTCGGCGCCCGCGGTCCAGGGCGGCAGCTACGACTGGCCGCAGCACGCATCGGACCGCGGCACCGTCGAGGTGCCCTTCACCAACACCGGCCGCCGCGACCTGACGCTGCGGCTGAAGGTCAGCGGTGTGCACGGCAACGACGGCAGCGGCATCACCTCCGGAATCATCAAGCCGGACGTGAACAAGGTGACGATTCCGGCCGGGGCCACCGCCCAGGTGCCGCTGCGGATCGACCCCGCCGCCCGTCTCAAGGCCTCCCAGTACGGTGCGGTCACGGGCCGGATCATGGCGTCCGGCAGCGGTACCCACATCTCCGTGCCGGTCACGCTCTACGTCCAGCCGGAGACGGTCACCCTCCGGGTCAAGGTCATCGACCGCAACGGCAAGCCCGCGACCGGCACTTCCTCCCTGGACGTCGCAAGCATCGACTCCGACGAGGGCGAGCGCCGCGCCAACGCGGGCGCGTCCGAGCAGATCTACCGTGTACGCCCGGGTGACTACGCCATCAGCAGCTTCGTGTCGACGTCCGACGCAAGCAACACGCCCGATTCGGTCAGCTACCTCGCCCACCCGCAGATGCGGATCACCAAGGACACCACCGTCGTCCTCGACGCCCGCAAGGCCCACCGGCAGAGCGTGCGCACCAACCGCCCCTCGATGCTGCGGGGCACCACGTTGAGCTACACCCGCACGTGGGACGACACCTGGCTGCTCAGCGGAACACTCACGGCCGGCGGCGCCGTGCAGAAGTTCTACGCGGACATCGACGGGCGCGCCCGGAAGGGCACCTTCGAGTTCCGGCCCACCTGGCGCGCGACCGGTTCCGAGGACGGTTCGTCGTACGTCTACAACGTGTCGTTCCCGACCGAGGGGCCGCTGCACTCCGCCCATGTCCACCAGCCGAACGACTCCCGGCTGGCCCAGGTCACCGAGACGTGGCATGCCATGGGCAAGGAGGCCGACTACACCGACGCGCTGTTCCTCCTTCCCTCCGGGAGCGGCGACACCCGGATTCCCGTGAGCCTGTTCCAGACGGTCCACGTGCCGGGTATCCGCACCGCCTACTACACGACCGGCGACGAGGCCTGGTCCCACGGCGCGATGACCAGCTTCCCGTTCGCCGCCTTCATGAGCGACCGGGACCGCACCTACAAGGCCGGGCAGCGGAGTGCCGAGGAGTGGTACGACGGCCCCCTGCGGCCGGGCGCGGCGCGCGACGTCGAAGGCAACCTGATGCTGGCCGCCGAGCGGCAGGGCAACCTGATGGGTATCCAGAACGCGCTCTGGGTCGACGGCTCCGGCGACCACTGGACCTACGGCGGGTCCTTCGGCGACCTCGGCAAGATGTCGCTGAAGCGCAACGGTGAGGAGATCGGCAGACTCGTCGATCCGTACGGCGTGTTCAAGGTGCCGGACGAGGACTCCGCCTACGAGCTCACCCAGACCCTGGGGAAGATCTACACGGGCGACCCCAACTGGCTGCGCTCCACCGCCGCCACCACCACCTGGAGCTTCCGCTCCCACCGGGAGCCGGACGTCTACTCCCGCGGACTGCCGATCCTCCACCCGGCGTACGACCTGCCGGTGGACGGCATGAACACCCTGCCCGCGCGCGGCGGCATCAAGATCGGCCTCTCGGCCGAGGGCCACGCCGCATACACCCCGGGCGCGATCACCGCGGCCTCGCTGTCCTACTCCTACGACGGCGGCACCACCTGGACCAAGGCGCCGACCCAGCAGCAGCGCGGCAAGTGGACGGCCGTCGTCGACCACACCGGCGCCACCGGTCAGCAGGTCATGCTGAAGGTCGCTCTCACCGACTCCCACCACAACGCGGTCACACAGACCATCACCCGCGCCTACGACGTGCGGTAACCGCACCACACCCCCGGCCGGGCGGCCCCCACGACAGGGGACCGCCCGGCCTTCCGCGTGCGGCCGCGGGAGCGGTCCGGGCGCCACCCGTCCGGACGCACTTCAGCGGGGCGGCGGCCAGCCTCCCTGCGAACCCCCGACGGGAATGGACGATCGATGCCCCGGGTCCGCTGCCGTGGGCGGCACGTGCACGCGCGACCACACCGCCGCTGGAGGATGCCCGCATGTTCCGTCCGCTGCGTGCAGCGATGTCCCCGGCGCAAGCTCCGACCGACCACGACGACACCACCGCCATCCGGACACCAGCCACCCGCGACGTCGTCCTGGCGACCTTGGCGACGACGGCCGTCGTGATCGTCCTCGGTCTGCTGACCGGGACCGCGGTGCTCCTTCTCGGGCTGCTGGTGTTCCTGCCGGCGTTCGCCGCCGCCCTGTGCAGCCCGCGCCAGACGGCGCTGGTCTCCGGCTGGGTGAGCCTCGTCGTCGTCGCGCCGGTGATCTTCCAGCCCGGGGAGCGGATCCTCAACCGGGTGATCCTGACGCTGTTCGCCGTCGGCTTCGGCGCGCTGGCCGTCTACGGCGCCCGGGTGCGCGTCACGCGTGAGGGCGCCCTGGTGCGGCTGCGGTCCACCGCCGCGGCGATGCAGAGGCAGATCCTGCGCCCGTTGCCGCTGCTCACCGACGACGTCCTGGTGGACGGCGTGTACGAGCCCTTGCAGGAGGACAAGCTGGTCGGGGGCGACATCTACGACGTGGCGGCCACTCCGTGGGGCACCCGGGTCCTCATCGGTGATGTCCAGGGGAAGGGGCTGGCCGCCATCGGGATGGCCATCGACGTGGTGGGGGCGTTCCGGGAAGCCGCCCACCGGGAGCCGACGGTGACCGCGCTCGTCGACGCGCTGGAAGCGGCGGTCGTCCGGCACAACGACTACGCCGGACGGCGCGGTGAGCCCGAACGGTTCGTCACCGCCCTCGTGCTGGGAGTGGACGCGCGGACCGACACCCAGGTCGTCGGCTGCGGCCACATCCCGCCCTACCTGCTCCACGAGGGGGCCGTCACCGCCCTCGGCGCAGGGGAGGAGCACGTACCGCTGGGCCTGGCCGATCTGGTCGACGAACCACGCACGGTGGCATGGTTCGCCTTCCCCGCCGGGGCCACGCTGCTGCTGTGCACCGACGGCCTGACCGAGGCCCGTTCGCGCGACGGCGCCTTCTACCCGCTGGAGGCGCGTCTCAGCGGCCGCGTCGACATCACCGCCGGCCGGCTGATCGGTTCACTCGTCGACGACGTGCGGAACTTCACCGCCGGAGTGCAACAGGATGACCTGGCGGTTCTCGCGGTACGCCGTGCCCCGCACCAGGCACGGTAACGACCGGCCCCCGTCGGCACGCCGTCGGCCGACGCGCTGCCCCGCACGCGCGATCCGCACGCCCACCCTCAACTCTCGGTGAGCCGCCCCGGCTGTCCCGGCGGTCAGGAGCCGTGTGAAGACGCGAGCCATCAGCTCCTGGCTAGGTCCTGGTCCCGCCCTCGGACGCCGCCCGGACCAGCTTCATGTACCGGTCCCAGTCCCAGTGCTTCCCCGGGTCCGTGTGATCGGCGCCCGGCACCTCCACGTGCCCGATGATGTGCTTGCGGTCCACCGGGATCCCGTACCGCCCGCATATCGCCGCGGTCAGCCGGGCGGACGCCCCGTACATCGCCGCCGTGAAGTCCTGCGGGCGGTCCACGAAGCCCTCGTGCTCGATGCCCACACTGCGTTCGTTGTACGAGCGGTTCCCCGCGTGGAACGCCACGTCCAGCTCGCGGATCATCTGCGCCACATGGCCGTCCTTGCGCACCACGTAGTGCGCCGCCGCACCGTGCCCCGGGTCCTGGAAGACCTTGACCGCGCTCTGGAAACTGCCCTGGGTGACATGGATGACGACCCGGTCGATGCCGTAGTCGTCGGGGCGGTCCGCCCGCCGCCAGTTCGACGGGGACGCCGCCGTCCACTCGGCCCGCGCGTAGTCCACCGCCCCCGGCGTCCGGGGCTTCTCCACCCCCGGCAGCCGCCACCAGGCACGTTTCAGCCGGTCCCGGGCCAGCGCCGCCGTGCCGACCGCGGTGACGGCACCGCCGATCAGCACCGACCGCCGGCTGATGCCGGCGCCGGATCCCTCGGCGCCCGTCGTGCCCTTGGTCCCCATGTGATCGACAACGCATATCCATGAGCGTTCGGTTCCCGCGGCCCCGTACCCTGGTGGAGCTATGACTCAGACTTCCCAGCGCCCCCTCCGTGTCCTCGCCGCCATGTCGGGCGGTGTCGACTCCGCCGTCGCCGCCGCTCGCGCCGCCGAGGCGGGACACGACGTGACCGGTGTGCACCTCGCCCTCTCCGCGAACCCGCAGTCCTTCCGGACCGGAGCCCGAGGCTGTTGCACGATCGAGGACTCCCGCGACGCCCGCCGCGCCGCGGACGTCATCGGTATCCCCTTCTACGTCTGGGACCTGGCGGAACGCTTCCGCGAGGACGTCGTGGAGGACTTCGTCGCGGAGTACGAGGCCGGCCGCACACCCAACCCGTGCCTGCGCTGCAACGAGAAGATCAAGTTCGCGGCACTGCTCGACAAGGCCCTCGCCCTGGGCTTCGACGCGGTCTGCACCGGCCACTACGCCACCGTGGTCCTGGCCGACGACGGCACCCGTGAGCTGCACCGCGCCTCCGACATGGCCAAGGACCAGAGCTATGTGCTGGGCGTCCTGGACGAGCGCCAGCTCGCCCACGCCATGTTCCCGCTCGGCGACACCCTCACCACCAAGGACGAGATCCGCGCCGAGGCCGAGCGCCGGGGCCTGGCCGTCGCGAAGAAGCCCGACAGCCACGACATCTGCTTCATCGCCGACGGCGACACCCAGGGCTTCCTCGCCGACCGCCTCGGCGGCACGGCGCAGGGCGACATCCTCGACGAGTCCGGCGCCAAGCTCGGCACCCACGAGGGCGCCTTCGGCTTCACCATCGGCCAGCGCAAGGGCCTGCGCATCGGCCACCCCGCGGCCGACGGCAAGCCGCGCTACGTCCTGGACATCTCCCCGGTGAACAACACGGTCACCGTCGGCCCCGTCGAGGCCCTGGACGTCACCGCGCTGACCGCGATCAAGCCCCGCTGGTGCGGCACCCCGCCGGCCGGCACGGGCACGTACACCGCCCAGCTGCGCGCCCACGGCGGTGAGACCGAGGTGACGGCCGAACTGCTCGACGGGACCCTCAGCGTCTCCTTCACCGAGCCGGTACGGGGCGTGGCCCCGGGCCAGGCGGTCGTGCTGTACGACGGCACCCGGGTCGTCGGCTCCGCGACGATCGCGACGACGGTGCGCCGCGAGACCGCCGCCGCGGGCTGAACCGCCGCACCGCTCGTACCCCGCGCGGAAACGCCCGACCCCTGTACGGGCGTGGCCGCGCGGAGCGCTTTCGTGCCCCCCTCAGGACGCCTGGCCCACGTGCACGTTCCGGGTGAAGAACTCCTCCAGTACCGGAGCGACCACCTGCGGCGCCAGCTCCTGGGTCTGGCCCGTCAGCGTGCGGTGGCGGCCCCGGGGGAGGGCGTCCGCCAGTAACCGGGTCGCCGCCCGTGCCGAGGCCGGGCCGAAACCGCCGCTGAGCACCAGGGTCCGCGCCCGCACGGAGCCGAACCGCTCGGCCGGCACCGAGCCGTCACCGAGCAGCGCGTCGTCGTAGGCGAGGGTGTGCGCCACGGACACCAGGCTCCGCCACAGCGGCGCACTCCGCATCCTGGCGATCAGATCGGCCGGTACACCCGTCACGGACAGGAACAGCTCCACCGCCCCGTCCCGGTCCCCGGCGGACAGCAGCCGGTGCAGCCGGGCCGTACACCCCGCCCTGAAGCGCAGACCGGCGGCGCCGGGGGTGTACGGCGGCTCGTGGACCGCGAGCAGGTCCACGGGGAGCCCGGCGGCCTGCGCCTCCAGGGCCAGCGCGCCGCCGCTCCCGACGCCGAACACCGAGGGGCGGCCGCCCACCGTCTCCGCGACCGCGGTCAGGTCCTCGATCTCGCGCCCCACCGCGTAGGGAGCGCTGTCACCGCTGTCGCCCCGGCCGCGCCTGTCGTACGTGACGACCTGGAAGCGCGGCGCCAGCAGACGGGCCAGCGGAGCCTCGGTCGCGGCCGTCCCGAGTGCCCCGCCCACCAGGATCACCGGCGGTCCTTCACCTCGGCACCGGTACGCGATCAGGGTGCCGTCGCGGGAGAGAGTCTTGTCCATGTGAAGGTGGACTGCGGGGCACCCGGAAACTCATCGCCCGGCGCGAAGAAGTTTTGGATTTTCTCGTCTCCGCAGCTCAGGGCGGTGCGTGACGGCCGCTCAACTGCTCCCGGCCGATGGTCAGGACGCGACGGCCTCGGCGTCGTAGAAGCAGAAGTGGTCCTTGATCGCGGCGACTTCCTCCTTCGGCTCCGGGTACGCCCAGACCAGATCCGCCGCGTCCGGCAGCGACCAGTAGGAGGCGTCCCCCTTGAACGGGCAGTGGGTGCGGGTGTCCGACGCCGTCAGCAGCTCGGTCCTGACGTCCTCGGGAGGCAGGTAGTACCGGACCGGACAGCCGGTCTCGCGCAGGACGAGCGGGCGCCGGCTCTCGGCGAGCAGCACGCCCTCGCGGACCACACGCACATGCTCGGTGCCGGGCTCGACGGTGATGAGATGTCCTCGGGTGGCAGTCATGTCCTTCTCAGCGGTACAGCGCGCGCGTTTCTTCCCCGGCGGCACGGCTGTCGGTGGCGGGTTCTACCGTGGAGGCCATGAAGATCTGCGTATTCCTCTCCGCCGCCGACCTCGACGAGCGCTACACCCGGCCCGCCCGCGAATTCGCCGAACTGCTCGGCCGAGGCGGGCACACCCTGGTCTGGGGCGGTTCGGAGAGCGGGCTGATGAAGGTCGTGGCCGACGGCGTGCAGGAGTCGGGCGGGAAGCTGGTCGGGGTGTCGGTGGACTTCCTGGCGGCGAAGGCGCGTACCAACGCCGACGAGATGGTGATCGCCCGCGACCTCGCCGAGCGCAAGGCGCTCCTCCTGGAGAAGGCCGACGCCGTCGTGATCATGGTGGGGGGCACCGGCACGCTCGACGAGGCCACCGAGATCCTGGAGCTGAAGAAGCACGGCAAGCACACCAAGCCGGTCGTGCTGCTCAACACGGCGGGCTTCTACGACGGCCTGCGCCAGCAGTTCCAGCGCATGGAGGACGAGGGCTTCCTGCCGCTCCCGCTGACCGAGCTGGTGTTCTTCGCGAAGGACGGGGTGGGCGCCCTCGCCTACCTGGAGGAGTGGTCCGGCCTGCAGTGACGTGCCGGCGCCGGGGTGGCGGGTGCGACGATGGGGGCATGTCCACTCACCTCATCACCGGTGCCGGTTCCGGCATCGGCGCAGCCGTCGCCCGCCGTCTCACCGCGCGCGGGGACGATCTCGTACTCCTGGCCCGTGACGCGGGCCGCGCCAAGGAGCTCGCCGCGCTGCACCCCGGCGCCCGCACGATCGTCGGCGACCTCTCCAACCCGGACCGGCTCTCCTGGGCCTTCGCCCAGCAGCCGATGCCGGAGCGGCTCGACTCGCTGATGCACATCGCGGGCGTCGTCGAGCTCGGCCGGGTCGGCGAGCTCACGCCCAAGGCCTGGCACCTCCAGCTCAACGCCAACCTCGTCGCCCCGGCCGAGCTGACCCGGCTGTTCCTGCCGCAGCTGCGCGTCGCCCAGGGACACGTCCTCTTCGTCAACTCCGGCGCCGGGCTCGCCGCCCACGCCGAGTGGAGCGCCTACGCGGCGAGCAAGCACGGGCTGAAGGCACTGGCCGACTCGCTGCGCCACGAGGAGCACGGCAACGGGGTCCGGGTGACCTCCGTCTACCCCGGGCGCACCGCGAGCCCCATGCAGGCCAAGGTCCACCAGCAGGAGGGCAAGGAGTACGACGCCGAGCGCTGGATCGACCCGGAGTCCGTCGCCACCACGATCCTGATGGCGATCGACCTGCCGCGCGACGCCGAGGTCAACGACCTCACGGTCCGCCCCGGCCGCTGACGGCACGGGCGGAGAACCGCCGTAGGCTTCCCGCGTGAGCGAGAAGAGCAAGTTCAGCGGGTGCCCGGCCACCGGAATCGGTTCGATGCCCGGAGGGGACGCACGGGAGGCGGCGAAGACCGTCACCGGCTCCTTCGCGGACGGCCAGGGCGTGCCGTACCTGGCGGAACTGCCCGCACGCGGACCGGGCGCGGACATGATCGGGCGGACCATCGGGCTGCTCGTCGAGATGTACGGACACGTCGAGCCGAGCGGCTGGCGGATCAGCGACCGGCCGGGCCGCGACACCCGCCGGGCCCGTTCCTGGCTCGGCGAGGACCTCGACGCGCTGGAGGAGTTCACCCAGGGCTACGAGGGCCCGCTCAAGGTGCAGGCCGTCGGGCCCTGGACGCTGGCCGCCGCGCTGGAGCGCCGGGGCGGCGAGGCGGTGCTCGGCGACCCGGGTGCCTGCCGCGACCTGGCGGACTCGCTGGCGGAGGGGCTGCGCAACCACCTCGCCGAGGTGCGGCGGCGGATGCCCGGCGCCCGGGTGATCCTCCAGCTCGACGAACCGTCCCTGACCGGGGTCCTCCTCGGGCGGGTCAGGACGGCGAGCGGCTACCGCACCTACCGGGCGGTCGACCGCCAGCTCGTCGAGTCCACCCTGCGCGAGGTGCTGGGCGCGGTGGGCGAGGACGCCTCGGTCGTCCACACCTGCGCGCCCGAGGTGCCGTTCGCGCTGCTGCGCCGGGCCGGGGCGGACGGCATCTCGTTCGACTTCTCCCTGCTCACCGAGCGTGAGGAGGAGGCGATCGGGGAAGCCGTCGAGGGCGGGACCCAGTTGTTCCTCGGGGTGGTACCGGGTACCGACCCGGCCTCGGGCGGATTGTCGGACCCGGGCGGTAGCGTCATGGGTGTCAGGACGCTGTGGCGCAGGCTGGGGCTGAATCCGGGGACTCTGACCGAGTCCGTGGTCATCACGCCCTCGTGCGGCCTCGCGGGTGCGTCGCCCGCGTACGCACGGGCCGCGCTCGCCCACTGCGGCCGGGCCGCGAGATCGCTCGCAGACAACCCTGAGTAACGGGGCACTGGGTAACGGGAGGACGGGACGATGGCCGGCGAAGAGCAGACGGCAGTGCCAGCGGAGGCACGGGAGCGGCACGCGCTCCTCGCCGAGCAGATCGAGGAGCACCGCTTCCGCTATTACGTGAACGACCAGCCGGTCGTCAGCGACGCCGAGTTCGACCGGCTGATGCGTGAGCTGGAGGGCCTGGAGGACACGTATCCGCAGTTGCGCACGCCCGACTCGCCGTCGCAGAAGGTCGCGGGGCCCTACCGGACGGAATTCACCTCCGTCGAGCACCGCGAGCGGATGCTGTCCCTGGACAACGCCTTCGACGACGACGAACTGGCCACCTGGGGCGAGCGGGTCGCCCGGGACGTCGGCGCCACCGGCTACCACTTCCTGTGCGAGCTCAAGATCGACGGCCTCGCGGTCAACCTCACCTACGAGAACGGCCTGCTGACCCGGGCCGCCACCCGCGGCGACGGCCGCACCGGCGAGGACATCACGCCCAATGTCCGCACGATCGCGGAGATCCCGCACCGGCTGAAGGGCGACCGCATCCCGGCGCTCGTCGAGATCCGCGGCGAGGTCTTCTTCCCGATGGAGGGATTCGAGGCGCTCAACGCCCGGCTGGTGGAGGCGGACGACAAGCCCTTCGCCAACCCGCGGAACGCGGCGGCCGGTTCACTGCGCCAGAAGGACCCCAAGGTCACCGCCGGCCGGCCGCTGCACATGGTGGTGCACGGCATCGGGGCCCGTGAGGGCTTCGACATCGACTGCCTCTCGCACGCCTACGAGCTGCTGCACGAGTGGGGACTGCCCACCGCCAAGTACAACAAGGTGGTGGATTCCCTGGACGGGGTACGTGAGTTCATCGCCTACTTCGGTGAGCACCGGCACTCGGTGGAGCACGAGATCGACGGTGTCGTCGTCAAGCTCGACGAGATCCCCCTCCAGGGCCGGCTCGGCTCGACCTCACGCGCACCGCGCTGGGCGATCGCCTGGAAGTACGCGCCGGAGGAGGTCAACACCAAGCTCCTCAACATCCGGGTCGGTGTCGGCCGCACCGGCCGCGTCACCCCGTACGCCCAGGTGGAACCCGTCGAAGTCGCCGGGTCCGAGGTCGAGTTCGCCACGCTGCACAACCAGAACGTGGTCCGGGCGAAGGGCGTCCTGATCGGCGACACGGTGGTGCTCCGCAAGGCCGGCGACGTGATTCCGGAGATCCTCGGCCCGGTCGTCGACCTCAGGGACGGCACGGAGCAGGCGTTCGTCATGCCCACCGAGTGCCCCGAGTGCGGGACGGAGCTGCGGCCCATGAAGGAGGCCGACATCGACGTCCGGTGTCCCAACGCCCGCACCTGCCCCGCGCAACTGCGGGAGCGCGTCGCCTATCTGGCGGGCCGCAAGTGCCTGGACATCGACCACTTCGGCTATGTCGCGGCCGCCGCCCTGACCCGTCCGCTGGAACCCGCGGATCCGCCGCTGCACGACGAGGGCGACCTGTTCGGGCTGACCGTCGACCAGCTGCTGCCCATCCGGGCCTATGTCCTCGACATGGACAGCGGACTGCCCAAGCGCGACCCGAAGACCGGGGAGGAGAAGACCGCGCTGGTCTTCGCCAACCAGCAGGGCGAACCGAAGAAGAACGCCGTCGCGATGCTGGACGCCATCGCCCAGGCGAAGGAAGCGCCGCTGGCCCGGATCCTCACCGGGCTCTCGATCCGCCATGTCGGTCCCGTCGCCGCGCAGGAGCTGGCCCGTCAGTTCCGGTCCATCGACCGGATCGACGAGGCCACCGAGCAGGAGCTGTCCGACGCCGACGGGGTCGGACCGATCATCGCGGCCTCGGTCAAGGCGTGGTTCGCCGAGGAGTGGCACCGGGAGATCCTGCGCAAGTGGCGGGAGGCCGGGGTCCGGATGGAGGACGAGGGGGCCGGTGAGGAGGAGGGGCCCAGGCCCCTCGAAGGACTCACCGTCGTCGTCACCGGCACGCTGGCCTCGCACACCAGGGATGGCGCGAAAGAAGCCCTCCAGAGCCGCGGAGCGAAGGTGACGGGTTCCGTTTCGAAGAAGACCTCCTTCGTGGTCGTCGGCGACAACCCCGGTTCGAAGTACGACAAGGCCATGCAGCTGAAGGTGCCTGTGCTGAACGAGGACGGCTTCGCCGTGCTGCTCGCCGACGGGCCCGACGCGGCGCGCGAGGCGGCGGTGCCCGCCGGGGACGAGACGCGGGACGGGGCCGGCGAGGGGGGCGGGGAGTAGAGCCCCCCGAGGGGCGGGGAGTCGTGGGTGTACGCCCCGGATTCACCCGGTCGGCGCATACCAGACGCTGACGGGCGGTCGGTTCGCATTCGGGCAAGAGATGTAGACGGCTGCCCCTGGAAGCCCTCTGCGGCCTACTGTTGAGGGATGCGCCCGCGGCGCCCGGCCACCGGGTGTGCCGGGCGTGGTCGCAGGGAACGGAACCATCGGGTGACATCGGCACCGCCGGCTGTGAGAGGGACGGAATGAAACCGACCGAGAACGCCGCACCGGTGTCGCGGCTGCAGGGTTTCGCCGGACTCACGCCCAAGGTGGGCGCAGCCGTCGTGGCCCTCGCCACCGTCCAGCTCGCGACCGGTTTCTACTGGACCGTGAGCGGTGGGCACGCGCTCTTCCCGGACGGCAGGGCCGGCTGGTCGCTCGCCGTGCTCACCGGGATCGTCGTCGGTCATCTGGTGGCGCTCGGCCGCGACCGCTGGTGGGGCGGCACCGGTTCCGGGGCCGCCCTCACGCTCGCCGTGCTGCTGCTCTACGGCTGGGTGCCCGCCGGCCTGGTCAGCCTGGTCGTGGTCGTACTCGTCGGGATGGCCCGCAGGCACCGCTGGTGGCAGGGGCTGCTGCACGGGGCGGTGGACATCCTGGGCGTGGGCGCGGCGGCGCTGGTCATGGCCGCGTTCGGTGAGGTGCAGACCGTCGAGTCGCCCTGGCAGCCACTCGACTGGGGTATCGACGTCGTCCCGGAAGTCCTCCTCGCCGCCTCCACCTACCTGCTCGTCACCCGGGTGCTGCTCTGGTACGCCCGGTCCCCCCAGGGCGGCGGGCTGCCGACCGTCGCCCGCACCGCACTGCTGCGGCAGGGCCTCGTCGCCGTCGCCCTGCTCGGCATCGCACCGCTGATCTGCGTCGTCGCCATGGCCATGCCGGTACTGCTGCCCCTCTTCGCGGTCCCGCTGATCGCGCTCGACTCCACGCTCTGGATCGCCCGCGCCAGGGCCGAGGAGCAGCTGCGGGACCCGCTGACCGGACTCCCGAACCGCCAGTGGCTGCTGGAACGCACCTGGACGGCCCTGGAGGAGGCCGAGAGCGTCGGCACCCGGGCCGGCCTGGTCCTGATCGACCTCGACCGCTTCCGGGCGGTCAACGACACCCTGGGCCATCTGGCGGGGGACCGGCTGCTGCTGCAGATAGCGGAACGCCTGCGCCTCGCCCTGCCGCGCGGGGCGGAGGCGGCCAGGCTCGGCGGCGACGAGTTCGCCGTCCTGCTGCCGGCCGCGGACTCCGCCACCAGCGCCCAGCGGATCGCCCGCCACCTGGTCGCGGAGCTCTCCTCCCCGCTCGACCTCGACGGGCTCACCCTGGTACTGGAGGCCAGCGCGGGCGTCTCCGTCTACCCCGACCACGCGCTGGACGCCGAGGGCCTGCTGCGCCGCGCGGACGTGGCGATGTACCAGGCCAAGCGCGACCGCACGGGCGTCGAGGTGTACGAGTCGAAGCGCGACAGCAACACCCCGGACCGGCTCGGGCTCCTCGGAGACCTGCGGCGCGCGCTGGACGCCGGCGAGGTCGAGCTCCACTACCAGCCGAAGGTCCGCTTCGACGGACAGGTGGCCGGTCTCGAAGCCCTGGTCCGCTGGGTGCACCCGGAGCGGGGGCGGGTCCCCCCGGACGAGTTCATCGCCATCGCCGAGTCGTCCGGGCTGATGCCGCACCTCACCGAGTACGTACTGGAGACGGCGCTCGCCCAGGTCGCGAGATGGCGGGCGCAGGGGCTGTTCGTCCCGGTCGCGGTCAACGTCTCCCCGCGCGACGTGCACACCCCGGGGTTCGCGGGCGGCGTCGCGGCCCGGCTGGCCCGGCACGGCGTTCCGGCCGGCGCCCTCCAGCTGGAGATAACGGAACACGTACTGCTGGAGGACCCGCAGCGGGCCGCGGACACCCTTGCAGGGCTCACCGGGCACGGCGTGAAGATGTCCCTGGACGATTTCGGTACCGGGTACTCCTCCCTCGTCCACCTGCGCCGGCTGCCGGTCAGCGAGCTCAAGATCGACCGCTCCTTCGTGGCCCGGCTCGCCATCGACCACGAGGACGCGGAGATCGTCCGCTGCACGATCGACCTGGCGCACTCGCTCGGCCTGCTGGTCGTCGCCGAGGGCGTGGAGGACGACGAGACCTGGGAGCGGCTGCGGGACCTGCACTGCGACGCGGTCCAGGGCTGGCTGGTGGCCGCCGCGATGCCGCCCCAGGAGACGACCGCGTGGCTGCGGGCGCGGGGCGAGCACGGGTGGCGGCGGCCCGCGGAGCTGGCGGCCGCCGCTGCGGCCGCGGCGGCGGCGGCGACGCCCGAGCTGGAGCAGCGCCCCTCAGGGCGGCCGGTCGACTCGCGGCCCGCGACGTCGTAGGACGGGGGCGCGGGCCCGCGGCGAGGTGACCGGAGACCGCTCCGCCGAGCAGCCCTTCCACGGGTGGCCGTGGCCGGTACGGGCGACCCCATAGGATTGGGGGCCGGCGGCACATTTCCACCTGCCGCGCGATGTCTGGCACGCACGCTCGCCGTGTTGCCGAATCGTCCACGTGGCTCCGCCACGAGGGCGCTCCGGCGCCTTGCGATCGCACGCACCGGACGCCGCGCGGCCCGTCCTTCGGACGGACGGCGGAAATGTGCCGCCGGCCCCCGGCCAAAACCACACACCAACCCCTGAGGATCGCTGCATGCCTGGCATCACGCGCGAGGAGGTCGCCCACCTCGCCCGGCTGGCACGTCTGGAGCTGAAGGGCGAAGAGCTCGATCACTTCGCCGGTCAGCTCGACGACATCATCGGCGCGGTCGCCCGCGTCTCCGAGGTCGCCGACCAAGACGTACCGCCGACCTCCCATCCGCTGCCGCTGACCAACGTCATGCGGACGGACGAGGTCCGTCCCTCGCTCACCCCCGCGCAGGCGCTCTCCGGCGCCCCGGCCCAGGAGCAGCAGCGTTTCAAGGTGCCGCAGATCCTGGGGGAGGACTAAAAAGCCATGACGGACATCAGCACCATCATCAAGCTCACCGCCGCCGAGACCGCCGCGAAGATCGCT
The DNA here is from genome assembly GCF_044744085.1 of Streptomyces sp. NPDC087428. NCBI lineage: Bacteria > Bacillati > Actinomycetota > Actinomycetes > Kitasatosporales > Streptomycetaceae > Streptomyces > Streptomyces sp. NPDC087428. Next base: position 20,338 of record NZ_JBIUXR010000031.1, read on the forward strand.
TCCGGTGAGCTCACGGCCGTCGAGGTCACCGAGGCCCACCTGGCCCGGATCGAGGCCGTCGACGAGAAGGTCCACGCCTTCCTGCACGTCGACCGCGAGGGCGCGCTCACCCAGGCCCGCGCCGTCGACGCGAAGAGGGCCGCGGGCGAGAAGCTCGGCCCGCTGGCCGGCGTCCCGCTCGCGCTCAAGGACATCTTCACCACGCAGGACATGCCGACCACCGTCGGCTCGAAGATCCTCGAAGGCTGGGTCCCCCCCTACGACGCGACCGTCACCAAGCGGCTGAAGGCCGCCGACGTCGTCATCCTCGGCAAGACCAACATGGACGAGTTCGCCATGGGGTCCTCCACCGAGAACAGCGCCTACGGCCCGACCGGCAACCCGTGGGACCTCACCCGTGTCCCGGGCGGCTCCGGCGGCGGCTCCTCGGCCGCGCTCGCCTCGTTCGAGGCCCCGCTCGCCATCGGCACGGACACCGGCGGTTCGATCCGCCAGCCCGCCGCCGTCACCGGCACCGTCGGCGTCAAGCCCACCTACGGCGGCGTCTCCCGCTACGGCATGGTGGCCTTCTCCTCCTCCCTCGACCAGGGCGGCCCCTGCGCCCGTACGGTCCTGGACGCGGCGCTGCTGCACGAGGTCATCGCCGGGCATGACCCGCTCGACTCCACCTCCATCGACGCCCCGGTCCCGCCGGTCGTCGAGGCCGCGCGCAACGGCTCGGTGGAGGGCATGCGCGTCGGAGTCGTCAAGCAGTTCTCCGGCGAGGGCTACCAGGCCGGTGTCGTCCAGCGCTTCAACGAGTCGGTCGAGCTGCTGAAGTCGCTCGGCGCCACCGTCGTCGAGCTGGACTGCCCGTCCTTCGACCTGGGCCTTTCGGCGTACTACCTCATTGCGCCGTCCGAGTGCTCGTCGAACCTCGCCCGCTTCGACGCCATGCGCTACGGCCTGCGGGTCGGCGACGACGGCACGAAGTCCGCCGAGGAGGTCACCGCGCTCACCCGCGAGGCCGGCTTCGGCGACGAGGTCAAGCGCCGCGTCATCCTCGGCACGTACGCGCTGAGCTCCGGCTACTACGACGCCTACTACGGCTCGGCGCAGAAGGTCCGCACCCTGATCACGCGGGACTTCGAGAAGGCGTTCGAGCAGGTGGACGTCATCGTCTCCCCGACGACGCCGACCACCGCCTTCCCGATCGGCGAGCGCGCCGACGACCCGATGGCGATGTACCTCGCGGACCTGTGCACCATTCCGACCAACCTGGCCGGCAACGCCGCCATGTCGCTTCCCTGCGGCCTGGCGCCGGAGGACGGCCTGCCGGTCGGGCTGCAGATCATCGCCCCCGCCATGAAGGACGACCGGCTGTACAAGGTCGGAGCCGCCGTTGAGGCCGCCTTCGTGGAAAAGTGGGGACACCCACTGCTTGAGGAGGCTCCGTCGCTGTGAGTGCCATGGCAAAGAAGGCCACGAACTTCAAGAAGTCCAAGACCGGGCTGTACGTCTCGCTCGGCAGCACCGCGTTCGGCGCGATCAGTGTTGCCAAGCAGATCAGGCTCGCGCGCAACGACAACGACACACTGCGCCTCATCGACGCGACCGTGTCCGCCGCCGCCATCGTCACCGGCCTCGCGATCCTCTATCGCGAACTGAAGCGTCTCGGCGACGACGACGTCCTGCTGGGCTGAGAGGGAAAGTTTTCACCGTGACTGCTGTCATTGACCTGGAGTCGTACGAGGACGCCCTCGCGACGTACGACCCCGTCATGGGCCTCGAAGTCCATGTCGAACTGGGCACCAAGACCAAGATGTTCTGCGGCTGCTCCACCGAGCTCAAGCAGGACGCCAACTCCCAGACCTGCCCGGTCTGCCTCGGACTGCCCGGCGCGCTGCCGGTCGTCAACGAGATCGGCGTCGAGTCCGCCATCAAGATCGGTCTCGCGCTGAACTGCGAGATCGCCGAATGGTGCCGCTTCGCCCGGAAGAACTACTTCTATCCGGACATGCCGAAGAACTTCCAGACCTCCCAGTACGACGAGCCGATCGCCTTCGACGGCTATCTGGACGTCCAGCTGGAGGACGGGGAGATCTTCCGGGTGCAGATCGAGCGCGCCCACATGGAGGAGGACACCGGCAAGTCGACCCACGTCGGCGGCGCCACCGGCCGTATCCACGGCGCGTCCCACTCCCTGCTCGACTACAACCGCGCGGGCATCCCGCTCATCGAGATCGTCACCAAGCCGATCGAGGGAGCGGGCGCACGGGCACCCGAGGTCGCCAAGGCGTACGTCGCCGAGCTCCGCGAGCTCATCAAGGCGCTCGGCGTCTCGGAGGCCCGGATGGAGATGGGCCAGATGCGCTGCGACGTGAACCTGTCGCTGCGCCCGCACGGCCGCGAGGCGTTCGGCACCCGTTCCGAGACGAAGAACGTGAACTCGCTGCGTTCCGTCGAGCGGGCCGCCCGCTTCGAGATCCAGCGCCACGCCGCGGTGCTGAACTCCGGCGGCACGATCGTGCAGGAGACCCGGCACTTCCACGAGGAGGACGGCTCCACCACGGCCGGCCGCATCAAGGACAACGCCGAGGACTACCGCTACTTCCCGGAGCCCGACCTCGTCCCGGTCGCCCCGGCCCGCGCCTGGGTCGAGGAGCTGCGGGGCGGTCTCCCCGAGCTGCCGCGGCTGCGTCGCGCCCGGCTCAAGGAGGAGTGGGGCATCAATGAGCACGACATGCAGTCCATCCTCAACGCGGGTGCGGTCGAACTGATCGTCGCGACCATCGACGCGGGCGCGCCCGCCGACCAGGCCCGCAAGTGGTGGATGGGCGAGCTGGCCCGCAACGCCAACGAGACCGGCCGCGGCCTCGACGAGCTTCCCGTCACCCCGGTGCAGGTCGCCAGGGTGGCCGAGCTCGTCGCCTCGGGCGACCTCAACGACAAGCTGGCCCGCCAGGTGCTGGAGGGCGTCCTCGCGGGCGAGGGCGACCCGGACACCGTCGTCGAGAAGCGCGGCCTGAAGGTCGTCTCGGACGAGGGCGCGCTGTCCACGGCCGTCGACGAGGCCATCGCGGGCAACGCCGCCATCGCGGACAAGATCCGCGGCGGCAAGGTCGCCGCCGCCGGCGCGCTCGTCGGCGCCGTCATGAAGGCCACCCGCGGCCAGGCGGACGCGGCCCGGGTGCGTGAGCTGATCCTGAAGAAGCTCGGCGTCGAGGGCTGAGTCCGTCCCGTAGGTCCTCGAAGGGGCGGTGCATCCGGTACCCACCGGGCGCACCGCCCCTTTCACCGCTCCGGAGAGCCCACTGAACGCCGTCACCGCCGAGATCGTCTCCGTCGCCCTCCTGCTGGGGGTGCTGGCGTTCGCCGTCGTGCGCCCCCGGGGGCTGCCGGAGGCGACCGTCGCCGTGCCCGCCGCGGTGCTGGTCATCGCGGTGGGCGCGGTCTCCTGGCCGGAGGCCAGGTCCCAGGTGAGCAGCCTGCTGCCGGTCGTCGGGTTCCTCGCCGCGATCCTGGTACTGGCGCAGCTCTGCGCCGACGAAGGGCTCTTCAGAGCGGCCGGTGACCTGGTCGCCCGCGCCTGCGGCGGTCGGACCGGCCCGCTGCTCGGGGGCGTCTTCGCCGTCGCGTCGGTGATCACGGCGGTGCTCAGCCTGGACGCCACCGTGGTCCTGCTGACCCCCGTCGTCCTCGCGACCGCGGCCCGCGTCGGCGCCCGCCCCCGCCCGTACGTGTACGCCTGCGCGCACCTCGCCAACTCCGCCTCCCTCCTGCTGCCCGTCTCCAATCTGACCAACCTCCTGGCGTTCACGGCCAGCGGCCTCTCCTTCACCCGCTTCGCCGCCCTGATGACGCTGCCGTGGCTGGCGGCGATCGCCGTCGAGTACGTGGTCTTCCGCCGGTTCTTCGCGGCCGACCTGGCGGCGGGGGCGTACCCGCCGAAGCCGGCGGACGACCGGCCCGCCGTCCCCGTCTTCACCCTGGTCGTACTGGTGCTGACCCTGTGCGGATTCGTCGTGACCTCGTTCGCGGGCGCGGAGCCGCTGTGGGCGGCGCTGGCGGGCGCCACCGTGCTGGCCGTACGGGCGCTGGTGAAACGGGAGACCACCGCGAAGGGGCTGGTGCACTCCGCGAACGTGCCGTTCTGCCTGTTCGTGCTGGCCCTGGGCGTCGTCGTCAAGGCGGTCGTCGACCACGGCCTGGGTACCGGTATCGCCCGGCTCCTGCCGGACGGATCGTCGTTGCCCGCGCTGCTGGCGGTGGCCGCGGTGGCGGCGGTGCTCGCCAACCTGATCAACAACCTGCCGGCGATCCTCGCCCTGCTCCCGGTCGTCGCGGCGGCGGGCCCGGGGCCGCTGCTGGCCGCGCTGATCGGGGTGAACCTCGGGCCGAACCTCACGTACGTCGGCTCGCTCGCCACCCTGCTGTGGCGCCGCATCCTCCACACGCACGGCGAGACGCCGGACCTCGGCCACTTCACCCGGCTCGGGCTGCTGACCGTACCGGCGACGCTGGTGGTGTCGACGGTCGCGCTCTGGGGGGCGCTGCGGGTGATCGGGGTCTGACGTCCGCTCGCGCGCCCGCCGGACGGCCGAGACGATGTCGCCCATATGCGGATCCGACGTCTGTGAGTATGGCCACGAATAGGGCAAATGATCACAGTTGGCTGTCAGAGTGACGGTTCTCAAGGTCTTACGTTCTCCCATGGGCGGCTCTGCCGAGCCGCCGGAGAGACCACGAACCCGCAGGGAGCCCGTCCCTTGGCCGCTATCGCCCGCTGGTGCGTCGCACACCGTCTCGTCGCCGTCCTCATCTGGCTGCTCGCCCTCGGCGGCACGGCCGCCGGTGCGGTGCTCGCGGGCAGTTCGTACACGAACGACTACGAGGCTCCCGGCACCGAATCCAGCCATGCCGCCGCCCTGTTGAAGAGCGGCTTCACGAACCTCGGCGGGGACACCGACACCATCGTCTGGCACACCGACGACTCCACCGTGCGGGCGACCGACGTCGAGCAGAAGATGACGGCGACCCTGCACGCGGTCGAACGGCTGCCGGGTGTCGGCGACGTCAGCGGGCCCTACACCCAGGCGGGCACCGGACAGATCAGCGCGGACGGGCGCACGGCCTACGCCACGGTCACCTTCGACCAGCAGGCCGACGACGTACCGGTGGCGCAGGCAGAGGCGGTCGTCAGCACCGCGAAGGCCGCCTCGGGCGAACACCTCAGGGTCGAACTGGGCGGCTCGGCCGTCGCCCTCACCGAGGCGCCCGCCGTGCACCTCAGCGAGGCCATCGGGGTCGCCGTCGCGGCCGTCGTACTCTTCCTCGCCTTCGGCTCGCTCGCCGCCAGCATGCTGCCCATCGCCACCGCTCTCGTCTCGGTCGGCACGGCGTACGCGGGGATCGTGCTGCTCGGGCACGTGATGACCGTCGCCGACTTCGCGCCCATGCTCGGGATGCTCGTCGGGCTCGGGGTCGGCATCGACTACGCCCTCTTCATCGTCACCCGGCACCGCAGAGCGCTCCGGCGCGGCATGACCGTCCCGGAGGCGGCCGAACACGCGGTCGCCACGACCGGACGGGCTGTCGTCTTCGCCGGGGCCACCGTCTGCATCGCACTGCTGGGCATGCTGATCCTGCGGCTGAGCTTCCTCAACGGGGTCGCCGTCGCCGCCTCGCTCACCGTCGTGCTGACCGTGGCGGCCGCCGTGACGCTGCTGCCGGCCCTGCTGTCCTTCATCGGCATGAGGGCGCTGAGCAGGCGCGAGCGCAGACAGCTCGCCGAGCACGGCCCGCAGCCGGACCTGCCCACCGGGTTCGCCGCGCGCTGGTCCGCCTTCGTCGAGCGGCACCCCAAACTGCTCGGCGGGATCGCCGTGGTGGTGATGCTGGTCCTCGCGATCCCCACCTTCTCGCTCCACCTGGGCAGCTCCGACCAGGGGAACAACGCGAGGTCCTCGACCACCCGGCAGGCGTACGACCTGCTGGCCGACGGCTTCGGCCCCGGCGTCAACGGACCGCTGACCATCGCCGCCCAGCTCGACGGCGCGGACGACCGGCTGGCGATGGACGCGCTGCCCGCCACGCTGCGCGCCACCGACGGAGTCGCGTGGGCCTACCCGGTCACGTACAACTCCAGCGGCGACACCGCTTTCGTCACCGTCGTCCCGGACTCGGCGCCGCAGTCCCAGCAGACCAGCGCGCTCGTCGACCGGCTGCGTACGGACGTCCTGCCGAAGGCCGCCGACAACACCTCGCTCCGGACCCATGTGGGCGGCGTGACGGCCAGCTACGACGACTTCGCGCAGATCATCATCGGGAAACTCCCGCTCTTCATCGGTGTCGTCATAGGGCTCGGCTGCCTGCTCCTGCTGATGGCCTTCCGGTCCGTCGGCATCCCGCTGAAGGCGGCGCTGATGAACGTGGCGGCGGTCGCCTCCTCGTTCGGCGTGGTCGTCGCGATCTTCCAGTGGGGATGGGGGAGCGAGCTGCTGGGGCTGGGCAGCGCGGGCCCCGTCGAACCCTTCCTGCCGGTCATCATGGTGTCCGTGCTCTTCGGCCTCTCCATGGACTACCAGGTGTTCCTGGTCGGCCGGATGTACGAGGAGTGGCTGGAGACCGGCGACAACCGGCGGGCGGTCCGGGTCGGCCTCGCGGAGACCAGCCGGGTGATCAACTCGGCCGCGGTGATCATGATCTCGGTCTTCCTCGCGTTCGTGCTCAGCGGTGACCGGGTCATCGCGATGTTCGGGATCGCGCTCGCCGCCGCCGTCGCACTGGACGCCTTCGTCCTGCGCACACTGCTGGTTCCCGCCCTGATGCATCTGCTGGGCGGGGCGAACTGGTGGCTGCCGGGCTGGCTGGACCGCAGACTGCCGCGTCTCAGCATCGAGCCTCCCGACTGCCGGGCACCCCGCGCGAAGATCCCGGGGGCGGGCGCGAGCCAGGACGACGAGCCCGTACCGGCCGCGGAGCGCGTCCGCTGACCCGCGCGGAACCGCGGTGGGCGAGATGCGGGCACGGGCACGACGTCCGCGGTATCGCCGGGGGCGACGGGGCCGAGCGGCTCGGGGCGACGCGGGACGGCGTGCCGCGCCGGAACCACCCGTACCGAGGCGTGAGACACGACTCCGAGACCTGGTCCGTGCCGGCCCCGGAACGGCGGGCCGGGCAGGGCTGAGCCGGGGTACGGGAGCGGGGCGCCGCCGGACGTTAAGAAGGTTCTCATCCGGGGCACCTAGCGTGCGGGAAATGAACCCCACCACTCCCACAGCTCCCGTCGCCGAGGGCGACGGAGAGAAGACGACGGCGAAGAAGGCCGTCACCGACACCGCCGAGGACAAGGACACGGCGGGGCAGCCCGATGAGGCACGCACGGAGCCCGCGGAGCCCACGGTCCGCGACGCGGACGGGTCCGCGGACACGGACGCCGACGCGGATCAGGCCGCGGCGGAGCAGGACTTCGACCTCGGCCTGGACGACGACGAGTCCGGCAAGGAGTCCGCCGGTCTCGGCACCGCCGCCGCGGCCGTCGTCTCCGTCGGCCTCGGCATCGTCGCGCTCACCGGGGCCTGGAGCGGCCGGGTCGTCGCCGAGCGCGAGACCCTCCTCGGGCAGATCAAGACGTCGTCCGGTGGCTCCGCGGCGCAGCAGATCTCCGAGATCTACGGCAACGCCTGGCACTCCACCGCCCTGGTCAACGGCCTCTTCGCGCTCGTCGCCCTGCTGGTCGGCATCTACGTCCTGGTCCGCCCCGCCTTCGGCGCCCCGTCCGCGCACCCGCAGGCCGGCTGGGTCCGCGCGGTGGCCATGGGCGGCATCGTGCTCGGGGTGATCGGTGTGCTGATCTCCGTCGGCATGTACTTCGACCTCATCGTCGCCCTGCCCACGGCGCCCGCCGCGACCGCGGGAAGCTGACCCGGGGGCAGGTGCTTTCCCCTCCCGTACGGCGCCTCCCGGCGCGGTCTAAGGCATCCACGGCGCCGATCACGGGCCTCGTGCGGTGGCGTGGGCAGCCGCCTAAGGCGCCGGCCCGTCAGAGATGCGGAACTCGCCCGATGCGGCGGCACCCCCTGGGGGACGACAGTGGAGGCACGGCAGACGAACTGCCGCCACCGAGGCCCGAAGGGCCCTCGTCACCAGGGGGGAATCGCATGTTCACGCTGGAGTTCCAGAAGATCAGGCAGGCCGAACTGATCCGCCGCGCAGACAACGAGCGGCTCATCAGGGAAGCGCGTCGCGCCGACCGGGCCGCCCGCGGCTCGGCACGCAAGGAGCGCGAGAGGACGGTGAGCGCGGACAGGGAACGGGAACGGTTCGCGCACGCCGCGTAAGGGCCGAAAGACGATGCCTGTCCAGCTTCCCGGCTCCGGGCTGTCCGACCCGTATGCGATGCTCGGCTCCGTGGAGACCAGGTCAGTCAGTCCGGTGTTCGTCGGCCGCGCAGGTGAACTCACCTCGCTCACCGACGCGCTCGCCCGCGCCACCGCGGAAGGAGCCGGTCCGGCCGGCTGCGCCTGCGGAGAGCCGCAGGCGCTGCTCGTCGGTGGCGAGGCGGGCGTCGGAAAGACCCGGCTGGTCGAGGAGTTCCTCGCGGTGGCGGCCCGCCGCGGGGCCGTCGTCGCCGTGGGCGGCTGCGTGGAGATCGGCGCGGACGGCCTGCCGTACGCCCCTTTCTCCGCCGCCCTGCGCGCACTGCGCCGCACCCTCCCCGACGAGATGGCCGCGGCCTGCGCCGGGCAGGAGGGCGAGCTGGCCCGGCTGCTTCCCGAACTCGGCGAGCCGGGCCGGGACTCGGCCGACGAGCACGGCACCGCCCGCCTCTTCGAGCTCACCGGCAGGCTGCTGGAGCGCATCTCGGCGGAGCGCCCGGTCGTCCTCGTCCTGGAGGACCTGCACTGGTCCGACGCCTCCACCCGGCACCTCCTCGCCTACCTGTTCCGTACGCTGCGCACCGGCCGCCTCGTCGTGGTCGGCACCTACCGGTCCGACGACATCCACCGCCGCCACCCGCTGCGCCCGCTCCTGGCCGAACTGGACCGCCTGCGGACCGTCCGCCGCGTCGAGCTCGCCCGCTTCAACCGGGCCGAGGTCCGCCGCCAGCTCGCCGGCATCCTCGCGGACACCCCGGAAGCGGCCCTGGTGGACGAGATATTCGAGCGCTCCGACGGCAACGCCTTCTTCGTCGAGGAGCTCGCCTGCAGCCTGGAGTGCGGCGACGGCGACGGAGTCCCCGACTCACTGCGCGACCTCCTCCTGGTCAGGGTCGAAACCCTCACCGACGACGCCCAGCGGGTCGCCCGGGTCGTGTCCGAAGGCGGCTCCGCGGTCGAGTACGAACTGCTGGCCGCCGTCGCCGGCCTCGCCGAGGACGACCTCATCGAGGCGCTGCGCGGAGCGGTCGGCGCCAATCTGCTGCTCACCACCCCGGAGGGCAACGGCTACCGCTTCCGGCACTCCCTGGTCCGCGAGGCCGTCAGCGACGACCTGCTCCCGGGCGAACGCTCCCGCCTCAACCGCCGTTACGCCGAGGCCCTGGAGGCCGACCCCACCCTCGTCCGGGACGGGGAGCGCGCCACCCGCCTGGCCAGCTACTGGTACGGCGCGCACGATGCCGCCAAGGCCCTGCCCGCCGTACTGAAGGCCTCGGTCGAAGCACGCCACCGCAACGCCTTCTCCGAACAGCTGCGGCTGCTGGAACGGGCGATGGAGCTGTGGGACGACGCTCCCGAAGCGATACGCGGCACGCTGCGCCCCATCGACTACGCCGAGGTCTACCCGGCCTGCGGCCGCGACAGCGCCACCCCCCTCAGCTACCTCGACCTGATGGCCGAGGCCACCGTCGCCGCCCGCTTCGGCAACGACCGCGAACGGGCCCTCGCCATCTGCAAGAAGGCCCTGCGCATCCTGGAGAGCGAGGACGACGCGCTGCGCGCCGCCTGGTTCTGGGTCCAGCGCTCCCATCTGATCCAGGCCCTCACCCGGGGCGACGGCTGGGACGAGCTGGCCACCGCCGAGGAGCTGGTCCGGGGACTGCCCCCCTCGGCCGTCCACGCGGAGGTGCTGATGAGCGTGGCCGGCTGGGGCGCCCTGCACCGCCCCGGTGCCCAGACCCTCGCCGCCGCGGACCGGGCCGTGGAGTACGCCCGGCTGGTCGGCGACGAGTACATCGAACTGCACGCACGCCTCACCCGGGGCTGGCTGACCGCCGACGCCGGAGACGCCGACGACGGCATCGCCGAGATGTACGCCGTCCGCGACCGGGCCGACGAGCTGTGCCTCATCGGCGTCATGGGCCGCGCCAGCATCAATCTCCCCTCCACCCTCGAAGCCATGGGCCGTTCCCTGGAAGCCGTGGCCGCCGCCGACCACGGGATCGAGATCTGCCACAGCCACGGCATCGCCGACACGGAGGCCTGGGTCCGCACCAACCAGGCGATGTCCCTGTTCTCGCTCGGCCACTGGGACCAGGCCCTGGCCACCACAGAGGCCGCTGCCCGCACGGCGCTCTCCCGCAAGCCCCAGGGCCTGGTCGCCGCCCGCCGCACCGAAGTGGCGCTCGCGCGAGGAGACTTCGCCGAGGCCGAACGGCAACTCGCGCTGAACAAGCGGAGCTTCGGCTCCCGCGACCCGCAGCCCCAGCACTTCATCAACGCCGTGCGCCACACCGTCACCCTCGCCGTCCAGCAGGGCCGCTTCTCCGAGGCCCGGACGGCGTTCGAGGCCCAGGCGAAGATCGGCTTCCCGACCGGCACCCAGCGCTACGCCCTGCCTCTGCTGCACGTCGTCGCGGCGGCCGAGGCCGACGCCCGCGGCCTGCCCGCCACCGAGCCGGGCCGGCCGGCGAACCTCGCCCTGATCCGCGCACACCTCAAACGACTGCCGATGGTCGTCCCCGTATGGGCTGCCTACGGTCTGCTCGTCGATGCCGAGCTGGCTCGTGCCGAAGGCCTCGACACCCCGGATCACTGGTCCCGCGCGGCACGGGCCTTCACCCCGCTGCACCGCCCGTACGAACTGGCCCAGATCCGCCACCGCTGGGCCGAGGCCCTGCTCGTGGCCTCCGGCGACCGGCCCACGGCCACCGCCCTGCTGCGCGAGGCGCACGGCACCGCCCTGCGGCTCGGCGCCCGCCCGCTGGCCGAGACCATCGAGCTGCTGGCCGGCCGCGCCCGCATCACCCTCACCGCCCCCGACGCGCCCCACGGCGCCGGCGCGGGCTCGGGCGACGAGATCCTGGTGGCCGTCACGGTCCCGGACGGCGACAGCGCCGCCGACGGACAGACCGGGCGGGACCACTCCGAGGAGCAGCTCCGGGCCGCGGCCGCCGCCGCTGTGGAGTCCTTCGGGCTGACCCGGCGCGAACAGGACGTGCACCGGCTCGTCGCCGACGGCCACACCAACCGCCGGATCGCCGAGGAGCTCTACATCTCGCCGAAGACCGCGAGCGTCCACGTCTCCAACATCCTGGCCAAGCTCGGGGTGGCGAGCCGGGGCGAGGCCGCCGCACTCGCCCACCGGCTGCGCCTCTACCGCACGCCGACGGGTGCCTGAGGGCTGTCCCGGTCAGTCCCGGGGTCCTTCGTTCCGATCCGGGCCCCCGGTGTCCGCACCGCCGGGGTCTCCGTCCTCGGCGTCCGGCCGGCGGACCACGACCTTGCCCGAGGTGAGGTCTATCGGGCCGCGCGCCGGGTCGCCGATGCCGAGATCCACCCGGCTCAGCTCCAGCCGCCGCTGTTCCTCGGCAGCGTGCTTGCGGCCCGGTGCGAAGAGTTCCTCGAAGAAGTTGAACACGGGCCGCGCACCCTTCCGCCTGCTGTAGCCGCTACCGCACCTCCAGCACCAGGATCTTGTCGTCTCCCGGCTTCGGGGTGCCACGGGTGTCCGTCTCGCTCGTCACGAGATAGAGCTTGTTGCCGCCGGCCGCGAGCACGGTGCGCAGGCGGCCGTACTTCCCCTTCAGGAACGACTGCGGGGCCGCCAGAGGTTCCTTGTCCGCCGTACCGGACAGCGGAATCCGCCAGAGCCGCTCACCGCGCAGACCGGCCATCCAGATGGAGCCCTTGGCGAAGGCGATGCCGCTCGGTGACGCCTCGGACGTCTTCCACTGTGCCACGGGATCCCGGAACCCCGCTTTGCCCGCCTTGCCCTCGACGTCCGGCCAGCCGTAGTTCCCGCCCGGCACGATCAGGTTCAGCTCGTCCCAGGTGTCCTGGCCGAATTCGGACGCCCACAGCTGCTTGTGGTTGTCCCAGGCCAGCCCCTGCACATTGCGGTGACCGTACGAATACACCACGGAGTCGGCCCGCGGATTGCCGTGCAGCGGCTCGCCGTCCGGTGTCATCCGCAGGATCTTGCCGGCCAGGGACTTCTTGTCCTGCGCGAAGCCGTGATCGCCCGTCTCGCCCGTCCCTGCGTACAGCATGTGGTCGGGGCCGAAGGCGATGCGCCCGCCGTTGTGGACGGAGCCCTTCGGGATGCCGCGCAGAATCGTGTCGGGAGCGCCCAGCAGCTGACCGGGGCTGGTGCCCTTCTCGTTGTAGAGCATGCGGGCGATGCGGTTGTCCGAGGCGGTGGTGAAGTACGCGTACACCAGATGGTCGGTGCCGAAGGTGGGGGAGACGGCGATGCCCAGCAGCCCGCCCTCCCCGGCGGGAGCCACTCCGGGCACGGTGCCCAGCAGCGTCTTCTTCCCGCTCTTCGCGTCGACCCTGGTGATCGTCCCCTTGTCGCGCGAGGAGACCAGCAGGTCGCCGTCCGGCAGTGCTGTCAGGCCCCATGGCGAGTCCAGCCCCTCCGTGAGGGTCGACACCACCTTCACCGAGCCCTTCGCGGGCGGCAGATCGGCCGCGGGACGCGAGGCGGACGGGGAGGCCGCCGGGCTCGACGTGGCCGGCGAGGACCCGGCCGGCGATCTCGCTCCCTGGCCCGCGGTGCTCTCCATCCCCTCCTGCGAGGAGCACCCCGCGGCGAGCACCAGGGCACCGGCCGCCAGCACGGCCACCGCACCGCGCCGCACTCCCGCCTGCCGCCGCCCAACGCGACCACTCCCGTGACGCGCCACCTGACGCATCACCGGGTCCTGCCCAGATCCGAACACCGCACCGATCCCTTCGACGGCAGCCTGTCCACTGTTCTTACACCGCCGCCCGGCGCGAGGTTCCCGATGACGGCCGAGTTTCTCGGTCAGGGGCCGGCGCCACGGGGCAGCGGCGAGCGCCCGGCGTCCTTCTTCCGCCTCACCGACCTCGCTCAGCCCACGACTCCCGGGCCGGCGGCAGCCGGTCGATCTCCGCCAGGTCCTGGGCCGTCAGTGCCAGACCGGCCGCCCCCGCGTTCTCCACCGCCCAGCGCTCCCGCTTGGTCCCGGGCACCGGAACCACCTGCGGCCCCTGCCGCAGCACCCAGGCCAGCGCCACCTGCGCGGGCGTCGCCCCGTGCCGTTCGGCAACCCGCCGCAGCCCCACCACCACCGGCTGGTTCGCCGCCATCATCTCGGCGGTGAACCGCGGATGCCTGGCCCGCAGATCCTCCGGCTCGAAGCCCTGCCCCGGGGTGAGCGTCCCCGTCAGATAGCCGTTGCCCAGCGGCATCGCCGCCAGGAAGCCCACACCCCGCGCCGCACACCACGGAAGCAGCGATTCCAGCGCCTGCGGCGACCACACAGAGAGCTCCGCCTGCACGGCGCTCACGGGGAACACCTGCTGCACCCGTTCCAGCTGCCGGATCGTTCCGTCATGCAGTCGCGCACCCGGCCGGCGCGAGGCCCGCGCCCCGATCGCGCACAGCCCGAGGGCCCGCACCTTCCCCGCGGCCACCAGTTCCGCCATCGCGCCCCAGGTCTCCTCGACGGGCACCTCGGGATCGGCCCGGTGCAGCTGGTACAGATCGATCACATCGGTCTGAAGCCGTCGCAGCGAGGCGTCGCACGCCCGCCGCACATAGCCGGGCCGGCCATTGGCCACGATGTGCTGATCGCCCACCAGCAGCCCGCACTTGGTGGAGAGGAAGGCCTCCGCACGGCGCCCCTTCAGCGCCCGCCCCAGCAGCAGCTCATTGGTGAACGGGCCGTACATGTCCGCCGTGTCGAGCAACTGGACGCCCGCGTCGAGCGCCGCGTGCACCGCGCGCAAGGCATGGTCGCCACGCTGCTGGGAGGCGCCGTACGCCCAGCTCATCGGCATGCAGCCGAGACCGACCGCGCCCACGGCGAGCGCCGCCGCACCGAGACTCCTGCGCTCCAACTCCCCGAACCCTCCCTCGGCCCCGCCGCACGGGATCACTCCGGACCCCCAAAGCTAACCTCTGCTCCCCGCACGCCTTCGCATAGCCTCCTGACCATGACTTCCACCACGCGTTCCACCGCGGCCCCCGAAGTGTGGCTGCCGATTCCGGCCGACGGGATCGAAGGACTCCCCGAGGGTCTCAACTACCGATTCTGGGACGGCGGGCAGGACTACCCGGCCGACCCCGCGCACTGCGCCTTCTACGTCGTTCCGTACATGAAGGGCCCGGAGGTCGCGGTCCGTCCGCTCGCCGGGATGAGCGCGGTGCGGGTCGTGCAGACCCTCTCCGCGGGCATCGACCATGTCGAGCCGGGGCTCGGTCTGCTGCCCGCCGGTGTACGGCTGTGCAACGCCAAGGGAGTCCACGAGGCGTCCACCGCAGAGCTGACCCTCGCCCTGATCCTCGCCTCCCTGCGCGGCTTCCCCGGGTTCGTGCGCGGCCAGGACAACGAGGAGTGGCGCTCCGGTTTCTACCCGGCGCTCGCCGACAAGTCCGTGCTGATCGTCGGGTACGGATCGATCGGCTCCGCGATAGAGGACCGGCTCGCGCCCTTCGAGTGCGCGCGGGTGGCGCGCGTCGCACGCTCCGCGCGGACAACCGCACGCGGACCCGTACATACGCTCGACGACCTGCCCGCACTGTTGCCCGAAGCCGACATCGTGATTCTGTCCACCCCGCTGAACCCCTCCACACAAGGGCTGGTGGGCGCGGACTTCCTCGCGGCGATGCCGGACGGGGGACTGCTGGTGAACGTCGCCCGCGGCGGTGTCGTCGACACCGAGGCCCTGCTGTCCGAACTCGAGTCCGGACGGCTGCACGCCGCACTCGACGTCACCGACCCGGAACCGCTCCCTTCCGGCCATCCCCTCTGGCATGCTCCGAACGTCCTGATCACCCCGCACGTGGGAGGCAGCACCTCGGCGTTCCTGCCGCGCGCCAAGCGTCTGATCGCCGGACAGCTCAGCCGTTTCGCCGCGGGGGAACCGGTCCACAACGTCGTGCGCACCACCGGCTGAACACGCTGCGAGCACGCTCCGCGGCGCCAGGTGCCGACAAGTCCCCAGTTCGTCACGGAGAGTAGAGGAACTATGTCCCTGCGTGACGAGTCTGGTGTATCGTCCCGAAAGGGAGGCTGCGCCGTGGAAGGGACGGTGCCGGGGAGGAAGCCACACGCGAGGGGGCGACGGGCGATGTACGGCCGATGGGCGAACGATCCGAAACGGCGGGGTGGCCGAAGGCGGTCGGCGACGCGTCCGGTGCGCCGGCGCCGCGGCCGTCCGGAGACCTCCGGAGCACCCCGGTGAGCGCGCCCACGGGCACCCGCGGGGCGCTCCCGACCCGGCGCCCGGCCGTCGGGAGGGCGCCCGCGCTGCTTCCCCAGCTCCTCCTCGGCCTCGCCTGCGCCGGGTACGCGGTGGGTGCGGGCGTCGGCTGGGGATCGGCGCAACTGGCGCTCTTCATGGGTGACTTCGGCCTCAGTACAGCCGCCCTGGCCGCCGCCGTGTCCTGCTTCCTCTTCGCCCGCGCGGCGGACAACCGGTTCCGGCCGGCCTGGCTGCTGTTCTCGCTCTCCTCGCTCATGGCGGCCGGGGGCAACGCGGTCTGGGGCTGGTACGAGTTCGTGCGCGGACTCCCGGTGCCCAGCCCCTCCCTCGCCGACCTCTTCTACCTCTGCTTCGCGCCGCCCGCGATCGTCGGACTGCTCGTCCTCGCCAAGCGTCCCGTCACCCGGGCCGGCTGGGTCTGCCTGGCACTCGACTCCTGGCTGATCGGCGGATCGCTCCTCACGCTCTCCTGGAGCCTCGCCCTCGCCCACACGGCACATCTGGCGGACGTCGAGGGCGCCAGCGTGGCGCGGGCGGCGCTCTCGCTGGCCTACCCGCTGCTCGACATCGTGCTGGTCTCCATGGTGCTCGCCCTGCACTTCCGTCGGTCCAGCGTCAACCGCGCCGCGGTCAACACCGCCATCGCCGCCCTCGCGCTGACCGTCCTGTGCGACGCTCTGTTCACCTCGCCGCTGCTGCGCCAGACGTACCATTCCGGCCAGTTGCTCGACGCGGGCTGGTTCGCCGGTTCACTGCTCCTCGCGTACGCCCCCTGGGGGGCGGGCCGGGAGGGGGGCGGCGCCGTCGAGCAGCCGCCCGTGCCACGTACCACCAGCCGCCCCATCGCCGGTTCGCTGGCCGCGCTGACGCCGTACCTCGCCGCCGCCGTCTGCACCCTGGGCATCCTCTACAACGTGATCGAGGGCCGCCGGGTGGACCGTGTCGTGGTCTTCACCGGATGCACGGTGGTGCTCGCACTGGTCGTCCGGCAGGGCATCATGCTCGTCGACAACATCGCGCTCACCCAGGAACTGGCCCAGAAGGAGAACCACTTCCGCTCCCTGGTGCAGGGCTCCAGCGATGTCATCATGATCGCCGCCCCGACCGGCATACTCCGCTACGTCAGCCCCGCCGCCTCCGGTGTCTACGGGCGCGACGCGGACGACCTCATCGGTGCGGAGCTCGCCTCGATCATCCACCCCGACGACCTGGGCGGGGTGGTGCACGAGGTGCGCCGCTTCCTCGCCGCACCCCCGGCAGAGGAACCCACCACCCGTATCGAGTGCCGCTTCAGGTCCGGCAGCGGTGAATGGCTGAATGTCGAGTCCACCGTCAACCGCCACCAGGGCGGGCTGATCCTCAACAGCCGCGACGTCACCGAGCGGGTCCGGCTCCAGGCCCAGTTGCAGCACAACGCGGAGCACGACCCGCTCACCGACCTGCCCAACCGCGCCCTCTTCACCGACCGGGTCCGCCAGACCCTCGGCGGCCGCCGGTCCGGTGACGCGGGCACCGCCGTGCTCTTCATCGACCTCGACGGCTTCAAGGCGGCCAACGACCGGCTCGGCCACCAGGCGGGCGACGAGCTCCTCATCCAGGCCGCCCGCCGCCTCCAGGACTCCGTACGGGCCGGGGACACCGCCGCCCGGCTCGGCGGTGACGAGTTCGCCGCCCTCATCGTCGGTGACGGCAGCCGCGAGCAGACCGCCCGCGAGTACCAGGTCCACGAGATCGCCGACCGGCTGCGCCTCACCCTCTCCCAGCCCTACCGGATCGGCGCCGGCGAGGTCCGGGTCACCGCCTCCATCGGGGTCGCCTTCGCCGAGCCGTCCATCACCCCCACCGACCTCATGCGCAACGCGGACCTCGCCATGTACCGCGCCAAGGCGGGCGGCAAGGACCGCGTCGAGCTGTACGCCCCGCAGATGCAGGCCGAGGTGGTACGCCGCTCCGAGCTGGCGGCCCGGCTGCGCACCGCCCTGCGCGAGGGGGAATTCGCGCTGCTCCACCAGCCCGTGGTCCATCTGACCAGCGGCAGGGTCGCCGCCGTCGCGGCACAGGCCCGCTGGCGCTCCGCCCAGGGCATCCTGTTCACCCCCGCCGAGTTCCTCCGCGTCGCCGAGGACAGCGACCGCACCGCGGAGCTGGGCCGCTGGCTCCTCGAAGAGGCCGTCGAGCAGGCCGCGGAGCGGGCCAGAGCCGGACACCAGGTCTCCGTCGCCGTCCGGCTCTCCGCCCGCCGGCTGCTCGACAAGGGGGTGCCGTTCGGCTCCGTCGAGGCGCTGCTCACCCGCTACGGGCTGCCGTCCGGGGCGCTGATGATCGAGGTCTCCGACAGCGACCCGAGGGTGTCCTTCGACGAACTCGAACAGCGGCTGGTGGCCCTGCGCCGGCTCGGTGTGCGCATCGCGCTCGACGGCTTCGGCAGCGGCTACGCCGCGATCAACGCCCTGCGCCGGCTCCCCATCGACGTACTGAAACTGGACCGCGGTCTGGTCGAGGGCGTCGTCGAGTCCGCCCGGCTGCACAAGATCACCAGCGGGCTGCTGCGGATCGCGTGCGACCTCGGGATGCAGTCCGTGGCCGACGGCGTCGACGTGCCGGAGCAGGTCCTCGCCCTGCGCGCCATGGGCTGTACGCACGGCCAGGGCATGGCCTTCTCCGGGCCGTTGGACGAGTACCGGCTGCGCCGCGTCCTGGTCCGCGGCGAGTTCCCGGTACCCGGCAGCCCGGCCGCTCAACCGGTCCTGGCGGGCGGCTCGATCCCGCTCCTCAGCGGCTCACATGCTGAGACGCCCATCCCACCCACTTGACACGCCGAGTGCGTCGGAGAGAGGGTCAATGCCATGCGCACCCGAATTCTCGTACTTGGAAAGCGCGTCGGCTGAAGCAGGGTCCCTCGATGACACTCTGCAGACCGCACCGGCGCGCTCCCCTCGCTTGCCTCACGGCACGAGGGGTTTTTTGTTGCACCGGTACTACGCAAAACGTCGTAAAACACTCGCAAAAACCCTCAGCTTCGAGAAGAGAATGCCGATGACCGAGCAGGCCACCGGGGCCCACCATCCCCAGCCGCGGGCCCGTACCGGCGGACCGTCCACCGCCGCCGTTGAGCACCTCACGGGCGCGCAGTCCCTCATCCGTTCTCTCGAGGAAGTCGGGGCCGACACCGTATTCGGACTCCCCGGCGGTTGCATCCTGCCGGCGTACGACCCGCTGATGGACTCCACCCGGGTCCGTCACATCCTGGTCCGCCACGAGCAGGGCGCGGGTCACGCGGCCACCGGCTACGCACAGGCCACCGGCAAGGTCGGTGTCTGCATGGTCACCTCCGGGCCGGGCGCCACCAACCTGGTCACCCCGATCGCCGACGCGGCCATGGACTCCGTGCCGATGGTCGCGATCACCGGCCAGGTGGCCTCGGCCGCCATCGGTACGGACGCCTTCCAGGAAGCCGACATCTGCGGCATCACGATGCCGATCACCAAGCACAACTTCCTGGTCACCCGCGCCGAGGACATCGCGCACACGATCGCGGAGGCCTTCCACATCGCCTCCACCGGCCGTCCCGGCCCCGTCCTCGTCGACATCGCCAAGGACGCCCTCCAGTCGAAGACCACCTTCAGCTGGCCGCCGGTGATGGACCTGCCCGGCTACCGTCCGGTCACCAAGCCGCACGCCAAGCAGATCCGCGAGGCCGCCAGGCTCATCACCCAGGCCAAGCGCCCGGTGCTGTACGTGGGCGGCGGCGTCATGAAGGCCGGAGCCACCGCCGAACTGAAGGTGCTGGCCGAGCTCACCGGAGCGCCCGTCACCACCACGCTGATGGCGCTCGGCTCCTTCCCCGACAGCCACCCGCTGCACGTGGGAATGCCCGGCATGCACGGTGCGGTCACCGCCGTCACCGCGCTGCAGAAGGCCGACCTGATCGTCGCGCTCGGCGCCCGGTTCGACGACCGCGTCACCGGCAAGCTGGACAGCTTCGCCCCGTACGCCAAGATCGTGCACGCCGACATCGACCCGGCGGAGATCGGCAAGAACCGCGACGCCGACGTGCCGATCGTCGGTGACGCCCGCGAGGTCATCGCCGACCTCGTCCAGGCAGTCCAGGCCGAGCACACCGAGGGCCACACCGGCGACTACACCGCCTGGTGGAAGGACCTCAACCGCTGGCGCGAGACCTACCCGGTCGGCTACGACCTGCCGGAGGACGGCAGCCTCTCGCCGCAGCAGGTCATCCAGCGGATCGGCGAACTCGCCCCCGAGGGCACGATCTTCGCGGCGGGCGTCGGCCAGCACCAGATGTGGGCCTCGCACTTCATCCAGTACGAGCAGCCCGCCACCTGGCTGAACTCCGGCGGCGCCGGGACGATGGGGTACGCGGTGCCGGCGGCGATGGGCGCCAAGGCCGGGATGCCGGACCGCTCGGTCTGGGCGATCGACGGTGACGGCTGCTTCCAGATGACCAATCAGGAACTCACCACCTGCGCGCTCAACAACATCCCGATCAAGGTCGCGATCATCAACAACGGCGCGCTCGGGATGGTCCGCCAGTGGCAGACCCTCTTCTACAACCAGCGGTACTCCAACACCGTGCTGCACTCCGGCGCCGACACCGAAGGCAACGCGGCGAAGGGCACCCGGGTGCCCGACTTCGTCAAGCTGTCCGAGGCCATGGGCTGCTACGCGATCCGCTGCGAGGACCCGGCCGACCTCGACAAGGTCATCGCCGAGGCCAACGCCATCAACGACCGCCCGGTCGTCGTCGACTTCATCGTCCACGAGGACGCCATGGTGTGGCCGATGGTCGCCGCCGGCACCTCCAACGACGAGGTCATGGCAGCCCGCGGTGTCCGCCCCGACTTCGGCGACAACGAAGACGACTGAGAGACAGAGAGAGACCGACTCCATGTCCACCAAGCACACGCTCTCCGTCCTGGTCGAGAACAAGCCCGGTGTCCTCGCCCGGATCACCGCCCTGTTCTCCCGCCGCGGCTTCAACATCGACTCGCTCGCGGTCGGTACCACCGAACATCCCGACATCTCCCGCATCACGATTGTGGTGAATGTCGAGGGCCTGCCCCTGGAGCAGGTGACCAAGCAGCTCAACAAGCTGGTCAACGTCCTGAAGATCGTCGAACTCGAGCCCGCCGCTGCGATCCAGCGCGAGCTCGTCCTGGTGAAGGTCCGCGCCGACAGCGAGACCCGTTCCCAGATCGTCGAGATCGTCCAGCTGTTCCGCGCCAAGACCGTGGACGTCTCCCCGGAGGCCGTCACGATCGAGGCGACCGGCGGCGCCGACAAGCTGGAGGCGATGCTCAAGATGCTGGAGCAGTACGGCATCAAGGAGCTCGTCCAGTCCGGCACCATCGCCATAGGACGTGGCGCGCGCTCGATCACCGACCGTTCCCTGCGCGCCCTCGACCGCACGGCGTAGCCGCCTCGCCGCTCGTATGGCGAGACCCGAAAACGTAACTGACGCACCCCGCCGTACGGTGGGACGCAACACCTGCACACCAAGGAGAAGACCCAGTGGCCGAGCTGTTCTACGACGACGATGCCGACCTGTCCATCATCCAGGGCCGCAAGGTCGCGGTCCTTGGTTACGGCAGCCAGGGCCACGCCCACGC
>NZ_JBIUXR010000032.1:0-40241 GCF_044744085.1 Streptomyces sp. NPDC087428
TCGTTCGGTGCGGGTGCATTCGCGTCGTGAGAGCGAGGGCGTGGGTGCGGGGTGGGTGTTGCACGCGGACGGTGTGCTGGGTGCGGGTGCGGGTGGGCCGGTGCCGGCCTTCGACCTCACCGCATGGCCCCCGCCGGGCGCGGTCGCCGTACGGACGGACGACGCCTACGAGCTGCTCCACCAGCAGGGTTACGTCTACGGCCCCGTCTTCCGCGGACTCAAGGCCGTGTGGCGGCGTGGCGACGACGTCTTCGCCGAGGTCGAGCTGCCCGAGCAGGCACACGGGGACGCCGAGCGGTTCGGTCTGCACCCCGCCCTGCTCGACGCCACCATGCACGCCCTGGGAGTCGGCGAGGGCGTCACGGGCGACGAGCCGACCGAGCTCCCCTTCTCCTGGACGGACGTCTCTCTGCACGCCGCCGGTGCCCGCTCGCTGCGGGTTCGGCTCTCCCCTCAGGGCGTCAACAGCCTCTCGCTGAGCCTGGCGGACCAGGACGGCGCCCCTGTGGCCACGGTCGGCGGACTCATGTTCCGTCCGGTGTCGGTGGAGCAGTTGAGTGGTGTGGGTGTGGGTGGTGGGTTGCATGAGGTGGTGTGGCGGCCGTTGGTGTCGGCTGGTGTGGTGGAGGGTGTGGGTGTGTCGGGTGGGGTGGTGTTTGAGGTGCCGTCGGTGGGTGTGGGTGTGGGTGTGGATCCGGTGGTGGGTGTGCGGTCGGTGTTGGGTGGGGTGCTGGACAGGGTGAAGGGGTGGCTGGCTGATGAGGGTGAGGGTGTTGAGGGTGGGGGTCCGTTGGTGGTGGTGACGCGTGGTGGTGTGTCGGTGGGTGTGGGGGATGGGGTGGATGTGTGTGTGGCGCCGGTGTGGGGGTTGGTGCGGGCGGCGCAGGCGGAGAATCCGGGGCGGATTGTGTTGGTTGATGTGGATGCTTCGGGTGGGGTGTTTGGGGATGTTGCGGGTGTGGTGCTGGCTTCGGGTGAGCCGGAGGTGGCGGTGCGTGGGGGTGTGGTGCTGGTTCCGCGTCTGGTGGAGGTGCCGGCAGGTGCGGGTGGTGCCGTGGACGGGGTGCCGGGGGTTGTGGGCGATGGTGTGGTGTTGGTGACGGGTGGGACGGGTGGTTTGGGTGGTTTGGTGGCGCGGCATTTGGTGGAGGTGCATGGGGTGCGGCGTCTGGTGCTGGCGGGGCGTCGGGGGTCGGATGCTCCTGGGGTTGGTGTGTTGGTGGGGGAGTTGGAGGGGTTGGGGGCTGAGGTGTCTGTGGTGGCGTGTGATGTGTCGGACCGTGGTGCGGTGGCGGGGCTGGTGGAGGGTGTGGGGGCTGGGTTGGTGGGTGTGGTGCATGCGGCTGGTGCGGGTGACAACGGGTTGGTGGGGTCGATGGACGGGGCTCGGCTGGATCGGGTGTTGGGTGCGAAGGCTGATGGGGCTTGGTATTTGCACGAGCTGACGCGGGATCTCGGGTTGGCGTTCTTCGTGTTGTTCTCGTCGGCGGGTGGTTCTGTGCTGGCGGCGGGGCAGGCGAATTACGCGGCGGCGAACGTGTTCCTGGACGCGCTCGCGGTACACCGCCATGCGGAGGGTCTCCCGGCCACCTCACTCGCCTACGGGCTCTGGGACGTCGCCACCGGCCTGACCGAGGCCATCGACGACGACGCCCGCCTCATGGCGGCACGCGGCCTGCCCGCCCTCGCCCCGGCCGACGCACTCCGCCTGTTCGACGCCGGCCTGCGCTCCGGCCGGGCGGCACTGGTGCCGCTCGCCGTCGACGTACCGACCCTGAAGGCGCACCCCGGCGCACTGCACGCCCTCCTGCGGGACATGGTCCCCGCCGAGGCCGCGCCCGTGGTCCGCACCCGCACGAAGGGGGCCGGCCCCGCCGCGCTGATCGCCCGTCTCGCCGGGCTGGGCACCGAGGACCGCGAACGGGCCCTGCTGGACCTGGTCCGCGGTCACGCCGCCGCCGTTCTGGGCCACGCGGGCGCCGAAGCGGTCCCGGCCGAACGCGGCTTCCTCGACAGCGGATTCGACTCGCTGACGGCGCTGGAACTCAGGAACCGGCTGGGCGAGGTGACCGGCTGCCGGCTGGCGCCGACGCTGATCTTCGACTACCCCTCGGCCACCGAGCTCGCCACGCACCTGCGGCAGACGCTCTTCGGCGAGGACACCCCCGCCGATGACCTCAGCGCGGCCACCGCGGACGAGCTGTTCGACCTGCTCGACGGCGACATGTTCGGCAGCGAGGCGTAGGACAACCTCCCGGCAGGTCTTGCGGGTCATGGCACAAGGGGTTCATATGAGCACCGACCGGAGACGAGGAGCGAGTGTGCTGAACCGGATAGTCGTCGTGGGTGCGGCGGCCGCAGGACTGACCGCGGTGGAGACGCTGCGCGCCAAGGGCTACGAGGGCGGGCTGACCCTCGTCGGCGACGAGGTCCATCCGCCCTACGACCGGCCGCCCCTCTCCAAGGAGTTGCTGAGCGAGGGGTGGGAACCCCCGAGCACCTGGCTGCGCAAGGAGGACGCGCTGGCCGCCGTCGACGCCGACCTGCGCCTCGGCTGCCGGGCCACCGGCCTCGACCCGGTGGCCCGGACCGTCACCCTCGACACCGGCGAACGGCTGCCCTACGACGCGGCGATCATCGCGACCGGCCTCCGGCCGCGCACGCTGCCGTACGGGGACGGCCTGCGGGGCGTTCATGTCCTGCGTTCGCTGGACGACGCCGTCCGCCTCCGCGAGGCGCTCGCGGCAGGCCCCAGGGTGGCGGTGATCGGCGCGGGATTCCTCGGCGCGGAGATCGCCGCCACGGCGCGCGGCGCCGGGCTCGACGTGACGCTGATCGACACGAACGCCCAGCCTCTTGAGCGCCAGGTCGGTGCCGGGATCGGTGAGCTCGTGGCCGGTATGCACCGCGAGCACGGGGTGCGGCTCGTGCTCGGCGCCGATGTCGTGGGGATGGCCCAGGACGGCGGCAGCGTGCGCGGGGTCCGGCTGGCGGACGGCACCACCGTCGATGCCGACCTGGTCGTCGTCGCGATCGGCTCGGTGCCCGCCGTGGACTGGCTCGCCGGTTCCGGACTGGCCCTGGGGGACGGGGTCCTGTGCGATGCCCACTGCCGGGCCGCCCCCGGGGTGTGGGCGGCGGGCGACGTCGCCAACTGGCCCCACCCGATGGTGGCCGGGGCCCGGGTCAGGCTCGAACAGCGGACCAACGCCGCCCAGCAGGCCATGGCGGTCGTCTCCAACCTGCTGGCCGGCGAGGCGGGCGGGCAGCCGTACGCCCCCGTGCCCTTCGGCTGGACCCATCAGTTCGGGGAGAAGATCCAGACGATCGGCTGGTGCCCCCCTGACGCACGGACGGAGATCATCAGCGGGTCCACCGCGGACCGGGAGTTCGTCGCCGCGTACCACCGCGACGGAATCCTCGTCGGCGCGCTGGGCTGGAACAGTGCGCGCGGCCTGCGGCAGTGCCGGCTCCTGCTCGGCCGGCCGTCGACGGAGCTGGCCGCCACGGTGCCGGCACCGGCCCCCGCACCGACGTCCGTCTGACGGCGAAACCAACCGATTCAGGGGGCGGCGCGCGAGCCCGCCCCTTCCTTCACTTTCACCGAGAGCGGTGTCGTACCGTCTCCCCACCTCGGTGTCACACCGGCTCCGCGTACCGCGGACCCGAGGCGTATACGATGCTCTATGCGTGCGTGATACGCATGGGAAGGCTTCCGATGAAGGCAGGCACGAGATGACTACTGGCGAGGGAAAGAGCACGGAAGGCGTCGGCCTGCCGAACAGCATCGCGGTGCTCTGGGAACTGCGGAACAGGGAACAGCGCACCGCGCGCACCGGCCTGAGCGTCGAGCGCATCGTGACGGCCGCCATCGCGTCGGCGGACGCCGACGGCCTGGCCGGGCTGTCCATGTCCCGGGTCGCCAAGAGCCTCGACTTCGGCACCATGTCGCTGTACCGCCACGTGTCGAGCAAAGACGAGCTGCGGCAGCTGATGCTGGACATGGCCTACGGCACCCCGCCCCGTATCGAAACGGCGGCGGGGGACTGGCGGGACGGTCTGGAGCAGTGGGCCCGCGCCTTCCAGGAGGTCTTCCACCGGCACCCGTGGATGCTCCAGATCTCGGTCAGCGGACCGCCCCTGGAGCCGGGTCAGCTCAGCTGGCTGGAGTGCGGCCTGCGCACCCTGGGCGACACCGCGCTGCGGCCGGACGAGAAGCTCTCCGTGATGATGCTGATGATCGGCTACGTGCGCAACAACGTGCAGATGTCGCTCGGTGTCGTCACCGAGGGCATCAGCGAGGAAGACCTGATGGCCAACTACGGCCGCGCGCTGGCCAAGTACGCCGACTCCTCGTCGTTCCCCGCCCTCGCCGAACTGCTGGAGGCCGGGGCGTTCGACGAGCCCGAGGACGACTTCACCTTCGGGCTCCAGCGGGTCCTGGACGGGGTCGAGGTGCTGGTCCGTATCCGCAACGGCGAGAAGCCGCTCACCTGACGGCCGCGTCGGCCGGTCCTGTCACGGGACCGGCCGACGCGACCGCGGGAGCTGCCTGCCGTACGGCATGCGGAAGGGGGCTGGTTCCCCACCCGACCGGGTGGGGAACCAGCCCCCTTCCGCTTCCTCCGCGTCCGGCGCCTCAGCTCGCGGCGGGCTCCATGCGTCCCGCGGCGGGGACGGTCGCCGGTGCGTCCAGGTCGTACGGGTCGATCGGCTCGCCCGTCTCGATCGGCACCTTGCGCAGGAGCACGGCGACGATCAGGGCCACCACGACCATGGCGGCGGCTCCGGAGAGCGCGGCCACCTGGAGGCCGTGGGTGAAGGCCTCGCGGCTGGTGGCGAGCAGTTCGGAACCGATCGCGGCCGGCTGCTGGGCCGCGACGGTGGCGGCACCGCCGATGGTGTTGCGCGCCGCGCCCAGCGCCTCGCCGCCGAGACCGGTCGGGTTCACCGCGTTCATGTCATGGCGGTAGATGGCGGAGCCGATGCTGCCGATGACCGCGAAGCCGAACGCGCTGCCGAACTCGGTGAACGTCTCCGAGGTGGCCGTGGAGGAACCGGCGTGCTCCTTCGGCGCGGAGGTGACGACGATCTCCGCCGTGAGCGTCTTCGAGGCCGTCATGCCGGCCGCCATCAGCCCCACGCCCACCAGCAGGACGGCGACGTTCGACTCCACCGTGAGGCGGCTCAGCACGCCGAAGCCGACGGCCATCACCAGTATCCCGCTGGAGACCAGGTACACCGGCTTGACCTTGCGGGACAGGGCCGACACGAGGCCGACCGCGATCCCGATCGCCGGCATCACGGCCATGGACCACAGGGCCGCCCGGAACGGCGTCATGCCCAGCACCATCTGGAGGAACTGGTTGGTGAGGATGCTGACGCCCATGAACGAGAACATCACCATCAGGTTGGTGATGATCGCGCCGGTGAAGCCGCCGTAGCGGAACAGCGAGATGTCGATGAGCGGGTGCGACGTCATGCGCTGGCGCTGCACGAAGGCGATGAGCAGGACGAGGCCGACGGCGGCCCAGATCGCGGGATCGCGGGACCAGCCGTCGACGGCCAGCTCCTTGAGGCCGTAGATGAACGGCATGATGCCCGCGACGGAGAGGAACGCGCCGAGCACGTCCAGCTTGCCGCGCGAGGAGTCGCGCCGCTCCGGCAGCAGGATCGGGGCCAGGATCAGCACCAGCACCATCACCGGGGTGTTGATCATGAAGACCGAGCCCCACCAGAAGTTGTTCAGCAGCAGACCGCCCACGACCGGGCCGATGGCCGCACCGGTGGCGAGGGTGCCGCTCCAGGCGGCGATGGCCGACTTGCGCTGCTTTGAATCGTGGAACATGTTGCGGATCAGGGCCAGCGAGGTCGGCGTCAGCGTCGCGGCGCCGAGCCCCAGCAGGGCGCGCGAGCCGATGAGCATCTCGGGGCTGTCGGCCGTCGCGGCGAGCGCGGACGCGACACCGAAGACCAGGGCGCCGATGATGAGGAGCTTCCGCCGTCCGAAGCGGTCACCCACCCAGCCCATCGTGATCAGCGCACCGGCCAGCACGAAGCTGTAGATGTCCATGATCCACAGCAGCTGGGTGGCGCTCGGCTTCAGCGACTCGCTGATGGGCGTGATCGCGAAGCCGAGTACCGAGATGTCAATGGCGATCAGCAGGGTGACCAGGACGATCACCACGAGGCCGAGCCATTCCTTGAGCCCCGCCCGGGGCTTGATTTCTGTCATGGCAAACGTCCATGCCTTCCTGCGTCATGACCCTGAGTACGTAACACGCTGAGCGTATCAGGTACGCGTCAGCGTGTCGCGTACCCATCGGCGGTGGGCCGAGGCTCCCGAGCCCCGCCCCACAGCGGTTTTCAGTGCGTTCGGGCAAGCAGTTCCTGCGCCCGGCGCAGCAGCGCCCGGCGGTCGATCTTCCGGTTGGTGTTGAGCGGAAATTCCGCGATGTGGAAGAAGTGCTGGGGGAGGACGGCCCGGGGGAGCGTGCGGTTCAGCTCGCGGGCCAGGACGACCGGCGGCACGCGCTCCCCGGTGTGGAAAGCGGCCAGCGTGATCCCCTGCTCGGAGGGCATCGCCACCGCGACACCGTCCTCCACCCCCGGGCACCGGCGCAGCGCCTCATCGATCTCCGCCAGCTCGACCCGTACACCACGCACCTGCACCTGCTGGTCCAGCCGGCCGAGGTAGAGCAACTGCCCGTCCTCGCCCAGCCGGATCCGGTCGCCCGTCCGGTAGTAGCGCACCCCGTCCCGGTCGAGGAACCGGCCCGCGTCATCCGCCGGGTCCAGGTACCCGGCGGTGAGCTGGGGGCCGGCGACACACAACTCGCCCTCCGACGCGTCCGGTTCGCCATCGGCGCCGAGCAGCATCCACGCGTGCCCCGCGTGGACCGGCCCGATCGGGACGACCCCCGCGACCGCGATCCGCGGCGACGTCTCACGCGACCAGCGGTGCCGGGTGATGGTGATGGTCAGCTCGGTGGGCCCGTAGAGGTTCTCGACGGCGGAGCCCGGCGCCGCGTGCTGCCAGTCCGTCACGTCCTGGCACGTCACCGCCTCGCCCGCGAAGAAACTCCAGCGCAGCGACGGCAGCGCGCCCCCGGTGAGCTGGCCGGTGCGCCGGATCAGGCTGATCACGCTGGGGGTGGAGAACCAGACGGTGATGCCCTGCTCGGCGACGAAACCGGGGAGGTTCCGGTAGGCGCCCGCCGGAACGGGCACCAGCGCGGCGCCGGCGCCCCACGCGCAGAACAGGTCGAACATCGCGCAGTCGAAGTTCAGATCGAAGTTCTGCGAGAACACGTCGTGCGGACCGAAGTCGTACCGCGCGTCGAGCAGGCCGAAATAGTGGGCGCCGTTGGCATGCGTGACCGGCACACCCTTCGGCCGGCCCGTGGAACCCGAGGTGAAGAGCACATACGCGGTGTCACCGGGTGCGACCGGCCGGGGGTGCGCCAGGCGCGCCGCCGGATCCGGCACGATCCTCCCCTCGGCGCCGTCCGCGGCCGCCCCGTCCAGCAGGGCGGGAAGCCCCACGCCCTCCGCGCGCAGCTTCTCCAGCACCGTGGCCGCCTCCGCGTCCACGATCAACGCCTCCACCCCCGCCGCTTCGAGCATCTGGAGGGTACGGAGCACGGGGAAGGAAGGCTGCAACGGAACCATCGGCACCCCGGTGAACAGGCAGGCCAGGATGCCCGTGTACGCGTCGACGCCCTTGCCGGCGAGCACCCCCACCGCGGCCGGACGCTCCGGCAGCGCGGCCAGCAGCGAGCCCGCCCAGACCAGCGCCCGGTCGTACAGCTCCCGGTACGTCAGCGTGGCATCGCCGACGCGGATCGCCACCCCGTGCGGGGACCGCGCGAGCCCGCGCAGGAAACGGTCATAGAGGGCGTGGGCCGATGTCTGGTCCATGAGTGTTCCCCGGGTGACGGTGGACGGATGAGGTGGAGCGGTGCTCGATGCCCGCGAGGACGCGCGACGACCGGCCGGCCGCCGGGACGGACTCGGGCGCACCGGGGCGCGGCGCCGGGCCCGCGATCCGCAGGAGGACCTCGGTGAGGTCGGCCCAGGACCGGCCGGCCGGCGCGTGGTGCAGGACGACCCGGGGATTCCTCGCGAGCCACTCCCGTACGTCACGGGAACGCGCCGCACCCTTCCCGTCCAGCAGCACGTGCAGCCTCGGGTAGGGATGGGCCTGGGTGACCGCGTCCAGGAGATTCAGGAAGGTGGCCGGTGCGGAGGCCCGGTCCGCCCCCGGGCGGGGCCGGTCGAGCAACAGGGGCCTGGGCCGCTCCTCGGGCCGGTGCCCCGTCCGGCCGTCCGCCCGCAGGACCACGGCGTTCCACGGCGACACGCGGCAGACCCCGACGACACCACGATGGGCGCCGGGCGGCAGGGGCGGCTCGGCGGGCAGTTGGAAGGACTCCGGGCGATGCGGCTGCACCCCCCACCTCCGCCACACCCGCGAAACCGTGGAGTGGGCGATCCCCAACTCGCCCGCGAGCAGCCGCGACGACCAGTACGGCGCCCGCAACCGGGCCGGCGGCGTACCGCCGTCGCAGAGCGTGGCGACGAGCACCGCCACCTCGTCCACCGTCGCGGGACGCCCCGGCCGGGGCAGATCACCCAGGGCCGCGATACCCGACTCGGCATACCGCGAACGCCACTTGAGGACAGTCGGACGGGACACCCGCAGCAGGGCGGCGACCTCCGTGTTCGAGGCACCCCCCGCGGCGAGCAGCACGATCCGCGCCCGCCGCACGAGCCCGGCCGGCGCCGTCGACATACGGGTCAGCGCTTCCAGCCGGGCCCGGTCGCCCTCGTTCAGACGCAGGGCCGGGACGCTACGCATGTCCGGCCCTCAGCGCAGACGTTGCAGTGAGTTCCAGAGAACGTCCGGGTTCTCGAATATCTCCAGGGACAGGGCCTCGTCGCGGAAATGCACCTCATACGTGGATTCGAGGCCCGCGAGCAGCTCGATCATCCCCAGTGAGTCGAGACCGAAATCGCGCAGTTTCATGTCCCCGGTGATCGGCTCGTCCGGCGGAAGGAAGGACAACTGCTTCCGAAGGAGAATGTCGAACTGCTCATCCCACATGATGACTCCGGTTTCAGGCGCGAAGGGGTGAATGGTTGTTCCGGGCTCGCCGGACCGCACCGGTACCGCGGCACGAATCCCGCCTGCGGACAACGACGGATGGACGGAGACCGAAGGATGGAGACCGAAGGGACCGCCCGAACGCCGGCCGTGCGGAAACGAATGAACGGGACCGGAACGGAGCCGGGAAAACAGTCGGCCGCCCACCTGCCCGGCAAGACGGGGTACCGGCCCCCGACGCTAGCCCCGGCGGGCCCGAACCAGTACCCCTACCCGCCCCTATGAAAACGCCGCACCGAAGCCGTCCGCGCCGGTGAGCACAGCACCGCCCGTCCATGGGCACACCCTCCGCCGCAGGTGGGAACAGCCGGGCGGCACCCCGTGCGGCGCGCCCCGCCCGCCGGGGCCGATCCGCGATCCCGCCCCGGCTCTGGGGTCGC
The DNA here is from genome assembly GCF_044744085.1 of Streptomyces sp. NPDC087428. Taxonomy (NCBI): domain Bacteria; kingdom Bacillati; phylum Actinomycetota; class Actinomycetes; order Kitasatosporales; family Streptomycetaceae; genus Streptomyces; species Streptomyces sp. NPDC087428. The sequence goes on from NZ_JBIUXR010000032.1 coordinate 9,547, forward strand.
CGGGGTGGGGCAGGGGCCGGATTGTGGGGACCCCGGACACGACTAAGGGGTGGGCAAACATGCCCGCCGAGACGTAATTTTCGACCGGTCCCACTCTTCTCTTTCGCTGTATTCCGCCAACTGCGCGGGTCCGCGGTCCGCTGAACGTCATGACACAGGAGGGCATGCTCGGTGAGTAACGAGGAAAAACTTCTCGAGTATCTGCGCCGGGCGACAGCCGACTTGCGGGACATGCGCAAGAGGCTGGCAGCCGCGGAACGCAAGTCCAGTGGCGAGCCGATCGCGATTGTCGGGATGGCGTGCCGTTATCCGGGTGGGGTGGGTTCTCCGGACGATCTGTGGGATTTGGTGGTGGAGGGCCGGGACGGTGTGTCGGGTTTTCCGGTGGATCGTGGGTGGGATGTGGAGGGGCTTTACGATCCGGAGCCGGGGAAGCCGAATCGTACGGTGACGCGTGAGGGGGGTTTCCTGTATGACGCGGCTGATTTCGATGCCGGGGTGTTCGGGATCTCTCCGCGTGAGGCGTTGGGGATGGATCCGCAGCAGCGGTTGCTGCTGGAGGCGTCCTGGGAGGCGGTGGAGAGTGCGGGGATCGATCCCCTCTCCCTGAAGGGCAGCCGGACCGGCGTCTTCGCCGGCCTGATGTACCACGACTACGCACTGGGCACCGAGGCCGCCGCGACGACCGGCGGCAGCCTGGTCTCGGGCCGCGTCTCCTACACCCTCGGCCTCGAAGGCCCGTCGGTCACGGTCGACACCGCGTGCTCGTCGTCCCTGGTGGCCCTGCACCTGGGCGCCCAGGCGCTGCGGTCCGACGAGTGCTCGATGGCGCTGGTCGGCGGCGTGACGGTGATGACGACGCCCGACATGTTCCTCTACTTCAGCCACCAGCGGGGCATGGCGAAGGACGGCCGCTGCAAGTCCTTCGCCGCCGACGCGGACGGCACGGGCTGCTCGGAGGGCGTCGGCGTCCTCATGCTGGAACGACTCTCCGACGCCCAGCGCAACGGACACCCCGTACTCGCCGTGGTCCGCGGAAGCGCCATCAACCAGGACGGCGCCTCCAGCAGCATGACGGCTCCGAACGGCCCCTCCCAGCAACGCGTGATCCGCGCCGCCCTGGAAGGCGCGGGGCTGACCACCACGGACGTGGACCTGGTGGAGGCGCACGGCACGGGCACCCGGCTGGGCGACCCGATCGAGGCGCAGGCGTTGCTCGCTACGTATGGGCAGGGACGGGCGGAGGACGATCCGCTGTGGCTGGGCTCGTTGAAGTCGAACCTGGGCCACACCCAGGCAGCCGCCGGCGTGGGTGGTGTGATCAAGGCGGTACAGGCGATCCGGCACGGCGTGATGCCGAGGACGTTGCATGTGGATGTGCCGACAACGCAGGTGGACTGGGCTGCGGGCGCGGTGGAGTTGTTGACGGAGTCGCGGGTGTGGCCGGGGCGGGACCGTCCGCGTCGTGCTGGGGTGTCGTCGTTCGGGCTGAGTGGGACGAATGCGCATGTGATCGTGGAGCAGGCACCGGTGGCGGAGGCTCCGGCGACGGACTCCTCGATCGATCTGCCGGTGGTGCCGGTGGTGTTGTCGGCGCGGAGTGAGGCGGGGCTGTCGGGACAGGCGGCGAAGCTGCTGTCCAAGGTCGCCGGGTCTGCTTCATCGCTGGTGGATGTGGGTTTCTCGTCGGTGGTGTCGCGTGCGGTGCTGGAGCACCGTGCGGTGGTGGCGGCGTCGGACCGTGAGGAGCTGGTACGGGGCCTGACCGCTCTCGTTGAGGGCGAGGCATCGGCCTCGGTGGTACGGGGATCGGTGCGGCCGGCGGGCAAGGTCGCGTTCCTGTTCACCGGCCAGGGTGCGCAGCGGCTGGGGATGGGCCGGGAGCTGTATGAGGCGTTCCCGGTGTTCGCGGAGGCGTTCGACGCGGTGCTGGTGGAGCTGGACGCCCGGCTGGGGCGTTCGTTGCGTGAGGTGGTGTGGGGTGAGGACGTTGGCCTGTTGAACGGGACGATGTTCGCCCAGGCCGGGCTGTTTGCGGTGGAGACGGCCCTGTTCCGTCTGGTGGAGTCGTGGGGCGTGCGTCCGGACTTCCTGGTGGGTCATTCGGTGGGTGAGATCGCTGCGGCGCACGTCTCAGGTGTGTTGTCGCTGCCGGACGCGGCTGAACTCGTCGTGGCACGTGGCCGGTTGATGCAAGCGCTTCCCGCCGGTGGGTCGATGGTGGCGGTGGAGGCGACGGAGGCCGAGGTGCTTCCGCTGCTGAGCGGCGAGGTGGGGATCGCGGCCGTCAACGGGCCGCGTTCTGTGGTGGTTTCGGGTGTGGAGAGTGCGGTTGCTGATCTGGCGGGGAAGTTCGCCGGACAGGGCCGTAGGACCAGCGTGCTGCGCGTCTCACACGCCTTCCACTCGCCTCTGATGGAGCCCATGTTGGCGAAGTTCGGGGCGGTGGTGGCCGGGCTGTCGTTCGGCGCCGCGTCGATCCCTGTGGTGTCGGGCGTGTCCGGGGATCTGGCGGAGAGCTGGGGTTCGGCGGAGTACTGGGTGCGCCACGTCCGGGAGGCGGTGCGGTTCGCGGACGCGGTGTCGTTCGTCGTTGCTCAGGGCGTCACGTCTTACGTCGAGCTGGGTCCGGACGGTGTGCTGAGCGGGATGGCGCAGCAGTCGGTGGACGCGGAGTCGGCGCTGTTCGTTTCGCTGGTGCGGAAGGGCCGTCCCGAGGTGGCAACGGCTGTCGGGGCGCTGGGTCAGCTGCATGTGGCCGGCGTTTCCGTGGACTGGGCCCGGTACTTCGAGGGGACGGGGGCTCGGCGCGTCGATCTGCCGACGTACGCCTTCCAGCGCGAGCGGTACTGGATGGAAGCGGAACTCGGCGGCAACGACCCCGGCTCGCTCGGCCTGGGCACGACCGACCACCCACTCCTCGGCGCAGCCGTCACTCTTCCCGGCACGGACGGGCCCGTGCTGACAGGACGGCTCTCCCTCGACAGCCAGCCGTGGCTTGCCGACCACCGCATGGGCGCGTCCGTCCTGTTCCCCGGCGCGGGCCTGGTCGAACTGGCGCTCTGCGCCGGGGCGCAGGTCGGCTGCGACCTCCTCGACGAGCTGACCCTCCAGGCGCCCCTGGTACTGCCGCCCCGCGGCGGCGTCCAGGTCCGGGTCCGGGTAGGGGCCGACGACGGCACCGGCGCCAGGACCGTCACCGTGCACGCACGGGACGAGGACGACGAAGCGGGCGACACACCGTGGACCCTGCACGCCGACGGTGTACTCCTCCCGGACACGCCGGCCCCCGCATTCGACGCCACCAACTGGCCCCCCGAGGGCGCGTCCCCGGTCGAACTGGGCGACGTGTACGCCGAGTTGTCCGGGCAGGGCTACGGCTACGGGCCCGCGTTCCAGGGGCTCGACGCGGCCTGGCGGCGCGACGGCGAGATCTTCGCCGAGGTGGCCCTGCCGGACGTGGCGGCCTCCGACGCCGCGCGGTACGGTCTGCACCCCGCCCTGCTCGACGCCGCGCTGCACGCCTCACTCCTCGACGGCTCCGACACGACGCCCGGCGACGAGGGAACGGCGCGGCTCCCCTTCGCGTGGAGCGGCGTTCGGCTCCACGCCACGGGCGCGGCCCGGCTCCGCGTGAGGATCGCACCGTCGGGTCCCGACAGCATCACCGTGGACGGCGCGGACACGGACGGACGCCCCGTGTTCACCGTGGGCGCCCTCATCACCCGGCCGGTGGCCGTCGCGGCGACGGCGGGGACGACGCAGCGCGGTTCCCTGCACTCCGTGCGATGGACCCCGCTCACGATGACCCCCGCCCCCGTCGCACCCGCCCCCTCCGCCGTGAACTGGGACGACCGGGGCCACGGCTCCCTGCCCGAGGCCGCCGTCCTCGTCTGGGAATGCCCGCCGCCCGTCGATGACATGGTGGCCGGGGCCCACGAACTGACGGCCCGCGCCCTCGGAGTCGTACAGGAGTGGCTGACGGACGAGCGGTTCGCGGCCGGCAGGCTGCTCGTGGTCACCCGTGGAGCGGTCGCCCTGCCGGGCGAGACGCTCACGCATCCGGCGGCGGCGGCCGTCGCCGGTCTGGTGCGGTCCGCGCAGACGGAGAACCCCGGGCGCATCCTGCTCACCGACATCAACACCGGCGTGCCGCTGGACGTTGCCGCGGTCGCCGCCTCCGGCGAACCCGAGCTCGCGATCCGGGAAACCGGTCTGTGGGCGCCCCGGCTGGTCCGTGTGGACCGCCCCCTCGCGGCCGATGCCCCGTCGCGCTCCCCGTTCGGCGGCGACACGACCGTGCTGGTCACCGGCGGTACGGGCACCCTCGGCGCCCTCGTCGCACGCCACCTCGTCACCGCGCACGGCGTCCGGCGGCTGGTGCTCACCGGCCGCCGCGGGCCCGACGCGCCGGGAGCCGCCGAGCTCCGCGCCGAGCTGGCGGGCCTCGGCGCCGACGTCACCGTCGCCGCGTGCGACCTCGCCGACCGGGAGGACGCCCAGGCCCTGCTGAGCGCGCATCCGCCGACCGCCGTCGTCCACTGCGCGGGGGTGCTGGACGACGCCACCCTCGGCTCGCTCACCCCCGACCGGCTGGCCCGCGTACTGAGGCCGAAGATCGACGCGGCCTGGAACCTCCACGAACTGACGGCCGGCCTGGACCTGTCCGCGTTCGTCCTCTTCTCGTCCGTGGCAGGGGTCCTCGGCAACCCGGGGCAGGCCAACTACGCGGCCGGCAACGCCTTCCTGGACGCCCTCGCCGTCCTGCGGCAGGGGCTCGGCCTGTCCGGGCAGTCCCTCGCGTGGGGTCTGTGGGCCGACGGCGACGGCATGGCGAGCGCGCTGGACGCCACCGACCTGCGGCGCATGAGCCGCTCCGGGGTGGAACCCCTCGCCCCGGCCCACGCCCTGGCCCTGCTGGACGAGGCCGGGCAGTCGGACGAGGCACTGCTCGTCCCGGTCCGGCTCGACCTCAGGACCCTGCGCACGGCCGAGCCGCCCTCGCCGATCCTGTCCGGCCTGGTACGCAGAAAGGCCCGCGCGGCCTCCGGCGCACCCGCCCGGCAGCCCCGGTCCGGCCTCGCCGCCCTGGCGCCGAAGGAGCGGTCGCGGGCCCTGCTCGACCTCGTACGGGCCCAGGTGGCCTCCGTACTCGGTCACGGGTCGGCGGCCGACGTGGAACCCGACCGGGCCTTCACCGAGATCGGGTTCGACTCCCTGACCGCGATGGAACTGCGCAACCTGCTGGCCTCCGCGACCGGGCTGCGGCTGCCCGCCACCCTGGTCTTCGACCACCCCAACGCCCGCGCGGTCGCCGCACAGCTGGACACCCTGCTCGGCGGCGACAGCGGCACCGCGGCCACCGGAGCCGCTGTCGCGGCGTCGTCCGCCGACGACGACCCCGTGGTCATCGTCTCCATGGCCTGCCGCTATCCCGGCGGGGTGCGCTCGCCCGAGGACCTGTGGCGGCTCGTCGACGACGGTGTCGACGCCATCACCGAGTTCCCCCGCAACCGGGGCTGGGACCTGGAACGGCTCTACGACCCCGAGTCCACCCGGCCCGGCACCTGCTACGTACGCCACGGTGGATTCCTGCACGACGCCGCCGACTTCGACCCCGGCTTCTTCGGTATCAGCCCGAACGACGCACTGACCACCGACCCGCAGCACCGGCTGCTGCTGGAGGTGGCGTGGGAGGCGATGGAGCGGGCGACGATCGATCCGCTGTCGCTCAAGGGCACCACGACCGGTGTCTTCACCGGCACGATGTACCACGACTACGCGGGCAACAGCGCCGCCGGATCGCTGGGCCCCGGCCGGGTCTCGTACACCTTCGGTCTCGAAGGGCCCTCGATGGCCGTCGACACCGCGTGCTCGTCGTCCCTGGTCGCCCTGCACCTGGCCGCCCAGGCCGTGCGGTCCGGCGAATGCGGGCTGGCCCTGGTCGGCGGTGTGACCGTCATGTCGACCCCCGAGACGTTCATCGAGTTCGCCCGGCAGCGCGGGCTGTCCCGCGACGGCCGGTGCCGCTCGTTCTCGTCGGCCGCCGACGGCGCCGCCTGGTCCGAGGGCGCGGGCATGCTCGTCATCGAACGGCTCTCCGACGCCCGCCGCAACGGGCATCCGGTGCTGGCCGTCCTGCGCGGCAGCGCCGTCAACCAGGACGGTGCCAGCAACGGGCTCATGGCCCCCAACGGCCCGTCCCAGCAGCGCGTCATCCGCCAGGCCCTCGCGAACGCGGGACTCGGGACCGCCGATGTGGACGCCGTCGAGGCCCACGGCACCGGGACCACCCTCGGCGACCCCATCGAGGCGCAGGCCCTGCTCGCCACCTACGGCCAGGACCGGGTCGAGGGCAGGCCGCTCTACCTGGGCTCGATCAAGTCGAACATCGGGCACGCCCAGGCCGCCGCCGGCATCGCCGGGGTGATCAAGATGGTCGAGGCGATGCGGCACGGCGTCCTGCCGAGCTCGCTCCACCTGGACGAGCCCTCGCCCCGGGTCGACTGGGAGACGGGGGACGTCACCCTGCTGACGGCGCCGCGCCCGTGGCCCGCACTCGACCGGCCGCGCCGCGCCGGGATCTCGTCGTTCGGTATCAGCGGCACCAACGCCCACGTCATCATCGAAGCCCCGGAGGCCGCCCACGGATCCGCGGCGGACACTGGTCCCGAGACCACCCCCGGATCCGCGGCGGACACCGGTCCCGAGACCACCCCCGGATCCGCGGCGGGCACCGGTCCCGAGGCCACCCCCGGCGTCACCGAAAGCACCACCACCGCTGCCACCGCTGCCACCGCTGTCGCCACCACCCTGCCGTGGCTGCTGTCGGCCCGCGGGCCCGAGGGCGTCGCCCGGCAGGCCGGGCGGCTGCTGGCCCATCTGGAGTCCGCGCCGGGCGCGAGCACCCTCGACGTGGCCCACTCCCTGGCCACCACCCGCACCTCCCTGGAACAGCGCGCCGCCCTCCTCGTCACCGACCGGGCCCAGGCCCTGCGTGACCTGGCCGTACTCGCGGACGGGGGCTCCACCGCCTCGCTCGTGGTCGCGGAGGACACCGGCCGCCCCGCCGGCGGACCGACCGCCTTCCTCTTCTCCGGCCAGGGCGCCCAGCGCCTCGGCATGGGTGAGCGGCTCCACCGCGCCCACCCCGTCTTCGCGCAGGCCTTCGACGAGGCCGTCGCCGCGCTCGACCGCCACCTCGACCGGCCGCTCGCCGCCGTCATCCGCGAGGACGAAGCCGCGCTGAACCGCACCGGGTACACGCAGGCCGCACTGTTCGCCTTCGAGGTGGCCCAGTTCCGGCTGCTGGAGTCCTGGGGCGTCCACCCGGACTTCCTCGCCGGCCACTCCATCGGGGAACTGGTCGCCGCCCATGTCTGCGGGGCCCTGTCGCTCCCGGACGCCGCCCGGCTGGTCGCCGCACGCGGCCTGCTGATGCAGGCGCTGCCGGAGGGCGGGGCGATGGCCGCGCTGCGGGCGAGCGAGGACGAGGTGGCACCGCTCCTCACCGGCGAGGCCGCCGTCGCCGCCGTCAACGGCCCCGAATCCGTCGTCGTGTCGGGCACCGCGGCCGCCGTACGGGCCGTGACGGACCACTTCGCCGCACTCGGCCGCTCGGCCAAACCGCTGAAGGTATCGCACGCCTTCCACTCGCCGCTGATGGAACCCATGCTGGCCGACTTCGCCCGCGCGGCCGCCGGGATCACGGTGGCGGAGCCGTCCGTCCCGCTCGTCTCCACCCTCACCGGCAGGGTCGTGACCGCCGCCGAACTCGCCGACCCCGCCCACTGGGTCAGGCACGTACGGGAATCCGTACGGTTCGCCGACGCCGTCCGCACCCTGGACGAGGCCGGTGTCACCACGTACCTGGAGATCGGCCCGGACGCGGCGCTGTCCGCCCTCGGCCCCGCCTGCCTGCCCGGGACGACCGCCGCCGCGTTCCTGCCGCTCTCCCGCCGCGGCCGCGACGAGGCGGCGGAACTGGTGGGAGCCCTCGCGCACGCCCATGTCCGTCATGTCCCCATCGCCTGGGCGGAGTTCTTCGCCGGCAGCGGGGCGAGCCGCGTCCAGCTGCCGACGTACGCCTTCCGCCGCGAGGCGTTCTGGGCGCTGCCCGAACGCACCGGCGGCGACCTCACGGCCGCCGGACTCGGCGCGACGGAACACCCGCTGCTCGGCGCGTTCGTCGCCCTCCCCGACGGCGGCGCCCTCCTGACCGGCCGGCTGAACCGTGCCGAACTGCCCTGGCTCGACGATCACGATCTGCTGGGGACTCCCGTCCTGCCCGCCGCCGCCTTCACCGACCTCGCCCTGAGCGCCGGAACGGAGACCGGCTGCCCCCGGCTGGACGAGCTGACCGTGACGGCGCAACTGCCGCTGCCGGCCGGTCCCGGCGCCGCACTGCGGGTCACCGTCGGCGCACCCGCGGACGACGGCCGCCGTACGGTCGACATCCACTCCAGGGCCCAGGGCACGGGGCCGGAGGACGACGACGCGGTCTGGATCCGGCACGCCCACGGCCTCCTCGCCCCGCCCGCCGCCGACCCGGCCGCGGGAACGACCACCGACCCGGCCGCCTGGCCGCCGCCAGGGGCCGCCCCGGTGGACCCGGGCGTTCTCTACGACCGGCTGTTCGCGGCCGGCCACGGTCACGGCGAGGCCTTCCGCACCCTCAACGCCGCATGGCGGCGCGGGGACGAACTCTTCGCCGACGCCGTGCTCGACGAGAACACCGCCCGCGAGCGGTGCGCGCTGCACCCGGCCCTGCTCGACGCCGCCGTCCAGCTGGCCCGCTTCGGGGCCCTGCCCGACGGGACGGAGCCGGCCGGCGACGCGCCACTGAGCCCCGCGACCTGGACAGGCGTCCAGGTGCACCGCGCCGGCGCCACCGCACTGCGGATACGGGTCCGGCCGACCGGCCCGGACCGGGCGGCGTTCGACATCGCGGACGGCGAGGGGCGGCCCGTACTGACGGCCACCGACGTCGCCTGGAAGCCCGTCACCCCTGCCGAACTGACCACCGGCGCACCCGTGGGCGCGCTCTACCGGCTGGAGTGGGCGCCCGCACCCGTCGACATCGCCGACCTCGGAGCCAGGACCGCCGTGCTCGCCGCCGCCGGACCCCTCGACGACCCGCGCACCGGCCTCCCCTTCCCGGCCTTCGACCCGCGCGACCCCGGGGACGGGCCCGCCCCCGACTTCGTCCTGCTGCCCCTGTCCCCGTCCCCGTCCCTGTCCTTGCCGCTGCCGCCTTCCGCCGACGGCGGTGGGGTGCCGGAGGCTGTACGTTCCCACGCCGCCGAAGTCCTCGCTCAAATGCGGGAGTTCCTCCGCCACGCACCGGACGGGGGAGCGACCCGGCTCGTCGTCGTCACCCGGCACGCCGTCGAAGCGGGGGACGCGGCACCGGACATCCGGCACGCCGCCGTGTGGGGGCTCGTCCGGGCGGCACAGAGCGAGCACCCCGGACGGTTCGTCCTCGCCGACGTGGACGGGCTGGACGCCTCGGCGACCGCGCTGCCGGACGCGCTGGCCAACGGCGCCGACGAACTCGCCGTCCGGGGCGGCACCGTACTCGTCCCGCAACTCGCCCCGGCGCCGCCGGCCGGCGACGCGAGCACCCTCCCGCCCGGCGGCACGGTCCTCGTCACCGGCGGGGCCTCCGCGACGGGCACGGCGCTGGTCCGCCACCTCGTCACCGCCCACGGCGCCGGCCGGGTGATCGTCGCCCGCGGCGCCGGCGCACCGGGGGAGACGGACGCGCTCACGGACGGCACCGACGCCGAACTCGTCGTCAGCGACTGCGACCCCGCCGACCGCGACGCGCTCGCCGCCCTGCTGGCCGGGCTCCCCGACGGCCGGCCGCTCACCGCGGTCGTCCACACGGGCGCCGGCGGGGAGAACGCACCGATCGGCGACCGCACCCCGCACCTCCTCGACGAGGCACTGCGCCACCACGCCGACACCGCCTGGAACCTGCACGAACTCACCGCAGGTCACGACCTGTCGGCCTTCGTCCTGCTCACCTCGACCCACGGCCTCGTCCACGGGGCCGGGGCGGCCCACCACGCCGCCGCGCACACCTTCCTCGACGCCCTCGCCCGCCACCGGCACGCCCTCGGCCTCCCCGCCACGGCCGTCGCACTCGCCCCGGCGGACGCCCCCGGCGGCCCCGCGGACGAGCACGGCACACGGGAGTCCGGCACCGGGCTCCTGCCGCTGACAGCTGAGCGCACCACCGCGCTCCTCGACGAGGCGCTGCGCACCCGGACCGCCTCCCTGCTCGCCCTCCACCCCGACCAAGGCACCCTGCGCGCACCGGCGGGCCACCTGCCACCGGTGCTCGGCACACTGGTCCGCACCCCCGGCCGCCCCGGGACCCGTCCGGGCTCCGGCCTCTCCGCCGCCGCCGACCTGCACCGACGCCTCGCCGGACGGGGCGAGGACGAACGGGGCCGCATCCTGCTGGAACTGGTCCGCTCGCACGTCGCGACCCTGCTCGGCCACCCCACCCCCGAAGCGGTCGGCGCCGACCGGGCCTTCCAGGACCTCGGCTTCGACTCACTGGCCGCCGTCGAACTGCGCCGCCGCCTCGGCAGCGCCACCGGCCTCAGCCTCCCCGCCAGCCTCGTCTTCGACCACCCGGACTCCCGGGCCGTCGCCGCCCACCTCACCGGACTGATCGGCGACGGATCCGACGAACAGGACGAGGCGAAGACCCTGTTGGGGATGGTCGACCAGCTCGACGTACTCCTCACCGCCGCACACCCCGACGCCGGGGACCGCCCGCGCATCGCCTCCCGGCTGGAGGCGCTGCTGCGCCACTGGCAGGACACCCACGGCGACGACGGCATCCGCACCGGGCACCAGGACGACGACGCACTCGACTCGGTCACCGACGACGAGCTGTTCGACGTGCTGGACCAGGAGATCGGACTCCTCTAGTACGCCCACCGAGGGGCTCCCGCCCCGTCGCACACACCGCCGGTCACGGCACCGGTTCCGCCCGGCACGGCTGACACCCGCACCGAGATTGGTTGAGGAACAGATGGCAACCCAGGACAAGCTCCGCGACTACCTCCAGCGGGCCACGGCCGACCTGCGGCAGGTCAAGCGCCGCCTGCGGGAGGCCGAGGCCAAGGTGCACGAGCCGATGGCGATCGTCGGCATGAGCTGCCGCTACCCGGGCGGCGTGACCTCCCCCGACCAGCTGTGGGAACTCGTCGCGCAGGGCCGCGACGGCATCACGCCTTTTCCCGTCAACCGCGGCTGGGACGTGGACGGGCTGTACGACCCCGAACCCGCCACCCCCGGACACACCTACGCCCGTGAGGGCGGCTTCCTCCACGAGGCCGACCGGTTCGACGCCGACTTCTTCAGGATGAGCCCCAAGGACGCCCGCGAGACCGACCCCCAGCAGCGCCTGCTGCTGGAGACGTCCTGGGAGGCGCTGGAACACGCCGGAGTGGACCCGCTCTCCCTGAAGGGCTCCCTCACCGGCGTGTTCGCGGGCGTCGTCTACCACGACTACGCCACCGACGGCGGCACCGGCGGCCTGGCCAGCGTCGCCTCGGGCCGCATCTCCTACACCCTCGGACTCCAGGGCCCGGCCGTCACCGTCGACACGGCCTGCTCGTCCTCCCTCGTCGCCCTCGACTGGGCGGTCAAGTCGCTGCGCACCGGCGAGTGCGACCTCGCCCTGGTCGGCGGCGTCACCGTGATGGCCACCCCCACCTCCTTCGTCGGCTTCAGCCAGGAACGCGGCCTCGCCCCCGACGGCCGCTGCAAGTCCTTCGCGGCGGCCGCCGACGGCACCGGCTGGGGCGAGGGCGTCGGCATGCTCGTCGTCGAACGGCTCAGCGAGGCCCGACGCAACGGCCACCGGGTGCTCGCCGTGGTCCGGGGCAGCGCGGTCAACTCCGACGGGGCCAGCAACGGCCTCACCGCGCCCAACGGCCCGGCACAGCAGCGGCTCATCCACCAGGCCCTCGCAGCCGCCCAGCTCACCGCCGACCAGGTCGACGCCGTCGAGGCCCACGGCACCGGCACCGTCCTCGGCGACCCGATCGAGGCACAGGCCCTGCTCGCCACGTACGGCCAGGACCGCCCCGCCGACCGCCCGCTGTACCTGGGCTCGATCAAGTCGAACATCGGGCACGCCCAGGCGGCCGCCGGCGTCGGCGGCATCATCAAGATGGTGCAGGCGATGCGCCACGGCATCCTGCCCCGCACCCTCCACGTGGACGGCCCGACGCCCAAGGCCGACTGGTCCACCGGCAACATCTCCCTGCTCACCGAAGCCATCGCCTGGCCCGACCACGGACGCCCCCGCCGCGCCGCCGTCTCCGCCTTCGGGCTCAGCGGCACCAACGCCCACGTCATCATCGAGGAGGCACCGGCTGCCGAGGAGGACGAGGCGGAGGCCCCGCCCACCGTGACGTCCTCGCTGATCCCGCTGCCGCTCTCCGCCAGGACCCCCGACGCCCTGCGCGACCAGGCGGGCCGTCTGCTGGCCCATGTGGAGGCGCACCCGGACGCGTCGTTGACGGACGTCGGCTATTCGCTGGCCACGACGCGCGCCGGGCTGGACCACCGCGCGGTGGTGCTGTCCGCGGACCGTGACGCGGCGGTGCGCGCGCTGTCCGAACTGGCGGCCGGCCGGGAGTGCGCGGACGCGGTCACGTCGGCCGGCTCCGGCGCCGCCGCCGACGGCCTGACGGCCTTCCTGTTCACGGGCCAGGGTGCGCAGCGGCTGGGGATGGGCCGGGAGCTGTATGAGGCGTTCCCGGTGTTCGCGGAGGCGTTCGACGCGGTGCTGGTGGAGCTGGATGCTCGGCTGGGGCGTTCGTTGCGTGAGGTGGTGTGGGGTGAGGACGTTGACCTGTTGAACGGGACGATGTTCGCCCAGGCCGGCCTGTTCGCCGTCGAGACGGCCCTGTTCCGCCTGGTGGAGTCCTGGGGCATACGTCCGGACTTCCTGGTCGGCCACTCGGTCGGTGAGATCACGGCCGCGCACGTCTCGGGTGTGCTGTCACTGGCGGACGCGGCCGAACTCGTCGTCGCGCGTGGCCGGTTGATGCAGGCGCTGCCGGCGGGCGGGGTGATGGTGGCGGTGGCCGCGTCGGAGGACGAGGTGCTTCCGCTGCTGAACCAGGGCGAGAGCGAAGGCGGAGGCGTGGCGCTGGCGGCGGTCAACGGACCGTCGGCCGTGGTGGTGTCGGGGACGGAGCAGGAGACGCTCGCCGTCGCGGAGCACTTCACCGCCCTGGGGCGGCGGACGAAGCGGCTGAGCGTCTCGCACGCCTTCCACTCGCCCCTCATGGAGCCCATGCTCGACGCCTTCCGGGAAGTCGCCGCCCGGATGACGTATCACGCACCCCGGCTGCCCGTCGTCTCCAACGTGACGGGACGGCTCGCCGGCCCCGACGAACTGACCTCGCCCGACTACTGGGTCCGCCACGTCCGCGAGGCGGTCCGGTTCCGCGACGGCATCCGCACCCTGCACGCCGAAGGAGTCAGGGTCCTCATCGAGATCGGCCCGGACGCGGCACTCACCCCCATGGCGGCCGACTGCCTGCCGCCCGACGACGACACCCTCTGCGTCCCCGCCCTGCGCCGCGCCCGCACCGAGGAACACACCCTCGTCACCGCCGTGGCCCACGCCCACGCGCACGGCACCGCCGTCGACTGGAACGCCTTCTTCGCGGGCCGGGGCGCCCACCGCGTCCCTCTCCCCACCTACCCCTTCCAGCGCCGCAGCCACTGGCTGGAGCGCGCCGAGGACCGGACCGGCACGGACGGGGCCGCCGACCCCGCCGGCACCGCGTTCTGGGAGGCCGTCGACCGGCAGGACGTCGCCGCCCTCGCCGACCGGCTCTCGGTCACCGAGACCGCACTCGGCGAGATCCTGCCCGCGATGGCCCGCTGGCGCCGCCTCCACCAGGAGAGCGCCGCCCTCGACAACCTCCGCTACCGCGTCGTCTGGCAGCCCGCCACCACACAGGCACCCCCCGCCACCGCGCTCGACGCCCCCTGGCTCGTCGCCGTCGCAGAAGGACACGCCGACACCCCCGCGGTCAACGCGGTCCTGGCCGCGCTCATCGAACGCGGCGCCTCCCCGCACGTCATCGAGGCGGTCCCCGGACAGAGCCGCGCCGACCTCGCCGCCCGGCTCACCGCACAGCCCGCCGCCGGCGTCCTGTCCCTGCTCGCCCTCGACGGCCGCCCCGAACCCGCCCACCCCCACCTCACCCGGGGACTCACGGCCACCGTCACCCTCGTGCAGGCCCTCGCCGACACCCCGGACGCCCCCACACTGTGGTGCGCCACCCAGTCGGCCGTCGCCGCCTCCCGCTCCACCGAGCTGACCGCCCCGGAACAGAGCCAGTTCTGGGGCCTCGGAGGCGGCCTCGCCCTCGACCACCCCGACATCTGGGGCGGCACCGTGGACCTGCCCGCCGAGCCGGGCCCCACCGACCTCCACCGCCTCTGCGACGTCCTCTCGGGCGCCACCGGCGAGGACGCGGTGGCGCTGCGCGCCGACGGCATCCTCGCCCGCCGCCTGGTCCGCGCCCCCCTCGGCGACCGCGCCCCGAGCCGGACCCGCCCGTCCCACGGCACCGCGCTGATCACCGGCGGCACCGGCGGCCTCGGCGCCCACGTCGCCCGTATGCTCGCCGCCGACGGCGTCCCGCACCTGCTGCTCCTCAGCCGGCACGGCGACGCGGCCGCCGGCGCCCGCGAACTCGCCGCCGAACTGGAGGCGAACGGGACCAGGGTGACCCTCGCCGCCTGCGACGTCACCGACCGCGCCGCACTGGCCCGGGTCCTCGGTGCCGTACCCGCGGAACTGCCCCTGACCACCGTCGTGCACGCCGCCGGCGCCATGCAGCGGATGGCACCGCTCACCGAGATGACCGACGACGAGTTCGCGGCCGTCGGCCACGCCAAGGTCACCGGCGCCCAGCACCTCGACGACCTCCTCGGCGACCGGCCCCTCGACGCCTTCGTGCTCTTCTCCTCCGGAGCCGCGGTCTGGGGCAGCGCCGGACAGGCCGCCTACGCCGCGGCCAACGCCCACCTCGACGCTCTCGCGCACCGCCGCAGGGCCCGCGGACTCACCGCCACCTCCGTGGCCTGGAGCTCCTGGCAGGGCGGCATGGTCGACGCCGAACTCAGCGCCGTGATGGAACGCATCGGCGCCCCCGCCATGGACCCGCGACTCGCCATCGGCGCACTGCGGCAGGCCCTGGAGCACGACGAGAGCCACCTCGTCGTCGCCGAGTTCGACTGGTCCCGCTTCGCCCCCACGTACACGCTCGCCCGCCCCCGCCCCCTGCTCGACGCCCTCGACGACGTACGGCAGATCCTGTCCGCAGAGCCGGACTCCGCGTCCTCCGACGCGGACAGCCTGATGACCCGGCTCGCCGGGCTCTCCGCCGCCGAACGCGGCCGGGCGCTGCTCGACCTCGTACGCACCCGCGTCGCGACCCTGCTCGGCTACGACACGGCGTCCGAACTCGACCCGCAACGCGCCTTCGAGGACCTCGGCTTCGACTCCGTCGCCGCCGTCGAACTCCGCCAGGCCCTGACCGCGGCCACCGGCGCCCGACTGCCCGCGACGCTCGTCTTCGACTACGCCACCCCCACCGCACTCGCCGACCACCTGCACACCCGGCTCTTCCCCGACAGCGACGACACCGCGACGCCGATCCTCGCGGAGGTCGACCGGTTCGAGGAACTCGTCGGGGCGCTCGGCATCGAGGAGATCCGCAGCAGCCGCATCACCTCACGGCTACAGACCCTCCTCGACACCCTGACCACCCTCCAGAGCGGCGAAACGGGGGTGGCCGCCGTGCGGGACTCGCTCGACGAGGCCTCCGCCGACGACGTCCTCGCCTTCATCGACCAGGAACTCGGCCTCGCCTGACAAGGGCACGCTGACCGGCATCTGACCCAAAGGACTCGGTGAGACCGATATGGCCAACGACGAGAAGATCCTCGACTACCTCAAAAAGGTGACCGCAGACCTGCACCGCACCCGGCGCCGCCTCCAGGACGCCGAGGCCGCCGCGCAGGAACCCATCGCCGTCGTGGCCATGGGCTGCCGCTTCCCCGGCGGGGTGACCACCCCCGAGGAACTGTGGCAACTGGTCGCCGAGGGCCGCGACGCCGTATCGGGCATGCCGGAGGACCGGGGCTGGGACCTCGACCAGCTCAGGGGTGACGACGCCTCGCAGCCGGGCACCAGCTACGTCCACCAGGGCGGATTCCTCCAGGGCGCGGGCGACTTCGACGCCGGGTTCTTCGGACTCAGCCCCATGGAGGCGGAGGCCACCGACCCGCAGCAGCGACTCACCCTCGAAGTCGCCTGGGAGGCCTTCGAACGGGCCGGAATCGACCCGGAGACCCTGCGCGGCGGCCGCGTCGGCGTCTACATGGGATCCGGCATCCAGGACTACGGCGACTTCCCCGAAGGCGTACCCGAGGCCGTCGAGGCCTACATGGCCACCGCACGGGCCGCCTCCGTCATCTCCGGCCGCATCTCCTACACCCTGGGCCTCGAAGGCCCGTCCTTCACCGTGGACACCGCCTGCTCATCGTCGCTGGTCGCCCTGCACCTCGCCGCACAGGCCCTGCGCCAGGACGAGTGCACCCTCGCACTGGCCGGCGGAGTCATGGTCATGTCGACAGCCGCGCCCTTCGTCGCCTTCAGCAAGCAGCGCGGCCTCGCGCCCGACGGGCGGTGCAAGGCGTTCTCCGACACCGCCGACGGCACCGGCTGGTCGGAGGGCGCGGGCATCGTCCTGCTGGAGCGCCTCTCCGACGCCCGCCGCAACGGACACCCCGTGCTCGCCGTCATCCGCGGATCGGCCATCAACTCCGACGGGGCCTCCAACGGCCTCACCGCGCCCAGCGGCCCGTCCCAGCAACGCGTCATCCGCCAGGCCCTCGCCAACGCACGCGTCCCCGGCGCCCACGTCGACGTCGTCGAGGCCCACGGCACCGGCACCACCCTCGGCGACCCCATCGAGGCGCAGGCCCTGCTCGCCACGTACGGCCAGGACCGCACCGCCGAACAGCCGCTGCGGCTGGGCTCGCTCAAGGCCAACATCGGCCACGCCCAGGCGGCCGCGGGTGTCGGCGGCGTCATCAAGATGGTGATGGCCCTGCGCAACGGCCTGCTCCCCAAGACCCTGCACGTCGAGCAGCCCTCCACCCACGTCGACTGGACCGCCGGCCACGTCAGCCTGCTCACCGAGGCCGAACCCTGGGAGCAGAACGGTCACCCGCGTACCGCCGGCATCTCGGCGTTCGGGCTCAGCGGCACCAACGTCCACGTGATCCTCCAGGAGGCCCCGGCACCGGAACCCGCCGCCGAACCCGCCACGACGGGCCCCGACAGCAAGACAGGTGCGCCCACCGGGACAAGTGCGCCCACTGGAACACGTGACGGGAAGGGCGAGCTGTCGGTCGAGGGACAGTCGGCCACGGACGGCCGGACGGCCCCCTTCGCCACGTCCGACGCCACGTCCGGCACCACGCCCGTCGCCCCGTTCCTCGTCTCGGGACGCAGCGCCGCGGGCCTGCGCGCCCAGGCGGCGCGACTGGCCTCCTTCGTACGGGACGGAGCCGGAGCCGCCGCCCGGCCCCAGGACATCGGCCACGCCCTGGTCGCCACCCGCACCGCGTTCGAGCACCGTGCCGTCGTCCTCGACACCGCGACCCTCCCGGCCGCCGCCGACGCCGGCGACAGCGACACCGCCCCCCTCGGCCCCCTGCTCACCGGCCTGGACGCACTCGCGGAGGGCGCCAAGGCGCCGCACGTGATCCGCGGCACCGCCACCGGCCCTGCCCAGGTCGCCTTCGTCTTCCCCGGCCAGGGCTCCCAGTGGGCCGGCATGGCCGTCGAACTCCTCCAAACCTCACCGGTGTTCGCCGAGCGGATGCGCGAGTGCGCGGATGCCCTGGCTCCCTTCACCGACTGGGACCTCCTCGACGTCGTCCACCAGCGCCCGGGAGCGCCCACCTTCGACGAGGTCGACGTCGTCCAGCCGGTCCTGTGGGCCGTCATGGTCTCCCTCGCGGACCTCTGGCGCGCGTGCGGTGTCGAGCCCGCCGCCGTCGTCGGCCACTCCCAGGGGGAGATCGCGGCCGCCTGTGTCGCCGGGGCACTCTCACTGGAGGACGGCGCCCGCGTCGTCGCGCTCCGCAGCAGGATCATCCGCCAGGACCTCGCCGGACGCGGCGGCATGATGTCGGTCGCGCTGCCCGCCGCGGAGGCCGAGTCGGTGATGGGCGGCTGGGGCGACAGGCTTCAGATCGCCGTGGTCAACAGCCCCTCCTCCACCGTCGTGTGCGGCGAGACGGAAGCCCTCGACGAGCTGTACGCCCACCTGGAGACACAGGGCGTCCAGGCCCGCCGCATCCCGGTGGACTACGCCTCCCACTCGGTGTTCGTCGAGGAGATACGCGACCGCCTCCTGGCGGAGATCGCCGAGGTCACCCCCCGCCCGTCCACCACGACGTTCTACTCCACGGTGACCGGCGGCCCGCTCGACACCACCGCACTCGACGCCGGCTACTGGTACGAGAACCTGCGCCGCACCGTGCGCTTCGAGGACACCACCCGGGCCATGCTCGACGACGGGTTCACCCTCTTCGTCGAGGCCAGCCCCCACCCGGGCCTCTTCATCGCCCTCGGCGAGACCGTCGCCGCCGGCTCGGCCACCGCCACCGCCGTCGGCTCGCTGCGCCGGCACAGCGGCGGACCGGACCGCTTCGCCACATCGCTGGCCGAGGCCTACGTGCACGGCGCCCCGGTCGACTGGAGCCTCTTCTTCCCCGAGACCCCCGCGCCCGCCGACCGCGTGGAGCTGCCCACGTACGCCTTCCAGCGCGACCACTACTGGGTCACCGCGCCCACCGGTGCGGGCGACGTGCTGACCGCCGGCCTCGAACCGGCCGGCCACCCGCTGCTCGGCGCACGGGTCTCCGCCCCGGACACGGACGCGCTCAGCCTGACGGGCCGCCTGTCCCTCGGCACCCACCCGTGGCTCGGCGACCACCGCGTGGGCGACACCGCGTTCTTCCCCGGCACCGGACAGGTGGAAATCGTCGGCTACGCCGGTGACCAGGTCGGCTGCCCGGTGATCGACGAACTGACACTGGAGGCACCGCTGATCGTCCCCGAGCGGGGCGGAGTGGCGGTACGCGTCACGGTCGGCACCGCCGCCCCGGACGGCCGGCGCCCGGTGACCGTGCACGCCCGCGCGGAGGACGGCGACGAGCCGTGGACCCGGCACGCGACCGGCGTCCTCGCGCCCGGCACCGCGACCCCGGGCGCCGGAACGCCCGGAGCCGAGGACGCGGCGTGGAGTGCGGGGCAGTGGCCCCCGGCCGGTGCGGAGCCGGTGAACCTGGACGGGTTCTACGACGGCATGGCAGAGGAGGGCCTCCGCTACGGGCCCGTCTTCCGCGGCCTGAACGCGGCATGGCGCGCCGACGGCGACATCTACGCCGAGGTCGCCCTCCCCACCGGAACACCCGCGACGGACTTCCGGCTCCACCCCGCCCTGCTCGACGCGGCGTTGCACGGTGTGGCGCTGTCGGGTGCGGTGGGTGGGGGTGCTGCGCTGCCTTTCGCGTGGTCGGGTGTGTCGTTGGGCGTGGTGGGTGCGTCGGTGGTGCGGGTTCGGGTTTCGGTGGTGGGCGAGGGCCGGGTGTCGGTGGTGTTGGCCGATGCGGGTGGTGCGGGTGTGGTGGCTTCGGTGGAGTCGTTGGTGCTGCGTTCGGTCGTGGGGGAGCGGCGCGCGGTGACGGAGTCGGGTGTGTGGGGGTCTTTGTTCGGGGTGGAGTGGCCGGAAGTGGCGTTGCCGGGTGGGGACGCGGCCGAGGGTGTGGGTGTCGGTCGCTGGAGTGATGTGGTGGGTTCGTCGGATGTGGTGCCGGATGTGGTGGTGTTCGATTCGCTGCGTGCTGGTGGAGCGGGGGTTGGTTCTGCGGGTGGTGTGCGGGATGCGGTGTGTGAGGTGTTGGGGGTGGTGCAGGAGTGGCTGGGTGATGAGCGGTTCGCGGACGCACGGTTGGTGGTGCGGACGGTGGGTGCCGTGGCGTTGCCGGGCGATGAGCTGACGGATGTGGCGGGTGGTGCTGTGTGGGGTCTGGTGCGGTCGGCGCAGTCGGAGAATCCGGGGCGTGTGGTGTTGCTGGACGGTGAGTTGGATGGTGTGGGTGGTCTGGCGGGTGTGGCGCGGGTGGTGGCGTTGGGTGAGTCGCAGGTGGTGGTGCGGGAGGGCCGTGCGCATGTGGGCCGGCTGATGCGTGCCGTCGCGCCGTCCGACGAGGGTGTGGGCGGGGTGGAGTTCGGTTCGGGGGGGACGGTGTTGTTGACGGGTGGTACGGGGACGTTGGGGCGGGTGTTTGCGCGTCATTTGGTGGTGGAGCGTGGGGTGCGGCGGTTGGTGTTGACGAGTCGTCGTGGTGGTGTGGTTGAGGGTGTGGGTGAGTTGGTTGAGGAGTTGGCGGGGTGGGGTGCTGAGGTGGTGGTCGAGGCGTGTGATGTGGCTGATCGGGGGGCGTTGGCTGGGGTGTTGGGGGCGATTCCGGTGGATCGTCCGTTGGTGGGGGTGGTGCATCTGGCGGGGGTGCTGGATGACGGGGTGATGGGTTCGTTGACGCCGGAGCGGGTGGGGGCGGTGCTGCGTCCGAAGGTGGACGCGGCGTTGAACCTGCACGAGCTGACGCGCGGTATGGACCTCGCCGCCTTCGTCCTCTTCTCCTCCGTGGCCGGCACCTTCGGCAACGCGGGCCAGGGCAACTACGCCGCGGCGAACGCGTTCCTGGACGCGCTGGCCACGTACCGCAGGGCCGAAGGGCTCCCCGCACAGTCCCTCGCCTGGGGCTTCTGGGACGAGGCCAGCGGCATGACCGGCAAGCTGTCCGGTGCCGAACGCTCCCGTATCTCCTCCGTCGGCGGCGTCTTCCCGATCTCCTCGGAACGAGGAGTGGCCCTCTTCGACGCCGCACTGCGCCTGGACACGCCGGTGGCGGTTCCGGTGCAGCTCGACCTCGCCGCCGTACGGGCCCAGGGGGACAGCAGCCGCGAACTCTTCCGCACGCTGGTCCCCATCGTCACCCGGCGCAGGGCCACGGGCCACGTCGCGGCGAACGGCCTCCAGCAGCGGTTCGCGCGGCTTGCCGAGTCCGAGCGGGAAGGCGCGATGCTGGAGGTCGTCCTCGAACAGGTCGCCTCCGTCCTCGGATACAGCTCACTCCAGGCCATCGAGCCGGAGAAGGCGTTCAAGGACCTCGGCTTCGACTCCTTGCGGGCGGTGGAGTTCCGTAACGCACTGGCCGAAGCCACCGCGCTCCGTCTCCCCGCCACCGTCGTCTTCGACTACCCCACCCCCGCGGCCCTGGCCCGCCACCTGCTGAGCGAGGTGGCCGGTGCCGACGCCCCCGCGACAGCCGCGCCCACCACGGCGATCCGGAACTCCGCCGCGCACACCGACGACCCGATCGTCATCGTGGGCATGGCCTGCCGCTACCCGGGCAACGTCGGCTCACCCGAGGATCTCTGGCAGGCCGTGACCGACGGAGCCGACCTCATCTCCGACTTCCCGTCCGACCGGGGCTGGGACCTGCGGAAGATCTACGACCCGGAAGGCATCCGGCCGGACACCAGCTACGTCGCCCGTGGCGGGTTCCTCGACGACGCCCCCGGATTCGACCCGGCGTTCTTCGGCATCAGCCCGAACGAGGCCCTGATCATGGACCCGCAGCAGCGGCTGCTGCTGGAGACGTCCTGGGAGGCGTTCGAGCGCGCCGGCATCGACCCGCTCTCCCTGAAGGAGAGCCGGACCGGCGTATTCGCCGGGATGATGTACCACGACTACGCCCACAACGCGAGCACGGGCGGCATCGCCTCCGGCCGGATCTCCTACGTACTCGGCCTCGAAGGCCCGTCGATGACGGTGGACACCGCGTGCTCGTCGTCGCTGGTCGCCCTGCACCTCGCGATCCAGGCGCTGCGCTCCGGAGAGTGCTCCCTCGCGCTGGCGGGCGGCGTGGCCGTCATGTCGGAGCCCGAGGTCTTCGTCGAGTTCAGCCGGCAGCGTGGGTTGGCTAAGGACGGTCGGTGCAAGTCGTTCGCGGGCGCCGCGGACGGTGCCGCGTGGTCCGAGGGTGTCGGTGTTCTGCTGGTCGAGCGTCTCTCGGACGCCCGGCGGCTGGGGCACGACGTGCTGGCGGTGGTGCGCGGCAGCGCCGTCAATCAGGACGGTGCGAGCAATGGGCTGACGGCTCCGAACGGTCCGTCGCAGCAGCGGGTGATTCGTGCGGCGTTGGCTGATGCGCAGATTTCGTCGGATCAGGTTGATCTGGTGGAGGCGCACGGTACGGGGACCCGGCTGGGTGATCCGATCGAGGCGCAGGCGCTCCTCGCTACGTATGGGCAGGGGCGTCCGGAGGGTGATCCGTTGTGGCTGGGTTCGTTGAAGTCGAACCTGGGCCACGCGCAGGCGGCTGCCGGTGTCGGCGGTGTGATCAAGGCGGTGCAGGCGATCCGGCATGGTGTGTTGCCGAGGACGTTGCATGTGGATGTGCCGACGCCGCAGGTGGACTGGGCTGCGGGTGCGGTGGAGTTGTTGACGGAGTCGCGGGTGTGGCCGGAGCGGGATCGTCCGCGTCGGGTGGGTGTGTCGTCGTTCGGTCTGAGCGGGACGAACGCGCATGTGATCGTCGAGCAGGCTCCGGCGGAGCTGGAGGGAGAGCCGGTTTCCTCGGTTGAGCTGCCGGTGGTGCCGGTGGTGTTGTCGGCGCGGAGTGAGGCGGGGCTGTCGGGACAGGCCGCGAAGCTCCTGGACCGTATGGACGCTTCCGTCTCATTGCTGGATGTGGGTTTCTCGTCGGTGGTGTCGCGTGCGGTGCTGGAGCACCGTGCGGTGGTCGCGGCGTCGGACCGCGAGGAGCTGGTACGGGGCCTGACCGCTCTCGTTGAGGGCGAGGCATCGGCCTCGGTGGTACGGGGATCGGTGCGGCCGGCGGGCAAGGTCGCGTTCCTGTTCACGGGTCAGGGTGCGCAGCGGCTGGGGATGGGCCGGGAGCTGTATGAGGCGTTCCCGGTGTTCGCGGAGGTCTTTGATGCGGTGCTGGTGGAGCTGGATGCTCGGCTGGGGCGTTCGTTGCGTGAGGTGGTGTGGGGTGAGGACGTTGACCTGTTGAACGGGACGATGTTCGCCCAGGCCGGCCTGTTTGCGGTGGAGACGGCCCTGTTCCGCCTGGTGGAGTCCTGGGGCATACGTCCGGACTTCCTGGTGGGTCATTCGGTGGGTGAGATCGCTGCGGCGCACGTCTCGGGTGTGTTGTCGCTGCCGGATGCGGCTGAACTCGTCGTGGCGCGTGGTCGGTTGATGCAGGCGTTGCCGGCTGGTGGGTCGATGGTGGCGGTGGAGGCGACGGAGGCCGAGGTGCTTCCGCTGCTGAGCGGTGAGGTGGGGATCGCGGCGGTCAATGGTCCGCGTTCTGTGGTGGTTTCGGGTGTGGAGGGTGCGGTTGCTGATCTGGCGGGGAAGTTCGCCGGACAGGGCCGTAGGACGAGTGTGCTGCGGGTGTCTCATGCGTTCCATTCGCCTTTGATGGAGCCGATGTTGGCGGAGTTCGGGGCGGTGGTGGCCGGGCTGTCGTTCGGCGCCGCGTCGATCCCTGTGGTGTCGGGTGTGTCCGGGGATCTGGCGGAGGGCTGGGGTTCGGCGGAGTACTGGGTGCGGCACGTCCGGGAGGCGGTGCGGTTCGCGGACGCGGTGTCGTTCGTCGTGTCCCGGGGCGTGACGTCGTTCGTGGAGGTGGGTCCGGATGGTGTGCTGAGTGGGATGGCGCAGCAGTCGGTGGACGCGGAGACAGCTGTCTTCGTCCCCCTCGTGCGCAAGGGGCGTCCCGAGGTGTCCACGACCGTCACGGCGCTGGGCCAGTTGCATGTGGCCGGAACTCCGGTGGACTGGGCCCGGTTCTTCGAGGGCTCGGGAGCCCGCCGCGTCGACCTGCCGACCTACGCCTTCCAGCACCAGAACTACTGGATCGTCGGCGAGCAGCGCGGTACGGACCTCGAATCCATCGGACAGGAGTCCGCCGGCCACTCCCTGCTGAGCGCGGTCGTGACGTCACCCGACACGGACAGTGTGATTCTGACCGGTCGCCTGTCCACCGGGGTCCAGCTCTGGCTGGCCGACCACGCGGTCGGTGACGCTGCCCTCTTCCCTGGCACGGGTTTCGTGGAGCTGGCACTGAGAGCAGCAGACGAGGTCGGCTACGCCGGGCTCGAAGAGCTGACCCTGGAAGCGCCGCTGGTGCTCCCGGAGCATGGTGGCGTCGCCCTCCAGGTCGTCGTCGGTTCCCCGGACGACTCCGGCAGACGACCGGTGACCGTTCACTCGCGCGGCGAGGCGACGGATCTGCCGTGGGTGCGCCACGCCACCGGTTCGCTTGTCGCCGTCGCCGCCGCACCCGACGCCGAGGACGTGGCGTGGAGTGCGGGCCAGTGGCCCCCGGCCGGTGCGGAGCCGGTGGACCTGGACGGGTTCTACGACGGCATGGCGGAAGCGGGTCTGCGCTACGGGCCGGCCTTCCGCGGACTGAGCGAAGCCTGGCGAACCGACGATCACGTCTTTGCCGAGGTGGGTCTCCCCGAAGGCACCGAGCCCGGAACCTACGCCCTGCACCCTGCGCTGTTCGATGCGGCGTTGCACGGGGTGGCGTTGTCGGGTGCGGTGGATGAGGGGGCCGCGCTGCCGTTCGCGTGGTCGGGCGTGTCGTTGGGCGTGGTGGGTGCCTCGGTGGTGCGGGTTCGGGTCTCCGTGCTGGGTGAGGGCCGGGTGTCGGTGGTGCTGGCCGATGCGAGTGGTGGTGTGGTGGCATCGGTGGGCTCGCTCGTGTTGCGCTCGGTGGGCGGCGCGCGGCGCGCGGCGGCCGAGTCCGGTGCGTGGGGGTCTTTGTTCGGGGTGGAGTGGCCGGAAGTGGCGCTGCCCGCCGCTGACGAGGCGGACTGTGTGGCCGTGAGCCACTGGAGCGATCTGACGAGCTCGTCGGATGTGGTGCCGGACGTCGTGGTGTTCGATTCGCTGCGCGCTGGTGGAGCGGGGCTCGGCTCTGCGGGTGGTGTGCGGGATGCGGTGTGTGAGGTGTTGGGGGTGGTGCAGGAGTGGCTGGGTGATGAGCGGTTTGCCGGCGCACGGTTGGTGGTGCGGACGGTGGGTGCCGTGGCGTTGCCGGGCGATGAGCTGACGGATGTGGCGGGTGGTGCTGTGTGGGGTCTGGTGCGGTCGGCGCAGTCGGAGAATCCGGGGCGTGTGGTGTTGCTGGACGGTGAGTTGGATGGTGTGGGTGGTCTGGCGGGTGTGGCGCGGGTGGTGGCGTTGGGTGAGTCGCAGGTGGTGGTGCGGGAGGGCCGTGCGCATGTGGGCCGGCTGGAACGTGCTGTGCCTTCTGCGGATGACCGGTCCGGGGTGGAGTTCGGTTCGGTGGGGACGGTGTTGTTGACGGGTGGTACGGGGACGTTGGGGCGGGTGTTTGCGCGTCATTTGGTGGTGGAGCGTGGGGTGCGGCGGTTGGTGTTGACGAGTCGTCGTGGTGGTGTGGTTGAGGGTGTGGGTGAGTTGGTTGAGGAGTTGGCGGGGTGGGGTGCTGAGGTGGTGGTCGAGGCGTGTGATGTGGCTGATCGGGGGGCGTTGGCTGGGGTGTTGGGTGCGATTCCGGTGGATCGTCCGTTGGTGGGGGTGGTGCATTTGGCGGGGGTGCTGGATGACGGGGTGATGGGTTCGTTGACGCCGGAGCGGGTGGGGGCGGTGCTGCGTCCGAAGGTGGACGCGGCGTTGAACCTGCACGAGCTGACGCGCGGTATGGACCTCGCCGCCTTCGTCCTCTTCTCCTCGGCTGCCGGAGTGATCGGCAACCCGGGCCAGGGCAACTACGCCGCGGCGAACGCGTTCCTGGACGCGCTGGCCACGTACCGCAGGGCCGAAGGGCTCCCCGCACAGTCCCTCGCCTGGGGCCCCTGGGCGGACGGCGGCATGGCGGACAGCCTGGGCGCCGACTCCCAGCGGATGCGCCGCTCCGGCATCGAACCGCTCTCCGGCGAGGAAGGAACCGCGCTCTTCGACGCCGCCGAGACCTCGGGTGGGGCCGCGCTCGTCACCATGCGGGTCGACCTCACCGGGGCGGGGGCCCCGGAGCCGGACGACCTGCCCGACCTGTTCCGAGGTCTGGTACGGCCCGGTGCCCGCCGACCCGCCGACGCGTCGGCGTCCGGTGCCGCGGCGTTCCAACGGCGGATGACCTCGCTGACCGACGACGAGCGCGCGGCCCAGGTGCTCGACCTCGTACGCGCCCACGCGGCCGCCATTCTCGGGTACGCGGGCCCCTCGGCCATCGAGCCGGACCGGGCGTTCAAGGACCTCGGGTTCGATTCGCTGGCGGCGGTGGAGTTCCGCAACGGCCTGGCCCAGGCCACCGGACTCCGCCCCTCGGCCACGCTGGTCTTCGACTATCCGAACTCCCGCGCACTCGCCGAGCACCTGGCGGAGGAACTGCGCCCCGATTCCCCTACGGACGACGAGGCCGTCGGGGAGGAGCGGGTCCGACGCATTCTGCAAGGAATTCCTCTGAGCCGGCTCAGGGACGCGGGACTGATGGAAGTCCTCTTCGAGCTCGCCGGTGCTCACGACGAGCCGGCGAACGAGGCGGAGGGCACGGACGAGCCCTCCGCCGACTCCATCGACTCGATGGACACCGAGAGCCTGATCAGCATGGCGCTCGACGGATCCGGCCTTGACGACGCGACACAGGGAATGTGAGAGCCCCGATGAGTAATTCTGACGAGAAGCTGGTCGCCGCACTGCGGGCGTCTCTCAAGGAGAACGACCGTCTGCGGGCCCACAACAGAAAACTGTCGTCGGCGGCCCGCGAGCCCATCGCCATCGTCGCGATGAGCTGCCGCTTTCCGGGAGGCGTCGAATCGCCGGAAGCCCTGTGGCAGCTGGTGAACGATGGTGTGGACGCCATATCCGAGTTCCCGGACAACCGCGGCTGGAACCTCGGCGCCCTCTACGATCCGGACGGCGAGCGACAGAACACCAGCTACGTCAACCAGGGCGGATTCCTCCACGCCGCGGACACGTTCGACCCGGCGTTCTTCGGCATCAGCCCGAACGAGGCCCTGATCATGGACCCGCAGCAGCGGCTGCTGCTGGAGACGTCCTGGGAGGCGTTCGAGCGGGCCGGCATCGACCCCACCACGCTGAAGGGCAGCAAGACCGGCGTATTCGCCGGAATGATGTACCACGACTACGCCCACAACAGCGCCACGGGCTCCATCGCCTCCGGCCGGGTGTCGTACGTCTTCGGCTTCGAGGGCCCGTCGATGACGCTGGACACGGCGTGCTCGTCGTCGCTGGTCGCACTGCACCTCGCGGCCCAGGCGCTGCGTTCGGGCGAGTGCTCCATGGCGCTGGCCGGAGGCGTGGCGCTCATGTCGACGCCTGAGGTCTTCGTCGAGTTCAGCCGACAGGGCGGACTCTCCAAGGACGGCCGCTGCAAGTCGTTCGCGGGCTCCACCGACGGCACCAGCTGGTCGGAGGGAGCCGGCGTCCTGCTCCTGGAGAAGCTCTCCGACGCCCGCAGCAACGGACACCCGGTCCTGGCCGTCCTGCGGGGCAGCGCCGTCAATCAGGACGGTGCGAGCAATGGGCTGACGGCTCCGAACGGTCCGTCGCAGCAGCGGGTGATTCGTGCGGCGTTGGCTGATGCGCAGATTTCGTCGGATCAGGTTGATCTGGTGGAGGCGCACGGTACGGGGACCCGGCTGGGTGATCCGATCGAGGCGCAGGCGTTGCTCGCGACGTATGGGCAGGGGCGTCCGGAGGGTGATCCGTTGTGGCTGGGTTCGTTGAAGTCGAATCTGGGCCACGCGCAGGCGGCTGCCGGTGTCGGCGGTGTGATCAAGGCGGTGCAGGCGATTCGGCATGGTGTGTTGCCGAGGACGTTGCATGTGGATGTGCCGACGCCGCAGGTGGATTGGGCTGCGGGTGCGGTGGAGTTGTTGACGGAGTCGCGGGTGTGGCCGGAGCGGGATCGTCCGCGTCGGGTGGGTGTGTCGTCGTTCGGTCTGAGCGGGACGAACGCGCATGTGATCGTCGAGCAGGCTCCGGCGGAGCTGGAGGGAGAGCCGGTTTCCTCGGTTGAGCTGCCGGTGGTGCCGGTGGTGTTGTCGGCGCGGAGTGAGGCGGGGCTGTCGGGACAGGCCGCGAAGCTCCTGGACCGTATGGACGCTTCCGTCTCATTGCTGGATGTGGGTTTTTCGTCGGTGGTGTCGCGTGCGGTGCTGGAGCATCGTGCGGTGGTGGCGGCGTCGGACCGTGAGGAGCTGGTACGGGGCCTGACGGCGCTGGCTGAGGGCGAGGCGTCGGCGTCGGTGGCACGGGGATCGGTGCGTGCGGCTGGTGCTACGGCGTTCCTGTTCACGGGGCAGGGATCTCAACGGCTCGGTATGGGCCGAGAGTTGTACGGCGCGTTCCCGGTGTTCGCGGAGGTCTTTGATGCGGTGCTGGTGGAGCTGGATGCTCGGCTGGGGCGTTCGTTGCGTGAGGTGGTGTGGGGTGAGGACGTTGGCCTGTTGAACGGGACGATGTTCGCCCAGGCCGGGTTGTTCGCGGTCGAGACCGCACTCTTCCGGTTGGTGGAGTCGTGGGGTGTGCGTCCGGACTTCCTGGTGGGGCATTCGGTGGGTGAGATTGCGGCGGCGCACGTTTCGGGTGTGTTGTCGTTGGCGGATGCCGCTGAGCTGGTGGTGGCGCGTGGCCGGTTGATGCAGGCGTTGCCGGCTGGTGGGTCGATGGTGGCGGTGGAGGCGACGGAGGCCGAGGTGCTTGGGCTGCTGAACGACGAGGTGGGCATCGCGGCCGTCAACGGGCCCAACTCTGTGGTCGTTTCGGGTACGGAGGCGGCGGTTCGCGGGCTGGTCGCCACGTTCGAGGACCAGGGGCGCCGGACGAGTACGTTGCGGGTGTCTCATGCCTTCCATTCGCCGTTGATGGAGCCGATGTTGGCGGAGTTCGGGGCGGTGGTGGCCGGTCTGTCGTTCGGCGCCGCGTCGATCCCCGTCGTGTCGGGTGTGTCCGGGGATCTGGCGGAGGGCTGGGGTTCGGCGGAGTACTGGGTGCGGCATGTGCGGGAGGCGGTGCGGTTCGCGGACGCGGTGTCGTTCGTCGTTGCTCAGGGCGTCACGTCCTACGTCGAGCTGGGTCCGGACGGTGTGCTGAGCGGGATGGCGCAGCAGTCGGTGGACGTGGAGTCGGCGCTGTTCGTCTCGTTGGTGCGGAAGGGCCGTCCCGAGGTGGCTACGGCTGTCGGGGCGCTGGGCCAGTTGCATGTGGCCGGAGTCTCGGTGGACTGGGCCCGGTACTTCGAGGGGACGGGGGCTCGTCGCGTCGATCTGCCGACGTACGCCTTCCAGCGCGAGCGGTACTGGATGGAAGCGGAACTCGGCGGCAACGACCCCGGCTCGTTCGGCCTGGGCACGACCGACCACCCACTCCTCGGCGCAGCCGTCGCACTGGCTGAGGCCGATGAGACGGTACTCACCGGCAGGCTCTCTCTGGCCACTCAGGCCTGGATCGCGGACCACGGTGTGCTGGGCAGCGTCCTTCTGCCCGGCACCGCCTTCGTCGAACTGGCTGTCAGAGCAGGCGACGAGGTGGGCTGCGACCTCCTCGAAGAGCTGACACTCCAGGCGCCCCTCGTCGTCCCCGAAGAGGGAGGTGTCGCGATTCAGGTAGCGATCGGCGCAGCCGATCCGACGGGGCGGCGCTCGGTCAGCGTGCACTCACGAGGCGAGGGCGCCGACCACGCGCCTTGGACGCGTCATGCGGTGGGCACCCTTGCCGTGGGCACGGAGACTCCGGCCGCGGACCTGGCTGTGTGGCCGCCGAAGGGCGCCACGGCGATCGACGTCGAAGGGGCCTACGACCTCCTCAACGAGCGTGGCTACGGTTACGGACCGGTGTTCCAGGGGCTCAAGGCCGCCTGGACCTCCGGGGAGGAGCTGTACGCGGAGGTCGCACTCCCCGACTCGGCGCACGACGACGCCCAGCGCTTCGGCCTGCACCCCGCTCTGCTCGACGCAGCCATGCACGTGGCGCTCATTGACGACGGTTCGGGGACCGACGAGTCGACCGTCCTGCCCTTCGCCTGGACCAACGTTGCTCTGCACGCGGCAGGGGCCTCGGCTCTCCGCGTCCGGATCGCGCCGGCCGGGCCGGACAGCGTGTCGGTCCTGGTGTCCGACGAAGCGGGCCAACCGGTGCTCAGCGTCGGGGCGTTGGTGTCACGTCCGGTGTCGGTGGAGCAGTTGAGTGGTGTGGGTGTGGGTGGTGGGTTGCTTGAGGTGGTGTGGCGGCCGTTGGTGTCGGCTGGTGTGGTGGAGGGTGTGGGTGTGTTGGGTGGGGTGGTGTTTGAGGTGCCGTCGGTGGGTGTGGGTGTGGATCCGGTGGTGGGTGTGCGGTCGGTGTTGGGTGGGGTGCTGGACAGGGTGAAGGGGTGGCTGGCTGATGAGGGTGAGGGTGTTGAGGGTGGGGGTCCGTTGGTGGTGGTGACGCGTGGTGGTGTGTCGGTGGGTGTGGGGGATGGGGTGGATGTGTGTGTGG
>NZ_JBIUXR010000033.1:0-33940 GCF_044744085.1 Streptomyces sp. NPDC087428
GTCGCCCTTGCAGCCCTCCAAGCCCGGGTCCTCGCCCAAACCGGCGAGCCCCACAACAAGATCAAGACGACGTGTTAATGCTCTGCAGCCCCTTAGGCTGGCGCTCATGAACGCCGACGACTGGGTCCTGGACCGTACGTTCCACAGCTCCGCCGGGGAGGTCCGCTGGGCGGTCCTGGGGCCGGCCGGCGCACCGCCCGTCGTCCTCGTGCACGGCACGCCCTTCTCCTCGTACGTCTGGCGCGGGGTGGCACGGGCGCTGGCCCAGGAGCACCGGGTGTTCGTCTGGGACCTGCCCGGGTACGGCGCCTCCGCGCAGTTCGAGGGCCAGGACGTCTCGCTCGGCTCCCAGGCCCGGGTGCTCACCGAACTCCTCGGCCACTGGGAGCTGTCCGAACCCGCAGTGGCCGCCCATGACTTCGGCGGCTGCATCGCCCTGCGCGCCCATCTGCTGCACGGCGCCCGCTACCGCGGACTCGCCCTGGCCGACCCGGTGGCACTGGCGCCCTGGGGCTCACCCACCTACCGGCTGCTCGGCGAACACCCGGAGGTCTTCGGGCAGTTGCCGCCCGATCTGCACCGGGCACTGGTACGGGAGTACGTGAGCTCCGCCAGCCACCCCGGGCTGCGTCCGGCGGTCCTGGACCGGCTCGTCGCGCCATGGTGCACCGAGGCCGGGCAGCCCGCCTTCTACCGGCAGATCAGCCAGAACGACCAGCGGTTCACCGACGAGATCCAGCACCGCTACGGGGAGATCGAACTGCCGGTGCTGATCTGCTGGGGCGCCGAGGACACCTGGATCCCGGTCGCCCGGGGCCATGAGCTGGCGTCCCTCGTGCCGGGTTCCGAGCTGCGGCTCATCGAGGGCGCCGGCCACCTCGTGCAGGAGGACGCCCCGGCCGAGCTGACCGCCGCTCTCACCCGCTTCCTGCGGACTCCCCCGGCTCCGGACCCGCGTACAGCGCCATGACCGCGGCCGCGTGCGCGGCGACCACGGAGCGCGCCGCGGGCGGTGCGAGGACCTCGACGTTCGGGCCGAAGGAGAGCAGGGAGCGCGCCCACTCCACCGATTCCACGGCCAGTTCGGCCCGCAGCCACTCGCCGTCCCCCTCCTCGGGGCCCGGCTCCCCGGTGAGCGCCCCCGCGTTCAGCCGCAGGAAGAGATCCAGCCGCGAGCGGTGCACCCGGACCCGCAGGATCACGCCGCCCTGCCGTTCCTCGACCTGGCGGCGCAGCAGCTCCCACACCTGCGCCAGCTCCACCCCCGGCCTGCGCACCGCCGCTTCCGCGGTGAGGACGGCCCGCCGCACCCGGTCCGCGCGGAAGAGCCGCGGCTCGCCGTCGCGGTCGGCGACCAGGTACCAGACACCCGCCTTGACCACCAGGCCGTACGGATCGACGGTGTAGGCGCGCCCGGTCCGCGTACCGCTGTGCCGGTAGTGAAGCCGCAGCCGCCGGTCGGTGAACACGGCGTCGTGCAGTTCGGCGATGTCGACGGCGGCGCGCGGGCCGCTCATCCAGCGCACCGGGTCGACGAGGATCCGGCGGCTGGTCATTTCGGCGGCGGGCCGGTGCGGGGCGGGCAGCGCCGCCATCACCTTGCGCAGCGCGGAGCCGATGGCCGTGTCGAGCCCGAGCGCGGCGTGGGCGCCGTCCGCGGCCAGTACGAACAGGGCGCGCGCCTCGTCGGCGGTCAGCCCCGTGACGTCGGTACGGAACCCGGGCAGCAGGGCGATCCCGCCGTGCCTGCCGCGTTCCGCGTAGACGGGGACGCCGGACGCGGAGAGCGCCTCGACGTCCCGGTAGATGGTGCGTACGGAGACGTCGAGGCGCTCGGCGAGCTCGGGCGCGGGGACCGGGCCTCGGGTCTGGAGCAGCAGCAGGATCGAGAGCAACCGGTCGGACTTCACCGCACCAGCATCCCCCGGTTCCGGCCTGCGCGGGTGCGTCAGCCGCGCGGCGCCCTGGCAAGCTGGCGGGACTGGGCGACCAGCCGGTCCGCGCTGTCCCAGACGTCCGCGTCCTCCTCCAGGAAGCCGCCCGCGAGGTTGCGGGTGGTGATGGAGACGCGGAGGGGCCCCGGAGCCGGACGGCAGCGGATGTGGGTGGTCAGCTCGATGGTCGGGGTCCAGCCCTTGAGCCCCAGCTCGAACGAGGTCGGCGGCAGTGCGTCGACGGTGAGCAGCAGCGAGAACGGGTCGGCGTCGCGGCCGTCCGCCAGCCCGAACCAGCCGCGCATCTCGCCCTTGCCGGACGGCTGCCCCACGGCCCAGCCGACCGTCGCCGGGTCGAGCCTGATGTCGAGCCGCTCGGTGATGGCGGAGCTGCCGGGGATCGGGGCCGGGCCGTCGCCGGGACCCGGGCAGTGCTCGCGGGGCGGGATGGCGGGCGGCTTCGCCGACGTACGGATGTCGTCGGTCAGGGCGCCCAGGTCGCCGTAGGTGGCGAGGACCCGGATGCGCTCGACCTCGGTGCCGTCCTCCGCGTACTGGAAGAGGGAGGCCTCGCCGGTGGAGAGGGTGCGCCCGGTCCGGACGACCTGGGTGCGGATCACCGCGGGCCCCGGGACGGACGCGGTGAGGTAGTGCGCGGAGACCGAGAAGGGGTCCGTGTGCGGGAGCGCCTCGCCGAGCGCGCGGCCGAGCATCGCGAGCAGGTAGCCGCCGTTGACGGCGTGGATGATCGTCCAGCCGGCGGAGAGCTCGGCGTCGTAGACGCCTTCTTCGCGAAGAGTGACGGCGGTGTCCCGGTCGAACTCGCTGTCGCCGATGGTCGCCTGCGCGGTCTCTGCCGCCTGCGTTGCTGCCTGTGCCATGGAAGGCACGGTACACCGATCCTATTACTGAGCGGTAGCTTTTCTCGCTCGGTGAGACGACTCGGTGAGACGACTCGGGTGAGACGGCTCGGGTGAGACAGCCGGTGAGGCGGGAGCGTCCGCTCTCCCCCTCCTCACCCCTCCTCGGCCCTCGCCGAGCGCCGGTTGTAGGCGCGCGGGGCCCGCCAGTGGAAGCGCAGCGCCAGCAGCCGCAGCACGAACGCCGTGATCACCGCGGCCCCGCTGGTGAAGGCGTTGAGCGCGTCGAAGCGGATGCACAGCACGATCATCGCGGCCCCGACGATCGCGGGCACCGCGTACAGGTCGCGGTCCCAGCGCAGCAGCGAGGGCACCTCGTTGGCGAGTACGTCGCGCAGCACACCGCCGCCGACCGCGGTGGCCAGCCCAAGCGCCGCCGACGCGGTCAGGCCGAGGCCGTAGTCGTACGCCTTGACCGTTCCGGTGACACAGAAGAGCCCGAGCCCGGCCGCGTCGAACACGTTGACGCCGACCTGGATCCGCTCGACGTGCGGATGCAGGAAGAAGACCAGAACGGCGGCGAGCAGCGGGGTGGTGAAGTAGCCGAGGTCCGTGAAGGCCGCGGGCGGCACCGCCCCGATGATGACATCACGGAACAGCCCCCCGCCCAGCGCGGTGACCTCGGCGAGAACCGCGATGCCGAAGACGTCGAAGTTCTTGCGTACGGCGAGCAGAGCGCCGGAGATCGCGAAGACGAAGATTCCGACGATGTCGAGCGCATGCTGGACGGAGGGGGTGAACAGTTCGTTGAGCACCGGGCAATTGTGCCGGTGCTACTGCTCGGGGCTGTCCTCCGCTGCCTCTGCGGGGGTGGCCGCGTCGCTCTTGGCGGGCGAGGCACCGCCCTCGGCGGGGGCCTCGGACGCCTCGGCCTCCGCGGTCTCCGGTGCTGGTGCTGCCTTCGCGATCAGCTCGACCGCTTCCCGGGCCTCGGCCAGAACCGGCTGGCCGGGTGCCTGGTCCGGTGCGTTCTCCGGGTGGTGGCAGGCGACCTGGTGGCCGGTCTTCAGCGCGATCAGCGGCGGTTCCTGCGTCTTGCAGATCTCCGTCGCCTTCCAGCACCGGGTGTGGAACCGGCAGCCGCTGGGCGGCGAGATCGGCGAGGGCACATCGCCCGTGAGCAGGATGCGCTCGCTCTTCACCCCGCGCCGCCGGGGGTCCGGCACCGGCACCGCGGACATCAGGGCCTTGGTGTACGGGTGCATGGGCGCCGAGTACAGCGACTTGCGGTCCGCCAGCTCGACGATCTTGCCCAGGTACATGACCGCGATCCGGTCCGACACATGGCGGATGACCGAGAGGTCGTGCGCGATGATCACGTACGTGAGGCCGAGCTCGTCCTGGAGGTCGTCCAGCAGGTTGACCACCTGCGCCTGGATCGACACGTCCAGCGCGGAGACCGGCTCGTCGGCCACGACGAGCTTGGGGCGCAGGGCGAGCGCGCGGGCGATGCCGATGCGCTGGCGCTGGCCGCCGGAGAACTCGTGCGGGTAGCGGTTGTAGTGCTCGGGGCTGAGCCCGACCAGCTGCAGCAGCTCCTGGACGTGGCTCTTGAGACCGCCCTCGGGCTCGACCCCCTGGAGCCTGAACGGCGCGCTGACGATCGTGCCGATCGTGTGCCGCGGGTTCAGCGAGGAGTACGGGTCCTGGAAGATCATCTGGACGTCGCGCCGCATCGGCCGCATCTTGCCCATGGACAGGTGCGTGATGTCACGGCCGTCGAACTCGACCTTGCCGGCGCTCGGCTCGATGAGCCGGGTGATCAGCCGGCCCATCGTCGACTTGCCGCAGCCGGACTCGCCGACGACGCCCAGGGTCTCCCCCGGGTACACCTCGAAGTCGATGCCGTCGACGGCCTTGACCGCGGCGCTCTGCCGGCCGAACAGTCCCTTGCGGATCGGGAAGTGCTTGGCCAGGCCCTCGACCCTGAGCAGCGGCTCGCGCGAGGCGGTGGCCTGCTCCGGGATCGTCACGTCCTTCTCCAGCACCGGGGGATCCTTCTTCTCGCTCACGTCGCTCACCTCACTCGCCTCGCTCACAGCTTCGGCGCAATCTCGTCGGTCCAGATCCGGGTCCGCTCCTCCGGCGACATGTGGCAGGCGGAGAAGTGCCCGTCGCCGACCTGCTGCAGCTCGGGACGCGTCGTGCGGGTGAGGTCGTCCTTGGGGATGTCCGCGTAGGGGCAGCGCGGGTTGAAGGCGCAGCCGCTCGGGACGTTGATCAGCGACGGCGGCTGGCCCTTGACGGGGATCAGCCGCTCCGTCTGCTCACGGTCGATGCGCGGCATCGAGGTGAGCAGGCCCCAGGTGTACGGGTGCTGGGCCTCGTAGAAGACCTTCTCCGCCGGCCCGCGCTCGATGCACCGGCCGCCGTACATCACCAGGAGTTCGTCGGCCATCTCGGCGACGACCCCGAGGTCGTGCGTGATCATGATGACGGCGGAGCCGAACTCCTTCTGCAGGTCCCGGATCAGGTCCAGGATCTGCGCCTGGACGGTGACGTCCAGGGCGGTGGTCGGCTCGTCGGCGATGAGCAGTTCCGGGTTGTTGACCAGCGCCATCGCGATCATGGCGCGCTGGCGCATACCGCCGGAGAACTCGTGCGCGTAGGCGTCGACCCGTTTGTGCGGCTCGGGGATGCCGACCCGGTCGAGCATCTCGATGGCCCGGGTGCGGGCGGTCTTCTTGTTGACCTTGTTGTGGATCCGGTAGGCCTCCACGATCTGCGCGCCGACCTTGAAGTACGGGTGCATCGCGGAGAGCGGGTCCTGGAAGATCATGGCCATCTTGCGGCCGCGCAGCTCGCGCACCCGGGCGTCGGAGGCGCCGATCAGCTCCTCGCCGTCCAGCCAGACCTCGCCCGAGATGCGGGCGTTGGGGGCCGTGCGGTGCAGGCCCATCACGCCGAGCGAGGTGACGGACTTCCCGGAGCCGGACTCGCCCACGATGCCGAGGGTCTGTCCGGGCTTCACGTCGAAGCTGACGCCGTCGACGGACTTGACCAGGCCGTCGTCGGTCTTGAAGTGGATGCGCAGGTCACGTACGGAGAGGAAGGCCTCGTCGCCGCCGGCCCGCGCGGCGGCGGGCGCGCCGGCCGCCGCGGTCTGTGCCTTGGAAACCTCGGTCACGAGTACCTCACCCTGGGGTCGATGGCGGCGTACACCAGGTCCACCAGCAGATTGCAGATGACGATGAAGAAGGCCGCGACGAGCGTCACGCCCATCACGATGGGCAGGTCGCTCTCCTGCACGCTCTTGATGGCGAACTGGCCGAGTCCGGGGAAGGAGAACACGGTCTCGGTGATGACCGCGCCGCCGACCAGCAGGCCGAAGTCCATGCCGAAGATGGTGACGATGGGGGTCAGCGCGGCCCGCAGGCCGTGCTTGCCGATGACCTGGCTCTCCCGGAGGCCCTTGGCGCGGGCCGTTCGGATGTAGTCCTCGCCCATCGTCTCCAGCATCCCGGCTCTGGTGATGCGGGCGTAGAGCGCGGAGTAGAGGAAGGCCAGCGAACACCACGGGATCAGCAGGTTCCACGCCCAGTCCAGCGGATTGTCCGTGAACGCCACATAGTTGACCCCGCCCTCCCAGATCGGCCATTGCACGGTGAACACACCGAGCGCGAGCATGCCGGTGAAGAAGATCGGCAGGGAGACACCGGCGAGCGCGATGGCCATGAAGAAGCGGTCGAGGACCGAACCCCGCTTGAGGGCGGAGACGACACCGATCGCCACACCGCTGATCAGCCAGATCACCGCGGCGCCGATCGCCAGGGAGAACGTGACCGGGATGCGTGCGGTCAGCTCGGGCCACACCTCGACGTGCCGCTTGAACGAGTAGCCGAAGCACGGCACGCCACAGTGCGTGGCCTCGGGACCGAACTGGAAGTCGGCGCCGACGAAGAGCTGCTTGATGAAGTGCCAGTACTGGATGTAAAGCGGCTGGTCGAGGCCGAGATTCTGTTTGACCGCGAGGATGGACTGCGGATTGGCGTCCTTGCCCACGTACTGGGCTGCCAGTTGGTCCATCGTCTGCCCGGCGATCCGGGGGACGAGGAAGAAGATCGCGAAGGTGACTGCGCTGACGATCAACAGCAGCAGCACCGCGCCGAAGACGCGTCGGATGATGTACGCAGCCACAGCTATCCGGCGCCGGTATCTGTCTGCCGGGGGGAACCCGTCCGGTCGGACACCGTGCCTTCACCTGCCTTTCAAGACAATTCTCGGGCCCGGGTGCCCGCTCCCCGGGCCGCGTGCGCGGCCCGGGGAGCGGGGCCGTTCCTACTTGGCGGAACCCATCAGCAGGTAGTCGTAAATGCCGAGGTAGGCCTGGGTGACCGTGACGTTCGTCGCGGACTTCGGCCGGAGCAGCAGGTTCTTGCGGTAGATCAGCGGCACGGCGGTCGCGCCTTCGGCCACGGCCTTGTCGACGTCGCCCCACGCCTTCTCACGGGCGGCGGTGTCGGTGTTGGCGATGCCCTCGTTGAGCAGCTTGTTGATCTTCGGGTCGTTCAGTTCCTGAACGTTGTTGCCACCGGACGGCTTGATGGAAGCGCCGTTGATGATCTGGTCCAGGAAGCCGAAGCCGGTCGGCCAGTCGGCACCCCAGGCACTCATGATCATGCCGAGCTTGTTGGCGTGCACGTAGCTCGGGTTGCCCGCGAAGTTCGAGAAGTACTTACCGGTGGGGAAGCTCTTGATCTCGGCGTTGACGCCGATCTTCTTGAGCGAGGCCTGCACCGCGGTGACCATGGACATCTCGGCGGGGCGGTCGGAGCGGGCCGAGATCTTGGTGTCGAAGCCGTTCGGCTTGCCGCACTGCTTCAGCTCGTCCTTGGCCTTGGCCTCGTCGCCCTTGTGGCCGGCGGTCTCGTACAGGTCGAACTTCGAGTAGCCGTTGACGGTCGGCGGCAGCAACGTGGTCGCGACGTCACCCTTGGGGTCGCCACCCTGGGCGGCCTGGACCGACGCCTTGTCGATGCCCCACTGCACGGCCTTGCGGCAGTGGATGTTGTCGAACGGCTTCACGTTGACGTTGAGACCGATGTACGAGGTGGCGCCCGCGTACGGGTTGTCGGTCTGCTTCTTCAGGTCGGCCTTGGTCAGCACCTTCGGCTGGGTCGCCGGGGCGACGCCCGTACCGGCGGCGTCAGCGGTGATGTTGTCCGCGAGGAGGTTGTTGTCGACCGTCTCCTGCTTGACCTTGAACCGGATCGTCACCTTGTCCGGCAGTGCCGGGCGCAGCGGGTCGGTCTTCGGGTCCCAGTTCGGGTTGCGGACGAGGGTCGCGCTGCGGCCCTCCTCGTAGGACTCGAACTTGTACGGGCCCGAGGAGATGATGTGCTTCACGTAGTCGGCGCCCTTGTCCTTCGCGGCCGGCACGGGGGCCGTCTGCGTGAAGGTCGCCAGGTAGTCGAAGTCCGCGAAGGCGTCCTTCAGCTTGAAGATGATCGTGCTGTCGTCCGGCGTCTCGATGGAGGCGATGCCGTCCGGGTTCTTGTCCTTGTACGGGCCCTTGTACTTGTCGCCGCCGATGAGGTGGGACTTGAAGTACGTCGGGCCGTTGGACATGGCCTCCGGCGCGAAGTTGGAGCGCTCGACGGCGTACTTGACGTCCTTCGAGGTGATCAGGGACCCGTCTTCGTACTTGAGCCCCTTCTTGAGCTTGTACGTCCAGGTCTTCGCGTCCGCGCTCGCCTTGCCGAGGCCCTCGGCGAGGTCCGGGACGACCTCCAGGCCGTCCTTGCCGGCGGCCGGCTTGAACGACGTGAGCGAACGGCCGTACAGGCGGGAGAAGTTCTGCACCCAGCCGTAGTACGTGTTGCCGGGGTCGAGGGAGTCGGGCTCGTCGGACAGTTCGAGCTTGAGCGTCCCGCCCTTCTTCTCCGACTTGTTGACGATCGAGGTCAGCGCGGCGTCAGTGGTGCCGGAGCCGCCCTTGTCGCCGCCGCCGCCGTTGTCGTCCTTGGAGCCGTTGCACGCGGAGGCGCCCAGCATCAGGACCACAGCCGTGGCAACCACCGCTGTCGTTTTTCTGGTCTTCACCTGAGGAAATTCCCCTCAATCGATGGTTGCCATGGCATGTCGCACGTCGTTGTGACGAGCACCTTGGGCACTACTTGCTGCGGGGGTCGAGGGCATCGCGCAGCCCGTCCCCCAGCAGGTTGAACGCCAGGACCGTGACGAAGATGGCCACGCCCGGCACGATCATGTACATCGGGTCGTTCTGGTAGAAGTCGATCGCGTTGGTGAGCATCCCGCCCCAGGAGGCCTGCGGCGGGGCGATACCGACCCCGAGGTAGCTGAGACCGGCCTCGAACAGGATGTTCGAGGGGATCAGCAG
Organism: Streptomyces sp. NPDC087428; assembly: GCF_044744085.1. Classification (NCBI taxonomy): domain Bacteria; kingdom Bacillati; phylum Actinomycetota; class Actinomycetes; order Kitasatosporales; family Streptomycetaceae; genus Streptomyces; species Streptomyces sp. NPDC087428. Next base: position 9,195 of record NZ_JBIUXR010000033.1, read on the forward strand.
CGTGGAGTAGACCAGAACGGGTGCCACCAGGTTCGGCAGCAGCTCCCGGAAGAGGATGAAGGGGCCGCGGGCGCCCAGCGACCGGGCCGCTTCGACGAATTCGCGGTTGCGCAGGCTCATCGTCTGGGCGCGGACGATACGTCCCATGTACGGCCAGCTGAAGAAGCCGATGACGAAGATCAGTACCGCGATCCGCAGCGGCAGGCCCGTCAGGCCGAACGCGCCGTCCTGGAGCGCCGCCGAGATGGAGATCGCGAACAGCAGCAGCGGGAAGGCCAGGAAGGTGTCCATCATGCGGCTGATGATCGTGTCGACCCAGCCGCCGTAGAAGCCCGAGACCACACCGAAGAAGACGCCGATCACCACGGAGAGCAGGGTGGCGCCGACGGCGACGACGAGGGAGACCCAGGAGCCCTCGATGATCCGGGTCATGATGTCGCGCCCGTACTGCGGTTCGACGCCGAGCGGATGGCTCCAGCTCATGCCGCCCCAGTCGCCCTTGGGGGCGAGCAGCGCGGGGTCGATGAGTTCCTGGTGGAAGGCGTTGGGGTCCAGACCGAAGACGGCCTGGATCGGCTTGGAGAGCACGGCGAGCAGGATCAGCAGGATGACAACGATGCCGCCGGCAACGGCCACCTTGTCGCGCTTGAAGCGCGTCCAGGCGATCTGCCCGAGCGAACGGCCCTCGATCTGGCTCTGTTTGACCCCCGTGAGTACTGCCTCCGGCTGAGCCTCGGCAGCCGATCCGGTGGTCTCGATCGGTGCGGTCACAGTGCCTTTGACCCCTCCCGCCGGCGGTGGCCGGCCCTTGCTCGCCGCGGTAACGGCCTGGCGCGCACCAGCCGCGCACGTTCATGCGGCTGATGTCCTGGTGCTGAAAGCGTCTGATGCGTCTGGTGTGTCTGAAGCGTCCACGGAATGTCCGCCGGGGCAACCTCGTACAAAGGGCCGACGATCCCCACTAGCCGGGAGTCTTCAACGCAGTTGCGATCACCCGCCAGACCTGACGGGGAATGTTTGCTCAAACGTGATGCGGTCAGTGAGCTTCCGTTATCCGGACAGTTTGATCGAGTGAGCGGACTACTCGGCCACTAATCCACCAGAACGGACATGCCGCCCAACAGGCTTCATTGGGTGGCTATTTGGGTGACCGCAGGGGTTGTCTTGTCCGCCGGAGGGACCTTTGTCCGCTCCGGTGAGCGGGTCAGGCGGGCCTAGTAGGCGTGCGGGGCCGGGCCGGGCGCCTGCGGGTAGCCGTAACCGGGAGCGACGACACCGCTCCGCCCGGCCGGGGCGTGCGACTCGCGGTCGTAGAACGGCCGGGAGTTGCCCCGCAGCCACATCGCGACCGGGTCGTACTCGTCGGACATGGCGACGGTGGAGACCGGCAGCCCCTCCGGGACCGTGCCGATCGACTGCTGCATCATCGCGCGCACCGCGTCGACGGACGGCTGGCTGGTGTCGTACAGATCGAGGCCGATGGCGAGGTACGGGACGCCGAGCGCGGGCTGCACCCAGGCGCGGCGCAGCGAGCGGATCGCCGGGGTGTGGTGGGCGTTCTGCGTCAGCTGGGCGTAGAACTGCGGGGTCTCGACGGCGGGGTCGCTGATCCGCAGCGGACCGGCGGGCATCCGGTCGAGGCCGGTGGCGATCCGGCGCAGGTCGAGCCAGGGGATGCCCACGCCGCCGCCCGGGGCGTGCGGGTTCAGCCAGATGCCCCAGCGGTCGGGGAACAGTGCGCGGGCGATGTCGCGGCCGCCCACCACCTCATGGGCGCGGTTCCAGCCGCTGGCGGCGAGCTCCTGGGCGGAGGTGACGCAGGGGGCGTAGCCGAGGCCGTCGATCTCCATGTTGCCGTACTGGGCGTCGGGTGAACCGGCCCGGCCGTGCCAGAGCAGCATCCAGATCCGGTCGGCCGCCAGGGCCTGGAGCAGGGCCTCGTACGCGTCGTAGCGCCCGGGTGCCACCTGGCGCAGCATGTGCTCGACGCTTCCCCGAGCCCTCGGCTCCGCTCGACCGGGGGACACCCCGTCGGCCGCCCCCGTGCCTGACGCACTCACCCTGGGTCCCGCCCCTCTTCGATCCACTGTGTCGGCCTGCCGCTCCCGGGGCACGCGGGTACGGCGCGGTGCCGAGGCACCAGCCATCAAACCAGCTTAGGCGCCGGTCCTGACACCGACTTGACGCCATGGGCCGCAGCCGTCTCCGTACGGTGCGAGGGGCGGTGCTACGCGCCGGCGCGCTGATAGAACGGCCGGACCTTCTCCCGCATCCAGTCGGCGACCGGGTCCTGCGCCACGTCGAGCAGCACCAGGTTGACCGGCCACGGCAGCTCGACGCGGCCGAGCGCGCGGCCGAGCGCGTCCATGGGGGCGTTGCGCCCGGCACCGTCCCAGGTCGAGAACTCGACGCCGACGAAGAGGACGGGGTCGCCGCCCTCGATGCTGGCCAGGGCCCTGCGGGCGCTGAGCACGACCCCGCTCCCCTCGAACTCGCCGGCCGCGGCGGCGAGGAAGTCGACGGGCTCCTCCTTCCAGTCCGGCTCGTAGAGCCGGACCCGGCCGCCGCCGGTCGGTCCGTCGAGGAGGGTGCGCCCGGCCCGGCAGAGTTCGGCGACGGCGGGCGGCGGGAGCGGCATGCCGACCGCGCCGCCCGGGTTCACCGCTATGCCGAGCTGCGGGGGCAGTCCGCGGGCGAACTCGACGGCGGGCGCCACGGCGAAGGACATGGGGGCGCCGACACAGCTGTGGAACTGCTGCTCGGAGCTGAACACGGGGACGTACGCGGCGCCGTCGATCTCCAGTGTCGGCAGATCCAGATCGGCGGCGTCCGGTCCGCCGCCGTTGGGCAGGGGCACCCAGAGGTGGCTGCGGCCGAGCACCTCCACGAGCCGGCCGCCCGCTTCCGGGCGGCCGAGCGAGGCGCCCAGTACTTCTTCGAGCTCGTTGGCCGGCCATCCGCCCTGCGGAATGACGTGACCCTGTGCCGGAATGTCCACTGCTTACCTCTCTCGCCCCGTGCCGTGCAGCAAGAGGTTAGCGCCGCGCACCGGTCGCCCAGGCATCGGACGGCGTACTACCGGCTCTCGCCCCGCGCGTCCGCGAAGGTGATCCGGGTCAGCAGCGCCGCCGCCTCGCGGTCCAGCAGCACCGCCGAGACGCAGCCGAGCGGCAGTGTGCCGGTCTCGGTGTCCCGCAGCAGCCGCCGCAGGGCCCTGCGGTGCCGGGCGAACGCGTACCCGGAGACGCCGCGCCCGCGCTCCAGTTGACCCGCCCGCGCCGTCTGCGGGGTGACGTCGAGCAGGACGAGGTGCAGGACGCTGCCGCGCCGGCGGACGTCGCGCGCCAGCCAGCCGCGCACCCAGGCCTGGGTGCCGCAGTCGTGGACGACGACGGAGGCGCCGGAGCGCAGCACCTGCCACAGCCCCCAGTAGTGGGCGACGCGGACGAACGGGCGGTAGAGGGCGTACGGGACTAAGCCCGGCAGCAGACCGGCCCAGCGGTCCCTGGTGTCCTGGGAGTCGATGACGCGGGCGGACACCGCCCGCCTGATCAGGGTCGACTTGCCGCTGCCCGGCAGCCCGGAGACCACCACGACATCGCCCGCCACGAAGTGCAGGGCGCGCGGGCTGCGCCCGGACCGGCCGCGCAGATCCCGTACGACGGGTCCGTGCGGGCCCCGCGCCTCCCGGGCCGGTGCGCCCGGCTGTGCGGGCAGTGCGCCCTGCGTGGCCCCCGCGGTCGCCGCGTACCGCTGCAACGTCATCGCCATCCCCCTGTCGGCCGACCCACACCTGCCAAGAAGTGTAAAGAAAAGGTAATGCGGCACAAGCTTGCGACCCGCCGGATCCGGTGGGGTACCGGCGCCCCACTGCCCGGCGATGCGTGCGATGATGGCTCGGCCAACTGCATAAAGGCCGCTTGAATCCGCGCGGGAGAGTTCCGGCCTCCGGGCCGGGCGCCGAAGGAGCAAGATCCTCCCTTGAATCTCTCAGGCCCCGTACCGCGTGGATGAGGCAGATCTGAAAAGCGAGTCGCCCAGCGGCTCCACCCAAGGTGCAAGCCGAACCCCTCCGGGGCCTCTCGGCGAACCTCTCAGGTTCCGATGACAGATGGGGAGGGATCGTCCTCGTCGTCATGCCCTGGGAGCCATATCCATGAGCACCGCCCCCCGTCTCACCGCCCTCGATGCCCTGCACCGTTCGCTGGGCGCCACGATGACCGACTTCGCGGGCTGGGACATGCCCCTGCGGTACGCCAGTGAGCGCGACGAGCACATCGCCGTGCGCACGAAGGCCGGCCTCTTCGACCTCTCCCACATGGGCGAGATCACCGTCACCGGCCCGGCCGCCGTGGACCTGCTGAACTTCGCCCTGGTCGGCAACATCGGCACCGTGTCGGTGGGCCGGGCCCGCTACACGATGATCTGCGCCGAGGACGGCGGCATCCTGGACGACCTGATCGTGTACCGGCTGGCGGAGACCGAGTACATGGTGGTCGCCAACGCGGGCAACGCCCAGATCGTGCTGGACGCGCTGACCGCCCGCGGCGAGGGCTTCGACGCCGAGGTGCGCGACGACCGCGACGCGTACGCGCTGCTGGCCGTCCAGGGCCCCGAGTCCCCCGCCATCCTGGCCGCCGTCACCGACGCCGACCTGGACGGGCTGAAGTACTACGCCGGCCTGCCCGGCACGGTCGCCGGGGTCCCCGCGCTGATCGCCCGTACCGGCTACACCGGCGAGGACGGCTTCGAGCTGTTCGTCGCCCCCGGGCACGCCGAGCAGCTGTGGCGGGCGCTGACCGAGGCCGGCGCCTCCCGCGGGCTGATCCCCTGCGGGCTCTCCTGTCGCGACACGCTGCGCCTGGAGGCGGGCATGCCGCTGTACGGGCACGAGCTGACGACCGGGCTGACCCCGTTCGACGCCGGGCTCGGCCGGGTCGTGAAGTTCGAGAAGGAGGGCGACTTCGTCGGCCGCAAGGCCCTGGAGGCCGCCGCCGGGCGCGCCGAGACCGCCCCGCCCCGCAAGCTCGTCGGCCTGGTCGCCGAGGGCCGCCGGGTCCCGCGCGCCGGGTTCCCCGTCGTCGCGGGCGGCCAGGTCATCGGCGAGGTCACCTCCGGCGCCCCGTCGCCCACCCTCGGCAAGCCGATCGCCATGGCGTACGTCGACGCCGCGCACGCCGCGCCCGGCACCGAGGGCGTCGCGGTGGACATCCGGGGCAGCCACGAGGCGTACGAGGTCGTGGCGCTGCCGTTCTACAAGCGCCAGAAGTAGTCCGCAGGCCGAGCAGGGCACCGCGTACGTGACGCAGTCCTGTCTCACACCGTAAGACCATCGTTCATCAGCACTCCCCCGCGTACAGGAGAATTCAGGTCATGAGCAACCCCCAGCAGCTGCGGTACAGCAAGGAGCACGAGTGGCTGTCGGCCGTCGAGGACGGTGTGGCCACGATCGGCATCACGGAGTACGCGGCCAACGCGCTCGGTGACGTCGTCTACGCCCAGCTCCCCGAGGTCGGCGACACGGTGACCGCGGGCGAGACCTGCGGTGAGCTGGAGTCGACCAAGTCGGTCAGCGACCTGTACTCGCCGGTGACCGGCGAGATCACGGCCGCGAACCAGGACGTGGTGGACGACCCTTCGCTGGTGAACTCCGCACCGTTCGAAGGCGGCTGGCTGTTCAAGGTACGCGTCGCAGAGGAGCCGGGGGACCTGCTCTCCGCCGACGAGTACACCGCGTTCTCCGGTAACTGAGACCCCAAGGGACCACCTGATGTCGCTTCTCAACTCCTCCCTCCACGAGCTGGACCCGGACGTCGCCGCCGCTGTCGACGCCGAGCTCCACCGTCAGCAGTCCACCCTCGAAATGATCGCCTCGGAGAACTTCGCTCCGGTCGCGGTCATGGAGGCCCAGGGCTCCGTCCTGACCAACAAGTACGCCGAGGGCTACCCCGGCCGCCGCTACTACGGCGGCTGCGAGCACGTCGATGTGATCGAGCAGATCGCCATCGACCGCATCAAGGCGCTCTTCGGGGCCGAGGCCGCGAACGTGCAGCCGCACTCCGGCGCGCAGGCCAACGCCGCCGCGATGTTCGCGCTGCTGAAGCCGGGCGACACGATCATGGGCCTGAACCTGGCCCACGGCGGTCACCTGACCCACGGCATGAAGATCAACTTCTCGGGCAAGCTGTACAACGTGGTCCCGTACCACGTGGACGAGACCGGCGTCGTGGACATGGCCGAGGTCGAGCGCCTCGCCAAGGAGGCCAAGCCGAAGCTGATCGTGGCCGGCTGGTCCGCGTACCCGCGCCAGCTGGACTTCGCCGCCTTCCGCCGGATCGCGGACGAGGTCGGCGCGTACCTGATGGTCGACATGGCGCACTTCGCCGGTCTGGTCGCCGCGGGTCTGCACCCCAGCCCGGTGCCGCACGCCCATGTCGTCACGACCACCACGCACAAGACCCTCGGCGGTCCGCGCGGTGGCGTCATCCTGTCGACGCAGGAGCTCGCCAAGAAGATCAACTCGGCGGTCTTCCCGGGTCAGCAGGGCGGCCCGCTGGAGCACGTGATCGCGGCCAAGGCGGTCTCGTTCAAGGTCGCGGCGACCGAGGAGTTCAAGGAGCGCCAGCAGCGCACCCTGGACGGCGCCCGCATCCTCGCCGAGCGTCTGGTGCAGCCGGACGTCACCGAGGTCGGCGTCTCCGTCCTGTCCGGCGGCACGGACGTGCACCTGGTCCTGGTGGACCTGCGCAACTCCGAGCTGGACGGCCAGCAGGCCGAGGACCGGCTCCACGAGCTGGGCATCACGGTCAACCGGAACGCCATCCCCAACGACCCGCGGCCGCCGATGGTCACCTCGGGTCTGCGGATCGGCACCCCGGCGCTGGCGACCCGCGGTTTCCGGACGGAGGACTTCGCGGAGGTCGCGGAGATCATCGCGTCCGCCCTCAAGCCGTCCTACGACGCGGACGACCTGAAGGCCCGCGTCGTCGCGCTCGCCGAGAAGTTCCCGCTGTACCCCGGTCTGTAGTCCGGACCTGCGCGTTTGCACGTCGGGGCGGGGCACCACGCACACTGAACAGTGAGCGCGGTGCCCCATCCCTTGTCCCCCGCTCTTCGGGCCGACCCGGCCCGTACCGCACCACCCGGCAGACAACGGCGTCTACCAGCGCTTTGAGGAGTCACCCGTGGCCATCTCGGTCTTCGACCTGTTCTCGATCGGCATCGGCCCGTCCAGCTCCCATACGGTCGGCCCGATGCGCGCGGCCCGTATGTTCGCGCGCCGCCTCAAGAACGAGGGTCTGCTCGCCCACACCGTCTCGATACGCGCCGAGCTCTTCGGCTCCCTCGGCGCCACCGGCCACGGCCACGGCACCCCCAAGGCCGTTCTGCTCGGTCTGGAGGGCGAGTCCCCCCGTACCGTCGACGTCGAAACGGCCGACGACCGGGTCGCCGAGATCCGCTCCACCGGCCGGCTCAATCTCCTCGGCATGCACGAGATCGCGTTCGACGCCGACGAGCAGCTGATCCTGCACCGCCGCAAGGCCCTGCCGTACCACGCCAACGGCATGACGGTCTTCGCGTACGACCACGAGGGCGCCCCGCTCCTGGAGAAGACGTACTACTCGGTCGGCGGCGGCTTCGTCGTCGACGAGGACGCGGTGGGCGAGGACCGGATCGTCCTCGACGACACCGTGCTGAAGAACCCGTTCCGCACCGGCGACGAACTGCTGCGGCTCGCCCAGGACACCGGCCTGTCGATCTCCTCCCTGATGCTGGAGAACGAGCGGGCCTGGCGCACCGAGGACGAGATCCGCTCGGGCCTGCTGGACATCTGGCGCTCCATGCAGGCGTGCGTGTCCCGCGGCATGTCCCGCGAGGGCATCCTGCCCGGCGGCCTCAAGGTCCGCCGCCGCGCCGCCAACACCGCCCGCCAGCTGCGCGCCGAGGGCGACCCGCAGACCCACGCGATGGAGTGGATCACCCTCTACGCGATGGCGGTCAACGAGGAGAACGCCGCGGGCGGCCGCGTCGTCACCGCCCCCACCAACGGCGCGGCCGGCATCATCCCGGCGGTGCTGCACTACTACGTGAACTTCGCGGCCGGCGGCGCCACCGAGGCGGAGAAGGACGACAGCATCGTCCGCTTCCTCCTGGCCGCCGGAGCCATCGGCATGCTGTTCAAGGAGAACGCCTCCATCTCCGGCGCCGAGGTCGGCTGCCAGGGCGAGGTGGGCTCCGCCTGCTCCATGGCCGCGGGCGCGCTCGCCGAGGTGCTGGGCGGCACCCCCGAGCAGGTCGAGAACGCCGCCGAGATCGGCATGGAGCACAACCTGGGCCTGACCTGCGACCCGGTCGGCGGCCTCGTCCAGATCCCCTGCATCGAGCGCAACGGCATGGCGGCGGTCAAGGCCGTCACGGCGGCGAAGATGGCGCTGCGCGGCGACGGCAGCCACAAGGTCTCCCTCGACAAGGTCATCAAGACGATGAAGGAGACGGGCGCCGACATGAGCGTCAAGTACAAGGAGACGGCGCGGGGCGGGCTCGCGGTGAACATCATCGAGTGCTGAGGAACATGACCGATCCCCTTCAGGACCCGCGGTTCTTCCAGGACCCGTACCCGGTCTACGCACGACTGCGCGACACGGCTCCCGTGCAGCGGGTGCCCACCGGATCGGACGGGCGGTACAGCTTCCTGGTCACGGGGTACGCCGAGGCCCGTGCGGCGTTCGCGGATCCGCGGCTGTCGAAGGACACCGCGCGGTTCTTCGCCGGCCGGCCGTCCCGCCGCGATCTGCACCCCGCCGTCTCGCGGACCATGCTGGCCAGTGACCCGCCCCGGCACACCCGGCTCCGGCGCCTGGTGTCGAAGGCGTTCACCACGGGCTCCGTCGAGCGGCTGCGTCCGTACATCCAGAGCGTGACGGACGGGCTCCTCGACGAGTGGACGCCCGGCGGGCAGGCCGATCTCGTCGCCGGCCTCGCCGCCCCGCTCCCGGTCACCGTCATCTGCCGGCTGCTGGGGGTGCCGGAAGCGGACCGGCCGGCTGTCAGTGCCTGGTCGGACGAGCTGTTCGCGGCAGGGGAGCCCGACCGCATCGACGCCGCCTCGCACGCCCTGGCCGAGTATCTGACCGCTCTGATCGCGGCCAAGCGCCGCGCACCGGACGGCAGCCTGCTGCACGACCTCGTCCTGGCGCGGGACGGCGAGGACAGGCTCGGGGAGGACGAGCTCCTGTCCCTGGCCGTCCTCCTGCTCGTGGCCGGTCATGAGACCACCACCAACTTCATCGGCAACGCGGCACTGGCCCTGCTCCAGGACCCCGGTTCCCTCGCCCGGCTGCTCGACGAGCCGGAGACGTTCGACGGCGCACTCGACGAACTCCTGCGCTTCGACTCCCCCGTGGGCATCGCCACCTTCCGCTACAGCACCGAGGCGCTCACCCTGGGCGGGACCACGATCCCGGCCGGCGTCCCCGTCCTCATCTCCCCCGGGGCCGCCAACCGCGATCCGGCCCGTTTCGTCGGACCGGACGGCCTCGACCTGGGCCGGGACGCCGGGGCGCATCTCGCGTTCGGCCACGGCATCCACCGCTGCGTGGGCGCGCCGCTGGCGCGGGCGGAGGGGGAGATCGCGCTCCGGACCCTCTTCACGCGCTTCCCCCGGCTGCGTCTCGCCGTGCCCGCGCAGGAGCCGGACCGGCGCCGGACGCGGCTGATGCGTGGACTGCGGTCGTTGCCCGTCACCTGGTGAGTGCCGCGTGTCATCCGGTGAGTGGCGTGTACGTGCTTCGGTGAGTGCCGCGTCTGTCGCCGGTCGGTGGGTGACGCGTCTGTCAGTCGGTCGGCGGGTGACGCGTCTGTCAGCCGGTCGGTGAGTGCCGCGTCTGTCAGTCGGTGAGTGGCGCCTGTCATTTTGCCGAAGCGGCAAGAGCGCTCGCGGTCGGCCGGCCGTCCGGCGCATGATCGTCTTCCGGGCCGTCGGGCCGCTCCCGGGCGGTGCGGGCCCGGGAACACGGTCGGCTGACAGCTCGCGACCGTGACCGGCGCAGACCGAGAACCGCGGAGGAACCATGTCGCATCAGCCCGCCCATTCCCCGGAGCCCACGCACCGCACGGTGGCCTCTCCGGCCGGCCGTATCCACCTGGTGGAGCAGGGCACCGGTCCCCTGGTGCTGCTGCTGCACGGATTCCCGGAGTCCTGGTACTCCTGGCGCCACCAGCTGCCCGTGCTGGCCGCCGCCGGATACCGGGCGGTCGCCATCGATGTCCGGGGGTACGGGCGGTCCTCCCGGCCCTCGGACGTCGCCGCGTACCGGATGCTCGAACTGGTCGAGGACAACGTCGCCGTGGTGCACGCGCTCGGGGAGCGGAGTGCCGTGGTCGTCGGCCACGACTGGGGTTCGACGATCGCGGCGAACTCCGCGCTGGTCAGGCCCGATGTCTTCCGGGCCGTGGGGCTCCTGAGCGTTCCGTACGCCCCGCGCGGCGGTCCGCGCCCGAGCGAGGTCTTCGCGGGGATGGGCGGGGACGAGGAGTTCTACGTCGCCCGGTTCCAGGAGCCCGGCCGGGCCGAGGCCGAGATCGAGCCGGACGTCCGCGGCTGGCTCGCGGGCTTCTACGCGGCGTTCTCCGCCGACACCATGCCCGCGCCCGACGCCCCGGACCCGCACTTCGCCGGGTCCGGCGGGACCCTGCGCGACCGGTTCCCCGACCGGCGGCCCGGCTGGCTCGGTGAGGACGGACTCGACTTCTACGCGGGTGAGTTCGAGCGGACCGGGATGAGCGGGGCCCTCAACCGCTACCGGAACATGGACCGGGACTGGGAGGATCTCGCGGACTTCGACGGCGCACCCGTCACCCAGCCGTCCCTCTTCCTCGGCGGGTCCCTGGACGCCTCCACCACCTGGCTGGCCGATGCCATCGCGGCGTACCCGACGACGCTGCCCGGCCTGGTGTCCTCGCACGTCCTGGACGGCTGCGGCCACTGGATCCAGCAGGAGCGCCCCGAGGAGGTCAACCGGATCCTGACGGACTGGCTCGCCTCGCTGGCCGCCTGAACCGACCCTCCGGTGTGGGGAGAGGAGCCCGTGCGGCGGACCGGTGCGGCGAATCGGCCAGACCCGCTCCCGCCGTCCGCGACCACGGCCGACTCGGGAGTGCTCCAACTGCTCACAACTGAGCAGACGTTCCTGGCGAACACACATTTTCAGTCACACGCGGCTTCCCTCCTCCGCATACTGGGAGTTCACTGGTCGTGACGAGTGGTGTCGCAATCGCCGTGCACGTCAGGCGGTCCGCTGCCATGGGCCCCACGGGCCCGGCTCCGATGCCCAGGCCCCGGCGGAGGAAAGAGGACAGCGATGAGAGCCGCCCCTCCTGTGACGCACCCCCGACGGGATCCGGCCGTCCGGCCCGGCCGCGCCGTTTCTCGAACAGCGGCGCGGCCCCCTCGTACCGACCAGCCGCCTCGCCGCCGCTGATCCGCTCCTGCGGCGGTCCGCCGCAATAGGCTCACGGTCCCACCGCGCTTTCGTCGGGCCGGTGCGGACAGCTGCTCCCGAGGACGCGGCCGTGTCGACGCGCCGATCGACAGGGCCGCGTTCATCGCTGGCCGTTCCGGCCATGCGTGCGTGCGTGCGCGATTCGTTGCGCATCCCCCTTCCCTGTTCATATCGTCTGAACGAGGTGCACCATGAGTAAGATCGCGCTTCCAGAATTCCATATGCCGTTCGAGAGCGCGGGATGTAATCCGGGAGTTGAGAAGACCAGGCAGGCCGTCTGGGAATGGGCCGAGGCCAGCAATCTCGTCCTGTCTCCGGTGGCCCGCAAGAAGATGCTCCGGACCCGCCCCGAACTCTGGATCTCCCTGATTTTTCCCGAGGCTTCACAGAAACACCTCGACCTGTTCTGCCAGTGGCTCTTCTGGGCCTTCCTCGTCGATGACGAGTTCGACGACGGCCCGGCCGGCCGCGACCCCGGGCTGTGCGAATCCGCCATCGCACATCTGGTGGGTGTGCTCGACGGTGCGCGGGAGCCGGTCGGCCCCATGGAGCACGCCCTCGGCGAGCTACTGGTCCGGACCTGCACGGACCGTCCGCCGCACTGGGTGCGGCAGTTCCGCAGGGACACGGCCGCCTGGCTGTGGACGTACTACGCAGAGGCCGTCGACCGGGCCGCGGGCCATGTGCCGAGCACGGCCGATTTCGTGAAGCACCGCCGCGACTCGGTGGCCATGCAGCCCTTCCTCGATCTGCATGAGATCACGGCCGGAATAGATCTTCCGGATTCCACCCGGAGCCTTCCCGCCTATATTGCGCTACGCAATGCGGTGACCGACCACTCAGGCCTCTGCAACGATATCTGCTCCTTCGAGAAGGAAGCCCTGATCGGTTATGAGCACAACACCGTCCGGCTGATCCAGCGGGACCGCGGGGGCACGCTCCAGGAAGCGGCGGACGAGGCCGCAATCCTGCTGGCGCGCATTACCGACCGCGTACAGCGGGCCGAGAAGGAACTCGTCGAGGAGATCGAGGCGGCGGGAATCGAGGGCCCCCCGCGAGTCGCCCTGGAGCGTTGCGTGCAGGACTACCGAGGGCTCGTCCGAGGGGATTTCGACTACCACGCGCGGGCGGAGCGCTACACCCGCCCCGACCTCGTGGAGGTTGACGAACAGCGCTCCCTGTCCCGGAACTTCGCCGCCTGACGGGCGCCCGGTGGGAGCCCGGTGGGGTCCGACACCCCTGCCGGGCCCCACCGCGGCGGCCCTCGGCACCGGAATCACGGGCCTTCCGCGGCTATTTCCGGACATTCGTCGTCCCGATGGCTCGACCGGCCCCGGCCCGCCCGCCCGCGGCCGGAAACGCGTGCCGCCCAAAGCGGCCACTTCCGGTCCTCTCGCAGCCGTACCGGGGCCGCCGCCGCCCTCACGACTGGTCGGCCGCCCCCCGCCGTGATCTGCTGGTACGTACGCCCGAGGGCAGGCGGCAGTCCGTTGAACCGAGCTCGCCGGCCATACCGCAGAAGGGCTGGAGGCATCTCATGACTGCCATACCTCCTCCGATATCCGCGTCGGCGTCCGGCGCCGACCGGACCGCTCCGCACGCCGACACGGCCCACGGCACCGTCCGCGGCACACACGAACCGGGCGTCGCCGTCTTCCGCGGCATCCCGTACGCGGCCCCGCCGGTGGGCGCCCACCGGTTCCGGGCCCCGGCGCCGCCGGAGCCCTGGGAGGGCGTACGGGAGGCGGTGGCCTTCGGTCCGACCGCGCCCAAGCGGCCGTACGCACCGCCGCTGGACCGGCTGCTGCCCGATCCAGAGGTGCCCGGCGACGGCTGTCTCAACCTCAATGTGTGGACGCCGTCGCCCGCCCGCACCGGGCTGCCCGTACTCGTCTGGATCCACGGCGGCTCGCTGCTGCACGGCTCGTCCGCCGTCCCGTTGTACGACGGGGCCGCCTTCGCCCGCGACGGTGTGGTGCTCGTGTCGCTCAACTACCGGCTCGGCATGGAGGGGTTCGGGGTGTTCCCGGACGCGCCCGCCAACCGCGGGCTGCTCGACCAGCTCGCGGCGCTCGGCTGGGTGCGGGACAACATCGCGGCGTTCGGCGGCGATCCGGACCTGGTGACGGTGTGCGGGGAGTCGGCGGGTGCCATCAGCATCGGCGCGCTGCTCGCCGCGCCGCGGGCCCGGGGCCTGTTCCGGCGTGCGGTGCTGCAGAGCGGGGCGCCGGCCGCGCTCCCCGTGGACAAGGGCCGCCGCACCACCGAACTGATAGCGAAGCGGCTCGGGGTGGCGGCGACGGCACGCGCCCTGGCCGCCGTGGACCCCGCCGCGCTCCTGGCGGCGCAGACCTCGGTGACGAGCGGCGGCTCCCCGCTGACCGGCGGGAACTCCTTCCAGATCGTGGTGGACGGCGATCTGCTGCCCCGCGAGCCGGCCGAGGCGCTGCGGGACGGCGCCGCGTCCGGCATAGATCTGCTGATGGGTTCCAACACCGAGGAGTACCGGCTCTGGTTCGTTCCCAGCGGGCTCACCGAGCGGCTCTCCCGTACGAAACTCCGGCTGGCCCTGCTGAAGTTCAGGGTGCCGGGCGCGACGGCACGTACCTACCGCGCGAACCGGCCCGGCGTCACCCCCGGCGAACTGCTCGGCGCCCTCGCCACCGACCTGCTGCTGCGCGTACCGCTCAACCGGCTGGCCGACGCCCGCAGCGCCGACGCCCGCGGCGCCGACGCCGGCGGTGGCACGCACCTCTACGAGTTCGGCTGGCCGTCCCCCGTACAGCGGCTCGGCGCCTGCCACGGGCTGGAGATCGGCTTCGTCTTCGACAACCTGGACCGGCCGGACGCGGTGGCGCTCGCGGGAGAGGACGCCCCGCAGGAGCTGGCCGACGCGATGCACGCGGCGTGGGTACGGTTCGCCGCCTCCGGCGACCCGGGCTGGCCCGGGTGGGACGCGTCGCGTCCGGTGATGCTCTTCGGCCCCGGCGCCCCCGGGACGGTGCACGCCCCGCGCGACGACGAACTGCGCGGCTGGCCGCCGTACCGCGGCAAGCGCTGAGCGGGTGCGGGGTGGCGGGAGCGGCGGGGTGCGCAGAAGCGGGGTGCGGCGCGTGCCCGGCCGCGGTTCAGCGGGTGCTGAGCCAGTGCGGGTCGGGGACGACGGTCAGGACCGCCGACACCAGGACGACCGCCGCCAGGGCGACCAGTTCGCGGCGCGCCCGGCGCCGGGCGACCGCGGGGTCCGGGTCCGCCGCCAGCCTCCGGCGCGCGCCGAGCGCCAGCGCGCTCACCACGGCCACCAGCACCAGCTTGATCAGCAGGGTGCGCCCGTACGCCGAGGTGAGGACGGTGTCCGGCGGCAGCCTGCGCAGGGCGCTGAACGTACCGGTCACCGCCAGGGCCGCGTACAGCCATCCGGCGAGCCGGGCGTAGCGGCCGAGCAGCGCGCGGGCGGCGCCGGGCCCGGTCCGCCGCCACAGCCGCATGGTGCGCAGTACGTGGAGCAGCCCGCCGCACCAGAGCGATGCGGCGGTCAGGTGCACGACGGTGAGCGCGGCGCCCACGGCCGGGCTGTACGCCTCGGGGTGGGCGCGCAGCGCCTCCGCGCCGATGACGAGGGCGAGCGGGGCGGCGGCGAGTGCCGGGCGTCTGCTCGCCGCGCAGCACGCGGCGAGGGCGAAGCCGTTGGCGATGAGCAGCAGCAGTCCGCCCTCGCGGGTGCCGTAGGTCTCGACGAGGCCGAGATCGCTGACCCGGGCGAGCCTGACGATCTGTCCGGCCGCGGCCAGCGCCCCGGCGACCGAGGCCGCCGTCGCCCAGCCGCGCGGCGCGGATTCCGGGCGGCCGGGCAGGGAGCGGGCCAGTGCGGTGGCGGCGAGGCCGCCGAGGTGAACGGCGAGCGCGCCGAAGAGGACCGTACGCAGCAGGGTGGCGGTTCCGGCGCCCGGTATGCGCAGTTCACCGGTGCCGCGGGCGACGGCGGTGGCGCCCAGCAGGGCGGCCGCCACGGCCAGGAGGCAGGCCACCGCCGTGATGAGTACGGCTGCCGCGGACCGACGGCGGGCCGGTGCGGATCCGCGGCGGGCGGTCGCGGGCACACGGGAGCGGAGCACCGCCCATCCCCTTTCCTGGCCGACAACCACACAAACAGCCCCTCGACGTCCACGACACCATCGAACATTCACCCGGAAGGACGCATTACGGCAGGCTCGAACGTTTCTGCATCCCCACCCGACGCGAGCCTCGGGTTAGGTTCACCGACTGTCACCTCACTGACAAGCCACCCAGGCCCGGGTGCCTCCGCGGATTCGGCGCTGCGAGGAGAGGCATCATGACCGAGAGGCTGTCCCCCACGGCATCCCCCGCGCCGGTCGCCCTGCCCGAGCCGTGCGGTCACGTGTACCGCAGGAACGGCCGGACGGTGGTGGCGCTGCGCGACGAGATCGATATCGCTACCGCGGCCCTGATCGCACCGGCCCTGGACGGCGCCACGTCTGACGTGTCACCGCATGTGGTGGTCGACCTGACCGAGGTGAGTTTCCTCGACTGCTCGGGCCTGACGCTGCTGTGCCGGGCCCGGCGGCGGGCGCTGGACCGGGACGGGCGGTTCTGGCTCGTCTGCGACTGCCCGAGGATCCTGCGCCTCCTGCGGGCGGGCCGGCTGCACGACGTGTTCCGCCCGGTGGCGACACCGGACGAGGCCTTCGCGCCGGAGGGATCCGCCGGCCCCTCCGGCCCGTGAGCGGGGCGGGTCCGCGGCCCCCGGCCCGCCGGCCGGGGGTCCTCGGCCCTCAGCCCTTGTCCTGCGCGGCCCAGAACTCGTCGAAGGTGAGGAGCCCGTCACCGTTCGCGTCGTGGGAGTTGATCACGGCCTGCGCGACCGGCTCGGTGACGTAGGGGTCCCCCAGCTGAGCCATGACGCTCTTGTACTCGGCAGCCGATATCAGCCCGTCGCCGTTCAGGTCGAACCGCTCGAACGCCTTGCGCGCCGACTCGATGTCCGCCACTGTTCCGCCCCTTCGTAATGCCTATATGACGGAGGTCAGATTAACGGGCGCGACGGATGGCGATCGCGGCGGCCGGTCGTCGATCATGGGTGGTCCGTCCGCCGCCCGGCGGACGGTGGCCCGGAGCGGGGAGAGTACGGCGCGATGACCGATGCACTGGCGGGGATCCTGGCGGCCGCGGCGCAGGGGAGGTTTCCGCCGCCGGACGGGACCACGACGGTGGTGCGGCAGCCGAACGTACGGGATGCCGGGGTGCTGGCGTTCACCGCGCACTCGGTGGTGTTCACGGACGAGGACCCGCGGTGGGTACGGGCCGCGCTGGCCGCCGTTCCGGGCGACGCGCTCGCCGCGACGATGAATCCGCACTTCCTGGGCGCGCTGCTGGCCCGGACGGACCGGCACATGAACACGATCGATCTGCTGACGGTCGCGTCCGCGCTGCCGGGCGCACCGGAGGTCGAGCTGCGGGAGATCCGGGATCCGGAACACCCCCGGGTGGCACGGGCGATGAGGTTCCGCGACGAGGTGCGGGTCTGGGGAACGGAGGGCGGTGTGCTGATCCTCGGGCGCGGGGTCGCGGGGCGCTGGGAGACCGCGATCGAGGTGGCCGAGGAGGCGCGCGGGCGGCGGCTCGGCGAACGGCTGGCGCGGGCGGCCCGGCATCTGGTGCCGGACACGGTGGTGTGGGCGCAGCAGTCGCCGGGGAACGCCCGCAGTGTGCGGACGTTCCAGGCGGCGGGCTACCGGCCGGTGGGCTCGGAGGCACTGCTGATCAAGGGGTGAGCCACCGGCGGGCGGCCGTCTGCCGGACGGCCAAGAGGCCCCGGAAGACGCCGCCGGGTGGCCTTCCACCGGACGACGTCTGCGGGCGGCCTCCTACCGGAAGACGCCGGTGTGGCCGAGCGAGTAGCGCCCCGGCTGCGGGTAGACGGCGAGGCCGTGCGGTCCGCTGCCCACCGGGATCCGGGCGAGCTGCTTGCCGCTGGTGGTGTCGATCGCGTACACCTCCGAGTGGTAACGCCCGGTCAGCCAGAGGACCTTGCCGTCCGCGGAGACCCCGCCCATGTCGGGGCTGCCGCCGCCCGGCAGGTGCCACTTCTTCGCCAGCTTCTTCTGCGCGAAGTCGAAGACGGAGACGGAGCCCTCGCCGCGGTTGGAGATGTACATCTCCTTGGCGTCGCGGCTGACGTAGAGACCGTGGCAGCCCTTGCCGGTGGGCAGCAGCTTCGGGGTGGTGAACTTCTTTCCGTCCAGCACCCACATGCCGTTCGCCATCATGTCCGCGATGTAGAACGTGCTTCCGTCGGGCGACAGCTTCACGTCCTGCGGCATGGCGCCCTTGAACGGCAGTTTCTGCTGGCCCACCACCTTCATCCTCGCGGTGTCGACCTTGAGGAGTTCGCCGGAGAACTCGCAGGAGACGATGAAGTACCGGCCGTCCGCCGAGAAGTCGGCGTGGTTCACGCCCGCGCAGCTGACCGGGACGGCCTTCGCCGTCTTCATGGTGTGCGCGTCGCGGAAGACCAGTTGACGGTCCATCGAGGCCATCACGATGGCGTACTTGCCGTTCGGGGTGAAGTAGAGGTTGTACGGGTCGGAGACGTCGACCGTCTTCCCCACCTTGCCGGTCGCCGGGTCGATCGCGGTGAGGCTGTCGCCGACGTCGTTGTTGACCCAGAGGGTCTTCAGGTCCCAGGACGGGACGACGTGCTGCGGCTGGCGGCCGACCGGGATGGTCTCGATGACCTTGTAGGTGGCGGGGTCGATCACCGTCACGGTGTTGGAGTTGGTGTTGGGTACGTACACCCGGGACGGGAAGCCCTTGACGGTCGGCGACAGTTTCCCCGCGGCGTCGGCCGCGTACACGTTCGCCGGGTCGAGCACCGGCGGCATCCCGGCCAGTCCGGGCGGCGCCGGCGGGGTGACGTGCTTGGGTCTGGCGGGTGGCGCGGCCGCCTCGGTGGCCGCGTCCGACGCCCCCTTGCCGGCGGGGGTGCCGCAACCGGTGAGTGCGGCGAGCAGGACGCCCCCGAGCAGGGCCGCGGTGCGCGTGGTGGAGGGAAGCATCAGGTCAACAGCTCCGTGGTCGTCACCGCACGCAGTCCGCGGCGGTCGAGTTCGGTGAGAAGGAGGGGCAGCGCGGCGACCGTGTCCGCGTAGCCGAAGTGCATGCTCACCACCGATCCGTTACGGATCTCCCCGGCCACCTTGCGGGTGACGGCCGCGGCGCCGGGCGAGGTGAAGTCGAGGGAGTCCACGTCGTACGAGAGGACGTGCGGGTACCCCGCGCGGACGGCGAGCCGCTGGACGAGCGGGGTGGCGTACTGGGTGCGCGAGGGCCGGAACCAGGTGCCGATGGAACCGGTGAGCCGGCGCAGCCGCTGGGCGCAGCCGGTGATCTCCGCGTACGCCTGGGCCTCGCCCATCGAGGAGATGTCGATGTGGCGCTGGGTGTGGTTGCCGAGGTCGTGGCCGCCGTCCAGGATCCGGCGGGCCATCTCGGGGTGCTCGTCGAGCCAGTCGCCGACGGCCAGGACGGTGATCTGTGCGTGGGCCCGTTCCGCCTCGGCCAGCACGGTCCGGGCGATGGCGGGATCGCCCTGGCCGTGGAAGGTGAGGGCGACGCGTGCCCGGTCGCGGGGGCCGTGGCCGATCTGCACCGGCTGCCCGGGGAAGCGGCGCGGGGCGGGCGCGGGGGCCGGCGCCCCGGCGGTGGCGGCCGGTTTCCTCGGTGCCGGGTGGGTGAGGGTCTTCGCCGAAGTCCCGGCGGTGGCGTGGTCCCCGCAACCGGTGGCGAGGGCCGCGGCGAGGGCCGCACCGGCCCCTGCGCGCAGGGCGCCGCGGCGGTGCACCGGTGTGCCGGAGTCGTTCATGTGCAGAACATTAAGTGCGAGATGTCAGAAAAATGACAGTTGACCGTTCTCGCCGCTTTCGCAGGTCACACGGATGCGCGCCGCCCGGACCCTTGATGATCAATGAATCACTCGCGGGGGCCGGTCGGGATGCATGGATTTCCAGGCAGGTGACCCAGCACACCTATGATTCATCGCAGAATTGCCCTGATCTATCACCGCATGAGCGTTTTGCGGCTTTGGCGATGGAGTCGCCCGTCTGCCATAGTCGGTGACACGACCCGCACTGACCCGGGCCGGGTCGTCATAAGCGGCCGTGAGAACACCCCCCATTTCACGGCCCCCACACAGCAGCCCCCGCAGAGCCGCATCACGGCCGACCCGGGGGCTTCTGTGCATCCGGGTCCCTTCCGGGCGATGACCGCGACACCCCGGGGGCCGTCAGCGGTCGGAGATCCGCATCTCGAACCAGGTGATCTTGCCGCGCGGCAGCAGATCCACGCCCCACCGGTCGGAGAGCTTGTCCACGAGGAAGAGGCCCCGCCCACTGATGTCCATCACCTGGACGGGCATGAGACAGGGCAGTCCGCGCGAGGGGTCGCGCACCTCGATCCTGATCCAGCCGCGACGCCGCAGCATCCGCAGACCGAAAACCCTGGCACCGGTGTGCCGGACCGCGTTGCCGACGAGTTCGGACACGAGCAGAACGGCGTGCTCGCCGGTCTGCGGGGAGAGCCCCCACTGACGCAGCACGACACAGGAAGTGAGCCGGCGCGCGGTGGCCGCGGACTCCGGGCGGGAGGGCAGCCGGACTTCGCCCTCCGTCGGATTACCGAACAACTCCAGCGCCTTGAACGCCTGTTCGTCCTCGACGGCCGGCATCCTCCGTGCCGCTGTCGCGCTGCTGCGCTGTCGCGGCTGCTCCACACCTTCCAGGCCCGCCATGGACACCATCATGGCTGCACGGTGGGCCCTCCGGGGCCGTTCCGAGGGAATGCCCGACCCGGAATAAGCAATTCCGCAGAGAGCTCTTGGCATATGCCATTGGCAGAATGCGCTCGCTCACACCCCCGCCCACCTGCGTGAACACCGCACTCGAACGGGATTACCGGCGCGAACGGAGCGCCGAGCCTTAAGGTTGTCTTAAGGCTCGGCTAATCCGCCCACACGGATGAACGCGCCGCGATCTGTTCCCAACTGGCGTTCGGTCAGAGGAATTTGGCCTTGCCCGGCCCTTCGTCCACAAAGCTGCGCATACCGCGCTCCCGGTCCTCCGTGGCGAAGAGTCCGGCGAACCAGGTCCGCTCGATCGTGAGGCCGGTGTCGAGGTCCGTCTCCAGCCCGGCGTCGACGGCCTCCTTGGCGGCTCGCAGCGCGAGGGCCGGCCCCTTCGCCAGTTTGGCGGCCCAGGCGTGGGCGTGCTCGTACACCTCTGCGGCGGGCACCACCCGGTCCACCAGGCCCATGGTGAGGGCCTCGTCGGCCTTCACGTGGCGGCCGGTGAAGATCAGGTCCTTGGCCTTGGCGGGGCCCACCAGACGGGCGAGCCGCTGGGTGCCGCCCGCGCCCGGGATCAGACCGAGCATGATCTCCGGCTGCCCCAGCTTGGCGTTGTCGCCGGCGATCCGGAAGTCGGCGCAGAGCGCGAGTTCGCAGCCGCCGCCGAGTGCGTAGCCGGTGACGGCCGCGACGACGGGCTTGGGAATCCTGGCCACCGCGGTGAAGGACTCCTGCAGTGCCTTGGACCGGACGATCATCGCCGGGTGGTCCATCGCCTGCATCTCCTTGATGTCCGCGCCCGCCGCGAACACCTTCTCGCCGCCGTAGAGCACCACGGCGCGCACGTCGTCGCGTCCGGAGGCCTCCTCGGCCAGCTCGCGCAGCCGGTCCTGGGTGGCGATGTCCAGTGCGTTCATCGGCGGACGGTCCAGCCGGATCGTGCCGACGCCGCCGCTTACTTCGAGGGTTACGGTCATGAGAGGCAGGTTAACCGGCGCTAACACGGGACCGGACAGGTCCGGGGCCGGTGCCGTTCGTCACAGCCGACGGGCGGCGAGCGACGGGCGGCGCGCCCGCCGCCGGCCCTGTTCCCCGGGCCGCGGCGGGCGACAGCCGGCCGGGCGGGCTCAGCCCTCGACCCAGCCGTGCTTCTTGGCGAACTGCAGCATCCCTTGGCGTACCTGAAGGATGTGCGCCGCGGTGAGACCAGGTGCCGATTCCAGCAGCACTTCGGTGACGTCCCGTACGTACTCCTCAGAGTTGAGCACGTCGCACAGCACGTCGTCGCCGTCCGCGACCTGCCTGCTCGGGGTCTCGGAACGCCCCGAGAACGCGGACGCCGGAGCCGCCGCCGAACCGCCGCCGCCGGGGGCGAGCTGCACCGAGGACGCCTTCAGGCCCCGGTCCCCCTGCTCGATCTCGAACTCGACCATCAGACCGGGCCTCAGAGAGGCCTCGGGAATACGAAGGTCGTTGACATGCAGGAAGACGTCCTCGCCCCCATGATCGGGAGCGATGAATCCATAGCCCTTCACGCCGTCGAACCGCACCACACGACCGGTGACCATCACAACCGCCCTCTCAACGAAACCCCGGACCCGTGCCCGGGATACCCCGCCGCGGCAGGCTGCCCGGACTTGTACTCCACTCCGGACACGCCTCGCGACTACCTGACCACTACTGTCCCGGTTGTCGTGGCCTCGCGGCCACACATCCGTACATCCATGCAGCCGCGCAGCTCTCCAGCTCCACAGCCGTACCGGGTTGCGGATGACATCCGGGACGCCGCGCCGGAGGCGCGGCGTGTTCTCAGCACTCTATGCAACGGACGCCCAGGAGTCAGCCGGGGGCGATCTCCTGGAGGAACGTCTTCATGACCTGACGGAAGTGTTCCGGTTCCTCGAGGTGCGGCAGGTGGCTGGACTCCTCGAATATCTCCCAGCGCGCTCCCGGAATGAGGTCCTGGAAGGGCTGCACCGTCGCGGGTGTGGCTTCGTCGTGGCGCCCGGAGATCAGCAGGGTGGGCACGTCGACGTCCGGGCAGAGGTCGATGACCGACCAGTCGCGCAGTGTGCCGTTCACGTGGAACTCGCTGGGGCCGTTCATCGCGTAGTACACGGTGGGGTCGTTGTACACCTCGTAGAACGAGGCCAGGTAGTCGCGGGGCCAGGGTGCGAGACGGCAGACGTGGCGCTCGTAGAACGTGCGCATGGCCCCGTGGTACTCGTCCGTCTCGGTGGTTCCGGCGGCCTCGTGCCGGAGCAGCGTGTCGTTGACGCCGGGCGGGAGCCGGTCGCGCAGGACCTTGGCCTCCTGGAGCCAGAGGGGGTACGAGGCGGGCGAGTTGGCGATGACCAGGCCGCGCAGGCCTGCCGGACGCGCCGCGGCGTGGTGCGTGATGAGCATGCCGCCCCAGGACTGGCCGAACAGGACGTAGTTGTCGGCGATCCCGAGACCCGTCAGCAGGTTGTCGAGTTCGGCGGCGAACAGGTCCACGGTCCAGAAGTCCGCCCCCCGGTCGGGCAGATGGGTCGAGCCGCCGTTCCCGATCTGGTCGTAGTGCACGACGGACCAGCCGTCGTCGGCCAGGTCGGAGAGGTTCTGCAGATAGTCGTGGGTCGATCCCGGACCGCCGTGCACGACGACGAGGGTGGGCCGGTCGGAGCGAAGGTCGCCCGTCACCCGGTACCACGTCTCGTGCTCGCCGAACGGCAGGGTCCCCTTCGTGCTGGGTGCCACGGTCACGTCACTTCGCCTCGCTTCGCTTCACTCACGCTGTTTGCGGATGGGAGCTGTGGGTCTTGTGCTCAGTCGTCGCGGCCGCTCGGGACCGGCGCTTTTGGCCGTCAGGCCAGTTGGTCATGCGGCGGGTTGGTCATTCGGCCGGTTGGTCATTCGGGTCGGTTGGTCATTCGGGTCGGTTGGTCATTCGGGTCGGTTGGTCATTCGGTCGATACGGCGTCGGGCGCCGATTCGTTCTGCGCCGGCCACTCGTCCGACGCCAGCCACGCGTCGATGACGTGCGCGGTGTCCTCGGCGCGGTCCTCCACGAGGGTGAAGTGGTTGGCGCGCACGGTCCGCAGGGTGTGGCCGGCCTCCCAGGGCTCGGCACGGCCGTCGGTCAGGTCGGGGGACATGTCGTCCCCGTCCGGTACGAAGGACTGGGTGCACTGCACGAAGAGCACCGGGGCCTCGACCGGGGTCAGCGGAAGTTGCGGTACCAGTTCCACCCAGCGGCCCATCGCGGAGAGCCTGCTGCTGTCGAACCGGCCGAACACCGCTTCCTTGTCGAACATGCCGAGTGCGAGGCCGTCGAGGGGGACGCCGTCGCTCCCGCCGTCGTGCACCTTGAACGTGTCCAGCAGGATGACGCCCGCCGGGCTCACCTCGCACTCCCGTTCCAGGTATCCGGCGGTGGCGTAGGCGAGGGTGCCTCCGGACGAGTAGCCGAGCAGGACGAACGGTTTGCCGTCGGCCGCCTCCAGCACGCTCCGCGCGAGTGCCTGGACGGCCGCGTCGGAGGACGTGGGCAGACTCTCGCCCGCGAGGAAGCCGGGGACGGGCAGTGCGGAGATCTTGTGCCTGCCTCCGAAGTGGGACACCAGGCGTGCGTGCTGGTGGACGCCCCCGGTGGCCATGGGTGTGCTGAGGCAGATGAGGTGCGGCCCCTCGGTGCCGTCCGCGAGCCGGACCGCGGTGGGCAGCCGGTCGATCTCGTCCACTGAGGCGAAGCCGGGCCGGACGTCGGCGGCCGCCTGGAGGAGTGCGAAGCCCTTGTCCGCGCGGCCGGAGACGACGGCGGAGTGGAACAGGTCACGGAGTGTCTCCGGTGCCCTCCCGACCGAGGGGGCCTCGGCCCCGCCGGACGCGTAAGCGCGCTGCGTCCCGTCCGCTCCCTGGGATCCCTCGGATCGCTCGGAGGCTTCCGCTCCGGCTGGCCGCATCTGTGCCTCGTCGGCCGCGGGGGGCGCCGACGCCAGGAGATCCGTACGCAGGAGCCGGGCGAGTTCGGCCGGGCTCTTGCTGTCGAAGACCACCATCGGGGGAAGCCGCAGTCCGGTGTCCTTCATCAGGACGTTACGGAGTTCCATCGCGCTCAGCGAGTCGAACCCGGCCTCCAGGAAGTCCCGTTCGGCGTCGAGGGCGTCCGCGCTGCTGTGGCCGAGGAGTGCGGCCGCCCGTTCCATGACGAGCGTCCTGAGGAGGGCCTCCTGCCCTGCCTGATCGGCCTGCGCGAATCGTTGCCGCAGAGACGTCGCGTCCGTCCTGGACACCGCGCTGCGCCGCCTAGTGGTGGGGACGAGGTCGCGCAGGAGTGCGGGGATGGTGTCGGTACGGGTACGGAGTGCAGTGACATCGATCGGGAGGGGAACCAGGGCGGCCCG
>NZ_JBIUXR010000034.1:0-19828 GCF_044744085.1 Streptomyces sp. NPDC087428
CCACGGCGAAGTCCCCATGCCCGAACAACGCTGAATCTCTGACGCGGACACGGTCAACAGGACCGATCCACCTCATTGTGTTAGCCGTTGTTAGGCGGCACGGGCGCGACACCCCTAAACGCCTGACGACCTGCGGTTATACCCTTTCTCGACCTTCCATTGATCACCGCTGTTTTTCATCACCTTGTGCAACGCGTATGCAAGATGATCTTGCCTCGCCATGCCCGCAACGACGGCCGCCACTGGCATGCCTCAAATTCGGGGTTCAGCCCTCGCCGCGCCCGCATCAAGCGCACCACACGGCTACGGCCAGTCCCCGCCCGGGCCTCCACGAGTACCGGCGCTCCTTCGATCATCCGGCTGACCCGCACGTCCGGGTCGGTGGTTTGCTGACCGAGGCGCTCGCCGATAGCGCCCTGCCCTGTAACCGTCGAGGTGTGCAGTGAGGTATGTGCTGCCGTCGCCGAGCCCCACTAGCAGGTAGTCAGGATTGGGACGAGGAACTGATAGCGGCACGGGGATCGGCGTGACAGGCTCCTTCATGGGGAACATTCACTCAGCCACCTCGGAACCCCGGGTGATATGCCCCGGCCGCCGGCGGGCTCGCGGTGAACACCATCGAGTGCTGATGCCATAGGCCCTGACCAGCCCGTTTCCATCTTTCAGCACTGTCAGGGCCTTCCTTGCTTATCTGGCGGAGAGTCCCCGGAACCTCCCTGAGAGAGACGCGAGAAGCCCTGAAAAGTCCCTGGGCCGTCCCTGCTCCGAGGGTGCCCTGCGGATTCACACACCCAACTGCTCGGACGGATGGGAACTCTTGCGTAGGACACTTGCCCGGCACCTGTCAGCAGCCGAGAAGAGGACACGCGCCTCGTCATCCAACTGCGTCCGTCTCCGCTGCGTACCGGACAGAACGACCGACCAGAGCCACCTTCCGCATCAGTGGCTGGCACCAGACGAACTCTGACCCACTGCTGCGCGTCGCGGGCCGATACGCCCCCTTCACGTGGCCGGACCGGGTGCCCCAGGCAGTTCATGCAGACGCCTCCCCGTCCGACTCAAGAAGTCGATCTCGCCTACCGGTGAGCCCTTTGAGAGTTGTCTCTCCAGAGTTAAGTAGGACGGCGGCAGCGATGAACGTTCATGCGGTTGGGGCTACAACGGGCTCGGCGGAAGATGCGCCAGGACTTCAGCCGCGTAACGCCTCGCCCGCCGGGTGCTCGTGCCCCGGGATCGGCGACAACCTGTACATTCACGCCGAAGCGGCGGTGCTCCAGCGAGAAGTCGGCCCATCTGTCGCCGACCCGGCCGCACGCGGGAAGCGTTCCGTCGAGCGGGACGTAGTCGGGGTCGATCTCCCGCAGGATTCTTACCGCCCGGGCACCCGGTGGGCGCCGGTGGCCGACGGCAGCGGTGACGACGACGATCCGTGAGAGCGGTTCGTGCCGCCGAAGGTAGACCAGCGGACGAGAGCACGCTGATGGGACGGGGGCTTGCAGCGACAGTCACCCCCACGGGTGACGATGAGCATGATTACCCACTCGACCGGGACGTGAGGCAAGTCGAGTGCGGCAGGATAG
This sequence comes from Streptomyces sp. NPDC087428, assembly GCF_044744085.1. Classification (NCBI taxonomy): domain Bacteria; kingdom Bacillati; phylum Actinomycetota; class Actinomycetes; order Kitasatosporales; family Streptomycetaceae; genus Streptomyces; species Streptomyces sp. NPDC087428. The sequence goes on from NZ_JBIUXR010000034.1 coordinate 1,581, forward strand.
GAAACCACCGAGGCTCTTGCGCAGATGAGTTGAGACGTCGAACACCTCTGTCAACGACACAGGAGCTTCGTGCTTTGCGGAACGCCGACCGGTCACCCGATCGGTGGGCACTCTCAAAGAGATCGATGTACGGAGTGTCGTTGGCTTGCTCCAGACCGCGTCTAGTGCAAGGCGGGACCCAGGGGAGGGAGACCGAGCATGGCAAAAGCGACGCCTGACGGTTCGATCGAAATGCTCAAGCATCTACACGAATACCTCGATGAGCATTTTCAAACCCTTCATGCACATCGTCAGGCGCTGCAGCCAGCGGCCCCCGTATTTGCTCTGGAGCATGATCTCAGCCAGAACGACCTGGATCTACTTTCGACCACGGTGCGCGGGGCCGTCACAGAAGGATTCAATATTCGGCACCGCACCTGGTGGCTGCCCTTCGTGGTATATGCCGCCGAAATCGGCTACCTCTATACCGGAGACGAGTACTGGCCCCTCTTCTCTCAAGAGACATCAGGATGGGAGCGCGGCCCACAATGGAAGATTTACGATAATCGCAGGCATATTAAACAATGGTTCGAACGGTTCGCAGCTGAATATGGAGGAATCGAACCCAGGGGAGCCTTTGCCTCGAACTTCAGCATCATCGCATGGCCTATCACGCATGCCATCATGCCAGCCGATCTGCAGCGCCAAATGGCACAACTCCTTTACGAAGCGCGCGCCATACTTACGTCACCCATGCTGAATGATCCGCACAAACTGGGCTCCTGCCTAGCAGCACGCACGGGCGGGTACAGCGACCGCTTCCAAAAGTTCTGCTCGAATCAGATCCTGCTCGGCCATATCGCCGCAGCGCTACTGTCAGGCGACGACGAGGGATCCCCGTACCTGATGCAATCAACGCTCGCCCGCCTGGTTGATGCCCTATCGAAGGAACACGAGTCGAGGGACTGGCTGGATCAGGCAATAAATTCTGCGCACACAGTGCGCTCTGCCGGTTTCCTTCCGACGAATACCAGCTCAAGGAAAGAGCGCCAAGGGCAGTACACCTCTACTGCGGCGCATCCGCGACTTCTTTTACAGCAAGAGGGAGGCGGATGGCGTCCCTGCTTGGAGCTACCCGACCTCACGACTCTACAAGCGGAAAATGACCAGATAAGCGAGGAGCTGCGGAGACTACGCCCGAAGATTGAAGGACGCCGTCAGCCACTTCCTCGCGGAAATCTCTTGTACCCAGGCAGAGTGCCGCTGACCGCGTGGCCCCGGCCAGGCACCCCCCTTATCCAATTGGAGCAAGGATCCAGACATGTTAATGAGTTGATAGCCGAACGTTGCGCCATCACTAAGGGACCATGGTGGCTCTTCCGGAAACAGCCCGGCGGACTAGCTGTCGAAATAAAGGGCGGCCTCGTCCGGCCAGGTCATGAATACTGCTTGGTCGGCCGCACCGGCATATCTCCCCCGGCACTTCCGTGGATATCTCCATCCATTGTCCACGCCGATGAAGTGAACGCTTTCGATGTGAAGGTGCCCCAAACCCTGAATGATGTGGAGCTAACTCAGCTTGCGGCAACCGGGCTGTCGGTGGTGTCGAACGTTTCCATCCACCCTGTAGGCGTTCTTCCAGCTTCGTGGGATGGCGACGGATCCGCCGAGTGGATGGCTGGGGATCCAGCACTTCTAGCGGTGACGTCCACTCATGTGACAGAGAGATGTTCAGTGCGAGTAGACGGCGGTTCACCTCTTCCGCTCGAATGGCCAAAAGGCAGTAAGTCACTGATTTTCGCTCTAGAGGGACTCTCCGTAGGTACACACGAGGTGCACGTTGCACTACTGTCCGGAGATGCAGGCGGGTCATTCGCAAGCGGGTCACTTGCTGCCACCATTCGCGATCCTCATTCGATCTTGGAAAACCACACAAAGGGATCAGGCATCCGCCTGTATGCCACTCCAGCCCGTCCAAAGCTAACCGAGATATGGGATGGACGGGCAAGTCTATCGGCGGACGGCCCAGCCGGCACTAAGGCCGAGCTGACTGTCGTACTGCGTGACGACGCCGGTAAGGAACTAATGCACCTGCGCCATACTATTTCTTTCCCTTTCACGGACAGCGCATGGACGAAACTGGCGGCTCAGGAATTCCGCACAGGGAAAGGGAAGCTACACAGCGTCTACAGTGTCGCTGAGTCATGTGAAGTATCAGTCTCCCGTAGCGGGGTAGGCTTCGCGTCCCTTGTATGCGAACGCGGATTTTACCCGCTTCGTTGGGTACCAACAAAGCAGCGCAAGGACAGGCACACAGTACGCTTGATTGACCGTACAGGCCGTAATGAAACGCAAGTACTCCTATATTCCGTGGAGAATCCACTGGTCGGCGAGCAGAGAGATGCCTGGAAACCGGTTGATGTCCCCGTAGGTGGCGGCATGCTCCGAGCCGTTTCCGACAATGCGACCGCAGCCATCATCCTGCCACCTGACCCAAATTGGCTGCGCCAGAGAGCGGGTACTCAGCCAACCATCCGCTGCACAGGCACCCCGCTTCCCGAAGCGCTCAAACTGATACGTAATTACCACCATTGGCAGGACGCCGACCTGTCGGCCGATCCCTTCTCCCACCATCAGCGACAACTGGTGCTCGACGCGATCACAACGGCCCTCGCGTCACTCCTGGCTGGGAGTAGATGGGCCAACTTGGAACGCCGACGGGGTCGCCTCAGTGCGCACAGGAGACCGGACACGCTGGATGAGATGCAGCAGCTTGTAGGAGATTCGCAGGCACAGCGTGATGTGGCTCGTTGCATCGCCACACATCTCTGGCAGTGGTCGAAGTCCCTGTCTGCATTGCGGGAAGGTTTGGGCGAGGCAATCGCCCCCATTGCCGCTAGCACTGGTATTGGGAACCCGCGTGACGCAGCGGACTTTCTGCTGCTTCTTGCAAGTCGACCCGGCTCCCTGGACGGCATGGACAGCACCGAGCTCAACAGGATGCTGAAATGCGTGCTGGTGTCCCCCGTACTTATCCGAGCGGCTCGATTCGCAGTCTTGGGTATTGAGGACCTTCATGAGGGCTCAGAACGTTCGACGATGATCGGAGGTTTCCAGTGAAGGTAACAGTGCTCGGAAAACAGGAGGCCGCAGAACTCACAGTTCGTTCACTCTGGCTGGATGAGACAATAATTGACGCGTTTTCTGCAGAGGCGCTCTCCGCTCTGCTTCGCCGTGCGGCGTCTTTTCTTTGCCCGGCACCTCCGCGCCGACTCGTAGACGCAGTTCTTGAGGCTCTCAGCCCACTGGACGAAGAATACCTGGTTACACGACAACAGGTAGCGACGTACCTGGACCTCTTGGTGTCGATCGGTGACCTGATCGAGCTTCCTGCTCAATCGGATCGCACAAGCCGACAGATATACCTGGCCCCACCCTCATTCGTGGAGAAGACCCCCGGACAATATCTATTGCTCGGTGTGCGGCCCAACGGAAAACCGCTTGTAAACGAGTCCCTGAGCGCAGAAGTGCAGAACGAAGGTCACACCCGGTGCCTCAGGCTCGACGCTCAGCTCGCCCCGGCTCGCTTGCGTGCCGCTGGCCTGCACGTTCTGCCTCGCGATCACTGGCTCAAGCGGCCTAGGGTCGAGCAGGCAACTGCGGTTGTCGACGTGATGCGTCAGCGCCTGGACCGAGTCGGCGAGTCCGGCCAGATAGGCGGTCTCGCGATCCTCGACCCAACGGCATCAGTCCTCTACTACCGAGGCCGCTGGCGGCCGCTCGGACCCCATGACTCGGGAGACTTCGTTGCCCGCCGGCCACAAGCTTACGGTGCCGACTTGTGGTGCTTCGTGCGTGCGGAGCATGGGTTCCCTCGCGCACTGGTGGACCTTCCGGCTGATGACCTCACCGCGGCAGGCTGCGACGAGGCCTGGCGCACCCAGGCGGCCATCGACGCCCTGGCAGGCACACCGCAAGCCATGCGAGTAAGCCCCGCGTCCGGCGTCCCGGGCGAGAAACGTCTGGATCTCTTCAGCCCCGTCCCCAGGTGGGCACAGCGCTACCTCGAGCTCGTAGGGACTCCCATCGCACGGGCAAAGGGTGCGCTCATCTCTTACCGCGTACCGAAGTTGGCGGTCGACAACCTGTCGGTGTTTTTCGCTGACATGCTATGGATGCATGTCAGCGAAGAGGGAGGGGTGGCGTGACAGTGGAAGCGCCAACGATCGCGGAGACGATCAGCAAGATCCAGACGGCCCTGCGGGACTACATCGAAGCGACGTATCATATCGGGCATCGCACTGTGCTCGACCAGCGTCGTGCACTGCTCGAGCAAGAGGGAGTGCTGTTCCAAGCTCCCTTCATCGAAAGCACTCCTCGGTACCAGACCGACCGCCACTTCGATGATCTGGACCTCGACGACACCGTGCGGGAGCTCCTCGGCGCTCTGTCGACGGATGCGGCCGGTTCGAAACGCCTTCTGTACGACCCGCCCTACACCCACCAGGCTGAGGCACTCGAGTGGACTGCACGTGATGGCCAGAGCCTAGCCATCACGACCGGCACAGGCTCAGGGAAGACCGAGTCGTTCCTTCTGCCGATGCTGGCCAAACTCGCAGCAGAGGCCGCCCACAAGCCGGAGTCCTTCAAGGTCCCGGCTGTCAGGTCTCTGATCCTCTACCCGATGAATGCGCTAGTGAACGACCAGTTGGGCCGTCTTCGGCTCCTGCTGAGCGATCCTCGTGTCACTGCCAGGTTCCACGAGTGGGCCGGCCGCCCGGCGCGCTTCGCCCGCTATACCAGCCGGACGCTGTATCCCGGCGTACGCAACGTCAAGAAGGACAAGGAGCGTCTTCACGCTATCGAGGACTTCTACGTCAACCTGATCGATCTGGCGAACGACGCCTCCTCGTCGCAGCGCGACGAAGCAGATGCTCTCATCAAGGCACTGGAGTCACGTGGGAAGTGGCCGGCTAAGCCGGATTTGAAGGCGTGGTACGGCAGGAGCGGAGCCCGGTGGCAGAACAAGGCCGGTGATTTCATCCGCGCCATCACCCGCCCCGAAGATTCGGAGCTACTGACCCGCCACGAGGTGCTGGCGGAGCCCCCAGACGTTCTAATCACTAACTACTCGATGCTCGAGTACATGATGATGCGTCCGCTCGAGCGGCCGGTCTTTGATGCAACGCGGGACTGGTTGGCGAACAATCCCGACGAGAAGTTTCTTCTGATCATCGATGAAGCTCACATGTACCGGGGAGCCGCCGGCGCCGAGGTGGCACTCCTCCTTCGTCGTCTACGCGCGAGGCTTGGTATCCCGGCGAGCCAGTTGCAGGTGATCTGCACAAGCGCCAGCTTCACGACTCCCCAGTATGCGCGCCAGTTCGCCGCGCAGTTGAGTGGCAAGTCCGAGGTCGGCTTCAAGAGCGTGGAAGGCAAGCTGTCCCTTCGCCCGGGCGCCAGCACAGGCAGCCTGCAGGACGCACAGGCTCTGGCCGCCGTACCGATGCACGAGTTCTATGAAGGTGCTGGGGACGAGGCCCGTATCGCTGCGGTTCAATCCCTGCTGGACTACTGCGGAGTGAGCCCAAGACCGGCTGTCCCGGTCGGCGAACTGCTACACGAAGCGCTCGACGCCTTCGGTCCGATGGGCCTTCTCGTCAACGAGACTATGAGGCAAGCTCAGCCCGTCAGTGACTTGGGCACCTTCATCTTCCCGGGTGTGGACCAGAAGCTGGCGGATAAAGCCGTTTCTGCTCTGGTCGCGCTCGGTAGTGCAGCCCGGCGGTCAGCGGATGGTGCGGGGCTGCTGCCGTGCCGTGTGCATGCGTTCTTCCGTGGGCTGCCCGGGCTGTGGGCATGTCTCGACCCCGAATGCCCGGAGGTCGACCGGGAGGCTTACCCGGAGCCGGGGCCGGTGGGCCAGCTTTATGCCCAGCCCCGAGCGACCTGTAACTGCGGCGCCAGGGTCTTTGAGCTGTACACATGCCGGCATTGCGGCTCCTCCTATGCACGGGCGTATACCGACGACCTCTCCAACCCGTCTCACCTGTGGAATGAGCCGGGAGGAGCCTTCCAGTCCGCGTCCGGCTCCATTCCCGAACTTCAGCCCCTGGATCTCCTCCTAGAGGAGCCCTACGAGAAGAACGTCGAGATCGCCGACCTTGACCTGGTCACCGGCAGGCTCAACCCGGAGAAGGTGATCGATCGCCGGGTCCGAAGCGTTTTCCTTCCTCGTCTCCGAAGCGGGGAAGTAATCAAGGGCGAAGAGGACGGCGACGAGACTGAAGCGGACGGCGAGTTCAAGCCCTGCGGCGTCTGCGGTCATCGCGCCGGCGGCCGCTCGTCAGTGCAAGATCACCAGACGAAGGGTGACCAACCATTCCTAGCCTTGGTGACCCGTCAGCTTGAGGTGCAGCCACCGGGCGCGCAACCAAACACCGACTTCGCACCATTGCGTGGGCGTAAGGTGCTCGCCTTTTCCGACTCCCGGCAGGTTGCCGCCAAGCTCGCTCCAAACCTGCAGAGCTATTCCATGCGCGACGCCATGCGACCCCTGATTCTGCGCGGGTGGCAAGAGCTGGAGAATACAACGCTCGAGCCCATGCTGTCCCTGAACCAGCTGTATTTGGCAGCCATGGTTGGATCCCGCCAGCTTTCGGTCCGGCTTCGCCCGGAACTTCGCCCCTCTGAGTCACTTCACGTACTGGACCGAGTTGAGACAGCTATCGAGAAGGGCGCGCTTGCAGGACATTTCGGCGAGCTGATGCAGTTGTTCCGCATCACCGACTCGCCACCGCATGCGCTGATGCGGACGATGTACGCGACACTCACGCACAAATACTTTGGGCTTGCATCACTCGGCCTCGCATCCCTACGCGAGCCGCGAGCCAAGACTGCCGATCTGCTCGGGCTGCTCTCCGACATCGAGGGTGTGGCCACTAGTGACGAGGCCAAGCTGGCCCTCATGCGGATGTGGCTCATGCAGTGGACTACGCCCGGCATCTGGTTCCCGTCGATGACTGATGGAGACTGGTGGATGACGGACGGCGGTGTTCGTCCGCACACGGGGAAGTTCAACACGATTGATCGTTGGCTCGAAACCAAGACAGCGAAGAAACAGTTCAGCGAGACATGGCTGCCCAAATTGCTTCAAGAGTTCTGCGATGCGGTGGCTGGGAGGTTCCGCCTGTCGGCCTCAAAGGTGTACCTGGATCTCGAAACGACTTGGGGTTATTGTGAGCGCTGTCGTTTTACTCAGCGACCGTTCCCCGGTTCCTCTCGGTGCGTTAACTGCCGAGACGAAAAAGTTCGTGTCCTAGACCCTGATACGGACCCGGTCTTCCAGGCCCGCAAGGGGTACTACCGCGCTAGCGCCGCACGGGCTCTACGGGACTCTTCCGAGCCTCCGATGAGCATCATCGCTGCCGAGCATACGGCGCAGCTCAATGCCGCGGCTCAGTCAGACGCCGTCTTCTCCAAGGCAGAAGAGCATGAGCTGCTTTTCCAAGACGTCGACCTCGGTTTGCCCGGATCCGGAGACCGGAAAAAACCCGCCGCCATCGATGTCCTGTCGTGCACGACCACTATGGAAGTAGGCATCGACATCGGGAACCTGTCCGGTGTCGCCCTGCGTAACATGCCGCCCTCGCGGGCTAACTATCAGCAACGCGCAGGACGAGCTGGTCGGCGGGGCAACGCAGTCGCCACCGTGCTGGCCTTTGGCAGCGCCGACACCCACGATGATCACTATTTCCGCCACCCGGAACTGATGATCCGCGGTGAAGTTGACGACCCGGTACTGACGATGGACAACGACGAGATCACACGCCGTCACGTGACCGCGTATCTACTGCAGCGTTACCACCAGGATCGCCTTCCTGAAATCGCCGCAGACGCGCAGCCGCAGCTTTTCGAGGTACTGGGAACGATTGCGGAGTTCACCGGATCATCCTCTCCACTGAACAGGGTCGACCTGGAAGAATGGCTGGGCGTCAATGAGACGACTCTTCGCCAAGACATTGCGGCATGGCTTCCCGATGAGCTCGGCCAAGACGGCCTCCGATCCGTCCTCGAGGACTTCGCCACAAGGACACTCGACGAGATCGACAAGGCTCTTGACCTCGATGCCAGCGGACGCCCCGTGACTGCTGGCACGAGTGACACATCATCGGAGTCTGACAAGGAGGATCCGAGCGAGGGTGCGGAGGCACCAGATGCCCGGCGGACCCAAAAGAACCTACTCGATCGACTCCTGTACAAGGGAGTACTACCGCGTTACGCGTTCCCGACGGATGTCGTTTCATTCCACGTTTTCGATCTCGATCGATCTACTCGCTTCAGGCCTGAGTTCCACTACGCGCCCAGTCAGGGTCTTGCGGTAGCACTCAGCCAGTACGCCCCGGGCAAGGTGGTGTGGATCGACAACAAGGAGTGGACCTCCGAGGCGATCTATGCGCCAGTCCAGGAGACGCGCCACCAAGCTTGGAAGGAAAGGCTGCTCTACTTCGAGTGCCAAGTGTGCCATTACGCGAACTACTACTCATACGGCGAGGCCGCGCCCGGGGATGAACGTGACTGCCCGGCTTGTCGAGCCGACGGAAAGTTCGGCAAGGCCAAAAACTGGATGCGCCCGCCAGGATTCGCGCACCCGGCCAGGAAGGACCCCGGCACCAGTGCAGACAAGGCGCCGGCCCGCAGTTACGCCACACGAGCCAAGCTCATGGCGTCCGGACCGACCGAGGAGAGCGCCTGGCAGCGCGTCACAGACACGGACCGGCTAGAGCAGACCTATCACCGCGAGACGCTGCTAGTTACGAACACCGGTCCCCGCAACGAGGGGTACACCTACTGCACCCTGTGCGGTCTCATCGAGCCGACAGCGTCCGCCACAGGCGTGGTCAATGGGACACACAAGAAGCCCTACCCCGACGATAAGGAGCCGAACTGTCCCGGGTCGCGTTCGACCCGCGGTCTGGTGCTGGGTACGGACTTCATCTCCGACGTGCTCCTGGTGCGTCTGAAGGTGGATGCGCCCATCACTCTCGATCCGGCCTACCTATCGACGCACATCGCGCTGCGCACAATTGCTGAGGCCCTGACGATTGCTGCGACGCGGAAGCTCGGCATCGAGAGCTCGGAGTTGCAAGCGGAATACCGTCCTGCACTGACGCCCCTTGGCGGTGAAGGTCGAGAAGCCGACATCTACATGTACGACACCCTCGCTGGCGGTGCCGGCTTCACTCGCCGTGTCAACGACCACGGTGTGGAAATCTTCAAGCGGACACTGGAACTTCTCGAAGACTGCCCGGCCAACTGCGATGAGTCCTGCTATCGCTGTCTGCGCAGCTTCCGCAACCGGTTCGAACACAACCTCCTTGATCGCCACGTGGGGGCCAGTCTCCTGCGCTATCTGATGAACGACACGCCGCCGGCTCTTGCCGAGGCACGGCTTGCCCGCTCGGCTGACATCCTCTTCGAGGATCTGGACAGCCGAGAGCTCGGTATCTCGTTCGAGAGAGGTGCCAAAATCGACGTTAACGGCGTAGGGCCGGTCACCGCTCCGATTCTGGCAAGGCAGGGTGGCCGCGAATGGATCATCGGTGTGCACAGCCCGCTCACACCGGGCGTAGCACCGAACGAGCAACTGCGGCGTGTCCACGACAGTGCCAAGCGAAGCGGCGTTTCGGTTCACCTGGTCGACGACCTGGTGATTTCCCAGAACCTGCCGTTCGCGACGCAGACTGTTCTGCAGGCTCTGGCATGAGCTAGAACAGGATTTGATGCACCGTAAGCGGTCAGGTACACGGGGTTATTCTGCAAGCACTGGTCGATTAGATCGGCTGGCACAGAATTCCTGGTCTGGCCAAGTTAGTTCCCATTGCCTTCTCCTGCTCGCAGGTTAAGAGAAGGCACCCCATGGGGCGACGGCCCGCGTATCGCTACGTGGGCCGTCGCCCACTGCTGGAACCATGGCGGCACCTAGCGACGCCCCGCAAAACGAAAGGTGTAATTAGCACGGGCTAGAACCCAAATAGTCCCGCACGTCACTCTCTTGCTCGAGACTAGTTCCGGCAAGCGATTAAGTCATACCCAGTGGGGAACTGTGGCCGAAGACAGCACTGAGGAAAAGATGGGCGAGCATGACTTGGCAGAGGGCCAGGTTCCCATCACCGCACTACAGGAACACTTCAGCGTGTCGTACACGCGAATGATCGCTTACGCGGTGGGATGCTCCATAAAAACTCACGAGACCGACTACGAGGGCGTTGATATCACGGTCGTTTCTTCGACAGAGTATCACGGCTACTATGGACCGCAATTCGAGCTTCAGCTGAAGTGCACCTACCAAGAGAGCCTACTCAAAGATGACAGCATGACGTGGAAGATGAAGGCAAAGCCGTTCCGGAAGCTAACTCGCACGAAGCGATTCATTCCCGCCTACCTTGGCGTGCTTCTCATCCCGCGCGAGCCAGAGCCATGGCTGCACACGAATGAATACGGCCTGTACACACGAAGCCGTATGTTTTGGCAGTCCGCGGATAACCTGAGACACGACGGACCGATCGGTGAGTACCACACGGTTCATCTACCTCGTCAGAACCTCTTCACGGGGGAGCAACTTCTAGGCATCATGAAGTCGATCGGCGAAGCAGAGAGGGGCCTGAGGTGAACCGATCCGCGTTTAACAGCTACCGTGAGATTGCATCCACGCTGACCCCTTCCGCGGTCTCCCAGTTTCTGGCTTATCACGACTGGGAACTGGAACAGCAGCAGCCAGAAGTTCGCGAGGTATGGCGCTACCGGTCAACCTCGTTGGCCGCCGCGCCGCGTGTCATGGTTCCACTAGCCACAGATTTCGCCGACTTCACACCGCGCTTCGTGGACGCGTTGGAGTCGCTTGGCCATATTCACGACTGGGACGCCGAACAACTACTAGACCGCATCATTGCCACACGTGCGGACCTATTCTTCGTGCGTCTCGATCAGAAAATGATCGATGGTACAATCCCTTTTCAGCAGGCTGAAAAGACGATGCAAGCGATTCTCAAGTTGATGAAGTCAGCTGCAACTACAGCCGCGGACCCACACCATCCGCATAAGGGCAGGAGGCCGGCTCCGGTTAACGAGTACATGGAAGAGGATGTAAGGCTGGGACACACAAGGCGCGGCAGCTTTGTGTTTACTGTGGTGTCCCGTCTAGGCGAAACTGATCCGCAGTCAATCGATGGCCAAGAGCAACCCGCTATGGTTTTCCAGCGGCACGTCATGGAAACTCTGGCCAGAGGACTCGAGAGCACGAAACGGCTGACACAATCCTGGGACCAGGAGGCACTTTCATCTCCGAGCAGCCTGGGCCTTAGTGCGGGGCTAGTGGAGTCGCTCGAAGAGATGTCTCAGCCACAGCACCTCCGCACGCTCGACTTCTCCTTCGAATGGGCAGCGGCTGAACGAAGGCCAGACGTCGGCCTAGCGACAATTACCCTGGACCGAGACACGATTGGTGAACTTCCGCGTGTCCGGGAACAACTCGTACGTAGGGAAGAGCCCGTACGGCGCGAAAGGCTCGCCGGTCTCGTTAAATCGCTCATACGGGATGACTCGATGCCCGGTAGTGAAGAGGCAGGGACAGCTATTATCGCGGCGGAGGTGAACCGAAAGACCTTGCGAGTTCATGTTCCGCTAACGGGGGAGGACCACAACTGGGCAATCATGGCCTATGAGCGTCAACTTCCCTTCACCGTGACAGGAGACCTGACCTACGAACGCCGTGCTTGGCGCCTGACCGGCCGCATCGAGGTCGATCCGAGCTTCCTGCGCCACCTTTCGGGCACGGACAATCCCGACTCGGGGAGGTCCTGAGGGAGGTCATGTACGAACTCGTTGCGGCGCATGCCGGTCATTTCGACTTCCGTCCTGAGTGGCTGCCGATCGAGCACAAGCGAGAGTTGGCCGACAAGTTCTAGCCCTGCGTGCATAGGGGCAGCATTTACAGGCGGGGCCGCGCCGTTTGAGGTGAAAACCTCACAAGGGGCTCGTCACAGCGCTTCCAGCGTGGGCACTGATCGGGTGACGTCCGTGTGATGGTACCGCAACGCTCGAGGCTTCCATCCCATCAAGGGGTGTGCCCCACGCCTCAGCTTAGGAGCAGGAGCCTTCTGTTGGACCTGGCCCCTGCCGTTCTCGACCTCCCGCACACGCTGGCCAAGTCGGTCACGACACTCATCGTTACCCGCGAAGCTGACCGGCGGTCCAAACTCCCGCCGCACCAGCATGTGCTCGTCACACCCTTACAACCGCCTCACCGCGGCACTCGCGCCGTCATCGCGGTCGGCCACGGGAGCCCCCTGTTTGGAGCCCACCGGGTCGAACATGAGGCAAGCGACCACCGTGCCGTTGACCTCATCACAGCCGTGCTGCGCTGACGTACCCGACGCTCTACGGCGCGCAGGACATGACCGCGCCCTCGCCCAAGAGGAGCGGCCCCCGCTACGTGAAGATGGGCAACATCTCTTGGTCGTTCGGAAGCGTCTCGTTTCCGGCGGGCAACGGTACCCGGGCACCATGCCGGACTGGCCGGACCAGGCTATGGGTGCGCATGGATTCAAGGACGTCCTGGCGTGCCGCCCTCCGCCGGCACCAGCGTTCGAACCACCAGTCGGCAACCCTGGCGTCTGCCTCAGGCAGTTCGGGATTAAGTAGGTACTCGGGTTTCTCGTCGATGCCGAGTGAGTAGTCCCGCAGGTTTTCGACCAACGGAACGCCGTAGAGAATGCGTTCACGTCCGTGCCTGAGGAGGTCGTTGGCGGGCCACCCAAGTGCGGCGATTCCTAGCCTCACCTTACGCAGACGAGGGCTGACGCCTTCACCGAACAGATTGTTGACTCGTACGAGTGATCCGCGCAGGGCTGAGAGCCGGACAAGTGCTTCGACGGTCTCACTGGAGAAATGAGAGGTTCCAAAGGAGCGTGACCGCCCGAGTTCATTGAATCCCATCCGGTTTTCCCTCTTTCCTCCCATAACCTCGGCGGGCCAAAACAACCGGTTGTACTGGCTCGAACCAGTACCGTAGAGCGAGGTGGTTCCGATGAAGGAGAGACGCGGCTCGCGCAGGATCGGACGGCCAGCCATCGCAGAGGCGATTTCACTGGGGCGTGCGTACTTGCTGCGGTAAGCAGCCAGCACTGTCGGTGAGACGGCTAGGGCCCCTACTAGCTTGCCCGCCACCAGCGCGTTATAGGGTGCTACGGCTCCACAGACGGTGAGGTCGGCGATCACGGTGCCGACCCGCTCTCCTCGTGTACGGCGGACCACGCGGCGCATCTGTGCCCGCGCCTTCGAGTCCGAGAAAGCTTTGGCAAGTCTTTCGGCTGTGGGGGGAGAGAGGTACGCCCCAAGGAGGGTGACGACCTCCAAGGTCTCGGCGAGCGCTGCTGCTCGCTTACTGCGAAATAGGTCCGTTGTGGCCCTATCCACCCACGCATCACGCTCTATGTTGCGGACCTCGCGAATAGTGCTGGCCTGGTGGTGCCGCTGACGATGCCGTTCTGCGTCAGCCCGCAGTTGGCCGATCACTTCCGAGGTGGGCGCCGCTAGGTCGGTCGGCTGAAGGACCCCGTCACGGAGGAGATCGTCAACGTAGATCTCTTCCTGCTGAGTCTTGATTCGTCGGGCAAGCCAGCGCGCGATATCGGCAGTCGGTGCCGCCCGCACCTGCTCGAGAAATTGGTCAGTTTCCCAGCCCATCCAGTGGTCGCGCTCGGCGATCTGGACAACCGGACTGGAGATGGCCGCCAGTCCAATGACAGCGTGGCACTCAGTGGCTGCGTCCCGGATCAGGATTGGCATTGAACGGCCAGGCACGGTTGCATAAGCGTTGGACCAAGTGTGGCGGAAGTACCGCCAGATGTCGTGCAGCTTGAAGCCTGTCAGCTCGCAGGTCGAGGAGTCGACGATCTGAACGTACGGGCTGATGACCTCCGTGGTCACGCCAGCACTCTGTAGTGCGCCCGCCAGCTCCCGGCCGTCGCGCATCAGGTCGAAGATGGAGATCAGCCGGTCGCCGTGCTGGTGCGTGCGCTCCATCCTCTCGACGAAGCGCCGAACGCTGCTCTGCCTAAGCTGCTCATCTCGACGCAGATGCTCCTGCCGTTGGACACGAGCTTTCTCTGTCTCCCGGTCGTCGCTCGCCAGCGGGGGTGTGAACACGGGCCCGGGCTTCTTAGCGGCCTGAATTGTCCAGCCTTGATCTACCAGATCGATGGCCGTGTAAGCAGCTGCCGCGAGCAGCGGCTGCTCATACAGGTTCTTGATCTTGGCTGCCTGGATCCAGTGATCGTGGCTGTTCACCCCCATGGATTCAAGCGGAGCGCTCGCCAGCAGGGTGCAGAGGCGAGCGAACGCCTGCGTCTCCTGGCGGGAGGCGTCGGCGGGGAGGCTGAGGGTGGCGGGCTTGGCCTCTTCTTTCATGACTTCTGGAGCATCCGTCCGTAGGTTTTGCTCCATAGTCTCAGGAGGTCGTCACAGTCGTGACCATCGCTGACCAGGAGGGTCGTGGTGCGGGCGAAGGACAGGAGGAACAGTTCGAGAGCCGTGCGCAGGTCTTTCCCTGCCTCGTCACTCAGCACCTGCAGGGGACGGTACAATGCCGCGAAAGCCGGATGATCAATATTGAGCGTGACATCGAGCGTGCGCCGCTTCAGGGCCGAGGTGAACATCGTCTCGATCGGCAGTTGCTCGGACCCGATCCTGTAGCTCAGGGCGCCCGACCCCTTGCCGGTCGATCGGATCACGGGCAGGTCCGCGTCCGCGGCCTCCGCTATGCGGCAGGACGTCTCTGTTGCCGCCTGGAACTTCACCTCCTCGAAGGCCTGACGTACGCGCGCGTTCAACAGCCGGGCGATCGATTCCAGCTCCGGCCCCAGGGCCTCCTGAAGTTCTTGAGACGGCCGGATCCCCTGCTTGTTTACCGTGATTCCAAAGTGCTCATCGAGGACAGGGTCGAAGTCGATCTCACATCGCCACCAGTCGTCGTAATTTTCCTTGCGCTTCGCCCCCATGAGATGCCAGCCACTCGCGATCTCTCGGCCGGCACGCAGGATGGAGACGCCTGCCCCGCCGACGATGCCCATGCGTCGTTTGGTCACGTTGTCTAGGTGATGCCAGTACTGAACCGGCAGCATCACAAACCGGACGGAGACGAAGGCCGTCTTGCCCGCTGAGGTGGCAAGTTCGTACCGGATCGGCTCGAAGGCCAGCCGCGCGCTGCGTCCCTCGACTTTGGTCGTGAGGAGCGTGGGATCGATTGGGTCGACACGCTTCCCATTGATGGTCAAGGTCAGTCCGCCGCTGCTTAGGAAGCGGCGGTACAGACGTCCGAGGTCACGACGCAAGGCCCGCTCAAGCCAGGCAAGGCGCCGATACTCGATGCGGTCGCAGTTCAGCCAGACCACCCGGCACCCCGAGCCCACAGTACTGCCAGATAGGCGACGGGCGCGAAGATCGACTGGGGCACCAGCAACGACCGCGTCAACATCCAAAAAGACCTGACATGCACTGCGGTTGTTCTGCCAGGCCGTTACCTCGATCCGTCGAGCTTGGCTCAGCGATGCGGCAGGCAGCCCCATGCCGAACCGACCGAACGACCGTCGCTCGTCGAAGCGTGACGAGCCACCGAAGCGGAGACACGCCTCGATCTCGGAACGCGACATCCCGCGGCCGTTGTCCTCGACACAGATCTCCGGATCACCGTCCGCCTTGGCTCGGACAACGGTGATCGCAACCTCGGTCGCTTCAGCTTGTAGGGAGTTGTCGACGAGTTCCGCCAGGGCGGTCGAGAGGCTGACGTAGCCTGACTCCCGAATCGCACGGATGAAGTTGGAGGAGACCAGGAGGTCGTCCTTCCGGTGCGTCTGCTGGCCCATCGCCACTCCCATGACTTGCTCAAATGCCTGCACCGAGAGTAGCTGCATCGAGGCGGCCTGGGAAGTAGATCATCTTGGTGCGGCAGAGGTCAGGCCGGCCTGGTCCCGATCGTGACCGTGATCCGCTTGGTTTTGGCCGGTTCGACCAGGTCCAGGCCCGACCCATCCGCCATCAGGAGACGGGCTGTAGGACGATTGGCCCCAGCAACGAACCGATAGGGCTCCGCGGACTCGAGCAGGACAACCCGACCCGTGCGCTGCAGATCGAACGAGATGACATGGCTCGTCGTGTCGACACGGAGGGTGCGATCGACGACGTCCGCCGCTGTTACCACCTCCCCCGCTAGCGCCTCTAGAGGCGGCAGCATCGTCTTCAGCGAGTTGATGCCAAGCACCTGGAGTACGGAGATCTTCTGCCCCATGAGGGGCTCCAGCAGATGCGTGATCTCTGCTGCTGACTGGATGATGGCCATGCAAGCATCATGACGGATGGAGGAGCCACGCAGGCGCCGGGCTGATCGATTGCCCCCTTGATAGCTCAGTAAGGGACGCCCTCCGTGGGAGAAACTCGCAGTTTCACGATGGTTCGCTGCCCCCTTGGTAACCGGCACACCTTGTCCTCAGCCTCGATCCACCGCGTGAATTCTGGTCCATTTTAGGGCGATTTGATGGTTTCGGCTAGAGATGGGTGCCGGATGGCCGGTCCGGTGGCGGGGTCTCGAGGTCCTTCAGACCGCAGGCAGGCAATCGGTCCGGCTGGTCAGTGCGCAGGCGGTGACGACCGCACGCCGACCTTCGGGCCGTCACGGCGGAGGCTGAGCGGCGCATCGGTTTCTGCAGCGTCATCCCCTTCCAGCGCAGCATGTGCACACCCCTTGAGCGTCGCCTTGCTGAGTGATCGGGCTGCCCGCAGATGGAATATGCAATGCGTTCGTTCGATTGGTCTTCTTGCAGAGATCACGGGAGGGGTGCTGGTGGCCGAGCTGATGATGTTCCGACGGGACGCGGACGGACGGGATGTCGAGCTGTCCAGTTCTACGGTGCCGCTGGAGGTGGAGTTGCAGCGCCGGGTCGAGGCCAGCCTGCAGCAGATGTTGGGCGTCAGCTTCCTAGCGTCGGAGTATCCGACCGGTCCGTGGCACCGAGGGCGGATCGACACCCTTGGGTTGGACGAGAACGGCAGCCCGGTGGTGATCGAGTTCAAGAAGGGCTCCGACAGCGGAGTGATATCTCCGGCAGTGTCCTACCTGTCCTGGCTCGAGTCAGCGCACCACGAGTTCGAGGTGCTCGTGCGGAAGGTGCTGGGCGCGGAGGCCGCCGAGTCCGTCGACTGGCGTCGTCCGCGGATGATCTGCGTCGCGGCGGGCTTCTCGCACCACGACCGGGTGGCGGTGCAGAGGTTGCCCGAGCGGATCGACCTGGTGCGCTACCGGATCTTCGACGGTGGCCTGCTGGGGCTACTGCTCGTGGGCTCCGCGACCGGCTTCCCGAGCGCTGCCTCGTCTCGCCGGGGCCGGGACCGGGCACCCGTGGCGGACAGCGTGCCGACGGCTTCGGCGGTCTCTCCGCCTGCGGGCGGAGGAGCGGTGCCGGAGTGCCTACGGGACCTGTAAGCGGAACTGGACGAGGCGCTCACGGCATGGGGCGAGGTGGAGGTGGCGTCCCTGCGGCACTACATCGCCTATCCGCGGTTGGTGAACGTGGCGTCGGTGATCTTCCGTCCGAAGCACGAGGCAATCCTGGTGTACCTCAGACTCGACCCGGACACGGTCGAGTTGGAGGAGGGCTTCACCCGGGACATGTGCGGTATCGGACACCCCGGGACCGGCGACCTGGAGATCCGCGTCGTCTCGTCAGCCGACTTAGAGAAGGGGGCGCCGCTGATACGGCGGGCGTTCGAGGCGGCCTGACGTAACAGGAGGGGCGGCTGGTGCATCGGTTAGTCGATGCTCCAGCCGCCCCTCTGGCGTCTGTGGGCCGCCGGCCCTGGCCTCTCTTCGCTCTCACGCTCATGCCTCCGGTCCGGCCAGCTCGAAGTCGACCTTCGTCAGTTCGACCCGCAGCCGCTCCTCGGCGACGTCGGCGTAGTGCGCGGACAGTTCGACGCCCACGAAGCGGCGTCCCTCTCGCAGGGCCGCGACCCCGGTGGAGCCGCTGCCGGTGAACGGGTCGAGGACGGTGCCGCCTTCGGGGCAGACCTGGACGAGCTGCTGCATGACCTCGACCGGCTTCTGGGTGATGTGTACCCGGTCCTTGCGGGGCTGGGAGGCGATGTAGTGGCCGGGCAGGTAGAGGTCGCGGGTGTTGTCGAGGGAGCCCTTGACGCCCCAGATGATGAACTCCGAG
>NZ_JBIUXR010000035.1:0-2811 GCF_044744085.1 Streptomyces sp. NPDC087428
ACATCGCGGCCGATGAACACCCCCTCGGCCCCCAGGCCGCCTTCGGCTACGAACGGGTAGGCGCCGCTGGCTGTTGCGGTGGTCATCCGGTGGGCGGGCAAGGCGAGCTTGCCGCCCCGGGCAGAGGAGGAGCCGGGGCGACCCGCGACCGGGTAGGTCGGCCGAAGGTCCGGGTCGAGGCTCTGCTCGGCGCGGTGCTTGGCCGGAGTGCCAGCGAGCCGGGCCTGACGGCGGGCTTCGGCGAAACCGGCTCGGGCGGCCCGCTGCTCGGCACGCGAGGTCTTGCGGGGCACGAACAGCGGGGAGGCGCTGGCACGGGTGCGAGGCATGAAGGGTTCTCCAGACAGGGAGTGAGTCAGCGGCGGACGAGGCCGGTGAACGGGGCGTGTAGATCGGTCGGCGTGGTGTGCCGCCGCACGAGGCGGGTGGTGCGCTGGTGGCGCTGGCAGATGGTCAGTTCCGGCGCTCCTTCGGGCAGGCCGGTCTGGCATGCCTCGGGTTCGGGGACCTCGCCGGACTCCGGCCGGGGCGCCGCGTGGTAGGCGGCGTGCAGGTGTTCGGCGGCCTGCCAGATACGGGTGCGGGTAGCACGGAGCTGGTCGCCCTCGATGGCGACGAGCTGTCCCGTTCGACTTGTGTGGGCGTCGAGGAGCCCGTAGAGCGAGACGAGGTGGGCGTGCAGAGCGTCCAGCTCGGTGCGGGTGGTGACCAGCGGTCCGCCCGGGATGTTGAGTGCGCGGTGGAAGTCGAGGGCGGCAGTGGCGAAGGGCACGAAGTCCTGCGCGGTCGGGCTGGCAGTGCGGGACATGAGGGTGCTCTTTCGAGGGGGAGAATCAGGCGGCGAGCGCGAGCGGCAGGGCGGCGGCGGTGAACGCTTCTGCCTGCTGCCAGGTCAGGGGCCGGAGGTCGAGCTGGGCGCCGACCGCGGCGGTCTCCACGACGGCGCAGGCGGTGCGCAGATCGTCCTCGGTGTCGGCCGAGACGGTCAGCAGACCGGTCAGGGCGACGTCGGCGTGCCCGGCGATGAGCTGGCGTTCGCGGGACTTGATGTCCTGGTACTCGATCGAGTCGGCCTCGGAGTCGACCTGGCCGCGCCGGGCGCGTTCGGCGGCGTCGGCGATCACGCTGGACTTCTTGCGCTGCACGTCGCGCAGGGCGGCGTCGAGGTTCTTCGGTTCGTAGGACAGTGACAGCGTGCGGCGGACGCCGCCGGTGAACAGGAGCTGGTGCAGGAAGCCGGCGCTGGTCTCGGTGCGCGGCCAGTTCTCCACCCAGTAGGTGGCGTGCACGGCGGAGTCGGTGGCGATGTGGTCCGCCTTCTCGACGACCACGACGGGGCCGGCGGCGGCAGGATCGGCCTCGGGGCGACCAGCCGTAGACCAACGATCCAGTGTGGCCAGCGACTTCGGGTCATAAGCGGTGCGTACCACGGCGGCGATCTCGCGGGCGGTGAGCCACCCGGTCGGGGTGAGACCGGCGGTCCGCGCCGCTTGGTCGAACGTGGAGGTGAGCTGCGCCAGGACGCTGAAGGCTCCGGTGAGGCCGCCGCCGGCCTGGTTGATCAGCCGACGGGCCGCCTTGGTGTCCAGGGACACCGCGACGTACGCCTCGTGCGGGGCGGCTGCGGGGCCGGCGCTCTGGATCAGCTCGTTGTAGATCGCTCCGGCCATCGGGGTGTCGGGGCGGCCGTGCTCTTCCCAGTAGCGGCGCAGCGCGTCGCCGGAGTCGGGGATGGTGCGCTCGATCACCTGGATGCGGGCGATCTGCCCGGTACGGGCGAGAGCTGCCAGCGCGCGTCCCCAGCCGCCGACGTTGGCCTGCTGGGTGCCGGGGTCGAGCAGGGCGTAGGCGCGGGAGGAGACCTTGACCACCGCGGTCAGCGTCCCGGTGTGCGGGTTGTGGACCGCGCCGTACTTGCCGTCGGGAGCAGTGGTGACGCGCAGGCTGGCAGCGGTGCCGGGAAGGTGGAGCAGACCCTCGCGGGTCGGCCGGCGAGAGGGCCGGGTGAGCCAGACGAGCTGGCCTCGCATCCGGCGCAGCGCGTACCGGACGACGATCGGGGTCCAGTCCGCCAGAGCACGGCCTCGGTGGCGGACGAAGACGAGCAGGGCGATCACGGCCCACAGCGGGATGAGCTGGAGAGCGCCCACCACACCGCGAGCGAGGATCACGGCGAGAAGAAGAAGGCCGGTGAGTCCGGCGACGACCAACTGCGGGACGGACAGGCCGAGCAGGACGCCGCGCCTGCTGCGGTGCGGGAACTTCACGGTGGGCGTGGAGGACTGGTGCTTGCCGGACATGGTGGTTCCAGACGGTGGGAGCGGGCGGAGGACGGGGCGCGCGGCGCTCTTCTGGACGTCATGGCGAAACCTTCCTGCTGGTGGGGGGCGGGGGCGGGCCGTGGAGTGCGGCCCGCCCCCGGGGGATGTGGGTCAGGAACCCGACGGCGGCTGGGTGGGATACACCCAGTTCGTCGGTGTCGCGGAGCCGGTGGCCGACGGTCCGGACGCGGACGCCGGAGTGCCCGAGGCCGAAGGTCCGGGGTCGGCTGGCGGCATGGAGGTCAGGTCGCCGCCCGGAGCCGATGCGCCCGCGAGGTGACCGGAGCCGTCCGCAACGCCTTGGGCAGCCGATTCGGACCCTTCCGGTTCGTCCTCGCCAGGACGTGTGATCAGTGGCGGGATCCCGGGGCGCTGGATCAGAGCCCGGCCCTTGTCACCGCTCGCGTCCGGGTCTTCGCCGTACCGGAAGCGGGTCTGCTGCTTGGGCGGCCCGGCGTCGATGCCCTCCTTGCTGAGGTTGCCGCCGGAG
>NZ_JBIUXR010000035.1:2908-6202 GCF_044744085.1 Streptomyces sp. NPDC087428
CCAGCGCGAGCACACCCCAGCCGAGGCCGTACATGGCCCCCATCTGGTCAACCTTGATCACGCGGCGGATCGCGTCGTCGATCGAGGTGTTGGCGGCTTTGAAGAGGCCGTCGGACAGCGCGTCCACGACGGTGATGGCGACGGTCGTGAAGGCGATGGCGGAGAAGCTGAACAGAACTCCGGTCATGGTGCCGAACGCCGCCTTGGCGAGCGCACGTTCGTCTCGGCGCCAGGCCGCGGTCATGAGCTGGATGCAGAAGATGCCGACGGTCAGGGTGAGGCCGATGGGCAGCAGCAACTCGTAGTTGTCGCGGAACCACCCGGCGTTGAGGTCGATGGCCGTCGTCTTGTTGACGGCCTTGGCGGCCAGGTCGGCCGCGCTGGACGCCAGCTCGCCCGCCGACTTTGCGATCCACGCGCCGAGACCGTCGGTGACGGTGCCGGCGGGGTTGGTGGCGAAGTCGACGGCGCCGCACACCTTGTCCATCAGCGGGAAGTCGCAGACTCCCATGGGTCGTACCTCCGTTCTGGGGCGGGGTTCAGGGCGCGACGGACGGCATGACGCCGACCAGGGCGCAGGGGTGGTTGGGCCGGCACTGAACCGCGAGGGTGATGGACCGGCTCTCCGCGCCGCCGGCGGCCGAGCCCTTCCAGCGAATCGACTGCTTGCCGGAGACCGTGACGGCGTAGACGTACGCCTGGGTGATCGCCCCGGGGTCGTCCTGGAGGGCCTGGGTAAAGGCGTGCGGGAAGTGCCCCTCGTTGACCTTGGCGGTGGCGACCTGCTTGTTGGCGGCCATCTCCTTCCACAGCACGGCCGAGGGGACCACCTGGTCGACGGAGGCCGGATCGGCGTACTTCGACTCCGTGGTCAGCCATCCGCGCAGCGCCTTGCGCAGCTCGGACTGCGAGTACGCGCGGGTGTCGTACGACCACAGTGCTGCTGCGGCGTCCTTCCCGTACGTGATCGGGTCGTGGGTTTTCGGCGGAACGGGGAGAGTGCGGGGCGGGGTGTGCGGCCCGGGCGGTGCCGTGGAAGAGGAGGACGCCGTGGGTGAACTCGGCGGTGAGGAAGCAGTATCGGAGGGGCTTCGGCCCTCGCGGGTGAGGTAGGCGGCCAGGCCGGCGAGGGTGACGAGCACCGCCAGGACGGCAGTGCCGAGCAGCGCCCGGCGGCGCACGCGAGATGCGCCGCCGGGGTGGGTGGAGTGCTGAGCCATCAGTGGACCTGCGTCCCGAGCGTCGAGAAGAACGCCACCACACCGTTGTCCGCACCGAGAAGAAGGGCCGCGCCGGCGCTGACCAGGACGCCCTTCTTCCCGTTCGCCTAGGCCTGGTGACCACCGGAGTGGTGACCCCAGGCCCACACGCCCGCACTGACGGCGAGGGCGCCGACCACGGCGATGAGTCCGAACAAGTTGATCGAGCCCATTACCTGCTTGAGGACGTTGAGGCCGGGGAGCCCTCCCTCGTTCGGCTTGATTCCAGTGTCGTAGGCGAGCTGTATGACCTGGTCAGCGAGATACATGGGGAACTCCAGTTCGAATGGGCGCACGCCAAAGCCCGGCGGGGCGAACCAGCGGTGCGAGGGGAGGTGAGGAGAGGGAGGAGCGCCGGTCAGACGACTCGGCGAGCCGCGAAAATCCGCGATTTCCAGGACGCGACGGTCGTAATCCGCACTACGTCACCGGTGTGCGGGGCGTGGACGATCAGGCCCTGCCCGATCGCCATCCCGACGTGTTCCGGTACGGAGGCGGTCCCCTCGGTGAAGAGGAGGTCGCCCGGCTTGAGGGCATCGACCGAGATGGGCTTGCGTCCTTGACCTGCGTGTACGTGGTCCGCGTCAGGGTGGCCCCGGCGGCCGTGTACGCGCCCTGCATCAGGGAGGAGCAGTCGCAGCGGCCCATCGGGTTCTTGCCGTGGGAGTCGGTGCAAGTGCCGCCCCACTGATACGGGGTGCCGAGTTGGCCGAGCGCCCACCGGATCGCCGTCTGCACCTTCGGCGGCGCGGAGGCGGGAATCTTGTACTCGTCAGGCAGCGCGCCCGCCGGGATGGTGCCGAAGTCCGTCCCGTCGTTGTCCGCCGAACAACCGCCCGCGGAATCTGGAGAGGGGCTGCCGGTGTCGGCAGAGCCGGACGGCGACGGGCTCGGCGATGCACCGCCGGCCTTCTGCAGCAGGGGCTCAATGGCCTTCTGCAGGGCGGTGGCCAGCGGCTCCCATTTGGCGTACGCCTCGGGGAAGCCCGACTTCTGTACTGCCTGGGCGGCCTGGGTGACAGATAGGGACTGCCAGCCGGAGACCTTCTTGAGTCCCTCGTAGAACTTCGTCGAGGCGTGCACCGGGTCAAGGATCTGGCTGGCCGTGCCCCAGCCCATCGACGGCCGCTGCTGGAAGAGACCCAGCGAATCGCGGTCGCCGTACGTCAGGTTCCGCAGGCCGCTCTCCTGCAGAGCGGTTGCCAGGGCGACGAACTGCCCTCGGGCGGGGATGTTCATCGCGACGCCCGTTGCCTGGATCGTCTTGGCGTTCGGGACCTGATCGGCGGGTGCGTCCAGGCCCGGCACGGAGACCGAGCCCTTGTCACCGCCGTCCAGGATGGCCTTCGCCTGCTTGGCGACGGCGGAGGTGTCCACACCCTGTGCACCGTCGGTCGAGCACGAGGCCGAGGCAGTCCCGGCACCGATGCCGAGGAGCGGCAGTGCCAGCAGGAGTGGTCCGGTGGCGCACAGACCGACGAGGGCTCCCGTCGTCTTCTTCACGGCCGCCGCCGTTCAGCACGACGGCGGTGCGGACCAGGCGACGGAGGTGGGTCGGGGCGCGGGTGTGTCAGGGCATGCTGCACCGCAGCGGCTCCTCGGTGTTCGTAGGAAACGCGGTGCCGACTTCTCGTGCAAAGCCGTCGGCACCGCGCCGATGTGCATCCGCCTCTCGGCGGGCCCGGGTCAGAGGAGTTGGTAGCTCCAGGACGCCGGTTTCAGGTCACGCGCGGCAGCCAGCCGCGCTCGTAATCTCAGGCAGTGCACGTGGGCCTCCTTATGGCGCTCGCGGGCAAATGAGCAACACGCCTCCGACGCTGCTCGATTGGACGTGACAGCTCGGATAAGCACAGCTCAACAGGGGTGGAGCAAGGCTCCTTCCCGGTGGCATGGCGAGACAGTAGACCGGGATTCCGGCCGCACCAAACGTCTGCCATCCAGGGGTCCGAAGCGGAGAGCCGCCTCGTTGGGTGCGGCCGGAATTCGCCGTTAACCTCCGCTGCAACCTCGCACCGGATGCGCGCCGTTGAGCGCT
>NZ_JBIUXR010000036.1:0-5961 GCF_044744085.1 Streptomyces sp. NPDC087428
CAGACCCGAAGCCCGCAGCAGATTCCGGCGGGACGATGCAGAGGCGGACATGACGGAGGTGCTCCTCGCGTGGTCGGTGCGTGCTCGATGGGACTCGAAGGGAACCGGCTGCCCGGTCGCGGTCAGATCGTGTTGCGGTACGGCGGCATGAAGCGCATCCGCGGCATCTGGTCGGCCAGCACCCCGCCGTCCACGACGATCCGCGCCCCGGTGAGGTACGCCCCGGCGTCCGAGGCGAGCAGCAGCAGGGCGCCCACGCACTCGTCGGGCCGCGCGTACCGGCCGAGCGGGATGCGCTCGCGGTAGGCGGCTTCGAAGGCCTCCCGGTCGAAGGGGAACTCGCCGTCGATGGGGGTCTCGACCATGCCGGGGGCGAGGGTGTTGGCGGTGATGCCGTGCGGGGCGAGTTCGACCGCCAGGGTCTCCGTGAGCAGTTGGGCGGCGGCCTTGGAGGCGTTGTAGTGGGCCAGTCCGGCCTCGGCCACCAGGGCGTTCTTCGAGGTGATGGTGATGATGCGGCCGGCGACGGAGTCCGCCGTCATGTGTTCGGCGAGGCGCTGGCTGAGGAAGAACACCGCGTCCACGTTGACCCGCATGATGTGCGACCAGCTGGCCGGGGTGATCTCGTTGAAGCGTTCCAGCGCCGCCGTGCCCGCGTTGTTGACCAGGATGTGCAGCGGCCCGGTCTCGGCGCGCACGGCGTCGACGAAGCCCGGCAGCGCCTCGATGTCCGCGAGGTCCTGGCCGTAGGTGCGGCAGCGCCGCCCGAGGGCCTCGACCGCCGCGGCGGTCTCGGTGACGCCCTCGGCGCCGGGGAGGTCGACGAGCACCAGGTCGGCACCCGCCTCGGCGAGCCCGACGGCGAAGGACCGGCCCAGGCCCCGGGCGGCCCCGGTCACGAGCGCGGTGCGGCCGGTCAGGTCGAAGCGGTCGGTTCCGCGGGGCGGGACGGCTGCGGTCATGGCGGGGATCCTCCAGGCGGAGACGTGCGGAACCGAGGGGTGCGGGTACGGAACGAAAGGGTCCGGACCGCCGCGCGGGGGACACTTGGGTGTTGCGCGGCGGCCCGGCTACCGGCCGGCACCCGTGGACAGGGGGGTGAACCCGGGCACCGTACCGGCAGTTCGTGGGAACGGCCCGGTCAGCCGTTCAGGCCCAGCAGATCGAGTGAGGGCCGGTGGATGATCTCCTCGATCGCGTCCCCGTCCAGCGGCGGCAGCCCCGGAATGCCGGGGATGCGGGCGATCTCCCGCAGCCCCTTCACCGAGTCGTCGACCGTGGTGAACGGGTAGTCGCTGCCGAACAGCACCTTGTGGAAGACCCCGTAGTCCTGGACCAGCCGGAGGCTGTGCCAGAGCTGGAAGGGCCGGTAGTGCAGGGCGCTGAGGTCGGCGTACACGTGCGGATGCTTGCGGATGACCGCGATGCACTCGCCCTCGAAGGGGTGGCCGAGGTGGGCCAGGACCATCCGCAGCTCGGGATGGCGGATGGCGACGGCGTCCAGGTGGCGGGGCATCGCCCACTCCAGCGGCGCACTGGACACGAAGGTCGTGCCGGTGTGCACCAGGAGCGGCAGCCCGTGCCGTTCGGCGTACGCGTACAGCTCGTCGTACTCCTCCGCGGCCGGGTCGAAGCCCGCGTACATCGGCATCAGTTTGATGCCGCGCAGGCCCAGCTCCTGGTGGCCGTGGCGCAGTTCCTCCTGCCAGCCGGGCTGGGTGGGGTCGAGCGCCAGGTAGCCGATGAGCCGGTCGGGATGTTCTCCGACGTACGCGGCCACGGCGGCGTCGTCCACCCAGAGCCCGCTGCGCCGCGCCTTGCCGCCGACGACGATCGTGCGGGTGGACTCGGGTGCGGTGGCGGCGTACTCCTCCCACTTCACCGTGAGGTCGACCTCGCCCGCGTGGGCGCGGGCGGAGTCGGAGCTGAACGGGTCGGTGAAGTCGTGGCTGTGCCGGAAGAGATGGGAGTGGACGTCGACGATCATGTGCGGTTCCGCTTCTCCCAGCCGTCCGCGAACATGTTCCAGAAGCGGTGGCTGGGCGGGTGTTCCTCGAACACCTCGTCGACGAGTTCGACGCCGAGCCCCGGGGCGGTCGGCAGGCCGATCCGGCCGTCCTCCATCGGGAGGGTGCCCTTGAGTGCGTCGAAGACGAACGGCTCCAGGAGCCCGTCGAAGGTTTCGAGGATCTTGAAGTTGGGGATTCCGAGCGCCGCGTGCACCGAGACGGTGGTGCAGAGCGGGGAGTTGGAGTTGTGCGGGGCCACGAGCATGCCGTGGGTGTCGGCGATCGCGGCGAGCTTCCTGACCTCGGTGAAGCCGCCGGCCATGGAGAGGTCGGGCTGGATGATGTCGACGGCGTTCGTGGCGAAGAGCTGCTTGTACTCGTAGCGGTTGTGGAAGTGCTCGCCGCCGGAGATGGGGAACGCCGCGCGCTGGCGCAGTTCCGCGTACCGCTCGATGTGGGTCCAGGGCATCGGCTCCTCGAACCAGCCGATGTCGAAGGGCTCCAGCTCCCGCACCAGCCGGGCGGCCGTCGGCATGGCGAACCGGGCGTGGCCCTCGATGAAGAGGTCGACGTCGGGTCCGATGGCCTCCCGGACGGCGGCCACGAGGTCGATGGAGCGGCGCAGCTCGGCGCGCTCCAGCTCGTGCAGGCCGGGGCCGAACGGGTCGAACTTGAGGGCGGTGAAGCCCTTCGCGACCGTCTCCTTCGCCTTGGCGGCGAAGGTCTCGGGCTCGCGCTCGCCGGTGTACCAGCCGTTGGCGTAGACGCGGACGTCGTCCCGGCAGGCGCCGCCGGTCAGCCGGTAGGCGGGGACGCCGAGCGCCTTGCCCATCAGGTCGTACATCGCCTGGTCGAGGCCGGACAGGGCGATGCCGCCCATGTCGCCGCCGCGCAGGAAGTCGCCCTGGTAGACGCGGAGCCAGAGTTCCTCGATGTCGAAGGGGTCGGCGCCGATCAGGTGCCGTCCGGCGATGGCCTCGGTGAGGGCGCAGACCTCGCTCACCCGGTAGGGGTGGGTGATCTCGCCGATGCCGGACAGGCCCTCGTCGGTGTGGACCCGGACATAGCCGAAGTCGCGCCAGGAGGTGCCGAGCATCAGGGTCTCGACGCGGGTGATCCGTCCGGCGGGGCCGGCGGGGCGGGTGCGGTTGACGGTCAGCATCAGCGGGTCGCCCCGCCCATGGTGGAGGTGTTCTCAAGGTCGCGGGCGCCCCCGTCGGCGAGGACGGCCTTGACCGCGGCCTCTGTGCCCTCGATGAGGCGGTCCACGTCGGCGTCGGTGTGCGCGTAGCTGATGTGGCTGCGCTTGAGGTTGAGCGGCAGCTCGAACAAGCCGTGCTCCAGGAGTTTGCGGCGGTAGCCGACGAACAGCGAGGCGTCGTTGTTCAGCAGGTCCGCGTAGGTGCGGGGGGCCTCGCCCGGCATGAAGTAGCTGACGAAGACGGAGCCGTAGCCGGTGACGACGGCGGGGACGCCGAGGCGCTCGTACAGTCCGGTCAGTTCGCTGCGGACGCGGCCGCCGAGCCGGAAGACGTGGTCGTGGACCGGTTCTTCGCGGAGCTTGCGCAGGGTGGCGAGGGCGGCGGCGACGACGGAGGGGTGGCCGTTGTACGTGCCGGCGAAGAAGGCCGGGGCGCCGGGGCGGGTGGAGAAGAGGTCCATCAGGTCGGCGCGGCCGCCGATCGCGCCGACGGGGGCGCCGTTGGCGATGGCCTTGCCGAGGGTGGTGAGGTCGGGGGTGACGCCGGAGATCTCCTGCCAGCCGCCGAGGCTGTGGCGGAATCCGGTGATGACCTCGTCGAAGATCAGGACACTGCCGGCCTTCGTGGTCTCCTCGCGCAGTGTGGTCAGGAACTCCTGGTACGGGAGGAGGGCGCCGACGTTGTGCGGGACGGGCTCGACGATGACGGCGGCGATGTCGGAGCCGTGCTCGGCGAAGGTGCGCCGGACGGCCTCGCTGTCGTTGAACGGCAGGACGAGGGTGGCTTCGAGGACCTCGGGCAGGATGCCGGTCGAGATCGGGTCGTGGCCGCCGACCTTCTCGGGCGCGGAGATGACGTTGAGGCTGACCGAGTCGTGCCAGCCGTGGTAGCAGCCCTGGAACTTGACGACGAGGCGGCGGCCGGTGGCGGCGCGGGAGACGCGCAGCGCGTGGAACGTGGCCTCGCTGCCGGTGCTGGTGAGCAGCACCTTCTCGATCGAGGGGATCAGTTCGGTGAGCTGTTCGGCGAGGAGGACCTCGCCCTCGGTGACGCCGACACCCATGTGACCGAGGGTGGCGCCGGCCTTCGCGGTGGCGTGGGCCACGTCGGGGTCGTTGTGGCCGAGCAGCGGCGGGCCGAACGCCGAGTGGAAGTCGGTGTACTCGCGTCCGTCGGCGGTACGGAACCGTGCGCCGTCGGTTCCGGTGACGACCAGGTCGGTCAGTCCGGGAACGCTGCGCTGACCGCTGTTCACGCCGCCGGGTACGACCTGGCGGGCGCGTTCGGCGAGTCGGGCTCCGGATTCGTTGCCTACCGGGCCTGAACTCATGGTGCTTGCTCCTTGCGTCGAGAGTCGTCGGTTTTCGCGGGCCCTGCCCGGCCCGTGAGTCCCTGGCGCCATCCGCCCGGCAGTCGCCGCAGGAAGAGGTGATCCGTGGTGCTCGTTACTGCGTTTCGCTTTTTCAGAACACTGTTCTGTAGAGCCGAACAGTGCCTGGATATTACGTCCGCCCCCGGAGCCGGTCAACCCCCTTTCGGCCACTCAAGGCCCTGATTCCGGGCTTTCCTTGACTCAGACGTACGCCCCGGGGCCTCAAAGGCACTAGTCTGTTCTGCTATGACGAACAGTGCTGCCCCTGAAGAACCGAAGTACTGGGTCAAGAGCGTGGCCAGGGCAGCCGACATCCTCGAAGCTCTCGCCGCCCCCTCGCAGGGGAACGGCCTGAGCGTCACCGAGGTCGGCCAGGTCTGCTCCATCTCCAAGAGCGCCGCGTTCGGCATGCTCCAGACCCTGCGCGCCTACGGCCTCGTCTCGGACGACGGCGAGGGGATGAACCGCCGCTACCGGCTCGGCATGAGCCTGGCCAGGCTCGGCGACCGGGCCAGGTCCCAGGTCTCGTTGCGCGGGGTCGCCCACCCCGTCCTGCGCGAACTCACCCGGGCCACCGGCATGGCCTCCAGGCTCGCCGTGCCCGAGGACGGCCACGCGGTCGTGGTGGACCAGGTCGAGCTGGACCAGCGCGTCCGGCTCGATCTGCGGATGGGCCAGCGCGAGCTGCCGCACTGCACGGGCCTGGGCAAGGCGCTGCTCTCTGCGGTGCCGCCGGGCGAGGCGGCCTCGGTCGTCGAGCGGTTCGGGCTGCCCCGGCGCACGTCCCGCACGATCACCGACCAGGCGACCTTCCTGTCCCATCTGCGCGACATCGCCCGGGTCGGCTACGCCCTGGACGACGAGGAGGACGCCGAGGGCATCATCTGCATCGGCGCACCGGTCTTCGACGACCGCTCGGTGTGTGCCGGGGCCGTCTCCATCACCGGTCTCAAGCTCGGGCTGCCGGCCTGGCGCTACCAGGAACTGGGCGGCCAGGTGCGGGATTCGGCCCGCCGGATCAGCGTCTCCCTGGGCTGGGTCGACGACCCGGAGGACGACACGTCGGACACCGCCGCGTCGCATTCCGACGAAATCGGGTCTTGACCGATCGGCACAACCCGCCGTAGGTTCCCTGCCAACCGCGGTGACACTCACCCGTCACCGTCGATTTACCCCTCCCGGTCCGATTCCGACGCCTGCCCACCGCGTCGTGAACATCCGACGGCCGGACCCTTTTCAGCCATCCGCCTCATGGCAGTCCACCGCAGGAACGCTCCCTCACTTGTCGCGCTTCTTGGAAGGCGAAGTCCGCATGAGCGTTCCGCACCACTCCACCCCTGCCTCGTCCCGTCGCAATGTGCTGCGGGCTTCGGGTCTC
>NZ_JBIUXR010000037.1:2103-4994 GCF_044744085.1 Streptomyces sp. NPDC087428
GAAACTGGATCAGGCCAAACCGTATGCGTGTGATACCCGGCAGGGGTTGCGCATGCGGGGTTGTGGGATCTCTTTTTCACGGTCTGCCGGCTGTGAGACGAGTCAGAAACCGTTGATGTAGGCGAAGGACATGCGAAAGGTCCGGCGTAGAGGGTAAGACCCCCGTAGCTGAAACATTAACGGCTCGTTTAAGAGACACCCAAGTAGCACGGGGCCCGAGAAATCCCGTGTGAATCTGGCGGGACCACCCGTTAAGCCTAAATATTCCCTGGTGACCGATAGCGGATAGTACCGTGAGGGAATGGTGAAAAGTACCGCGGGAGCGGAGTGAAATAGTACCTGAAACCGTGTGCCTACAAGCCGTGGGAGCGTCGCTGTATGTGCTTGCACATGCAGTCGTGACTGCGTGCCTTTTGAAGAATGAGCCTGCGAGTTTGCGGTGTGTTGCGAGGTTAACCCGTGTGGGGAAGCCGTAGCGAAAGCGAGTCCGAATAGGGCGATTTAGTAGCGCGCTCAAGACCCGAAGCGGAGTGATCTAGCCATGGGCAGGTTGAAGCGGAGGTAAGACTTCGTGGAGGACCGAACCCACCAGGGTTGAAAACCTGGGGGATGACCTGTGGTTAGGGGTGAAAGGCCAATCAAACTCCGTGATAGCTGGTTCTCCCCGAAATGCATTTAGGTGCAGCGTCGTGTGTTTCTTGCCGGAGGTAGAGCACTGGATAGGCGATGGGCCCTACCGGGTTACTGACCTTAGCCAAACTCCGAATGCCGGTAAGTGAGAGCACGGCAGTGAGACTGTGGGGGATAAGCTCCATGGTCGAGAGGGAAACAGCCCAGAGCATCGACTAAGGCCCCTAAGCGTACGCTAAGTGGGAAAGGATGTGGAGTCGCAGAGACAACCAGGAGGTTGGCTTAGAAGCAGCCACCCTTGAAAGAGTGCGTAATAGCTCACTGGTCAAGTGATTCCGCGCCGACAATGTAGCGGGGCTCAAGCGTACCGCCGAAGTCGTGTCATTCACACATATAGGGCCAACGCCCGTGTGGATGGGTAGGGGAGCGTCGTGTGCCGGGTGAAGCAGCCGCGGAAGCGAGTTGTGGACGGTTCACGAGTGAGAATGCAGGCATGAGTAGCGATACACACGTGAGAAACGTGTGCGCCGATTGACTAAGGGTTCCTGGGTCAAGCTGATCTGCCCAGGGTAAGTCGGGACCTAAGGCGAGGCCGACAGGCGTAGTCGATGGACAACCGGTTGATATTCCGGTACCCGCTTTGAAACGCCCAATACTGAATCAGGCGATGCTAAGTCCGTGAAGCCGGCCCGATCTCTTCGGAGTTGAGGGTAGTGGTGGAGCCGATGAACCAGACTTGTATTAGGTAAGCGATGGGGTGACGCAGGAAGGTAGTCCAGCCCGGGCGGTGGTAGTCCCGGGGTAAGGGTGTAGGCCGTGTGGTAGGTAAATCCGTCACACATTAAGGCTGAGACCTGATGCCGAGCCGATTGTGGTGAAGTGGATGATCCTATGCTGTCGAGAAAAGCCTCTAGCGAGTTTCATGGCGGCCCGTACCCTAAACCGACTCAGGTGGTCAGGTAGAGAATACCGAGGCGTTCGGGTGAACTATGGTTAAGGAACTCGGCAAAATGCCCCCGTAACTTCGGGAGAAGGGGGGCCATCACTGGTGATCCGATTTACTCGGTGAGCTGGGGGTGGCCGCAGAGACCAGCGAGAAGCGACTGTTTACTAAAAACACAGGTCCGTGCGAAGCCGTAAGGCGATGTATACGGACTGACGCCTGCCCGGTGCTGGAACGTTAAGGGGACCGGTTAGCTGACTTTCGGGTCGGCGAAGCTGAGAACTTAAGCGCCAGTAAACGGCGGTGGTAACTATAACCATCCTAAGGTAGCGAAATTCCTTGTCGGGTAAGTTCCGACCTGCACGAATGGCGTAACGACTTCTCGACTGTCTCAACCATAGGCCCGGTGAAATTGCACTACGAGTAAAGATGCTCGTTTCGCGCAGCAGGACGGAAAGACCCCGGGACCTTTACTATAGTTTGATATTGGTGTTCGGTTCGGCTTGTGTAGGATAGGTGGGAGACTTTGAAGCGGCCACGCCAGTGGTTGTGGAGTCGTCGTTGAAATACCACTCTGGTCGTGCTGGATGTCTAACCTGGGTCCGTGATCCGGATCAGGGACAGTGTCTGATGGGTAGTTTAACTGGGGCGGTTGCCTCCTAAAGAGTAACGGAGGCGCCCAAAGGTTCCCTCAGCCTGGTTGGCAATCAGGTGTTGAGTGTAAGTGCACAAGGGAGCTTGACTGTGAGACCGACGGGTCGAGCAGGGACGAAAGTCGGGACTAGTGATCCGGCAGTGGCTTGTGGAAGCGCTGTCGCTCAACGGATAAAAGGTACCCCGGGGATAACAGGCTGATCTTCCCCAAGAGTCCATATCGACGGGATGGTTTGGCACCTCGATGTCGGCTCGTCGCATCCTGGGGCTGGAGTCGGTCCCAAGGGTTGGGCTGTTCGCCCATTAAAGCGGTACGCGAGCTGGGTTTAGAACGTCGTGAGACAGTTCGGTCCCTATCCGCTGTGCGCGTAGGAATATTGAGAAGGGCTGTCCCTAGTACGAGAGGACCGGGACGGACGAACCTCTGGTGTGCCAGTTGTCCTGCCAAGGGCATGGCTGGTTGGCTACGTTCGGAAAGGATAACCGCTGAAAGCATCTAAGCGGGAAGCCTGCTTCGAGATGAGTATTCCCACCCTCTTGAGGGGTTAAGGCTCCCAGTAGACGACTGGGTTGATAGGCCAGATGTGGAAGCCCGGTAACGGGTGGAGCTGACTGGTACTAATAGGCCGAGGGCTTGTCCTCAGTTGCTCGCGTCCACTGTGTT
>NZ_JBIUXR010000038.1:0-3119 GCF_044744085.1 Streptomyces sp. NPDC087428
AGCTGGTGGATCGTCGCGGTGTCGGGGTAGGGGCCGGTCTTCCCGTTCCAGTCGACCAGGATCTCCTGCCGCTCCCGCACCGTCAGCATGTTCAGCTCAGCGATGCGTGCTCCGGGAGCCGCTACGACGGACTCCAGCAGGGTCCGCAGGTGGCCGGCCATCCGCTCGATCGTCGCCGCGTCGAACCTGCTCCGGTCGTACACGAACCGGAACTCCATCGCACGGCCCGCCGACGCGACCAAGGTGAGCGGGTAGCCCGTGCGCTCCACGCAGTTGACCAGGCGCCGGGTCAGTCCCTCGGGGAAGTCCGACGGCTTCTGCACCACCGGGTAGTTCTCGAAGACCAGGATGGACCGGAACAGCGGCTCTCCCCGGGGGATGCTGCTGTGCTTCTGTACGTCGACGAGGTGGCAGTACTCCCACTGCCGCATCTCCAACTGCTCGTCCTGGAGATCCCGCAGCCAGTCCGCGACCCCGAGTTCACCGGTGAGCCGGCCTCGCACCGGTAGCGTGTTGATGAACAGGCCCATCATCGAGTCCACGCCGGGCAGCGCGATCGAGCGGCCCGAGATGGTCGAGCCGAACAGCACCTCGTCACGGCGGCTGTACCGGGAGAGCAGGATCGACCACAACCCCTGCACCAGGGTGTTCATCGTGATCCGCTGCGACCTGGCGTAGTCGCGGGCCTGCGCGAACAGGTCGGAGGGGGCGTGCACCTCGAACTCCCCGACGCCGGTGTCCCCGGTGTCCCGGTCCACGTGCAGATTGGTCGGCTCGGATACCCCTGCCAGATACTTCGTCCAGAAGTCCGCCGAGGCGTCGCCCTGTTGGGCGTTGAGCCATTCGATGTAGCGGCGGTACGGAACGGTCGGCGGCAGAGCAGCAGACCTGCCGTCGAGGAGACTGCGGTAGAGGGCGAACAGCTCCTTCTGGAGGATCTGCACGCTCCATCCGTCCAGCAGGATGTGGTGGAACGACCAGACCACGAACCGCCGTTCCTCCGCCGCCCGCAGCACAGTCACCCGCACCAGCGGGGCCCGGGAGAGGTCGAACCCGCGCTCCCAGTCCTCCGCCAGGAAGGCGTCCAGCCGCTCCTGCTGTTCGGGCAGGCCACGCAGGTCCCGCACCTCGAAGGGCACGGGGGCCTCGCGCTGCACCACCTGTACCGGCTCCGACACGCCCTCCCACACGAACGCGCTCCGCAGAATCGAGTGTCGGTCGACGAGCTGCTGCCACGCCTGTCCGAAGAGCGCGTCGTCGAAGTCGCCTTCGACCTCTTCCGTCATCTGGACCATGTACGGGCGGGTGTCGGACGTGTCCTCCAGCGAGTGGAACAGCATCCCGAACTGCAGGGGCGAGAGCCCGTAGACGTCTTCCACGTTGTGCGTGCTCATATCGAGAACCTCTTCAGGATCGCGGCCATGTCGGTGTCACCGACGTCGGTGAGGGGGATGCCGGGGGCGGTCCGGCGTGAGTCGGCGGCGCCTTCGGCACTGCCGGCGATCAGCCCGCGCAGGTGGTTGATCATTCCGTCGGCCAGCCGCTCGACGGTGTGCTGGTCGTGCAGCGCCGCCGAGTAATTGATGTACACCCCGAACGTGTCCCCCTCGACGGCCGCGGTCACGTCGAGGACGTTCCAGCGCATGCCGTCAGGACTGATCGAGTGCCCCTTGGGCTCGTTCGCCGCGGCGTACCGACCGATGCCCGGGAGGTCCCGGCTGAACTGCCCCAGGTAGTTGAAGTTGACCTCAGGAACTGGCTGCCGACCCAGGGCGGACGTCACTTCGGGGGCTCCGAGGTAGCGCAGGGCGCCGTAGCCGACGCCGTTGTTCGGTATCCGGCCCAGCTGCTCCTTGACGGAGTCGAGCGAATCGAGCGGCTCGGAGCCGGGCGCCAGCCGCAGCGCGACGGGGAACACGGACGTGAACCACCCGACGGTCCGCGAAAGGTCGACGTCGGGGAAGAGATCCTCCCGGCCGTGCCCCTCCAGACCGATCAGGGTCTCGTCGTCCCCCGTCCAGTCCCGCAGCGCATGGGCGAGAGCGGTGAGGAGTGCGTCGTTGATCCGCGTGTTGAAGACGCGTGGCACGTCCCGCAGCAGGGCGCGTGTCTCCTCGGCGGTGAGGGCCACCGCGGCGGTGGACGCCGAGCCCAGTTCGTTACGACCGTCCCGGTCACGCGGAACCCGCCCATCGGGCTTCTCCTTCGCCCAGTACGCGAACTCGGCGCCTGCCGCGCCCGAGGTCGCGAATTCGCGCAGCCGTTCCGCCCAGGCCCGGAAAGACGTCGTCTTCGCGGGGAGTCGTGGCGCCCGGCCGGCGGCGCGCTGCTCGTAGCAACTCCCCAGGTCCTCCAGGAGGATCCGCCAGGAGACCCCGTCGACCGCCAGGTGGTGTACGGCGATGAGCAACCGCTGCCCCCGTTCCGCCCCCAGCTCCAGCAGGGCACACCGCATCAACGGCCCCTTCGCCAGGTCGAGGCTCTGCTGCGTCCCTTCCGCGATTCCGAGCGACACCGAGTTCAAGGCCTCGTCGGTGACGTCGGACAGGTCGTGGACGTCGAGGATGTCGGTGTCCGCCGACTCGTCCAGATACTGGCGCCAGCCGTTCTCACCGCTCTCGCACCGCAGGCGCAAGGCGTCGTGGTGCTCGATCAGGTCGGCCAGCGCCGACCTGAGGACGTCAGGGTCCAAGGCGTCGGTGGCCAGCAGCTCAGCCTGGTTGAAGTGGTCGAACGCCGGCAGTTCCTTCTCGAAGAACCAGTGCTGGATCGGAGTCAGGGGTACGTCACCCACCACCCGACCCTGCTCCGCGTCGACGAGCGTGGTCGCGCCGGCGTGGACCGCGATCTCGGCGATCGTCTGATGCTTGAAGATCGTGCGCGGGGTGAGGTGCAGACCGAACTTCTTCGCCCTGGCGATCATCTGGATGCTGATGATCGAGTCGCCACCCAGCTCGAAGAAGTTGTCGTGGATGCCGATGGTGGTGATGCCGAGGATGTCGCCCCAGACTGATGCGAGGGTGCGTTCGGTGGTGGTGCGGGGGGCGGTGTAGGTGTGGTTGAGGTCGGGGCGGTGGTGGTTGGGTGTGGGGAGGGCTTTGGTGTCGATTTTGCCGTTG
>NZ_JBIUXR010000039.1:0-2999 GCF_044744085.1 Streptomyces sp. NPDC087428
GTGGCGGTGGGGGATGACCTGCGTGTTCCGGAGTACTGGGTGCGTCAGGTCCGTGAGCCGGTGCGGTACGGCGATGCGGTGGCCACGATGCATGAGCAGGGGGTCCGCACCTTCCTCGAAATCGGGCCGGGCGGTACGCTCGCCGCCCTCGCGGCCCAGTCCGTGCCCGACCAGGACACCACCACCGCCGCCCTCGTCTCGGTGCGTCCCGGACACTCCGAACCGGAGTCCGTGGTCCGGGCACTGGGCGAACTGCACAGCCGTGGCGTGCACGTGGACTGGGAGGCGTTCTTCGCCGGGTCCGGGGCGCGCCGCGTGCCGCTGCCCGCGTACCCCTTCCAGTACCGGAGCTACTGGCTCGACCCCGCCCACTCCGTCAACGGGACGTCCGGCCCTGCGCCGACCGCACCGCGGGAGCGGGAACCCGACGTTCCCGAGGCGGCCCTCGCCCTGCCCGCACGGCTCGCCGATCTGACGGGGGCCCAGCGCGCGCCGTATGTGCTGGAGACCGTGACCGCCCTGGTCGCGGCCGTCCTCAGGCATCCGGACCCGTCGGGCATCGCGTCCGACAAGCCGTTCCAGGAGCTCGGTCTCGACTCGCTGACCGGGGTTGAGCTGCGCAACCGGCTCGCCAGGTCCACCGGCCTGAGCCTGCCCGTCACCGTCGTCTTCGACCACCCGAGCCCGGCGGCCCTCGCCGGCCACGTGCTGTCCGTCGCCACCGCCGAGATCGAGAAGTCGGCTGCGCCCGCCGATCCGTCCGCCGCCCTCCGGGCCGGACTGGCCCAGGTGGAGGCCTCGATCGGCGCGTTGCCCGACGGCGACGCGTTCCGGTCCGAGGCCGCGACCCGGCTGCACGGGCTGCTGGACCTGCTGTCCGACCCGGGCGAGGCGTACAGCACCGCTGCTCCGGACGGCGCCGAGGTGCGCGACCTGATCGCGGCCTCGTCCACCGACGAGATCTTCGACTTCATCGACTCCCAGCTCGGCCGCGTGGCCGACTGACGCGGCGCGGGGCCGCCCTGCATGGGGGCCGGCCCCTCCCCGTGTCCTGCCCCGGAACCCACGAGAGGCTGATTACGCATGTCTGCTGCCAAGCCGCCCGCCACGACCGCCGACCGGAAGGCAACCCCCTCCGACCCGCCCCGGGAGGAGAGCAAGGAGGGGAAGCGGGAACAGAAGCTCGTCGAGTACCTGAAGTGGGTCACCGCGGACCTTCAGAAGGCACGCGAGCGGATCACCGAACTGGAGTCGGCCGACGCCGAACCCGTCGCGATCGTCGGTATGGCCTGCCGGTTCCCGGGCGGGGTCACCTCGCCCGGTGACCTGTGGCGCCTGGTCGCCGACGGCCGGGACGCGATCGGCCCGTTCCCCGCCGACCGCGGCTGGGACCTGGACGCCCTCTACAGCCCCGACGCCGACGAAGCGGGCACCTCCTACACCCGCGAAGCCGGATTCCTGGACGGCGCGGCCCTGTTCGACGCCGACTTCTTCGGCATCTCGCCGCGCGAGGCGCTGGCCATGGACCCGCAGCAGCGGGTTCTCCTGGAGACGGCCTGGGAGGCGCTGGAGGACGCGGGCATCGACCCCGCCACCCTTCGGGGTTCTCGCACCGGAGTGTTCGCGGGCATCACCGAACAGAGCTATCTCGGTCTCGAGGGCCCCGCGGAGCTCGAGGGCTACCTGATGACCGGCAAGCTGAGCAGCGTCGCCTCCGGCCGGATCGCCTACACCCTCGGCCTCGAAGGCCCCGCGCTCTCCGTGGACACCGCCTGCTCGTCCTCCCTGGTCGCTCTGCACCTGGCCGTCGCCTCGGTACGCCGGGGGGAATCCGTTCTCGCCCTGGCCGGCGGTGCCACGGTCACGGCCACGCCGGGAGGCTTCGTCGACTTCAGCCGCCAGCGCGGCCTCGCGCCCGACGGCCGTATCAAGTCCTTCGCCGCCGCCGCCGACGGCACGTCCTGGTCGGAGGGGGCGGGTGTGCTCGTGGTGGAGCGGTTGTCGGATGCGCGGCGTAACGGGCATCGGGTTTTGGCGGTGGTGCGGGGGAGTGCGGTGAATCAGGACGGTGCGAGCAATGGTCTGACGGCTCCGCACGGTCCGTCGCAGGAGCGGGTGGTGCGTGAGGCGCTGGCAGCCGCGCGCCTGTCGCCGGACGAGGTGGATGTGGTGGAGGCGCACGGCACGGGCACCCGCCTGGGTGATCCGATCGAGGCGCAGGCACTGCTCGCCACGTACGGACAGGACCGCGAACAGCCCGTCCTGCTCGGTTCGTTGAAGTCCAACATCGGCCACACCGTCGCCGCCGCGGGTGTGGGTGGTGTGATCAAGATGGTGGAGGCGATGCGGCACGGGGTGGTGCCGAGGACGTTGCATGTGGACGAGCCGACGCCGATGGTCGACTGGTCGAGCGGGTCCGTCGAGCTGCTGACGGAGGCACGGGAGTGGCCGTCCACGGGCCGGCCGCGCCGGGCCGCCGTCTCCGCGTTCGGCGTCAGCGGCACCAACGCCCACGTCATCCTCGAAGCGGCGCCGGAGGACCAGCCCGCCACGGAGGAACCGCCCACCACCGCGCTCCCCGCCGTCCCCTGGCTCGTCTCCGCCCGTGGCGAGCAGGCACTCGCCGCCCAGGCCGAGCGACTGCTCGCGCACCTGGCCGAGCACCCCGGGCCGACCGCCGCGGACATCGGCCGGTCACTGACCGGCACACGCACCCTGCACGACCACCGGGCCGCTGTCACCGGCGCCGACCGCGGCGAACTGGAGGCCGCCCTGAGCGAACTGGCCGCCGATCCCTCCCGCTTCGCCACCTCTTCGGGGGTGGGTGGTGGTGTGGGGTTGGTGTTTTCGGGTCAGGGTTCGCAGTGGGTGGGGATGGGTCGTGAGTTGGCGGTGGGGTTTCCTGTGTTCGGGCGGGTGTTGGACGAGGTGTGTGGTGTGTTGGATCCGTTGTTGGGTGGGTCGTTGCGTGAGGTGATGTTTGGGGTGGGTGGTGGGGG
>NZ_JBIUXR010000040.1:0-2939 GCF_044744085.1 Streptomyces sp. NPDC087428
CGGGCCGCCCTGGTTCCCCTCCCGATCGATGTCACTGCACTCCGTACCCGTACCGACACCATCCCCGCACTCCTGCGCGACCTCGTCCCCACCACCAGGCGACCCGCCGTACGCGCGGTGGCCGGTGCCGGGGCCGGAGACGGACAGGAGCTGGCGCGCAGCCTGGCCGGTCTCGACGCCGACGAACGAGCACGCAAGGTGCTGGAGATGGTCCGTGACCGCGTGGCCAAGGTGCTGGGCCACGCGTCGGCCCAGGCGATCGAGGCGGACCGGCCCTTCCAGGAGCTCGGCTTCGACTCGCTCAGCGCGGTGGAACTCCGCAACGTACTGAACCTGACGACCGGGCTCCGGCTCCCCGCCACGCTGGTCTTCGACTATCCGACCTCACAAGCCGTGGCCGGGTACATCGACGGCGAACTCGACGGAAGCGGGATGCGGGAGGCGGAACGGCCGAGCAGCAGCCCCGCCGTGCGCGACCTGGACGACGAGCCGATCGTCATCGTGGGCATGGCCTGCCGCTACCCGGGCGGCGTGACCTCGCCCGAGGACCTGTGGGATCTGGTCGACGCCGGCCGCGACGCGGTGTCGGGGTTCCCGCTCGACCGGGGCTGGGACATCGAGGGCGTGTACGACCCCGAGCCGGGAGTGCCGGGCAAGACCTACGCGAACGAGGGCGGGTTCCTCTACGACGCGGGAGACTTCGACCCGGCGTTCTTCGGCATCAGCCCGAACGAGGCCCTGATCATGGACCCGCAGCAGCGCCTGCTGCTGGAGGCGTCGTGGGAAGCCCTCGAACGTGCGGCCATCGATCCCCGCTCCCTGAAGGGCACCAGGACGGGAGTCTTCGCCGGCCTGATGTACCACGACTACGGCCAGGGAACGGAGGCCGCCGCGACCACGGGCGGCAGCCTGGTGTCCGGCCGCATCTCCTACACGCTGGGCCTTGAGGGGCCGTCCCTCACGATCGACACGGCCTGTTCGTCGTCGCTGGTGGCCTTGCACCTGGCAGCCCAGGCGCTGCGTTCGGGTGAGTGCTCGATGGCGCTGGCAGGCGGCGTGGCCGTGATGTCCACTCCGGACATGTTCGTCGAGTTCAGCCGGCAGCGTGGGCTGGCCAAGGACGGTCGGTGCAAGTCGTTCGCGGGTGCCGCGGACGGTGCCGCGTGGTCCGAGGGTGTCGGTGTTCTGCTGGTCGAGCGTCTCTCGGACGCCCGGCGGCTGGGGCACGACGTGCTGGCGGTGGTGCGGGGCAGCGCCGTCAATCAGGACGGTGCGAGTAACGGGCTGACGGCTCCGAACGGTCCGTCGCAGCAGCGAGTGATCCGCGCGGCACTGGAGAACGCCGGGCTGTCGTCCGCCGATGTCGATCTGGTGGAGGCGCACGGTACGGGGACCCGGCTGGGTGATCCGATCGAGGCGCAGGCGTTGCTCGCTACGTATGGGCAGGGGCGTCCGGAGGACGATCCCCTGTGGCTGGGTTCGTTGAAGTCGAACCTGGGCCACGCGCAGGCGGCTGCCGGTGTCGGCGGTGTGATCAAGGCCGTGCAGGCGATCCGGCATGGTGTGCTGCCGAGGACGTTGCATGTGGATGTGCCGACGCCGCAGGTGGACTGGGCTGCGGGTGCGGTGGAGTTGTTGACGGAGTCGCGGGTGTGGCCGGAGCGGGATCGTCCGCGTCGGGTGGGTGTGTCGTCGTTCGGTCTGAGCGGGACGAACGCACACGTGATCGTCGAGCAGGCTCCGGCGGCGGATGCTCCGGCGACAGCTTCCTCGGTCGAGGTGCCGGTGGTGCCGGTGGTGTTGTCGGCGCGGAGTGAGGCGGGGCTGTCGGGACAGGCCGCGAAGCTGCTGGATCGTATGGACGCTTCCGTCTCATTGCTGGATGTGGGTTTTTCGTCGGTGGTGTCGCGTGCGGTGCTGGAGCATCGTGCGGTGGTGGCGGCGTCGGACCGTGAGGAGCTGGTACGGGGCCTGACGGCGCTGGCTGAGGGCGAGGTGTCGGCTTCGGTCGTGAGCGGGTCGGTGCGTCCGGCTGGTGCTACGGCGTTCCTGTTCACGGGTCAGGGTGCGCAACGGCTGGGGATGGGCCGGGAGTTGTACGGCGCGTTCCCGGTGTTCGCGGAGGTCTTTGACGCGGTGCTGGTGGAGCTGGATGCTCGGCTGGGGCGTTCGCTGCGTGAGGTGGTGTGGGGCGAGGACGTTGACCTGTTGAACGGGACGATGTTCGCCCAGGCCGGGCTGTTCGCGGTGGAGACGGCGTTGTTCCGCCTGGTGGAGTCGTGGGGTGTGCGTCCGGACTTCCTGGTGGGTCATTCGGTCGGTGAGATCGCGGCGGCACACGTCTCGGGTGTGCTGTCACTGGCGGACGCGGCCGACCTCGTTGTGGCGCGTGGTCGGTTGATGCAGGCGTTGCCGGCTGGTGGGTCGATGGTGGCGGTGGAGGCGACGGAGGCCGAGGTGCTTCCGCTGCTGAACGAAGAGGTCGCGCTGGCTGCGGTGAACGGGCCGCGTGCGGTGGTCGTCTCGGGTACGGAGGCGGCGGTTCGCGGGCTGGTTGTGACGTTCGAGGAGCAGGGGCGCCGGACGAGTACGCTGCGCGTCTCTCACGCCTTCCATTCGCCTTTGATGGAGCCGATGTTGGCGGAGTTCGGCGCGGTGGTGGCCGGACTGTCGTTCACCGCCCCGTCCATTCCGGTGGTGTCGAACGTGACGGGCGAGGTGTCGCAGGAGGTCGCGACGCCGGCTTACTGGGTGCGGCATGTGCGGGAGGCTGTGCGGTTCGCGGACGCGGTCCGCTTCTTGGCGGACCAGGGCGTCACGTCCTACATCGAGCTGGGTCCGGACGGTGTGCTGAGTGGGATGGCGCAGCAGTCGGTGGATGTGGAGTCGGCGCTGTTCGTTTCGTTGGTGCGTAAGGGGCGTCCGGAGGTGGCTGCGGC
>NZ_JBIUXR010000041.1:0-2633 GCF_044744085.1 Streptomyces sp. NPDC087428
CACACGAAGGCACTCGCACTGCCCGCCACACCCGCATGATCAAAACGCCGACCGCAACCTCAACACGCCCTCGCCCCAACCATGCACGAGGTCGTTAGAGCTCGTAACACGATCATGGGCGGGCCTTCTTGAGGCGTCTCCAGCAGATGAGGCTCCAGGCCAACGAGACGAAGGCTTCGTGGAGTTCGGTTCGGCGTTCCCAACGGACGGCAAGGCGTTTGGACTGGTGGAGCGAGGCGAAGGTCTGCTCGACGACGTAGCGGAGCTTGCCCAAGCCCTTGATGCTTGGGACGCCCTTGCGGGAGATGACCGGCAAGATCCGCCGCTTGCACAGCTCTCGGCGGTCGGGGTTGGAGTCGTAGCCCTTGTCACCGAGGAGCGAGTCGGGGCGACGGCGCGGGCGCCCGCGCCGTTCGGCCACGGGCGGGATGCCGTCGACCAGGGCGAGGGTCTGGGTGACGTCGTTGACGTTGGCCGCGGTGGTGATGACCTTGAGCGGGGTGCCGCGTCCGTCGCGGATCAGGTGGTGCTTGCTGCCCGTCTTCCGTCGGTCGACCGGCGACGGACCAGTGTCGGCGCCCCCTTTTTCGCGCGGATGTGGGAGCCGTCCACGCATGCGTGGGACCAGTCGAGTTCGCCGGCCGCGTTCAGCTCGGCGAGCAGGATGCGGTGCAGTTGGTCGAAGACCCCGGCCTGCTGCCACCGCTCCAGGCGCCGCCAACAGGTCTGCCCCGAACCGAACCCCAGTTCCAGCGCTAGGAGTTGCCAGGCTATGTCGTTGTGCAGGACGTACAGGATGCCCTGCAGACACAGCCGGTCCGCCACCGGCCGTGGGCCCGGCGACTTCTCCGGCCAGGACGGCAGTAGCGGCTCGATCAGCTCCCACAAGTCGTCGTCCACGATCCATGGCCGGGTGCTCGCATCCTCCCGAACGGCGGAATCGCCACATCGGTCACGCCGGACCAGGGCACTGCAACAAGATCAAGTTACGAGCTCGTAGGAAACGGTCTGATACTGCAACGGTCTTCGGCGTGACTGGTTGCCAGGCTGTTCGCTGGCCTGGGCTTAGATGGGGATCTTGGTGATGTCGGGGCGTAACGGGGAGGCTAGCGAGGTGCCGCGAGTACGTCCTGGAGTACGTTCTCGAGCGTGACGCGGGACAGCTCGTGTCTCAGGGTCTCATCGATGCCCTCGTAGATGCTCTGCATTGCCGGCTGGATGCCGTGACCCACCACGCATCCCTGGTCCGGGGTGGTGCGGTGCATTGCGAACAGCGGGCCGGGTTCCACTGCCTCGTACACGTCGAGCAGGGTCATCGACTTCAGCTCGCGTGCCAGCGACCAGCCCGCGCCTACGCCCCGCCGGGACTCCACGAGCCCGGCCCTGCGCAGCTCGCCGAGCAGCCGTCTGATCACCACGGGGTTGGTGTTCGCGCTGGTCGCGATCTGCTCGGAGGTGGCTACCTCATGGCCCTGGCGCTGGTAGAGACCGATCCAGGTCAGCGCGTGGGCGGCGATGGTCAGTCTGCTGTTTGCGCTCATGGGCTCCTCCTCTCGGTCACAACGCTTCATGATACGGAAGTCGTAACAGTGAAGGTTGCAACGAGCTGTCGTAACAATTAACGTTGCGACTGCCGGAAGGGACCAATCAACGAGGTGAGAAGAATGAGCAAGCCACTCACGGGCAAGGTCGCCCTGGTCACCGGGGGATCGCGCGGACTGGGAGCCGCGACCGTACGGCTGCTGGCCGAGCAGGGCGCCGACGTCGCCTTCACCTACGTCAGCTCCGAGAAGCAGGCGCAGGCCGTCGTCGACGAGGTGCACGGCAAGGGAGCCAAGGCCGTCGCCTTCAAGTCCGACCAGGCAGACACGAGCCGGGCGCCGACGCTGATCGACGACGTGGTCGCGCATTTCGGCGGTCTGGACATCCTCGTCAACAACGCGGCGATCTCGGTGGAGCAGGGCCGCACGGTGGACGACCCGGACGCCGACACCGCCGCACTGGACCGGATGCACGCCACCAACTACCTCGGCGTGATCGCCGTCATCCGGGCCGCCTCCCGAGTGCTGCGCACGGGCGGCCGCATCATCACGGTGAGTTCCGGACTGGGCTCCCGGGTCGGCGTCCCGGGCGTTGCCGACTACTCGGCGACCAAGTCAGGCATCGAGAGGTACACCATGGGGGTCGCACGGGACCTCGGGCCCCGCGACATCACGGCCAACGTCGTGGAAGCCGGGCTGATGGACAGCGGCATGCAACCGCCGGACCCCGACACCCTCAAGGCCCTGCTCAGCTCGCTGTCCCTGCAACGCATGGGGCACCCCGCCGAAATCGCCGCGGCGATCGCCTTCCTGGCGAGCCCCGCCGCGTCGTACGTCACGGGCGCGGTGCT
The DNA here is from genome assembly GCF_044744085.1 of Streptomyces sp. NPDC087428. Lineage (NCBI taxonomy): Bacteria > Bacillati > Actinomycetota > Actinomycetes > Kitasatosporales > Streptomycetaceae > Streptomyces > Streptomyces sp. NPDC087428. The sequence goes on from NZ_JBIUXR010000041.1 coordinate 2,393, forward strand.
GGACGCCCACGGCGGCTACAACGCCTGAACCCGAACCCCTGCCGCGTGCCCCGAAGGACATCGCGTCGTCGGGGCGCGCACCGCCAACGCCCCGCGCGTGCGTGGACACGCCTCAAGAAGCCCGGATCGTGATCGTGTTACGAGCTCTTACGACCTCGTGCATGGTTGGGGCGAGGGCGTGTTGAGGTTGCGGTCGGCGTTTTGATCATGCGGGTGTGGCGGGCAGTGCGAGTGCCTTCGT
>NZ_JBIUXR010000042.1:0-1704 GCF_044744085.1 Streptomyces sp. NPDC087428
TAAGGGGCTGCAGAGCATTAACACGTCGTCTTGATCTTGTTGTGGGGCTCGCCGGTTTGGGCGAGGACCCGGGCTTGGAGGGCTGCAAGGGCGACGGGTGGCGTCGTTGCAGGTGGGATGTCGACGCCGTGAGTCTCGAATAGTTTCCTGTTCTTCAGGAGCGTGCGGTGCATCGCGGTGCGGCTGCTGCCGAACAGTACGGCCAAGGGCTCTGCGGCCAGGGCAACCCGCAGATGAAGCACGGTGGCCAGGACCTGCTCGGAGAAGGCGAGGCGGGGCGGGCGGCCGCGCCGGGCATCGCCGTCGAGGGTCAAAGTTTGTGTGAGGGCGTCCAGTTGTTGACGGGACATCCCGGTCAGCGCCGGATCCGACAGCAGGGCCTGGTCCCACTGCGGGGCCGCCGCCTGGGGAGCGCGGGCCGCCGGGACGACGGGACATGACTGCGGGTGCAGGGCATAGTTCCATTCGCCATGGAAAGCGTGCCGGGTCAGCGGCATCGCTGCCATCTCCGCGTCACCGATACGGACTCCGGTGGGATAGGTGTTGGTGTCGAGTGCGGCATTCACACGCAGTCCGGTGCGGGTGGTGGTCGCGACGATGGACTGCACGATGACTTCGTGGCTGGTCAGCGGGCGACCGCGCCAGTTCATGGTGATGTGGGAGAAGAGCCGGTGCTCGATCTTGTTCCACTTCGACGTGCCGGGCGGCAGATGACACACGGTGATGGTCAGCCCCGTTTCGGAGGCAAGCCGGGCCAGTTCGAGTTTCCAGGCCCGGGTGCGGTAGCCGTTCGAACCGCCCGCGTCTGCGGTGATCAGCAGCCGTGCTGCCTGCGGGTAGGCGTCCTGGCCCTGACCGTGCCACCAGCGCCGGATCGACTCGACCGCGAACGCGGCGGTGTCGTGATCGGTGCCGACGTTGACCCAGCCGGTGTTCGCCTCGATGTCGTAGATCCCATAGGGGACGGCCTTGCCCAGTTGCGGGTCGGCGAAGTCGTGGACGCCCACCCTCACCGGATCACTTGTCGGCCGCCACTGTCGGCCGCTGTTCTTGAACTCTCCGACGAGTTCCTTCTTCTTGGTGTCCACGCTGATCACCGGCTGGCCGGCGTCCCGATGATCGCGGACCTGCTCGTTGAGATAACGGAACTGGACATCCCGGTCGCAGTGCTGGCCGCCCTCCAAGGTCTTGACGTTGGACTGCAGGCTGAAGCCTTCCTCCCGCAGCAGATCAGCGACGGTGTCGGCACTGACCTTGTGCCCTGCCCCAGCCAGTTCCCGGGCAAGAGTACGGGTCGACTTCACTGTCCACCGCAGCGGCGACATCGGATCCCCACGCTCGTCCGGCTCGACCAGCGACAGCAAGGCCGGACGCAGCCCCGGGTCCAGATCTACGACCCGTTTGCGTCCTCCGCCTGGCCGCCGCACCCGCCCCAGAGGCTCCTCTCCTGCCTCAAGCTCGAACACGCCCTTGCGGACCGTTGTCTCACTTATCGCCGCGGCCTGCGCGACGGCCCGGATGCCGCCATGGCCCAGCATCCGGGCCTCCGCGGCCATCAACAGCCGCCGCTGCCGCTCGTCCAAATGCGGGAACAACACCATGAACTTCAAGGCGAGTTGGTCACGAGTTTCGTCCGCGATGCGCATACCACAACAACGACAACCAGAACCGGAAGCAACACCTTGATTCCCGGCAAGCCCTAAG
>NZ_JBIUXR010000043.1:0-1697 GCF_044744085.1 Streptomyces sp. NPDC087428
TGACCCGGTTCTCGATGAGCTGGTGGATCGTCGCGGTGTCGGGGTAGGGGCCGGTCTTCCCGTTCCAGTCGACCAGGATCTCCTGCCGCTCCCGCGCCGTCAGCATGTTCAGTTCGGACAGGTGGGCGTCAGGGGTGGCTGCCACGGAAGCGGCGAGGGTGCTGAGATGGCCGGCCATCCGCTCGATCCGCGCCCGATCGAACAAATCCGTCCGATACTCCAGCGCCGCCAGTACCTCACCGCCCGACTCCGCCGCCGTCAGCTGAAGGTCGAACTTCGCGTCCTGACCGCCCACCCCGACCTGCTCGACATCGAGTCCCGGCAGGCTCCACGTGTCCCCGTCCGGCGTGTTCTGGAACACGAACAGGGTCTGGAACAGCGGGTTGCGCGACAGGTCGCGGTTCGGGGCCAGCTCATCGACGAGCCGTTCGAACGGCAGGTCCTGGTGGTCGTACGCGCCCAGCGCCGTGTCCTTGACCCGGTTGATCAGCTCGGCGAACGTGGGGTCGCCGGACAGGTCGGTCCGCATCACCAGCGTATTGACGAAGAAGCCGATCAGGTCTTCGGTCTCCGCGCGGTTGCGGCCCGCGATCGGGGTGCCCACCGCGATGTCGTCCTGGCGGCCGTAACGGGCCAGCACGACCTGGAACAGCGACAGCAGCGTCATGAACAGGCTCGCGCCCTGCCGTCCCGCCGTCGATCGCAGCTGCTCCGCCACCTCGGCCGGCAGCGTGAAGTGCACCGTGTCCCCTGCGGCGCCCTCGCGCTCGGGAGGGCGTACGTGGTCCGTGGGCAGTTCCAGCACCGGCACGCCGGTCAGCCGCTCCCGCCAGTACGTCAGCTGCTCGTCCAGGAACTCGCCGGTGAGTCGGTCACGCTGCCAGACAGCGAAGTCCGCGTACTGCACCGGAAGTTCCGGGAGCGACACCTCGCGCTCGGCCAGCGCTGCGGCGTACAGCTCACGCAGCTCCCGCGCCAGAATGCCGGAGGACCAGCCGTCAGAGACGATGTGATGCAGCGTGACCAAGAGGTACTGGTCGTCCTCCGCGACACGGACCAGGTCCACGCGCAGCAGCCGTCCGCCGTCCAGCTCGAATGGGCGTCGCGCCTCTGCTCCCATGATCTCCTGCGCGGTCCGCTCCCTGTCCGCAGGTGTGGCGACGGCCCGAACGTCGTGCACCACCGGGGTGACCGACCACGGCGCCTCCACGATCTGCGAGGGCCGGCCGGAGTCATCGGTGACGAACCGGGTCCGCAGGATTTCGTGCCGGGCCACCAGAGCGGTGAACGCCGTACCCAAGGCGCCGGCGTTCAACTCGCCACGAACGCGCAGGCCGAAGGGCACCAGGTACTCGGCACTTCCAGGTGTCAGCTGATCGAGGAACCAGAGACGCTGCTGGGCGAAGGACAGCGGCAGCGAACCGTCCGCACGGTCGACCGGTACGAGCGGCGCCTCATCGGCCGTCGCCAGCTCACGCATGGCGGCGGCCAGAGTTGCCGGGGTGGGGGAAGTGAAGAGGGTGCGGACCGGCACGTCGATGCCGAGCTGCTGCCGCAGCCGGGACGTCACCTGCGTCGCGAGCAGTGAGTGCCCGCCGAGTGCGAAGAAGTTGTCGTGGATGCCGATGGTGGTGATGCCGAGGATGTCTGTCCAGATGGTGGTGATGAGGTGTTCGGTGGTGGTGCGGGGGGCGGTG
>NZ_JBIUXR010000044.1:0-1213 GCF_044744085.1 Streptomyces sp. NPDC087428
CCCGATGACCTCGCCTACATCATCTACACCTCAGGCTCCACCGGCAGACCCAAAGGCGTCGCCCTCGAACACCGAGGCGTCGTCAACTACCTCCACTGGTGCGACCAGAACTACCCCACCACCGAACCCAACGGCATCGGCACCATCCTCTACTCCTCCATCACCTTCGACCTCACCATCACCGCCCTCTTCCTCCCCCTCATCCAAGGCACCCAACTCGTCATCCCCCACACACAACCCGGCCAGACCGCATTCGACGCCGCAATCGACCTCATCCTCACCAACACCCCAATCAGCTTCCTCAAAGCAACCCCCTCCCACCTCGAAATCCTCGCCGCCCACCTCACCACCCAAAACGCCACCCACCACATCACCACCATCGTCGCCGGCGGCGAAAACCTCACCCCCACCCTCACCACCCAACTCCTCAACACCACCACCACCCACACCACCATCAGCAACGAATACGGCGCCACCGAAGGCTCCGTCGCCAACGTCATGAGCCTCACCACCACACCCGACCCCAACGGCCACACCACCACCCTCGGCCAACCCATCACCAACACCACCACCTACATCCTCGACCACCACAACCAACCCGCACCCATCGGCATCCCCGGACACGCACTCCTCGGCGGCACCTGCCTCGCCCGCAACTACCACAACCAACCCACCCTCACCACCCAACGCTTCACCCCCAACCCCCTCCACACCACCACCAACACCACCGACACCACCGACACCACCGACACCACCGACACCAACACCAACGTCACCCCCAACAGCCCCCGCACCTACCACACCGGCGACCTCCTCACCTGGCGCCCCGACGGCACCCTCGAATTCATCGGCCGCATCGACAACCAAATCAAACTCCGCGGCTACCGCATCGAACTCGGCGAAATCGAAAACGCCCTCACCACCCACCCCCACATCACCACCACCACCGTCACCCTCCGCGAAGACACCCCCGGCGACAAACGCCTCACCGCCTACATCACCACCACCCCCCAAACCAACCCCACCACCACCGAACTCCGCACCCACCTCCAACACCAACTCCCCCACTACATGATCCCCACCACCTACATCACACTCAACGAACTCCCCCTCACCCCCAACGGCAAAATCGACACCAAAGCCCTCCCCACACCCAACCACCACCGCCCCGACCTCAACCACACCTACACCGCCCCCCGCACCACCACCGAAC
>NZ_JBIUXR010000045.1:0-1069 GCF_044744085.1 Streptomyces sp. NPDC087428
ACGAGCTCGTGCATGGTTAGCGGTGACGTTGGCCCTGCCGGTTCGTTAGGCCGTTCGTGGTGGGGATACAGGCACGTGGGTTGATCATGTCGGAGCGTCGGGTCACGGGCCTTTCAACGGCTGTGATTGCCGATCTGGTAGCGGAGTTGGGCCCGGTCTGGCAGGCCCGCAGGGATGCCGAGCTACTCGACCGACCGCGGCGGCGGGCGGTCGGAGCGGGCGCGAAGTACAAGCTGGTCTTCGTCGACCGACTCCTGGCCACACTCGTTCACCTGAGGCACGGCGTTACCCACGACGTACTGGCCTGCTGGTTCCAGGTGGACCGGTCGACCATCACCCGTGCGGTCGGCGAGATCCGGCCTCTACTGGCCGACCGCGGCTGTCGCATCGAGGGTGGTCTGCGACTTCGCACGCTTGCCGATGTGATCGCCCATCTTGGCGCCACCGGCCAGACCGCACTGATGGACGCCACCGAGGTCCGAGTCCGTCGCCCAAGCGCACATCGCGGCGGACGCAGCCGGTTCATCTCCGGCAAGAGCCGCATCAACGCCATGAAAGCCCTCGTCGTCACCGACCAGCGCGGACGACCACTGTTCTGCGGCGAGGTCCGGGCCGGATCCATCGCCGACATCACCCAAGCCCGTGACGCCGGCCTGGTCGACCTGCTCGCTGACACCATTGACCTGCAGATCCTTGCCGACGCCGGCTATCAAGGCCTCGCGGCGCAAACCTACGGCCAGGTCGTCACCCCGCCACGCAAACGCCGCGGCAAACACCTCGAACACCTGCAATGGCTGATGGCACACCACGAGGCCGCCCGCTTCGCCCACTCCTCGGCCAGAATCCCCGTCGAACACGGCATCGCCCACCTCAAGAACTGGAGGGCCCTCGCCCGGCATCACACCCGACGAGAGAACCTGCCCGACACCATCCGAGCCGTCGCCGGACTCCTGACCGACCAACAAGCCACCCCTCACACGAAGGCACTCGCACTGCCCGCCACACCCGCATGATCAAAACGCCGACCGCAACCTCAACACGCCCTCGCCCCAACCATGCACGAGGTCGT